>SFDE01000023.1 GCA_004558805.1 Faecalibacterium prausnitzii | reverse complement strand
CTGCACCGTCTCCGGCAGCAGCTTGTTGCCGGTGCGGGGCGGGATGTTGTACAGGATGATGGGCAGGTCCACTGCCTTTGCCACGGCAGTGTAGTGGTCGTACAGCTCTTTCTGGGAGGCAAGGGCAAAACTGGGGGTGATGATGGACAGGGCGTCTGCCCCCATCTCCTGGGCACGTTTGCTCATGCGGATGGTATCGGCGGTGGTGATGCAGCCGGTACCGGCGTACACCGGTACACGACCCTTTACCTCGTCAATGACGGTGGCAAGGACCTCTTCCTTTTCTTTAAACGAAAGAGCGTATGCCTCGCCGTTGGTGCCCAGCGGGAAGATGCCGTGGACGCCGCCTGCCAGCAACCGCTGTACCTGTCGGCGCAGCTGCTCATGGTTCACGGTCTGGTCCGGGTCGCTGTACATGGGGGTGATCACCGGAGAGATGATGCCTTTGATCTCACAGAGCTTCACGGTCCTTTTCCTCCTGCTTACATGATCTCCTGATACAGCTTGCGGGCGTCGTCGGCGGTGACCGGACGCATGTTGTTCACCAGCAACCGCTGCACCTGCATACCGGCGTGGACCAGACCTTCCAGATCCTCGGCAGGCACGCCAAATTCCTTCAGGCTGGTGGGGATGTCCAGATGCTTCACGATCTCTTCCAGACGAGCGATGATCCACGCAGCTTTCTGATCTACAGTGGTGCAGCCGGTGTCCTCGTGGCAGCAGTGGTCATAGGCGGCAGCAAGGCGGGCACGGACGGCAGCGTCCTCGCTGTTGAACCGCATCACCGGGGCAAGCAGGATGGCGTTGGACACGCCGTGGGCGATGTGGTACTTGCCGCCCAGAGGATAGCTCAGGGCGTGGACCGCCGTGGTGCCGGAGGCGGTGATGGCAAGACCGCCGTAGTAGGCGGCGATCTGCATCCGGTTCTTCTCCGCCATAGCCTCCGGGTCGTCGCACGCCTTTTCGATATTGTTCAGGATCAGGTTCAAGCCTTCCAGAGCGTACAGGTCGCTGAAGGGGTTTGCTTTGTTGCTGGTAAAGCACTCGATGCAGTGCGCCAGCGCATCCACACCGGTGGCGGCGGCGATCTTCCGGGGCAGGTTCTTGATCATCCGGGCGTCCAGAATAACGTAATCGGCGATCATGTTCTCGTTGACGATGCCCACCTTCAGTTCCTTTTCCGGCACTGCCACAATGGCGTTGGGGGTCACCTCGGCGCCGGTGCCGGCGGTGGTGGGGATCAGCACGATGGGCACACACTTCTGTGCTCTGCCGGGTTCATCCAGCAGCTCCTTGACTCCGTAGGCGTCGGTGACCAGCACGCTTGCCAGCTTGGCAGCGTCCATCACAGAGCCGCCGCCGCATGCCACGATCAGGTCTGCGCCGGATGCCTTGAACTGGTCCACCAGCTTCTGCACTGCCATGTAGCTGGGCTCCGGGGGCAGGTCGTCCAGCACATAGTACTCTGCGCCGGATGCCTTTACCGCCTGCTCCGGCAGGGCAAACAGACCTGCCGCCTCGATGCCCTTATCGGTGAACATTGCCACCTTTTTTGCCCCCCGTGCCTTGATGATGGCGGTGATGTTGTCCATGGCGTTTTCGCCGCCGTAGACGGCATGGGGCATTTTGAGATTGTACTGAGTCAGCATAACAGTTCTCCTCCTTAAAGTTCCGCGATGCGCCGGGACAGGTCCACCAGCAGGTTTTTCTGCCCGAAGCCGCCGGATTTCGTAATGACATGGCGGGTGCAGCCGTGGTAGGTGAACCGCGCCAGCACAACGCCGCTTTCCATCTCACACACCGGTTCCAGCTCCTGCACCCCGATGCAGTTCATGCACTGCAACAGGGTGTCGCCGCCGGTGAGCAGCAGGGTACCCAGCTCCGGGCTGGTAAACAGCGCCCCCAGCATGTGTCCCACGCTGCTGGCGATGCGCACCCGCATCCTTTCCCGGTCCAGCCCCAGAGCGGCGGCGTAGTCCGCCGTGGGCTGGTTGCCTCCCTGGTCGTTGGTCTCGATGATGCAGCGGGTGCTGTCGGCAAGCATCTGGTTGATCTGTGCCAACTGCTGCTGCCCGTTTTCGCTCTGCCAGTACCCGGGGTCCAACTTCTGGCGGGGGGTCAGCCGCAGCCGGGCAAAGCCCGCTTTCTCGGCGGCGTCCAGCTGCTGCAGGGTAATGGGGTTCACGCTGCCGCAGACCACCAGCAGCCGGGGGTCCAGTCTGGGGGGCTCTACCGGATGATCCTGCCCCAGCCCCAGCAGCTCCGGCAGCACAGTGGCAAAACCGGCGCAGCCTGCCAGCACCCGGGGCTTTCCGGCACGGAACAGTGCCTGTCCGGTGGATACAAGATCCTGCGCACTGGCAGCGTCAAAGACCAGAATGCCCTCCTGCGAAGGTACCTCCCCGTCTGGCGGCAGGGCAGGGAAGCTGGCGGCAGGGGTCCGGGTCTGCTGGGCAATGAGCTGGGTGACGCTGGCATAGCGCACCGGCTCAAAGGGATCTATGCCAAAGGGACTTTCGGTCACCGGCACCCCGTTGATGTAGTGTACGCCCCCCTGGGTGGTGCGCTGGATCTGGGGAAAGGCGGGCAGGAACGGCAGCTGCCGCTGCCCGCTGGCGGTAAGCAGTGCCGAAAGTTCTGCGCCGATGTTGCCCCGGAGGGCGGAGTCGGTCTTTTTGTAGAGGAACGGCACGCCGCCCTCCACCGCCCCCACCGTGAGCCGGGCAATGACCGCATACGCCTGCTCCGGGGGCAGGTGACGGGTCTCGGTGTCCACCACCAGCACTTGGGCGTCGGGGGAGGCAAAGTCCACCTTATCCCCCACAATGACCCGGGTGGAGATGCCTCGGGCGGCAAACTGCACCCCAGTATCCAGAGCGCCGGTAAAGTCATCCGCTAAAATCAGCAGAAGCAGCATAGGGTTGCTCCTCCTCTCAAATTGTTTCTTATGGTATCATTATGCCGGATTCAGGAGGGGGTTTGCAGGGGAAGAGAAGGACAAAAGCGTTTTAATTTGGAACGGAATTTAAAAAATGGCACAAAACCTTTGCCAAAACGTTGCAGAACAGAACGATTTTCGTTTGCCTTTTGCGCCGGGAAATGCTAGAATGGTATCAAATGTGAACGGAGGGACCTGTCATGGTTGAAACACGCACCCGGATCCTTGGCATTGCCCCCTACGAGGGAATGCACACCGCAATGATGAATGCCGCTCAGGCGTACCCCAATGTGCAGCTGGACGTGTACACCGGCGATCTGGAGGAGGGGCAGACCATCGTGCAGCGGATGCCCCCCAACACCTACGACTGCATCATCTCCCGGGGCGGCACCTCCGCCCTGATCCGGCAGGTCACCGACCTGCCGGTGGTGGACATCTCCATCTCCATCTACGATGTGCTGCGCACCATCAAGCTGGCGCAGAACTATTCCAGTCTCTATGCCATCGTGGGCTTTCCCAGCATCACGGAACCGGCGCACATCCTGAGCACCCTGCTGGATTTTGATCTGGACATCCTTACGGTACACAGCGCAGAGCAGGTGACCCATACGCTGGAGCGGCTCAAGCAGGGCGGCTACCGCATGGTAGTCTGCGACATGGTCACCCACACCATCGCCCGGCAGATGGGCTTTGACGCCTTCCTCATCACCTCCGGAGTGGAGAGCATCCATGCCGCCATCGATCAGGCGGTGGATCTGAGCAACTGGTTCGGGCGGCTGCGGCAGGAGAACTTTTTCCTGCGCAGCATCACCCAGGAGCACAACGGACGGGTGGTGGTGCTGGAGCAGGACGGCACCCCCTTTTATTCCAGCCCCACCGAGCCGCCGGCAGAGCTGGCAATGGTGCTGCGGTCCCACCTGCGGGAGATCCCGGCAAGCGGCAGTATGCGGTTCTACTACACCGAGCGGGACCAGTTGTACAGCATCATGGCGCAGCAGCTGATGATGGACACCCGGCAGCGGTTTTTGTTCTACTGCGTGCCCTCCCGGATCCCCCTCCATGCCAACCGGGCAGGGCTGCGCTCCCTGAACAAGGGAGAGTGCGAGTATCTGTTCACCAATAGCTTTTACAGCCTCAGCGGGGCGATGGGTACGCTGGACAACGAGATCCGGGCGCTGGCGCAGATGAAGCAGCCGGTGATCATCTGCGGGGAGCCGGGCACCGGCAAGGAGCAGATCGCCCGGTACCTCTACCTCAACAGCTCACTGGTCAACCACCCCATGGTGGTGGTCAACTGCGCCATGATGAACGACCGGAGCTGGGATTTTTTGCTGGACCACTACAATTCTCCCCTGAACGCCAACGGCAACACGGTGTACTTCCAGAACTTCGAGTCCATCCCCGCCGCCCGGGCAGAGGAGCTGCTGGCGGTCATCGAGGAGACGGGTCTGGCACGGCGGGTGCGGCTGATCTTTTCCTGCGCAGTGCAGGAGGGGGCGGCGGTGCCGACGGTGATGCGCACCTTTGGGGAGCGGCTGGGCGGCATGACCCTGACTCTGCCCTCCCTCCGCAGCCGCTCCGACGAGATCCCCTCGTTGGCAAGCCTGTACCTGAACAACCTGAATCTGGAACTGGGAAAGCAGCTGTCCGGCTTTGAGCCCCGGGCGCTGGAAATGCTGCGGCAGTACCCCTGGCCCAACAATTACACCCAGTTCAAGAATCTGCTGCGGAACCTTGCCTCCGTCACCACCGGCACCTATGTCCAGAGCACCACGGTAGCGGAGCTGCTGGCAAAGGAGCGCAGCATCCGGGCAGCAGCCCCTGCCCCGGCGGCGACCCCCGGCACAGACCGGACGCTGGAACAGATCATACAGGAGGCGGTGCAGCAGACCGTAGCGGCACACGGCGGCAACCGTGCCGCCGCCGCCCGGCAGCTGGGCATCAGCCGCACCACTCTGTGGCGGTATCTGGGACGCACCGAAGAAGAAAAGCCCGGCAGCTGACCGCCGGACAAACCAAAGACCCCCGCCATCGGCGGGGGTCTTTTGCGGTATCCTGTTTATTTTTAGTAGGACGTAAGCCCCAGGCTCACGTCCAGCGCCTGATCCACCCGGCGCTGATCCTCGGGGGTGATCTGCCCGGCACGCTCCCGCAGGCGGTGCTTATCCAGTGTGCGGATCTGCTCCAGCAGCACCACGCTGTCCTTGGCAAGTCCGGTGTCCGCCGCCCGGATGTTGATGTGGGTGGGCAGACGTGCCTTATCCAGCCGGGATGTAATGGCTGCGGCAATGACGGTGGGGCTGTGACGGTTGCCGATCTCGTTCTGCACGATGAGCACCGGGCGCACCCCGCCCTGCTCCGACCCCACCACCGGCGAAAGGTCGGCGTAAAAAACTTCTCCTCTGTGTACCTCCATGGAATCTCCCTCCCTGCAGTATCGGAGGCTGTCCCCGCTGTATGTGTGGGCGGCGTCCAGCCTGCGGTTCCTGTGTTCAGTATGGACCGGCAGGCGGCGGCTTATGCAGCGCAGGGGATATTTCATTGTATGCACAGGGGGCGGTCAGCTTTCCCGTTCCAACACGCAGAATGCCATGGCAGCGCCGCCGTCATGGCTCAGGGACAGGTGGGCGCACAGACCCTGCTGCTCTACCCACCGGGCAGTGCCGCCGGTAAAGTGGTAGAAGGGTGCGCCGTTCTCCCGCCGCAGCGCCTGGATCTCACACAAGGCAAAGGGCTCCCGGAGCCCGGTGCCTGCCGCCTTGAGGAAGGCTTCCTTGGCGGCAAAATCCGCAGCGGCGCTGGCAAGCTGGTGGATCCCGCTGCGCCCGTCAGGCAGCCTCTGGTCCAGAGATAGTGCCTGGCGTTCCTCCTCCCCGAACACCCGCCGCACAAAGGCGGCGGCGTGGGGGCTCCGCAGGCTTTTTTCCATGTGGTCCAGTGCGCACAGGTCACAGCCGATGCCGTAGAGCATGATCTCCTCCTTCTGCCCCTCTGCAGGGGCGTGGCACCCTTCATCTTGCATGAATATTTGTGGAAATTTTAGGCAATATGTGCAAATTTGGGGCGATTATATTGAAGTTTAGGCGCAATTCGTGTACAATGAGATATAATTCATCCAAAGGGGGTTCATTTTGTGGATAACGCAACTGCTATTTTCTCCATCCACGATAAAAAGGACTATGAGATCCACGAGATCGTACAGCAGGTGTACGACGCATTAAAGGAAAAAGGCTATAATCCGGTCAATCAGCTGGTGGGCTATATCCTGTCCGAAGACCCCACCTATATCACGACCTATAAAAATGCCCGTGCCCTGATCCGCAAGGTGGATCGGGACGATCTGCTGCAGGCTATGCTCCGCAGCTATCTGAACGTCTGAGTGCATAGGTCCTTTTCCGCTCTGCCGCCCTTGGGACGGCGGGGCTTTTTTATTTCATGGGCAGGGCGAAGATCTGGTTCACCAACACCTCGTATTCCCATGGCTCCCGTGCCTTCCGCAGCTGCTTTTCCAGCTTTTCGGAGCCGGCAAACCGGTGGATGAGGTAAAACCAGTGCGCCTTCATGCGGCTGACGGCGCAGCCGGCGCTGCCAAACAGCTGGGTGTAGCCCTGATACAGCTGGTCCAGATAGCCCTGCAGCTCTTCCCGGCTTGCCGGTGCGCCGCCCCGGGCGACCCGCAGCAGGGCAGGGTCTGCAATGATGCCCCGCCCCACCATGACGCCGGACAGCCCGGGAAACTGCTGCTCCAGCTGCCGCAGCTGCTCCGGAGTGGTGATATCTCCGTTGTAGCATACCGGCATGGTACATCCGGGCAGATAGGCAGCAAAAGCAGCACGGTCTGCCTGCCCCCGGTAGAGCTGCCGCATCACCCGGGGGTGGATGGTCAGTTCACAGATGGGGTAGCGGCGGTAGATGTCCAGGATCGCCCCAAACTCCTCCGGCTTGTCCACTCCCAGCCGGGTCTTTACCGAGATGGGACCCTCCGCCCCGGCAAACACGGCGGCAAGAAAGGCGTCCAGTTTGGCAGGGTCCCGCAGCATCCCGGAGCCTTTGCCCTTGGCGGTGACGGTACCGGCGGGGCAGCCGAAGTTCAGGTTCACTTCCCGGTAGCCCAGCTCCCGCAGCTGCAGGATCATCCATGCTGCCAGCTCGCCGTCCTTGGCAAGGAGCTGCGGGATCACCGGCACCCCGGGGTTTGCCTCCGGTGCCAGCTCTGCCATCTTTTTTTTGATAAGGACCCGGTTCTCCGGGGGTGAGAGAAAGGGAGCATAGTACCGTGACGGCGCACCCTGCGCCCCGAACCATTTCTGATGTGCCTGCCGCCATACGCGGTCCGTAAGCCCCTCCATGGGGGCAACATAATATTCCATGGGCGTTCTCCAGCTCTTGTGATGGTAATAGTGTCATTGTAGCATAAAACCCACCCGGCGGCAACGCTGCCGGGAGAAAAAGGACCGGCAGAGCCTATGCCCTGCCGGTCCTTTGCTGTGTGGGGGAATTACTGCGCCGCCTGCGCCATGCAGTCCTCCATGGCGGCAAGCACGGCGTTGCTGGTCAGGGTGCTGCCGGAGACCGCATCCACCCCGCTGGTGGAACCGGTCTCGGTAAGCTGCTGTGCCAGCTGCTGGGCAGCAGCGCCGCCCAGAGCGGGGGTCTCGCCGGAAGCATCCGCCGTCACGCCGGTGACCTTGCCGCCGGTGATGGTAACGGTGACCGTGACCTCGCTGAGATAGCCCGCCGCAGTGGCAGTGTAGCTGCCGTCGGTGTAGTGGGTGGCGTTATCCGCAGCAGGCACCGTGCCGGTGTTGGCAATATACAGTTTGAGCACGACGCCCATGATGAGGGTGAGCACCGCCATGATGGCGATATTTCGGGTCAGATGTTTTAGCATGAAAAATCAGACGCTCCTTTGGAGAAGATGATCACTTTGCAGGTTTGAAGCTGTCACGCAGGGTGACGACCCGGTTATAGACGCCGGGATTTTTGCTGTCCGGGGTAAAGAAGCCGGTGCGGACGAACTGGAACTTGTCGCCGGGCTTTGCGTCCTTCAGGCTCTCTTCCAGCTTGCAGCCGGTGCGGGCGATGACGCTTTCCGGGTTCAGGTAGTCCTTGTAGTCGCTGCCCTCGGGGATGCCGTTCATGTTTGCCTCGGTAAACAGCTTGTCGTACAGCCGCACCTCTGCGTCCACGGCGTGGGCGGCGCTGACCCAGTGGATGGTACCCTTCACCTTACGACCGTCGGCGGGGTTGCCGTTGCCGGTCTCCAGGTCTGCGGTGCAGTGGATGGCGGCAATGCTGCCGTCGGAGTTCTTGTCTACGCCGGTGCACTTGACGATATAGGCACCCATAAGGCGGACTTCACCGCCCACGGTGAGACGCTTGAACTTGGGAGGCGGCACCTCGGCAAAGTCCTCGTTCTCGATCCACAGTTCCCGGCTGAAAGCCACCTTCCGGGTGGTGGCGTCGTTTGCCTCCCGGTTGGGGTTGTTTGCCACGTCAAAGTACTCGGTCTTGTCCTCCGGGTAGTTGTCCACGATGAGCTTTACCGGCTCCAGCACGGCAATGCGGCGCTGAGCGGTCAGGTCCAGCTCGCTGCGGATGCAAGCCTCCAACTGGCGCATGTCGATGAGGTTGTCAGACTTGGAGATGCCTGCCTCCCGCACAAAGGTGAAGATGGAGGTGGGGGTGTAGCCCCGGCGGCGCAGACCGCAGAGGGTGGGCATCCGGGGATCGTCCCAGCCGTCCACGATGCCCATTTCCACCAGCTCCCGCAGGTAGCGTTTGCTCATGACCGTGTTGGTCATGTTCAGCCGGGCAAACTCCCGCTGCTTGGGGAACTCGGAACCAAAGATGTTCTCGATGACCCAGTTGTACAGGGGACGATGGTTCTCAAATTCCAGACTGCACATGCTGTGGGTGATGCCCTCAATGGCGTCCTGAATGGGGTGGGCAAAGTCGTACATGGGATAGATGCACCACTTGTTGCCCTGCCGGTGATGCTCCGCATACTTGATGCGGTAGATCGCCGGGTCACGCATGTTCATGTTGGGGCTTGCCAGGTCGATCTTGGCACGGAGGGTTTTTTCGCCTTCCTGGAATTCCCCGGCACGCATCCGGCGGAACAGGTCCAGGTTCTCCTCCGGGCTGCGGTCCCGCCACGGAGAGGGGCGGGAGGGCTTGCCGGCGTCGGCGCCCCGGTATTCCCGCATCTGGTCCCGGGTCAGGTCGTCCACGTATGCCTTGCCCTCGTTGATGAGCTTCTCGGCGTACTCGTAGCACTTGTCAAAGTAGTCGCTGCCGTAAAAGATGCCGCCGTTGGGGTCGGCACCCAGCCAGTGCAGGTCCTCGATGATGCTGTTGACGTACTCCTCACCTTCCCGGGCAGGGTTGGTGTCGTCCAGACGCAGGTTGAACTTGCCGCCGTACTGGTTGGCAATGGACCAGTTGATGTAGATCGCCTTGGCACTGCCAATGTGCAGGTAGCCGTTGGGCTCCGGCGGGAAGCGGGTATGGATCTCGCTGACCTTGCCCTCGGCAAGGTCGGCGTCAATGATCTCGGTCAGAAAATTTTTGTCAGCCATGTAAATTCCCCCTGTCGGGACACCGGTGTGCCCCAGTCTCCTTATGGCAATTTCCGGCAGGACTTTGCCAGAAACAGCAGCTTAGCAAAGGCAGCGTGTCGGTGCTGATGCAGCAGCGGCACACAAACAGCCATAATAATAGTATATAATACACCATTTTCGTATTTTCTTCAAGTGATGTGCCCAAAAGTGGATGCCGGAAAAGGGCAGGATGGCGGCACAGACAGGTCGATTTGCAGAACTTTGTCGGTTATGCTTGACAGAATGGATATACCGGAGTATATTTTTGCGTGGTGTAAGGGAGACTTTACATTCTTTTTAACGGGAGGAACACCATGCATGGTTTAAAAGAAGCACTCAGCAAAGAAAAACTGCTGAAGGATTTAAATTTTTTTGCACTGCTGAATCTGGGACTGCTCCTTACGGCAGTGGGCATCGTCTATTTTAAGAACCCCAATCACTTCGCCTTTGGCGGCACCTCGGGTCTGTCCATCCTGCTGGCGGACCTGTTCCCCAAGATCAACGTCAGCGGCTTTATGTGGATCATCAACATCGTGCTGGTGGTCGTGGGCTTTATCTTTCTGGGAGTCAGGTGCATGGGCTGGACCATCTTTTCCTCCTTTGCCCTTTCCTTCTATGTTTCGCTGTGCGAGTGGCTGTACCCCTCCAACCTGTCCATGAGCGGGGATGCCATGCTGGATCTGGTATTTGCAGTCTTTCTGCCTGCTCTGGGCGCTGCCATCGTCTTTGACATCGGCGCTTCCACCGGCGGTACCGATATTGTGGCACTGATCCTTGCAAAGTATACCTCCATGGAGATCGGCAGGGCACTGATGGTCAGTGATATCCTCATCGTGCTTGCCGCCGCATGGCGGTTTGGCATGGGCACGGGTCTTTACTGTATCCTGGGTCTCATCGCCAAATCCTTCGTGGTGGACGGTGCCATCGAAAACATCCGCCTGCGGAAGGTGTGCACCATCATGACCTCCAACCCCCAGCCCATTCTGGACTTCATCATCAAGGAAATGAACCGCTCCGCTACCGTGGAAAAGGCATATGGTGCCTACACCCACCACGAGCTCAGCGTGCTGGTGACGGTGCTTACCCGCCGGCAGGCACTGCAGCTGCGGAACTTCCTGCGGGAAAACGATCCCCACAGCTTTATCACCATCGTCAACTCCAGCGAGATCATCGGCAAGGGCTTCCGCTCCTTCAACTGACCGGAAATGCCGCCAAAGGTTCGATATTGACGAACCGCACAAAAAACGATATACTATATCTCGGCGGTGCAGCCGTGCCGCCGATCACGGGGTGTTGCGCAGTTGGTAGCGCGCCTGCTTTGGGAGCAGGAGGCCGCGAGTTCGAGTCTCGCCACTCCGACCACGACAAAAGCCACGACGAACCGTTTATAAATGCGGTTTTGTCGTGGCTTTGCTTTTTGTATGAATGTCCGGGACGGACCGGGAAGTGCGACGGGAGCGCCGCTTTGCCCGGCAAAAAAGAGACAGGCGACCCTTTTGAGGGAGTCTGTCTCTTTTCTGTCGGAGAGGCTCTACAGCCGGTCCGGCGTATTGCGTTGCTTTAATTTAAAAGGTACGGCGGATCATTCCGAGACGGCGTTCTGCAGCTTCAGCACCCCTGCCTGCTCCAGACGCTTGCGCAGCAGCGCACCCACCACGCAGGAGATGACCACCTTGGCAAGGTCAAAGGCGATGAAGGGGTAGACGCACACGGCAAGAGCGTGGCTCAGCTCGCACTTCATCTGGAATACGAACCATGCGGTGCCCAGCACATAGCTGGCGGCGATGCCCAGCACCAGACCCACGCCGGAGATCACCGGGTTGCCCTTGCTCTTTTCGATGAACAGACCGCCGATGAACGCCATGAGCAGAAAGCCCACCAGATAGCCGCCGGTGGGACCGGCGATCTTTGCGATGCCGGCACCGTAGCCGGAGAACACCGGCACGCCCACCAGACCGATGAGCAGATACAGCGCCACGCTGAGGGTGCCCAGCTTTGCGCCCAGCAGCCAGACGGTGAAGCAGATCACCAGATTGGTCAGGGAGATGGGCACGGCACCGATGGGAACGCTCAGGGGTCCCAGCACGCACATCACGGCGGTCATCAGAGCGGTGACAGCCATCTGGTAGGTGGTAAGTTTTTTGTTTTTCATAAGTATAGATTCCCCTCTGTCTTGATTTGTGAAATAGCAGCTACGGAAAAGTATACCGGCAGAAGACGCAAATGGTCAACTATGAATTTGAGCAGAGGTTTACAATTGCAGGACCCTTGTTTTTTGCAGGGGAAAAAAGGTATACTAAAAAATAGTTTTATGTTTGATAAAGGAGGTACTTCCCATGGGCGGAGGACATCTATCCCGTCCGGACTTCGGGATGCCGCAGCCGGACCCTGCGCATCCTTTGACCGAATTCTATCTGCTGGCGCAGCAGGCACTGGACCGTACCGGCAGCTTTGCCCTGCCGGGGCTTTATGCGGCGCTCCGTGCCCCGGCACGGCATATCTATCTGGAGGAGGCAAGGGAGTACCTGCGCCTTTCCCCGGAGCCAAAAGAGGGCTACACCCGGCTGCTTGCCCCCGGACAGCTGCAGCTGCTGTACAGCAGCCTCCATGTGACGCCGGAGGGGGCACCTGCCGCCCTGCTGCTTACAGATGAGTGCACCCGCACGGTGGTGTCAGTGCAGCTGCTGCCGCCCTTTATGTGGACCGACCCCCTGCCGCCGGTACCGGACTGCCCGGCGGGGCTGACGGTGCAGCTGACGGTGGAGGATGTGGAGCGGATGGACACCGACCCCGCCGCACTGGGCAGAAAGCTTGTGCAGACAACTGCCGGAAAGTGCTGGCAGCACCACCCCCGGGCGGAGAGCTTTCTTGCCCAGCGGGTGGCACTGCTGCAAAGGGTATACCGGAGGGGATGAGGGTCGCCCTTTTGTTTTGGGCGTATTCATGTTATACTTATGCCGGAATACCGGGGTCTCCGGCGCATCGGACCGGAATTGCCGGTGCGCCGGAGGCGGCAGGAGCCAAAACAGGAAAAAACTGCTTTTTTTCTCTGCCGGTTTGCAATGAACGGGACCGCTCGACCGTATATTGAGTGAAATGTCCCCGTGGGGTCCAGTATCCCACCAAAGCCTTTTACAGGCATCAAAGGAGAGTAATTTGAACCATGGGACAGATGACCAGAAACGAAGTATTTGCGCTGGCGGTGCAGCGGTACAGCGACGCCGTTTACCGCGCCGCAGTACACAACTGCCGCTGTACAGCCGATGCCGAGGATGTGGTGCAGGATGTGTTTGAAAAACTGCTGCACTACAACGGCAGCTTTGAGAGTGAGGAGCATCTCAAGGCGTGGCTGCTGCGGGTGGCAATCAACCGCTGCCGGGACCTGACCCGGGCGGCGTACCAGAAGGACACGGAGCTGGACGAGAACCTGCCGGCACCGGAGCAGATGCCCGACGGCAGTGTGCTGGATGCGGTGCGCACCCTGCCGGAGAACTACCGCAACAGTGTATACCTGCATTATTACGAAGGATACACGGCGGCGGAGATCGGCAGGATGATGAAGGTGCCCACCAACACGGTGCTGAGCTGGCTGAGGCGTGCCCGAGCGCAGTTACATACGATGCTGAAGGAGGAGATCGAGGATGAGGTGGTATGAGTACAAGATGGAGGCAGACGAGCTTCATGTCCCGGAGGACCTGAAGGCAAAGCTGCTTGCCATGACCGACCAGCTGACCGAAGAAGAAAAGAACCAGCCCATGATGCCCCGCCCGGTCTCTGCAGCACCGGCGCAGCCGGAGCGCAGGGAACCGAAAAAGAAGCTGATCCGTTTCCCTGCAAAGCAGGCGGGGCTTCTGGCAGCCTGCCTTGCGGTGTGCGTGGTGGGCTACGGTGCCCTGAACACCGGTATGCTGAGCATGGGGGCAAAGAGCAGCAACGTGATGGAATACTCTGCTGCAAGTGTCCCTGCACTGGGAGCGGCGGACCGCTCCACCGTGGATCTGGACGGTACAGAATACGGCTACGTGCTGGAAAACAGTGCCAATACGGCAGCCGGTGCCTTGTCTGCGGGGGATGCCGCCCCGGTGGAGGACCGGAGCGTTGCCGACAGCACAAAGATCATCTACACCGCCAGCCTGACGCTGGAAAGCCGGGACTACGATGAGGCACGGCAGACTCTGGATCAGGCGCTGACCGCTGCAGGCGGCTATCTGGAATCCGGCAGCGAGTACACCCGGGCAGATTCTGCACGCAGTGCCAGCCTGACCTGCCGTGTGCCCTCGGACAACTACCAGAGCTTTCTGGAGGCTGCTGCTGCCGCAGGCAGGGTCACCTACAAAAGTCAGGACGCAGAGGATGTGACCACCCAGTATATGGATGTGGAAGCACGGCTTGCCAACCTGGAAGCGCGGCGCACCCGGCTGCAGCAGCTGCAGCAGCAGGCAGAGAACCTTGCGGACCTGCTGGAGATCGAGTCCTCCCTCAGCGATGTACAGTATCAGATCGAAAGCTGGCAGAGCCAGCTGGACTGGTACAGCGATCAGGTGCGGCAGTGCACCGTCAACATCAGCCTCAATGAGGTGGAGACCTACTCCCCGGAGATCGAAAGCTTTGGGGCACGGCTTGCCGCCGCCCTGTCCAACGGCTGGAGCGCCTTTGTGGAAGCACTGCAGGAGCTGGCAGTGATCCTGCTCTACCTGCTGCCGGTGCTGGTGATCGCAGCGGTGGTGCTGGCAGTGGTGCTGGTGCGCAGAAAGAAGAAAAAGAAATAAAATCCGATTTTTTTTAAAAAGGGGTTGACTTCCACCCCGGTGTGTGGTATTATACTTGAGCAGTCGGCGAGAACCGCTGAGAGCGGAAAAGTAAATATCGCGGGGTGGAGCAGTCTGGTAGCTCGTCGGGCTCATAACCCGAAGGTCGTTGGTTCAAATCCGGCCCCCGCAACCACCAAGCGTTCTGAAGAAATTCAGGACGCTTTTTTGTTTTGCATATCCATAAAAACGCCCCCAAAGCCCCTATGCCGGGTCCCGGCGGAACAGGCAGCGGCGGCAAAACCGGGAAAAAGGCGGCGGTTTGTCTGCCGGAGCTGCAATTGAAGGAAATATGTTTGCAGGGCAGGGCAAAGCGTGGTATAGTAAAGGAGATAAGGCAGACAGGACTGCCATTGGGGGACGTCCTGTAAAAATACCACGGCAGTTGTGCCGGAAGCGGAGGATCTGATCCGTGGGTCCCACAAAGATCGTGGAGCCTACGGAGTGGATAAATAAACCTGAAAACAACAGGAGGAATATCATGGAAGAATTGTTCAAACTAAAGCGGATCGACGAGGCAGAAGGGACCCGCAAGATCGCCGGCTTTCTCGCCTTTGGGGCGGCGGCAGCGCAGCTGATCGGACTGTTTCTGCCGGTGCTCACGGTGAGTGCCTTTGGGGAAAGCGAGAGCTTCAGCTTCTTCAAGATCGCCGGTTACAACGGTGCAGGGCTAACATGGATCCTGATCCTGTTTCTGTTTGTGTTGACAGTGGCACAGGCAGCGTGCGGTCTGCTGACCTTCTCCCTGGGCAGCGGCGGCGCATCCATGCTGAGCCTGTTCCTTCAGCAGGTGTTCTACAACAGTCTTTGTTCTGCCCTTCCCGGCTTTTACCGCTCCTTTGTCCATCGTGGCCCCGCTCAGCTGATGTTTTTGCTGGCAGTGCTGCTGAATGTTGCGGCGGTGGTGCTGACAGTGCTGAGTAAGAGCTCCGCTCCCGCCGGGGGCTACGCTGCCCCGGCACAGCCCTACGCACCTCCGGCACCCAATCGTCCGGTGCCTCCCATGGCTCCCGCCCAGCCCATGCAGCCTGCTGCACCCCGGGACCGCAGCAACATCGTGGCACCTGCCGGTATGCCGGTGCACGCCCCTGCCGCTCAGCCTGCGGCACAGCAGCCTATGGTTCCCCCTATGGCTCCCGTGCAGCAGCCGGCGCAGCAGCCGGTGGTTCCTCCTGTGGCTCCGATGCAGCAGCCCATGCAGCAGCCGGTGCCGACCCCGGCGGCAATGGAGGTCTCCCCGGAGCTGGAGGCAACGGTGTTCCTGGGTCAGGACGCTCCGCAGGAACAAGAGGATACCGAGGCTACCGTGTTCATGACTCCGCCGGAAAAGCGTGCCATGCTCACCCGGCTGGCAACCAACGAGATGTTCACTATCTCTTCCCGCACCGGTGCGGTCATCGGTCGCAAGCCGGAAAATACCATCGCCCTTTCCAACCGGCTGGTCAGCGGCACCCATGCCCGTATCTTCTTTAAGGATGGCGCTTTCTGGCTGGAGGACCAGCACTCCACCAACGGCACTACGGTGAACGGTCAGCCTCTGGCAGCAAACAGCCCTGTGCAGCTGTCGGACGGCGCAAAGATCGTGTTTGCCGATGAGCAGACCGAATTCCATCTGCTGTGATCCTTTGGGGGATGTCCCGCTGCACTGTGGGGCATCCCCTTTTTTGTTCTTTTGCTGGCGCTGAGGGACGCAGTGCGGTATACTGGTGCTGACACCAAACACAAACAGGCAGGGAGGCTTTTATACTATGGTACAGGTAGACCTTATCACCGGCTTTCTGGGGGCAGGCAAGACCACCTTTCTGCGCCGGTATGTGCAGTATCTTGTGGCACAGGGACACAACGTCTGCATTCTGGAAAACGATTTTGGCGCAGTGAACGTGGATGCCATGCTGGTGCAGGACCTGCTGGGTCCCCGGTGCGATCTGGAGACCATCAGCGGCGGCTGCGACTGCGACACCCACCAGCGGCGGATGCGCACCAAGCTCATTGCGCTGGCAATGCGGGGCTTTGACCGGGTGGTGGTGGAGCCCAGCGGCATCTTTGATGTGGACGAGTTCTTTGATGTGCTGCGGGACGACCCGCTGGACCGGTGGTATTCCGTGGGCAGCGTCATTGCCATTGTGGACGCCCTGCTGCCGCAGCAGCTTTCTCCGCAAGCGGAATACCTGCTTGCCTCCGAGACCGCTAACGCCGGGATGGTGCTGCTGAGCCGCAGTCAGCTGGCAGACCCGGCACAGCAGGATGCCGTAAAGGCACATCTGGCACGGGCGCTGGAAGGCTGTCGCTGTTCCCGGAAGTTTGCCCCCGGGGAGATCCTGACAAAGGACTGGAGTACGCTTACGGATGCAGACCTTGCCGCCGTTGCCGCCTGCGGCAGCCGACAGGCAAGCTGCGAGAAGCTGCACTTTGATCCCCACCAGACCTTTAGCTCTCTGTGTTTTCTGGAGCAGAAGCTGACCCCGGACCAGCTCGGCGCCGCCGCAAAGCGGCTCTTTGCAGACCCCGCCTGCGGGCAGGTGCTGCGGGTAAAGGGCTTTGCGCCGGAGGGGGATGGCTGGCTGGAACTGAATGCCACCGCCGCCGGGCAGACCCTTGCCCCCATCCCTCAGGGGCAGGACGTGCTCATCGTCATCGGAGAAGGGCTGGACCGGGACGCCATTGAGGCGGTCCTCCACAGCTGAAGGGAATACAAAACGGAAAAAAGGAGAAAAACCATGCAGACAGTAAAAACGGCGATCATTGGCACCGGGACCATGGGACGCAAATACGCCCAGATGATCGCAGAGGGCAAGGCATTGCCCCTGACCCTTGCGGCGGTGGTCTGCCGCCATGCCGAGGGGCAGCAGTGGGCAAAGGATACCCTGCCTGCCACGGTGCGGGTGTGCTCCAGCGTGGAGGAGCTGTACGACCATGAGCAGGAGTTTGAAGCGGTGTTGGTGGTCACCCCCCACAGCCTCCACCCGGAGCTGGTGATGCAGGCATTTGCCCATGGCAAGCATGTGCTGTGCGACAAGCCCTCTGCCTCCTCCCTTGCCCCGGCGCTGGAAATGAACCGGGCAGCGGAGCAAAGCGGGCTGGTATTTGCCATGATGTTCCACCAGCGGCGCTACCGGAAGTACCGGCGCCTTTACCAGCTGGTCCACAGCGGGCAGCTGGGACAGGTCCGCCGCATCCAGCTGGAAAACAGCCGGTATTTCCGCACATGGATGTACCACCGCTCCGGCAGCTGGCGTTCCAGCTGGGCGGGAGAGGGCGGCGGCGCTCTGCTGAATCAGGGACAGCACATTCTGGACATCTGGCAGTGGCTGTTTGGAATGCCCCAGAGTATTTATGCCATGATCCCCTACGGTAAGTATAACGAATTTGCGGTGGACGACGAGGCAACGCTGCTGATGGAGTACCCGGACAACTGCACCGCCACCTTTATCCTCACCACCGGCGAGGGCAGCTACACCGAGCGGTTCCGGGTGGTGGGCACCAGGGGGACCGCCCTGCTGGAGGAGGACACCCTGACGGTGGAGACCTACGGGGAGGACGTGGAGACCTACCGCCGCCGGGCAGACTGCACCGCCCGGCAGGAGCTTGTGACCACCCGCACCACCGAAGAATTTGGTGCGCAGGAGGAGCCTTACCCCGCCATGCTCCGCAACTTTGGCGAGGCGATCCTTCACGGGGAGGCGCTGACCGCTCCCGGCGTAGAAGGGGTGCGGGCGCTGGAGCTTACCGACGCCGCCTACCTGTCCGCATGGCTGGGACAGAAGATCACCCTGCCGCTGGATGCAGAGCGGTTTGAGCAGGAGCTGCAAAAACATATTCAGGAGGAAAAACGCCATGGCTAAGCTGCGGTATCTCATTGTGGGTTCGGGCTGGCGGTCTTTGTTCTACCTGCGGGTGGCGCAGGCGCTGCCCGAGCGGTTTGAAGTCTGCGCCATGCTCTGCCGCACACCGGAAAAGGCAGAAAAGATGCACCGTGAATACGGCGCACCGGTGTCCACCTCGGTGGAGGAGTGCATCGCCATGAAGCCGGACTTTGTGGTGGTGGCGGTGAATAAGGCGTCCATTGCCGACGTGAGCCGGCAGTGGCTGGAACGGGGCTTTGCGGTCCTCAGCGAGACCCCCGCTGCGCTGGAAGAGGACACCCTGCGGCAGCTGTGGCAGCTGCACCGGCAGGGGGCAAAGCTGCAGGTGGCGGAACAGTACTGGCTATACCCCACTCTGGCAGGGCGGCTTGCCGCCGCAGGCAGCGGCGTGCTGGGACCGGTGCATTTTGCCCGGCTGTCGGTGGCGCACGGCTACCACGGAGCAAGTCTGGCACGGCGGTTTCTGGGGGCGGGACAGCAGCCGGTAAAGATCACCGGACGCCGCTGGACCGACCGGGTGGTGGAGACCGACTCCCGCTGGGGAGTGGTGAAAAACGGCAGCGTGGTGGAAAAGGACCTGCAGCAGCACACCCTGGAATTTGCCGGTGGAGCCACGGCGTTTCTGGACTTCTGCGGGGTGCAGTATCACTCCTTCCTCCGCAGCACCCACACCAGTGTGCAGGGAGAGCGGGGAGAGCTCTACGACGACACCCTGCGCTGTCTGGACAAAGCGGGGGAGCCGGTGTGCCGACAGCTGGCACCGGTGCAGGAACCTCTGGTGCTGGAGGCGCAAAAGGCGGGTCTCAACGAGGACGAGACCGCCATTGCCTGCTATCTGGACCGGATGCAGGACTATCTTGCCGGCGGAGCAGAGGTCTATCCGTTGGCAGAGGCGCTGCAGGATGCTTACCTGTCTTTACTGATGGAGCAGGCACTGCAGCAGCCGGGCAGGGTGGTGGAAAGCAAGCCCCAGCCCTGGAACAGCTGAAAAACGGACAAAAAGGCGTGCACCTCCTGTGGGAAGTGCACGCCTTTATTGGTATAGGAAAAACAGGATCAGAACTTCAGCAGGGGAGTACCGGCAGGCACATCGCCTTCGGCAAGCATAGTCAGCTCACCCAGATCATCACCGTTGGTCACGATGATGGCAGTAGCGGTGGGGTGACCGGCAGCCCGGATGGCGTCCAGATCCACCTTCAGCAAGGGGGTGCCAGCCTTGACGGACTGACCTTCCTTTACCAGAGCCTTGAAGGCGCTGCCCTGCATCTCCACAGTGTCCATGCCCACGTGGATCAGGATCTCCACACCGTCTTTGCTGGTGAGACCCACAGCGTGCAGGGTGGTGGCAACCTGATTGACGGTGCCGTCAAAGGGAGCGTAAACGGTGGTGCCGGTGGGCTCGATGCCGCAGCCGGGTCCCAGAATACCCTGTGCAAAGGTCTCATCGGGGATCTCTTCCTGCTTGATCACCTTGCCGCTGAGGGGAGCCAGAACGGTCTTGCTCTGGTTCACGAACTTGACGGAATCGTCCTGGCTGGACTTGCTGCCGAACAGCTTATCAAAAAAGCCCATAATAAAATCCTTCCTTCTTCTCACATTTTAGCCTGAAATGCAAAGCACATCCATCCTGTGCTCCGGCATAGCAAACCTTACAAAAAGTCTATATCAAAGATACCATATTATGCCTTAAAATGCAACATACATCCTGCATAAACTCCGGGGCGGAATACTGTTACATCAGCTCCAGCAGAGCCTGGATCTCCTCCATGTGGGTCGCCCAGCTGGTGGCGATGCGCATGACCGTGTGGCTGTCATCGTACTTTTCCCAGAAGCCGAACTTTGCCTTGCCCTCCAGCGCAGCCAGCTGGCTGTTGGAAAGGACCACAAAGACCTGGTTGGTGGGGGAGTCCATGAAGAACTGGTAGCCCTTGTCGGCAAGACCCTTTTTCAGGGCGTTGGCGGTGTCGATGGCGTTCCGGCTGATGCGGGTGTAAAGGTCATCGGTGAACAGCACATCAAACTGGATACCCATGAGCCGACCCTTGGCAAGGAGAGCGCCCTGCTGCTTGACCATGGTCATGAAGTGCGCCGGTGCTCCGTGGGGAAACACCACTGCCTCGCCGCACAGTGCACCCACCTTAGTGCCGCCGATGTAGAACACATCGGTAAGGGCGGCAATGTCTGCCAGAGTTACATCGGTGCCCTCGCTGGTCAGGGCGTAGCCCAGCCGTGCGCCGTCCATGAACAGGGGCATGTGGTACCGGGCACACACAGCGTGAAGCTCTTCCAGCTCCCGCTTTGTGTACAGGGTGCCATACTCGGAGGGATGGGAGATGTACACCATGCCGGGGAAGACCATGTGATCGTGGTTGGCATCGGCATAGAAGGTGGCGCACCAGTTTTCCACATCTCCGGCACTGACCTTGCCCTCATGGGCAGGCAGGGAGATGACCTTGTGCCCGGTGTACTCGATGGCACCTGCCTCGTGCCCGGCAATGTGTCCCGTGGCAGCGGCAAGGACCCCCTGCCACCGATTCAGCATGGAGGCAATGACGATGGCGTTGGTCTGGGTGCCGCCGGAGATGAAAAACACATCCGCCTCCGGGGCGCTGCAGGCAGCGCGGATCTTTTCTTTTGCGCTGGCGCAGTAGGGGTCGGTGCCGTAGCCGGGCACTTTGTCAAAGTTGGTGTCGATGAGCTTCTGCAGGATGGCGGGATGGGCGCCCTCGCAGTAGTCGTTTTCAAAATACAGCATAGTTGTACTCCTGACTATTTGTAAAAATAAAGTAGATAAGGCTATTTTACTACGGGGGGACGAAAGTGTCAATTTTGCTGTTTCTTTGGCGGAACTATGGTATAATCTTATATTGGAAAATTGTAGAAAGCGGAAAGGATGCAGGCGGATGAAACAGAAACCCTGGTGGAAGGATCCTGTACGGATGCTGTGCGCCCTGTGCGCAGCGTGTGTGGCGGTGGTGGTGGTGCAGAAGGTCACCGGCAGGATCGACGGAGTGGCAATGCTGATCTTTCTGCTGGCGGTGTTCGTCACCTCCATGTACACCGACGGCTATTTCTGGGGAGTGTGCACCTCCCTGATCAGCGTGCTGGCGGTAAACTTTGCTTTCTTTTCCCCCTACCTTGCCTTCAATTTTACCCTGCCGGAGAACCTGTTTTCCGGTGTGGTGATGCTGGTGGTATCTATCATGACCAGCACCCTCACCACCCGGATCAAGAAGCAGGAGCAGCTGCGGATGGAAAGCGAAAAGGAAAAGATGCGTGCCAACCTTCTGCGGGCGGTGTCCCACGATCTGCGCACCCCCCTTACCTCCATCTACGGGGCGTGCTCCACCGTGGCGGAAAACTACGACTCTCTGGGCAAGGCGCAGACCCTGAAACTGCTGCAGGATGCCTGCGAGGACGCCCAGTGGCTGAACCGCATGGTGGAAAACCTGCTGTCCATCACCCGGATCGATAGCGAAAAGGTGACCGTGCAAAAGACTCCCACTGTGCTGGAAGAGCTGGTGGATGCGGTGCTGGTGAAGTTTGGAAAGCACTATCCGGCGATACCGGTGCAGGTGGAACTGCCGGAGGAATTTATTGTGATCCCCATGGATTCCATGCTGATCCGGCAGGTGCTGATGAACCTGATGGAAAATGCCGCTCTTCATGCCGAGGGCATGAAGACTCTGACCCTGCGGGTGTTTATTCTGGGCAGCCGTGCGGTGTTTGAAGTGCGGGACGACGGCTGCGGTATCCCCCGGGAGAAGCTGCGGACCCTGTTTTCCGGCACCGGCGGCACCGACCCCTCCGCCCCTGCCGACAGTGGCAAGCATGGCATGGGCATCGGGCTTTCGGTGTGCGCTGCCATCATCAAGGCGCACGGCGGGGAGATCAGCGCCGAAAGCCGCCCCGGGGAGGGTACTGTGATCCGTTTCTCATTGGAGACGGAGGAAATTGAACTGGAGGATGGAGAAGATGAGCAATAACAAATTCAAAGTCCTGATCGTAGAGGACGAGGCGAATATCAGCAGCTTCGTCGAGATGCTGCTGACTACCAACGACTATCAGGCGCTGGTGGCACATACCTGCACCATGGGGCTGACCATGTTCGCCTCCCACAACCCGGATCTGGTGATCCTGGATCTGGGACTGCCGGACCGGGACGGTCTGGAGCTGGTGCGCACCGTGCGGCAGAAGTACATGACCCCCATCATCGTGCTGTCTGCCCGCACCGATGAGAGGGACAAGATCGAAGCGCTGGATCTGGGAGCAAACGACTACATCACCAAGCCCTTCGGCACCGGCGAGCTGCTGGCACGGGTCCGGGCAGCGCTGCGGCTCAACCGCTACCAGAACGCCGCAGGGGGCGCCCCCGGCGGGGAGTTCCGGGCGCAGGGAATGCGGATCAACTACGACCGGCGCAAGGTGTACATCGATGAGCAGGAGATCCGCCTGACCCAGACGGAGTACAACATCGTGGCGTTCCTGTCCCAGCACGCCGGACGGGTCATGACCTATGCCGCCATCGTCCGTGCCATCTGGGGCGACACGGACGTGGGCAGCACCAAAAAGCTGCAGGTCAACATGGCAAATATCCGCAAAAAGATGGGAAGCCGCCCGGGCAGCAACGCCTACATCCTCAACGAGCTGGGGGTGGGCTACCGCATGGTCGAGGAAGAAGCGGAAAAGCAGCCCCCGAAAACAGCAGAATAAAACGTTTCTGGTCCCGTTGTGCGCCGAAAAACCGGTTTGCAGCGGGATTTTTTGACGAAAGTATGACGAATCTGAAATAGATGCAATTATTTTAAAAAATTGCTTGACATTTCTTTTGTATCTGGTATAATAACTATCGTTCCGAGCGTCACGGCTCACGAACAAAACAGAATATGCGGATATGGCGGAATTGGCAGACGCGTTAGATTCAGGTTCTAATCGGGGCAACTCGGTGGAGGTTCAAGTCCTCTTATCCGCACCAAACAATGAAGATCCGAACCTTTTCTTGATAGGAGAAAGGTTCGGATCTTTTGTTTTGGGTAGCTTGAGCGAGCGACAACCACCAGCTCTGCTGGTGGAATAAAAACGGCTTTAGCCCTAGACAAAGAGAAACCTCCCCGTAGAATAGAATGTGGGTTTGCCAACCACATTCTGGGAACAGGGAGGTTTCTCTTTGAAATGAAAGATAACAAAGACGTAGATAGTTTAAGCCATACCACGTGGAGATGTCAATACCATGTAGTGTTTGCACCGAAATAACGGAGAATGGTAATTTACGGTCAGATCAAAAAGGATATAGGGCAGATACTGCGCCAGTTGTGCGAACAAAAAGGTATTGAAATCGTTGGAGCGGAGGTCTGCCCTGATCATATCCATATGCTGATAAGTTTTCCACCGAAGTACAGCATTTTCTACGTCATGGGATATCTCAAAGGAAAGAGCGGTCTCATGATTTTCGACAGACATGCAAATCTGAAGTATAAGTATGGCAATCGGCATTTCTGGGCCAGGGGATACTTCGTGGATACGGTAGGAAAGAACAAAAAGAAAATCCAAGAGTACATTAAAAATCAACTGCAACAGGACCAGATTGCCGATCGGTTGAGCCTTAAGGAGTTCGTGGACCCGTTTACGGGTAGCAAGGAAACTAAGGCGTAAATAAAAAGACCCCTTGAGGGGCCTGCCACGAGAAAGGAATGCAGTTGACAGACCCATTCGTGGTCCCTTAAGGGGCTTTGCTAGTATTATGCCCTTCTAGGGCTTACTCAAGCCACCGGCTCAGCCGGTGATTTTGACTGCTCCGCTCCGCTGCGCAAACGCGAACTTGTCGGGGCAAGACCCCTCCATCTTGCTGCGCAAGACCGTTCTGTCGCTTAAAAGCCCCACTGGGGCTTTCATTGTTCCGCTCCGCTGCGCAAACGCGAACTTGTCGGGGCGAGGCCCCTCCATCTTGCTACGCAAGACCGTTCTGTCGCTTAAAAGCCCCACTGGGGCTTTCAT
>SFDE01000038.1 GCA_004558805.1 Faecalibacterium prausnitzii | reverse complement strand
GTCTTGCTGCCCTCCAGCTTGTCCGGGAAGATGCGGAGGATGCAGCCCTTGTCCACCTGTGCCAGCGTGTCCTTCTGCACCCGCTGCATGGAACGGTTGACGGTGAAAGTGCCCATGCCGTTGGCGGCATCAAAGTCGATGTCCTCCGGGGTCAGACCTGCCACCTCCCCTTCCCGCAGTGCACCCACCAGTGTCAGGTGCACTGCCAGATGCAGGATGGGGTCCTCCATGCTGTCCAACGCTGCCCGCATCTCCTCCACCTCCCAGATGCTGCGCTCTTGGGTGGTCTTTTTGGGCGCTTCCACCGGGACAGGGCTTTTAACGAGGATGCCCCACTCCACCGCCAGCAGAAAGGAATTGTGCAGCAGTTGGTGGACCTCATGGAGGGTAGTGCCGGAGAGGGTGCGCTTCTGCTGCTTGGGCGAGAGGTCTCGCCGCTTGCCGCCCACATACTGTCCGCAGGGGGTCTTGCTCAGGGTGTCGTACAGGGCTTCGATGTGGTAGGGCCGCAGCTTCTGCATCTGCATCTCCCCGATATAAGGGATGATGAGGTTCTGAATGAGCGCCAGATTGGACTGGTAGGTCTTGGGTGCCCACTTGTGCTTGCTGCACTGCTTGGGCAGCCAATCCATCAGGAACTCCGCCACCGTCACCGTGGACGGGATCAGGAAATTGCCGGTCGCCAGCTCATGCTCGATCTGCTTCTGGCGTTTTACCGCCTCCTCTTTGGTGGGAAAGCTCTCCCATTTGTCGCAGCTCTTGCCGTGCTCGTCCTGATAGGTGTAGCGGACACTGTAAGAGCTGCCGCGTTTCGTGATATATGCCATAGATTTGCCTCCTTATCAAGCTGCCCGGTAGAGCCACGCATCGAAGCTGTCTTTCGGGATGCGGATGCTTCCGCCTGCCCGCAGGACACGGAATTCGGTGGTGCTGTTGCACAGGTTGTAGGCGGCACGCTGGCTGATGGCCAGCATCTGCGCGACCTCCTTTACCGTGTACACCAGCTTTGTGGTCTCAGGGCTGTTGGTCGGAGACTTGACGGCATTGGTTCGAGTGACCACCTCCATTGTAGCCGGATCAGAGTCTGACTGCAAGGATTTTTTCGTATAATCCAAAGATTTCACATTCTCGTACATTTTATTACACATAGGCATTGCTCCTTACTTATCATGGCGCATCGCAGGCTCCTGCGTGCGGTTCTCGTAGAATCGAATGACCTCCGGCGGGATGCTGTCCAGCGTTTTCAGGGCGGCTTCGTAATCCTGCCGCAGCTTGGCATCCTCCAGACGCTTCAAGACGCTCCCTTCCTTCGCTTTGTCCAGCGAGGCAGAGAGCGTCTTGTTCTTCTCTTTTAACTTTTCATTTTCGGCGGCAGTCTTGGTGAAGGCTACGTTGTACTTTCGCAGCTGGTCCTTCATCCGTGTCACGTTGGGGATATAGCTGTCCAGCACCTTGCTGATCTCCGCTGCACGGCTCTTGCCGTTGAAGGGGGTGATACCCACCAGCAGGGCATCCAACTGCTCCTTCTGCTTGGTCAGCTGGGTCATCTCCTTGAAGATGCGGGGCGGGATGTGCTCCCGCCCGGTCTGGCTGGCACTTTCGCCCCGTTCCAGCTCCGGGTACTGCTTGACCATGTGCTGCCAGAACTCGTCCTGCCACCTCACAAGATTCTTGCGGTTGCCGATGATCTCTTTCGCGCTCAGCCGTCCGTCAGCAGTCAGGGGCACGAAGCAGAGGTGCAGGTGGGGCGTTTTCTCGTCCATGTGGACAACAGCAGAGAGAAAGGTATCCGTGCACTGTCTGCCCTCCAAAAATTTCAGGGCGTACGCAAAGTACGCCCTGATCTCCCGGTTGGTCTTATCCTTGAAAAACTCTGGGCTGGCGGTGACAAGAGCCTCCACCACCCGCACGCTGTCCTTGCGGACACGGCAATGAGCCGCCG
Organism: Faecalibacterium prausnitzii; assembly: GCA_004558805.1. Classification (GTDB taxonomy): domain Bacteria; phylum Bacillota; class Clostridia; order Oscillospirales; family Ruminococcaceae; genus Faecalibacterium; species Faecalibacterium prausnitzii_M. The sequence continues at coordinate 3,887 of SFDE01000038.1, read as the reverse complement.
TGATCATGCGGTCAGCTTCTTCCCGGTACCTGCCCTGCGGCTGCACCAGATGGAGGTTGTAGCGGCTCCGGTTCGTGTCGATATCCGGGTTGCTGGCGTACTGCTCCTTGGTGCGCTCATTGTGGGCTTCAATGGGGCTGATGGCAGGTCCCTTGTACTTTTTGAATCGAAGAATTCGCGTTTGTGGAGCGCAGCGGAACAATGAAGTCCCCAGTGGGGACTTTAAGCGACAGAACGGTCTTGCGACAGCAAGATGGAGGGGCGTTGCCCCGACAAGTTCCATATTGGGCTTTCATAGATTACGCTCCTTCTTGGGGTGTACAAAAATTCTGTACGGACTTCAAATAACCTGTACGGTTCGTACGGTGTACAGAAATCCGAAATATAAACGATTCCACGTCTTAATTTTCTTCAATTCGCCGTACAGGTGCGTACAAGTACAGACCGTACAGGTTGTACGAACTTCTTCCGTGAAAAAATGCACTTTTTACGGACAGGGGTGGACAAGCGGTTCGATGCCTACAAAACCCCGCACCCTGCGGCCACCGGGCAGATAGATGTTGTTGGTGGCTTCAAGGTTATAGCGGCGGTCATTCTGACGCAGTTCCGCGCTGAAACGGATCGCCGATACGCTGTGGCAGGCGTTGTCCTCGCACCACTGCTTGTAAATGTCGTAGAACTCCTTGGAACTGATGGAGTAGTCTGCCTTAAAGAGGAAGTAGCCCTCGGACTCCATGAAGTCGATGACATTGTTGCTGCTGCGCTTGATGGTGTCCACGTTGGCGGCGGCTCGTTCGCTGACCGTGAAGCGGAAATTGTTCTGCACCAGGCGATGCAGCCCTTCCAGACACCAGAGCAGGATGCCCTCCAACTCGGCGCACATCTTCTCCACAAGGAAAGGGTCATCCGTGCGGTCAGCAGGCTTGTCCTTGGTGGTCAGGATGAGCTGACGTCGAAAGAAGCCGTCCGAATGGTCATACAGCGAGGTCAGCGCACCGTTGCCGAAGCAGAGGAACCGGGCGTAGATGTCGCGCTGGTAGCTCTGGACACCTTTGCGCTCCAAGTCCAGCTTGGCTTCGGCGGTCACGATGGTCTTGATATAATTTGTTTTAGGCAGGGCGTTCATGTCCATGTCATCGTCGATCATCAGCAGGCGGCGTTCCAGATCGACACGGGCAAAACGGTTATTCTCCACTTTCTGGACGCTGCCATTGCTGGCGGCATCTCCCATGAGCCGTTTCAGTACCAGCCCGATGCGGGACTTGCCCTCACCGCCTTTGCCGACAATGAGCATCATCTTTTGCCCCTTGGTGCTGGGAATGAGGCAGTAGCCCAGATACTCCTGTAAGGTGGGAATGTCGGCATCGTCCAGCAGCTCGTGCAGGAAGGTCAGCCAGCGGTCAGGGCTGGCGGCTTTGGGGTCATACCTCACAGGCAGGCGGTTCTGGCAGAACAGGCGGCTCTCCTGAAAAGAGCCGTCCGGCAGATGGTACACGCCGTTCTGGAGGTGGATGCAGTCCTGCTCGATGGGGAACGGGTCGGAAAAAGCCAGCAGCTTGATGGTCTCCAGAATGTTGGTGACCTTTTTGGACAGGCCGGAGGTGACATATTCCTCGATGTTCTCCAAGATGCGCTGCTTGATCTCGCTCTCGTCCTCCACCGGGCCGTCCAGCGTGTACAGCGTTCCGTTGACGCATTTCAGCGGCCACTGTTCCAGAAAGGCACGGCCAAACTGGACTTCATCGATCTTCTTTCCGTTGTACCAGTCCGGCCATAAGGGGTTGCGGGAAATGTTTTTCTTCATAGGGTGGTTCTCCTTTAGAAAAGTGAAGTGGTGGGTCTCACGGTGAGACCCACCACTTCGGGTGAATAAATTATTAGGCGCACTTTGCCAGAGCAAGGTGGTCGGTGCGCTCCTCCAGCATCAGCAGGTACGACCCGGACAGCAGCTGTGAGGCGGCAGCGGCCTTCTGCTGGGGTGTTCCAAATGCAACGCAGTCCGTCAGGTGCTCGATGGTCTCGGTCATGTGGAGGGCTTCTTCAAACCGTGGGTCATGCGGTTCCTCCGGGGTGGCAGGCTTGTAGCGCTCTCGCCAGTCGTGCAGCAGGTCAAGATAATCGGTCAATACTCGCAGGCAGTAGGCGATGTCTGCCCACTGCTCGTCCGTCAGACCACGCTTGGGCGGCGGCAGGGCGATGGCATTGGCGGGCGGCTTGTCCGGGTCAAGCCCGAAGTCGTGTATCAGTTTCTCGGCGGCTTGCCGGGGGTTCAGGTCAAACAGCTTGGCGGTGAGGTCGATGGCATCTCCGTTGGCTCCACAGCCAAAGCAATAATAATAGGTGTCGTTCAGCTTCATGCTGGGGTCGCTGTCGGAATGGAACGGACAGCACACCATGCCATGGCGGTCTGGCTCCATGCCGTACATCTCTCCCACCTGCCGAACGGTGATGGCGGACTTGATCTTTTGATATAAACTCAAAATTTCTCCTTTGGTCAAAGGCTCTGGCACGAATCAATTTGATCCCTGCCACGTTCAAAGCCGGTCTCCCTTGCTGCCTCCCGACAGGAAATCTTTTTGGACTCTGTGTCGGCCCCATGCAGGGCGCTCGCTCCCCCGATGGGAGGTCTTGGCGGTCTGGGCAGTTCGGACGGTCATTCTGTTGTCAAGGTCCTGTTATGAAAGATATTTCAGAGGGCTTTCGCGGGAAGCCCTTAATATATCCATAATGTCGGAAAACAGGTGCAGAAACTGCAAAATTCCACGCTTATGGACAGGAACCGCCGGAAGTGGTATACTGTGCAAAAAACATCGGAGGTGCGACCATGAACATCAAGCTGACACTGGGAGAACGGCTCAAAGACCTGCGTGTGGAGCGGAATCTGAAGCTGGAAACGCTGGCAGAGCAGACGGGTCTGTCCAAATCGGCATTGTCGAAATATGAGAGCGACGATGTGACCGACCTCAGCATTTATGCGGTGACAACACTGGCTGAGTTCTATGGCGTGACCACGGATTACCTGCTGGGTGTGACGGAAAACAAAAAACGCCCAGATGCAGTCCTTTCGGACTTGCATCTGAGCGATGGCGCAGTGGACGTATTAAGGAATGGAAAATTCAATCATCGGCTGCTGTGCGAGCTGATCGTGCATGAGAATTTCCAGCGGTTCATGACCGATCTGGAAATCTATGTGGATGGATATGTCAGCGCAAACATTCAAAACCTCAATGCCGGTCTGGAAGCGACCCGGCAAATGCTGAAAAAGAAGTATGCAGCAGATGAAAACGATCTGTACATGAGCACCTTGAAGTTGGGGCAGATCGATGAAGATGAGTACTTTGGCAGGGTCTTGTATGATGAGTTGGTGGCTATCCTGAAAAACATCAAGACGGAACACCGCAAGGACAAGACTACTTCGGATGGTGCAATGGTCGATAACTTGATGAAGGAACTGGAGGATGCACAGAAACTTGAAGGGTCTGCGGATGAAAAGAAGATCCGAACGGCATTGAAGGCAATCGGCATCAACTACGATAAGCTGACAGAAGATGAAAGAAAGCTGATAAAGAAGATTCTTTATAAAACGGCAATGCTGAAACCGGGGACACTTGCAGGCAACCGGGGCAAGCACAGACGCTGATCATTTGCCCTGCGCCTTATAGGAGAAACGCTGCTGCGGCAGGACGGGAGAACGTACACCATTGGTTCCTCTGCAAGCCTGCGCTGGGTAGGCAGAAACCATTAGATGCCATGCCCATCCGCGCATCCTTCTGCCACAGAACAGGTGTTTGCCGGAGCCTCTCGCAGCCCCTTTTCCGCATCAGCCGGAACCAAGGTGTAACACACTAGACTTTGCAAGCAAAGTCGTGTGCCAAAGGGGTGCTGCC
>SFDE01000037.1 GCA_004558805.1 Faecalibacterium prausnitzii | reverse complement strand
TGCAGGGTCGTGCTGTTCGACCCGCTCACACGCCGCAGATAAAAAGAAAGCCCCCCAGACAAGCTGGAGGGCTTCCTTTTTATGCCGGTGGTGGGGGTCGAACCCACACGTGTTATTAGCACAAGGGATTTTGAGTCCCCCTCGTCTGCCATTCCGACACACCGGCGCATATTCAACAACACAGCTATTATAACGAATTCGGCGGATAAAATCAAGAAAAAATTTTTTGCCGGTGCGGCAGCCTGCCAAAAAACATAAGTCCGGTTCTTGCCCGGAGCCACGGGCTGTGCTACACTATAAAGGTATCCATTTTGCAAAAACAGGAGGGGATCCCTTTGAACCATACTACCCGTACATTCTTCCGCCGTGCAGCGGCGGCGTTTTTGGCAGCGGTGCTCTGCCTGTGCATCCCGGCGGCAGCCGCAGCTGCGGAGCAGGAACTGCCTGCCGCCCCGTCTGCCCCTACCACCATGGGCGGTGCAAACACCACCCTGATCCCGGTGGAGGAGGAAAACTGCATCAGCTGGCTTTTCGGCTCCAAGGATAAGATCACCCTGCCCTATCTGAACATCAAGGGCAAGGGACTGCGGCGGAACGTGACGCTGGATCTGGTGGACTGTCTGGTGGGCATCACCTACACCGAGCTGGGGTCCATCGGCAGCTATGTCAGCTCCGGCGCCGCCCAGCAGGCGTGGAAAGCGCAGGCGGTGGCGATCCACTCCTATCTGGAGTACCAGAAGCAGTACGGTTCTTCCGCCAACGCTCTGATCTACACCCCGGTGAGCAGCATCCCTGCCTCCACCCGGGAGGCGATCCGCCGGGCGGTGGAGCCGGTAAAGAATGAGGTGCTGGTGTACAACGGCAGCGTCTGCGACGCCGTGTGGTCTGCCAGTGCCGGCTACAACACCCAGACCGGCGTGTACGGCACCTGCGCCAGCCGGGACGCATGGGGCACCGATGTGCCCTACCTGCAAAGCGTGGAAAGCCCCTACGAGGAGCAGTACCACAACCTTCTGCGCCGGTGCATCGGCAAGGACTACACATATGTGGAGTACAACGACAGCCGTACCGGTGCGCCCTATGTCAGCGCCGACACCAGCCACAAAAGTCTGGGAGGGTATGTGCTGTACAACACCTTTGTGTCCAACGGACGCAGCTACCGCTACATCAACCAGTTCGTTTCGTCCCGGTACTGCTTCGATTTTGGCACCGACCAGAGCGGCACCCCCTGCATGACCTACTACGGCTTTGGGCACGGCGTGGGCATGAGTCAGTGCGGCGCTGTGGGCTATGCGGCAGAGCAGAAGATGGGCTACCGGGATATCCTGAAGCACTACTATACGGGGGCATCCATCCGGACCCAGGGCAGCAGCGGCGGTGGACTGTTTGGTTGGCTGCGGGGATTGTTTGGCTAAAATTCCGTCCTCTGCTTCTCAAATGGGGCGGGATTTGGTATACTATACACGTTTGTGAATTCAATGGAGGAACCGGGGCAGGGCTGAGCCGCCCCGGAAGTGGAGAGAACAGGCATGGAGTTGGAACAGGAAAATAAGGAAAATAAAAAAGAGACCCAGCGCTGCCGGCAGCTGGCACAGCGCATCCTGCGGGAGCTTGCCCCCGGCAGTGTGCAGGTGGCAGGTGGCAGGGGAGTGCTGGAACAGGAGCTGGAACACTCCGGTGCAGTGCTGACCGATGCTGCCCCGGCGCTGCTGGTGATGGAGGACCCGGCGTGGGAACCGCTGCCGGAAACACTGGGACAGCAGGTGCTGCTGGTGTGCGGGGAGGAGACTGCGTTTGCCTCCTGCGCCGCACAGCTGGCACAGAAGGGCTACGTCCGGGACTTTGACTGGAAGGACCGTGCCCGGGGACAGCTGACCGCATTGTTCCGCAAGGGCGAGCCGCTGCCGCCGGAGGACCAGCTGGTGTGTTACGAAAAGGAGCTGGACGGGCTGCGGGAGCGGCTGTGGAACGCCGAGCACACCGCACAGGAACAGTCTGCCCAGCTGGAACGGCTGCGCAGTGACCTGTCCCTGAGCCGCAGCCACGAGCAGAGCCTGGAAAAGACCCTCAACGGGGTGGTCAATTCCACTTTCTGGAAGCTGAGCTGGCCGCTGCGGTATCTGGTGAGCAAGTGCCGGCAGCTGTGGCACACCTTCCCCCTGTTTGTGTTCTTTGCCACCCTGCGCCGGGTAGGCATCGCCGGAGTCCGTGCTCAGGCAAAGGCACGGCGGGAGTACGGCAGACTTTTCCCCGGCAAGGTCATGCGTGCAGACCGCTTTGCCACCCCGGAACTGCTGGTGAAGCAGGCGGCGGCACAGCCGGCAGGTCCTAAGATCAGCATCGTGGTGCCCCTGTACAACACTCCTCAGCAGTTCCTTGTGGAGCTGCTGGACTCGGTGCAGAACCAGACCTACCAGAACTGGGAGCTGTGTATGGTGGACGCTGGGCAGCAGGAAGAAGTAGGGCGCACCGTGCTGGAGCGTGCCGCCTCCGACAGCCGCATCCGGTACAAAAAGCTGGACCGCAACGAGGGCATTGCCGGCAACACCAATCAGGGCTTTGCCTTTGCCACCGGGGACTATATCGCCCTGCTGGACCACGATGACATCCTTCACCCCTGTGCACTGTGGTATGTGGCAGATGCCATTGTAAAACAGAGTGCGGACTTTGTGTACACCGATGAGGTGACCTTTGAAGGGGGCATCGACCATCTCACCGTGTACCACTTTAAGCCGGATTATATGCTGGACAACCTGCGGTCCAACAATTATATCTGTCACCTCAGCGTGTTCAGCGCCGCCCTGCTGGCAAAGGTAGGCGGAGACGAGCGGGCAGAGTTCAACGGCAGTCAGGACTACGACCTTTACCTCCGTCTCACCGAGCAGGCGCAGAAGGTGGTCCACATTCCCCACATCCTTTACTACTGGCGATCCAGTCCCACCAGCGTGGCAAGTAATATTTCTGCCAAGATGTACTGTCTGGAATCTGCCGTGAAGGCGCTCCGTGCCCACTACCAGCGGGTGGGGGTACCGGTGGACGATGTGTCCATGATCCCGGATACCCCGGGTTTCTACAAGACCGACTACACCATCACCAAGCCCGGCAGGGTCAGCATCCTGATCCCCAGCTGCGACCATGCTTCGGACCTGCGCACCTGCGTGGAATCCATCTACCGCCGGTCCACCTATCCGGACTTTGAGATCATTATCATCGAGAACAACAGCAAGGAGCCTGCCACCTTCCGCTGCTACGACCAGCTGCAGAAGGAGCACCCGGAAAATCTGAAGGTGCTGTACTGGCAGGGCACCGGCTTCAACTACAGCTCCCTGAACAACTTTGGAGCCAAGGCGGCGACCGGCGAATACCTGCTGCTGCTGAACAATGACACCGAGGTCATCGCCCCCCGCTGGATGGAGGAGATGGTCATGTACGCCCAGCAGGACCGGGTGGGCTGCGTGGGCGCAAAGCTGCTGTACCCGGACAACACCATCCAGCATGCAGGCATCGGCTTTGGCTTTTTGACGCTGGCAGCGCATATGCACAAGAACTTCCCGGTGGGACACCCCGGCTATATGGGACGTCTGGTCTACGCACAGGATGTGTACGCCGTCACCGCCGCCTGCCTCATGGTGCGCAAGGCAGTGTATGAGCAGGTGGGGGGTCTGGACGAGAGCTTTGCCGTTGCCTTCAACGACGTGGACTTCTGCGTCCGGGTCCGGGAGGCAGGCTACACCAACGTCTTTACCCCCTTTGCCCAGCTGTACCACTACGAGAGCAAGAGCCGGGGTCTGGACGAGGACCCGGTAAAGCGCAAGCGGTTCGAGTCCGAGGTAAAGCGGTTCCAGCAGCGGTGGGCAAAGCAGCTTGCCGCCGGGGACCCCTGTATGAACCCCAACTTTGACCGGATGAAAGAGGATTTCAGCTTTGACATCCAGCCGCTGGAGTGACCGGCAGAAAGGAAGGGAACCCAGTGGAGTTATCGGCTTGTATCGTAGTATATAACGGGGCGCAGGAGGCGCTGCAGGCGGCACAGACCGTGCTGGACCACACCTGCCGCTACCCTCTGACCCTGTATCTGGTGGACAACGCCAGCCCCGACGGCAGCGGGGAGACCCTTGCCGCCGCCGCTGCAGACGGCACCCTGCGCACCTGCCCGGGGCAGAAGGTGGAGGTGCTGCGGCGGCTGGAAAACGGCGGCTTTGGCACCGGACACAACACGGTGCTGTCCCTGCTGCACAGCCGGGTGCACTTTATTCTGAACCCGGATATCCAGCTCACTGCAGATACCCTCAGCGATCTGGCGGACTGGATGGAGCAGCATCCCGGTGTGGTGATGACCCGCCCGGGGCTGGTGTTCCCGGACGGCAGACCCCAGCGCCTGCCCCTGCGCCGGTGCAGTGTCCGTGCCATGGTGTACCGGCAGCTGCCCTGCCTGAAGTTTTGGGCAAAGTGCAATGAGCACTATCTGATGGCAGAGGCGGACCTGACCCAGCCCACCGAGATCGAGTTCTGCACCGGCAGCTTCTCGGCGGTGGATACGGAGGTGTTCAAGGCAGTGGGGGGCTTTGACGAGGACTACTTCATGTATGTGGAGGACGCAGACCTGACCCAGAAGATGCGCACCCGGGGCAAGGCGTATCTGGTGCCCCAGTACACCGCCATCCATGCGTGGCACCGGGCGGCACACCGCAGCTTAAAATGCCCTCCGCTTAGCTCTGGGCATATTCAGCGGAAATAGATTTTTAAATTTCGGAATACCGGAGCGTCTGCGGACGCTCCGGTATTCCATTTTCACAGGAAGGGTCGTGACCGGGAACGGCATTTGCAGCGCCTGCTTCCTGCGGAAGCGGCGGCGCTGCGGAAAGCAGGCAAACCCTCATCCGTCTGCTCCCTACGGTCGCAGCCACCTGTTCCCCTTCTGGCACTTCGTGCCACCTCCCCCGGAGCGGGGGAGTCTTTCCCCAAAGGGGGGGGGAGCCCTTGGTATAGCGGTAAAGTTGTCGGTTCAAGTGCAAAGTGTGCGGTTTCGCCAGAGGCTCTCCCTTTGGGAGAGCTGGCAAAGCCGTTAGGCTTTGACTGAGAGGGCGAGAACTCTTGCTGAGGAGTAGACCCTCTCCGTCACGGGGGGAATAGATCGGCGGAGCCGGAAAAAACGGTTAAAAGATCTTCACGCCGAAGAGGCGTGAATCTTCAGTTTTTTCCGGTGGAGCCCACTGCTTTGGGCTTGTCAAGGGCGAGCAGCCCTTGACCCGTTGCGGGGAGGGTGGAGTCCAGAGGTAGGGAGGGGGGAGTCGGAACACCCCTCCCCACCTCTGGCCCAGCGGAGCGTCCCAGCCGTTGGCGGCAAACAGAAAGCTGCCCCTGCAGCACCGCTGCAGATGCCGCCTGCCCTTACGCCCCCGTAAAAAAGCGCCGTACCGCCCCCCGCTGCATCGGCACAGCATTTCTGTGGCAGCAGGATATCATTCCTCCTTGCATTTTATGTGAATTGATAGTAAAATAAAGTGAGCCGCTATCCTCTTTTGCCTTTGGGCAGGGGAGACGGTCCCTGAATCTGTTTACAGCGGACGCAGCTCCGCTTTGAATTAAGCTGCACATCTTTTTATGAGAAAAAAGGAGTGCACAAGTATGAAAGGCATTATTCTCGCCGGCGGTGCCGGCACCCGACTTTACCCGCTGACCATGGTCACCAGCAAACAGCTGCTGCCGGTCTACGACAAGCCTATGATCTACTACCCCCTGTCTACCCTGATGCTGGCAGGCATCCAGGATATCCTCATCATTTCTACCCCCACCGATACGCCCCGGTTTGAGGCGCTGCTGGGGGATGGCAGCCAGTACGGCATCCATCTGCAGTACAAGGTGCAGCCCTCTCCGGACGGTCTGGCACAGGCTTTCCTTCTGGGTGAGGAGTTCATTGGGGACGACTGCTGCGCCATGATCCTTGGCGATAACATCTTCTATGGCAACGGCTTCTCCAAGATCCTCAAGACCGCCGTCACCAACGCTGAGACCAGAGGTCGCTGCACCGTGTTCGGCTACTATGTACCGGACCCGGAGCGCTTTGGCATCGTGGAGTTCGATAAGGACGGCAAGGTGCTCAGCGTGGAAGAAAAGCCCCAGCACCCCAAGTCCAACTACGCCATCACCGGTCTGTATTTCTACAACAAGGACGTGGTAAAGATGGCAAAGCAGGTAAAGCCCTCTGCCCGCGGCGAGCTGGAGATCACCACCCTCAACGATATGTATCTGAAGCAGGATGAACTGGATGTGCAGCTGCTGGGCCGCGGCTTTGCATGGCTGGACACCGGTACTATGGACAGTCTGGTGGATGCAGCGGACTTTGTGCGGATGATCGAGAAGCGTCAGGGCATCAAGATCAGCGCCCCGGAGGAGATCGCCTTCAAGTATGGCTGGATCGACCGGGACACCCTGCTGGAAAGCGCCCAGCGCTACGGCAAGAGCCCCTACGGGCAGCACCTGAAGAACGTGGCAGACGGCAAACTGCGTTATTGATCACAAACGAGGAGACCTGTTATGAAAATCATTGTTACCGGCTGCAAAGGGCAGCTGGGCACCGAGATCCTCAAGCAGCTGCGGGAGGGTCGCAGCGAGATCGGACCCATCCCGGAAAAGCTGATGAACGCCACCGTGCTGCCGGTGGACCTGCCGGAGCTGGATATCTCCAACTATAAGATGGTGGACGAGTTCGTCCGCCGCAACCGCCCGGACGTCATCATCAACTGCGCCGCCTACACCAACGTGGACGGCTGCGAGGTGAACCACGACACCGCCTTTAAGGCAAACGCTCTGGGTCCCCGGAATCTGGCGCAGGCGGCAGAAAAGACCGGGGCACGGCTGGTCCACGTTTCCACCGACTATGTGTTCTCCGGCAGGGAGAATGGCGGCATCCCTCAGGACGAAGCCACCCTGCCCGGTCCCATCAGCGCCTACGGCTCCACCAAGCTCATGGGCGAAAAGTACGTGGAGCGGTTCTGCCACCGGCACTTCATCGTCCGTACCGCATGGCTTTACAGCTACTACGGCAAAAACTTTGTCAAGACCATCGTAAATGCCGGCAAAAAGTTTGGTAAGCTGGAGGTGGTCAACGACCAGCGGGGCAACCCCACCAACGCCGTGGACTTGGCACACGAGATCCTGCAGCTCTGCGTCACCCACGAATATGGTCTGTACCACTGCACCGGCGAGGGAGTCTGCTCCTGGTATGATTTTGCATCCGAGATCATCCGCCTGTCCGGCGTGGACGCCACTGTGGCGCCCTGCACCAGCGAGGAGTACAAGGCAAAGCACCCGGACAGCGCTGACCGCCCCAAGTGGAGCGCTCTGGACAACCGGATGCTCCGCTGCACCGTGGGCAACGACGTCCGGGGCTGGAAGGACGCTTTGACCTGCTTCTTCACTCACTGGGACGGCGACAACGGGATGAAAGACTGATTCAATAAGGCTGCACCCTCATCGGTCACCTTTTGGCTCTTTGTGCCATCTCCCGGAGCGGAGAAGCCTTCCCCCGGACGGGGGAAGGTGGCATTGCGCAGCAATGACGGATGAGGGCGCAGGGCAACAAATAGATTTGAGGAAGATATGTGCATTATATGCTCAAAAAGTACCCGGAGATCCTGCTGGTCAATCTGGATAAGCTGACCTACGCCGGCAATCTGGAAAACCTGAAGGACGTGGAGGGGGACCCCCGCCATGTGTTCGTGCAGGGCGACATCTGCGACAAGGAGCTGGTGGAGAGCCTGTTTGCAAAGTATGATTTCGACTACGTTATCAACTTTGCTGCCGAGAGCCATGTGGACCGCTCCATCAAGAACCCGGAGATCTTTGTCCAGAGCAACGTCATGGGCACCGTCAACCTGCTGCAGCGTGCCAAGGAAGCATGGTACGACGCCGACGCCAAGACCTGGAAGGAAGGCAAAAAATACCTGCAGGTGTCCACGGATGAGGTCTACGGCGCTCTGGGCGCCGAGGGCTTCTTTATGGAGACCACTCCTCTGTGCCCCCACAGCCCCTACTCCTCCTCCAAGGCAAGCGCCGATATGTTCGTCATGGCATTCCATGACACCTACGGCATGCCGGTGAACATCACCCGCTGCTCCAACAACTACGGTCCCTACCAGTTCCCGGAGAAGCTGATCCCCCTGATGATCAACAACGTCAAGCACCACAAGCAGCTGCC
>SFDE01000022.1 GCA_004558805.1 Faecalibacterium prausnitzii | reverse complement strand
CGGTTTTCTTTGCGGTTTCTTCCAGTCTTTCTTTCGGGTGCTCTTTCCGGCAGCTTTCTGCAGGCGGAAACGGTGCGATCTGTGCACTTTTCTCTTCTGTCTCTACCCCCGGGGAAACCAAAAGGCACAGGGAGACTGACGGCAGTGGCGTTTTTCTTATATAATAGGTACATAATATGAGGGTCGGCTTCTGCAAAAGTATAGATATTCCGGGATATTACACCATGGAAATCGTCTTCTTTTGTCAAGATGTCTGCCTTCAGATTTTATCCCGAAAATAAGCTTGCAAATTTGGCTAAAACTCCAAAACACAAAATGTAGTGGTTTTTCCCTTGACTTATCACTAAATAGTGATAAGATAGAGTTACATTCAGTTTATTGGATATCGTTTGAGCAAACGGGTATCTCTTATGGCAAGAGGTGCCCGTTCACACTGTGGGAAGACAGGGAGGAGAACTATGAAGATCATCAAACGCAACGGTGCGGAGGTTCCCTTTGATATTACCAAGATCATCACCGCCGTTACCAAGGCAAGCGATTCTGTGGGCGGACAGAGTCGGCTGACCAAGGACCAGATTACTCAGATCGCCGCCGCCGTTACGGACCAGTGCCAGCTGCTGAACCGAGCCGTCAGCGTGGAAGAGGTCCAGGATCTGGTGGAGAACCAGCTGATGGATATCCGGGCGCACGATGTGGCACGGCACTATATCACCTATCGCTATGTGCAGAACCTGAAGCGTCAGACCAACACCACCGATGAGCGGATCCTGAGCCTCATTGAGTGCCAGAACGAAGAGGTCAAGCAGGAGAACGCCAACAAAAACCCCACCGTCAACAGCGTGCAGCGGGACTATATGGCAGGTGAGATCTCCAAGGATCTGACCGCCCGTCTGCTGCTGGATCCAGAGATCGTAAAGGCACATCAGGACGGTCTGATCCACTTCCACGACTCCGACTATTTTGCCCAGCATATGCACAACTGCGATCTGGTGAATCTGGAGGATATGCTGCAGAACGGCACTGTCATCTCCGGCACCTATATTGAAAAGCCCCACAGCTTTTCCACCGCCTGCAACATCGCCACTCAGATCATTGCGCAGGTAGCATCCAACCAGTACGGCGGACAGAGCATCAGCCTGACCCACCTTGCTCCCTTTGTGGACGTGTCCCGGAAGAAGATCGCTGCTGAGGTAGAGGTGGAGATGAAAGGTCTGGACGTTTCTGCCCAGCGGAAGAAGGAGATCGTGGAACGCCGTCTGCGCAACGAGATCAATAGGGGCGTCCAGACCATCCAGTATCAGGTGGTGACCCTTATGACCACCAACGGACAGGCGCCTTTCATCACCGTGTTCATGTATCTGGGTGAGGCACGGAATCCTCAGGAAAAAGCAGATCTGGCGATCATCATTGAAGAGACCATCCGTCAGCGCTATCAGGGCGTGAAGAACGAGGCCGGCGTTTGGATCACTCCTGCCTTCCCAAAATTGATCTATGTGCTGGAAGAGGACAACATCCGTCCCGGCACTCCCTACTACTATCTTACTGAGCTTGCCGCCAAGTGCACCGCCAAGCGCATGGTGCCGGACTACATCTCCGAGAAGAAGATGCTGGAGCTGAAGGTGGACAAAAACGGTGAGGGGCACTGCTATACCTGCATGGGCTGCCGCAGCTTCTTGACCCCCTATGTGGATCCGGAGACCGGCAAGCCCAAGTACTATGGACGGTTCAATCAAGGCGTAGTCACCATCAATCTGGTGGATGTGGCGCTGTCCTCCGAAGGCAACTTTGAAAAGTTCTGGAAGATCTTTGACGAGCGGCTGGCACTTTGCCACCGTGCCCTGCAGGCACGCCATAAGCGGCTGCTGGGCACCCCCAGTGATGCAGCCCCCATTCTGTGGCAGTACGGTGCTCTGGCACGGCTGAAAAAAGGAGAGAAGATCGACAAGCTGCTGTTTGGCGGCTACTCCACCATCAGTCTGGGCTATGCCGGTCTGTATGAATGCGTGAAGTATATGACCGGCAAGAGCCACACCGACGCCGGTGCAAAGCCCTTTGCTCTCAGCGTCATGCAGCACATGAACGACAAGTGCAACGAGTGGAAAAAGGCGGAGAATATAGACTACTCCCTCTACGGCACTCCTCTGGAGTCCACCACCTACAAGTTCTCCAAGTGCCTGCAGAAGCGGTTCGGCATCGTGCCCGGCATCACCGACAAGAACTATATCACCAACAGCTACCACGTCCATGTGTCAGAACACATCGATGCCTTTACCAAGCTGAAGTTTGAGTCCGAGTTCCAGAAGCTGTCCCCCGGCGGCGCCATCAGCTATGTGGAAGTGCCCAATATGCAGGACAATCTGGAAGCGGTCATAAGCGTGCTCCAGTTCATCTACGACAACATCATGTATGCGGAACTGAACACCAAGTCCGATTACTGCCAGGTCTGCGGCTACGATGGCGAGATCAAGATCGTGGAGGACGACGGCAAACTGGTGTGGGAATGCCCCAAGTGCGGCAACCGGGATCAGAACAAGCTGAATGTAGCACGACGCACCTGCGGCTACATCGGCACTCAGTTCTGGAATCAGGGTCGCACTCAGGAGATCAAAGACCGGGTTCTGCATCTGTAATCTTCTCTGTCCACGCTTTGCATCGCCAGCTCCCCCTAGAGGGGAGCTTTTTATATGGAGTTTCAGCTATGAACTACGCAACCATCAAATATTACGACATCGCCAACGGTCCCGGAGTGCGCACCAGCGTATTCGTCTCTGGCTGCCGTCACCACTGCCCCGGCTGCTTTAATGCAGTGGCATGGGACTTTGACTACGGCGATCCCTTTAACAAGACCGTCCGCAATCAGGTGTTCGCCTCCTGCCAGCCGGATTATGTCGCCGGACTTTCTCTGCTGGGTGGCGAGCCTATGGAGCCGGAGAACCAGCGGGAACTGCTGCCCTTTGTGCAGAACTTCAAGGCGCTGTACCCCGCCAAGACGGTGTGGTGCTACTCCGGCTATACCCTGGAACAGCTCACCGGCAGGGAGCCCAGCATGGCACGGTGTGAGGTCACCGACCAGCTGCTGAGCCTGCTGGATGTGCTGGTGGACGGCGAGTTTGTGGAGGCAGAAAAGGACATCTCCCTGCGGTTCCGGGGCAGCCGGAACCAGCGGCTGCTGGACGTGCCCAAAAGCCTTGCCGCCGGGCAGCCGGTGTGGTGGCAGGACGAAAAGGTCTTTGCCACCCATACCATGGATTAACAGCAAAACGCCCCGGTTTTCCACAACGCTCTCAGGGAGCGGTGGAAAACCGGGGCGTTATTTTTTAATCAGGTCCGATCCAGCTCAGGCTCAGAGCACAGAGACCGGCTCTTCCGGCTTGTTCTCCACACGGGCACTGGTACGACCCTCGGGCTTGATCTCTCCTGCGGCGCTGAGAGACATCTTGGTGAGCACCGGACCCACCAGCTCGTATACCAGCACCGAGAACAGCACCACGTTGCGCACCATGTGTCCATCGGACAGCTGTGCCGCCTGTGCTGCCATACCCAATGCAACGCCTGCCTGAGGCAGCAGGGTGATGCCCAGATACTTCTGGATGCTGGGGCTGCACTTGGTGGTGCGGCAGCTGACATAGGCACCGCTGATCTTGCCAAAGGAGCGGGACACGATGTACACCACGCCGATGAGCAACACCAGCGGGTTGGACAGAATGGTCAGGTCCAGCTCTGCGCCGGACAGCACAAAGAAGAGGATGTTGACGGGAGACACCCACCGGTCCAGACGGTCCATCAGCTCTTCCGAAGTGGGGCAGACGTTGCAGAACACGGTGCCTGTCATCATGCAGACCAGCAGCAGTGAGAAGCCGCACTGAACGCCGCCCATCTCAAACCTGATCATGGAAAGACCCACGGTGAGCAGGACGAATGCCACCGACAGGCTCATACGCTTGGAACGGGAGTGGAAGTAGACCTCCAGCAGGTTCAGCACATAGCCTGCCACTGCACCCATCAGCAGGGACAGGGTGATCTCCACCAGAGGCTCCACAATGACGCTGACCGGGTCCATGTGACCCTGCTCCAGAGCGTTTGCCACGCCGTAGGATGCAGAGAACAACAACAGACCCACGGCGTCGTCAATGGCGACCACCATCAACAGCAGGTGGGTCAGAGGACCGTCCGCCTTGTACTGCTTGACCACCATGAGGGTGGCGGCGGGAGCAGTGGCGGCGGCAATGGCGCCCAGCGTGATCGCCGATGCCATGGAGATCACATCCGGGAAAAGGAGGTGCACCACCACCAGCACCACATCCACCAGCGCCGTAGTGATGACTGCCTGTGCAATACCCACGGTGATCGCCTGCTGACCCATGGTCTTCAGGGCGCTGAGGCGGAACTCGTTGCCGATGACAAAGGCGATGAAGCCCAGCGCTACCTGGGTGACGATGCCGTAGCCCTCCACCTGCTCCAGAGTGCCAAAGCCAAAGCCCAGCCCGCTGAGCCCCAGTCTGCCCAGAAAGAAGGGACCCAGCAGCAGACCTGCCACCAGATATGAGGTGACCGCCGGAAGATTTGCTGCCTTTGCAAGGCGGGACATGAGAAGTCCTGCAATCAGTGCAAGGGACAGTCCGATCAAAATTTGTTCCATAATTTTCTGTTCGTGCAGCTGCGCCTATCCCCGCAGCTGCCGTTTCCTCCTTATAAGATCATTGCTGAGGGCTGCCGTTGAAAGAAAACTTCATAAAAGGAGCGCCGGCAGTCCGCTGATAAAACAGACGCCCAGATAGTATACTACCCACCGGGTCAAAAAGCAACATCTCTCTTTGTTCTGAGCCGCAAATTTACTGGATGGCGCAAAAAAATGGACCGCCGCGCATCGGCAGTCCATTCGAGTGCAACTTAATTGAATTTGACCACTTTCTGTGCCAGACGGTAGCCGCCCAGGATCACCTTGCTGCTGCCGGGGAAGTTCATGTTGGTCACGCCGCCCAGACTCAGCACCACAGAGCGGTACACACTGGGGCTTACCTGCTCCTTCAGGTAATTCCACAGCTCCTTCTTTTTGGTGTATGCCTCCGGGGTGCCGTCCAGCAGCAGAAAGATATCGCTCACCGACATCATCATGGACAGGTAGTGGAGCATATAGGCACGCAGGCGCTTGCGGTCCTTCAGGGCATCCAGGTCCTGGCAGTCGATCATGTGCTTTGTGACCCGCAGCTGCTGGTCCACCCGCTTTACCATGACGCTCTCGTTGACGCTCTGGTCGGCACGACCGATGAAGTACCGGTACAGGTCCAGATTCATATAGTACATGCTCTTGACGTAGGGCAGGGGCTGGTACACAAAGATGTTGTCCACATAGAAGGTGTGCTTGGGCAGCACCATGCCGCACTGACGCAGCACCTCGGTGCGGTAGATCACCGAGTGCATCAGCAGGTTCTGGTCCGGGCGGAAGTGTCTCACATGCATCCAGCTGAACAGCCGGTTCTCTGGGAACACGTTGGTGTACCGCACGGTATAGCTGGTGCCGTCCTCCACATGCTCATACACGTAGTTGCAGATCATCAGGTCCGGGGCGGTGTGACGCTCCACCAGTGCGCTGAGCTTTGCCAGCACCTTCTGCAGGCAGTCGGTGTCCAGCCAGTCGTCACTGTCCACCACCTTGTAATACATACCGGAAGCGTTCCGGATGCCCTGATTGACGCCCTCGCCGTGACCGCCGTTTTCCTGATGGATCGCCTTGACGATGGTGGGGTACTTGGCGGCGTACTCGTCGCAGATCGCCGGGGTGTCATCTTTAGTGGAACCGTCGTCCACCAGAATGATCTCTGCCTGTTCTCCTGCCGAAAGCAGAGTCTCGATGCAGTGACGCATATATGCCGCTGAGTTGTAGCAGGGCACGGCAAAGGTAATAAGTTTCTGCATATTCTAAAGCTCCTTTATTCCCTTGTTCCGGAGATCGTTCCGGAAGATCCACCGGCACCTCTGCCGGATGGAGATATGTGTTCTCATTATAGCATTTTAGACCCTGAAAAGCTATGCTTCGCAAAAAATACCTTGATTTTTCCTGCTTTTCGGCGCAAAATGACCCTTTTCCGTGCCCCGGAGGGCGTTTTGTGCTATACTTATAAGGTTGTAACGACGTCTGCATCCGGCAGCGCCCCTGTCTGGCATCATTACGGAGGAAGCCATGGAGACCCCCCATTCTATCCTGAAAAAAATATTTGGTTATGACGATTTCCGCCCCGGGCAGGAGCAGATCGTCCGCAGCATCCTTGCGGGGCAGGACGTGCTGGCGGTGATGCCCACCGGTGCCGGCAAGTCCATCTGCTATCAGGTGCCGGCGCTGCTGTTGCCGGGCATCACTCTGGTCATCTCCCCTCTGGTGAGCCTCATGAAAGATCAGGTGGGGGCGCTGGTGCAGGCAGGTGTTGCCGCCGCCTTTCTGAACAACAGTCTGACCGACAACCAGAAGGCGCTGATGCTCCACCGTGCCCGGCAGGGCTGGTATAAGATCATCTATGTGGCACCGGAGCGGCTGGAAATGCCCGGATTCCAGCGGTTCGTGCAGGAACAGCAGATCAGCATGGTGACGGTGGACGAGGCGCACTGCATCAGCCAGTGGGGGCAGGACTTCCGCCCCAGCTACCTGCGGATCCGGGATTTTGTGGATAGCCTGCCCCAGCGCCCGGTGGTCACTGCCTTTACCGCCACTGCCACCGCCCACGTCCGGGAGGATATCCGGAACCGCCTTGCCCTCCGCACCCCCTACGAGGTCACCGCCAGCTTCGACCGCCCCAACCTGTACTTTGAGACCCAGCGCGCCCTGCCCAGCGAAAAGCCCCAGCGGCTGCTGGAACTGGTGCTCCGGGAGGGGGACCACGCCGGCATCGTCTATTGCAGCACCACAAAGCAGGTGGATGAGACCACCCGACTGCTCCAGAGCCACAGCATTGCCGCTGCCGCCTACCACGCCAAGCTGGACCCGGAGACTCGCCGGAAAAATCAGGACGACTTCCTGTACGACCGGGTGCAGGTGATGGTGGCGACCAACGCCTTTGGCATGGGCATCGACAAACCCAACGTGCGGTTTGTGATCCACTACAATATGCCCAAGGATCTGGAAAGCTATTATCAGGAAGCCGGGCGTGCCGGACGGGACGGGCAGCCGGCACGCTGCATCCTGCTGTACTCCGGCACCGATGTGCGCACCATCCGGTTTTTCATCGACAAGGAGAAGGAGGCAGACAACGGCTTGCCGGCAGACGTAAAGGCGGAAGCTGCCCGGAAGGCGGAGGAGCGGCTGAAGTACATGACCTTCTATTCCACCACCTCCCAGTGCCTGCGGGGCTTTCTGCTGCAATACTTTGGGGAAGCCGCCGGGGCAAACTGCGGCAACTGCTCCTGCTGCCTTGCTGCCCAGCAGGAGGCACAGTGGCAGCTGGTGGAATCCCACCGCCGTGCCGCCGCCTCTGCCCGTCGTCTGGAAGAAAAGCCCCGCCGCCGCACCGGGCACAGCAAACCCCTCAGCCAGGCAGACGAAGCACTGCTGAACGCCCTTTACGCTTTGCGCAAGCGCCTTGCAGGCAAGCAGAACCTGCCTGCCTTTATGGTGTTCAGCGATTCCACCCTCCGGGAGATGGTGGTAAAAAAGCCCCTGAGTCTGGACGAGCTGCTGAACATCAGCGGCGTAGGCGAAAAGAAAGCCGCCCGCTACGGCAACGCCTTTTTGCGGGTCATCGAGGACGCTGTGGAGAGCCGGAGCTGACCCCCGAAAAACAAAAGCATCCCCGGCAGGTCTTGCCGGACTCTTTCGGGTCCGGGACCTGCCGGGGATGCTTTATTGTTTAAGGTCTTATGCCCTGCCTATGGGCAGACTGCCGGGTACTGTCAGCGCAGCACCACTTCGCCGGCATCGTCTGCGTCCACCACAAGGCTGCTGCCGGAGGCAAGTGCCCCGTCGATGAGCTTTTCGGCAGCGGGGTCCTCCACTGCTTTCCGGATCACCCGACGCAGGTCCCGGGCACCAAACTTGCCGCCCTGGCTCTTTGCCACCAGCGCCTTCAACGCTGCCGGAGTGTAGCTGTAGGCGATACCCTTTGCCTTCATGCCTGCCTTGTACTCATCCAGCATCAGGGCAGCAATGCCCTCCAGGGTCTGCTGGTTCAGGGGCTTGAAGGCGATAACCTCGTCCACCCGCCCCAGAAATTCCGGGCGCAGGAACTGTGCCAGTGCCTTCCGGGTCTTTTCCTCGCTGCGCTGCTCTTCGCTCTTGTTGAAGCCCAGCCCTCCGGTGCTTTGGTCGCTGCTGCCTGCGTTGGAGGTCATGCAGATCACCGTGTTGGAAAAGTCCACCGTGCGTCCCTGCGCATCGTTGATCTTGCCCTCATCCAGGATCTGCAGCAGGATGTTCATCACATCCGGGTGTGCCTTTTCGATCTCGTCAAAGAGCACCACGCTGTAGGGGCGGCGGCGCACTTTTTCGGTCAGCTGTCCCGCCTCCTCGTAGCCCACATAGCCCGGAGGAGAACCGATCATCCGGGACACGGCGTACTTTTCCATATACTCGCTCATGTCCAGCCGGATCAGGGGGTCCGGACCGTCAAAGAGCTGGTTTGCCAGCTGCTTTACCAGCTCGGTCTTGCCCACGCCGGTGGGTCCCACAAAGATAAAGCTTGCCGGGCGGCGGCGACCGGACAAGTCCGCCCGGCTGCGCTTGATCGCCTGCGCCACCAGATGCACTGCCTCGTCCTGCCCGATGATCTTCTGCTTCAGCTGGTTTTCCAGCCCTGCCAGCTTGACATACTCGGTCTCCCGGATCTTCACCGCCGGGATGCCGGTCCACAGCTCAACGACCTTTGCCACGTCCTCCATGGTCACCTGGATCTGGCTTGCCGCTGCCTGCTTGGCGGGCAGTTCGCTTTCCAGCTTGGCGATGCGGGTCTTGCGCTGTGCCACCTGCTCGTAATCGATGGGCTGGTTGACATCGGTGCTTTCCATCTCCGCCTCTTCCTGCTTCAGCCCATCCAGCTCCTTCTGCATCACAAGGAACTCCGAGATCTCCGGATGTGCCAGATTGCAGCAGGCGCACGCCTCATCCAGCAGGTCGATCGCCTTATCCGGCAGATACCGGTCGGTGATGTACCGCTCGCTGAGGGTGACGGTGGCGGCAAGGACGTCCGGGGGCACCTGCACATGGTGGTGCGCCTCGTAGTAGCCCTTGATGCCGTTCATCACCGCAAGGGTGTCTGCCACACTGGGCTCCTCCACCCGCACCGGCTGGAACCGGCGCTCCAGCGCCTGATCCTTCTCGATGTACTTGCGGTACTCGTTAAAGGTGGTGGCGCCAATGACCTGGATCTCCCCGCGGGACAGCGCCGGCTTGAGGATGTTGCCGGCGTTCATGGCGCCTTCGCTCTCTCCCGCCGAGGTGATGGTGTGGATCTCGTCAATAAACAGGATCACATTGCCTGCCGCCTTTACCTCGCCGAGCAAGCCCTTTACCCGCTGCTCAAACTGCCCCCGGAACTGGGTGCCCGCCACAAGGCTGGTCAGATCCAGCAAAAAGATCTCCTTATCCTGGAGACCTGCCGGCACCTGCCCCCGGGCGATGCGCTGGGCAATGCCCTCGGCAATGGCGGTCTTGCCCACGCCTGCCTCACCGATGAGGCAGGGGTTGTTCTTCTGACGGCGGCTCAGGATCTGGATGGTGCGGTAGATCTCCCGGTCCCGTCCGATGATGTCATCCAGCCTGCCTTCCCGCGCCTTCCGGGTCAGGTTCTCGCAGTAGGTGTCCAAAAACTTCCGCTTGGGGGGCTTTCTGCCGCCTTTGCGGTCGCTCTTTTTCTCCTCGGTGCCCCGGTCCCTGCCGGAAAATCCCAGCGGGAAGGTGGCGTTGCTGCCGGGGATCAAATCATCGTCCGGGTCCTCCGGACCGTCATCCTCTCCCCCTGCCGCCATGTTCATCATCATGGACAGGGGGTTAGCATCTCCCATCTCCTCCATCATGCTCTCCATGCGGCTTTCCATATTATCCAGATCCTGGTCCGACATACCGAACTGCTTCATCAGATCGTCCACCGGTTTGATGTGCATCTCACGGGCGCAGTGAAGGCAGTAGCCCTCCTGTTTCATCTGCCCGTTCTCCATCCGCTGGATGAAGATGATCGCCGGACGCTTCTGGCATCGAACACATACCATAGATTCCCTCCTTGTCCCAACGCTTCCTGTCTCGTTACAGGAACGGGTTGAACACGTTAAACAGTTTATAGTAAAGACTTCCGCCGAGTACGGAGTCGTTCAGCACATTCAGGTTGCCGCCGGTGATGACGATAATGCCCCACACCACACACAGCACCATGTAGATATCCAGCAGGGCGGTCATGCCCCCTGTGATCCAGCCCAGCCAGCGGTTCACCGTGCCAATGACCGGCAACTTGTTCACCAGCCCCAGCACCGTCACCAGCATGCTTACCAGCAGCCGCAGCAGAGCGTAGAACAGAAAGAACAGCACCAACGTGATCACCGGGGTCAGAAGGGGCTGCAGTACCTTTTCCACAATGGTGTCTGCCAGTACCACGGCGTTGTCTGCCAGCACCGCTCCAATGGACCGCTCGCAGGCGGCAACGACAGAGGCGCGGAACCCTGCCGGCAGAAAGCCTGCGTACTTTTCCGCAATGCCGGACAGATCCACCACGCCGCCGGCGGAAATGCTGGCGGCGATCTGGGTCCGGAAGCCTCCTGCCAGCAGGTTCTCGAAGACCCAGCCTGCGCACGCCCCGGAAAGCTGATGTGCACCCAGCAGGCTGACAAGATTCCCCGACAGCTGCACCACCGAGGCAAGGAAGCCTTTGCGGGCGTAGCGGAGGATCAGCACCAGCCAGACTGCTGTGCATATCATATCAAAAAGAAATGACGGATTCTTGAACATATCTTGTTTTCCCTGTTATTTTTATCGCTTTCTCCCCGGGAGTGCTAAAACATTCTCCGGAGGATCACTGCCCGGCGGAGCCTGCATCCTGCTCCGGCGGGGTCAGCTGCTGCACCGTGTTGCCGCTGACCACCAGCAGCTGCCGCCCGGTGAAAAGCGCCTGGGGCTGTGCTTCCAGCTGCCGGTTCCACTGGAACTGTCCGGCAGTGTCAAAGCACTCCACGGTGCTGTCGGTGAGCAGGTAAAAGCCGCTGCTGTCCCGGACGATGCGGTGAGCTGCAAGGACATTGCACGCCAGCTGCACCCCCAGGTCTTTGTCCAGCAGCACAGCGGTGCACAGCTGCCCGTTTTCCAGCAACAGCGCCGCCCCCTCCTTTGCTGCCGAGACGCTTACAAGGCTGCTGCCTCCAAAGTCGTAGCTGCCCCGCTCGCCTCCGTTGGCGTCGTACAGTACCGCCCGGTTCTGGTAGAGCACCAGCACCCGGTCCTTTGACAGCCAGCCCAGCCACTGGGGCACACCGTCCCCGCTGCCGATGGACACCGGTTCTCCCTGCCGGAGCCCCAGCACATAGAGGTTGGTGGTCACCTGTCCGGTGGTCGCCGTCACGGCTGCCACCGCAATGCGGCGGCTGTCCGGGGCAAACGCCATCCGCAGGGGGACCCCCTGCTCACTGGTAAGGTTCCAGCTCAGCTGCTGCGCCATAGCGGCGGAGTACACCGTCAGCCTTGCCACACTGTTGGGGTCCTGGGTCACCACCGCCACCTGCCCTGCGTCTGCCACGGCGCACAGATAGATGGGATCATCTGTGGTCTTGGTGTACAGGTTCCGGGTGCGGCTCTCCACCTGCAGCTGGTTGCCGGAGCGGTTGTACAGCACAAAGCGGGTCTTTCCGGCGGCAAGCGCCGGGCGGGTGTAACCGCTCTGGATGCTGTTGAGGCGACCGCCTCCCAGACTGTACACCACGCAGCTGTCTTTGTCCATCTCCACAAAGGCACCGGACAGCGGCTCCACCGCCAGCGGGTCGGTGATGCCGGTCTGCTGGGGGAAGCCTGCGTTGGAAAACAGGGTGATCATCATCCCGTCCCACAGGTCCGTCAGCCTTGCGATGGAAGTTCCCACCGCACCGGTGGCAAACAAAATCAGCACTGTCAGCACCACCACAAGGATGGTGCCCCGGCGCAGCCGCCGGGAGCGCTGCCGCTGCCGGGCTGCCTCCAGATATTCCACCCGTCCGGCGGAAAGGGGCTCCTCCCCTGCGGGACGGTCCCCCCGATGAATCTTGCTCATGAATGGTTCTCCTTACAGATCATAGTCCACCGACTTTAAAAACAATCCCTTTGCCGGCAGGGTGGGACCGGCACGGCTGCGGTCCCGGCTTGCCAGGATCTCCGGGATGCTCTCCGGGGCAAGCCGCCCCGCCCCCACCTCGCAGAGGGTGCCTGCCAGAATGCGGACCATGTTGTACAGGTAGCCGTCTGCCGTCACCTCGATGGAGATCTCGTCCCCCTGTCGGGTGACGCTGCAGGCGGTGATGGTCCGCACCGTGTCCCCGTGGGCAGCGGCGGAGGACCCTGTCGCACACAGGGCAAGGAAGTCGTGGGTGCCCACAAACCCCTGCGCTGCCTGCTGCATCCGTGCCTCATCCAGACGCCGGGGCACCCGGGTGTAGTACGCCGCCTCAAAAGGGGAGTCGATGGGATGGTTGCGGATCCGGTACAGATAGGTCTTGGTGTGGGCGGCGTACCGGGCATGGAAGTCCTCCGGCACGATGCGGGCATCCAGCACCCGGATATCCGGGGGCAGATGCTGGTTCAGCGCCAGCGGCAGCTTCCGGGGCGGGATCCGGGTATCCGCATGGAAATTGAGCATAAAGCCCAGGGCATGGACCCCGGCGTCGGTGCGGCTGCAGCCCTTGATGTCCGGGCGGCAGCCCAGCACTGCCTCCAGTCCGTCCTGAAAGGTCTGTGCCACGCTGCGTCCGTTGGGCTGTACCTGAAACCCGCAGTAGTTGGTGCCGTCGTAGGCAAGGGTAAGTAAAAAGTTCTGCATAGAACTCCTTCCGTCACGGCTTTGCCGTGCCACCGCCCTCATGGAGGGAGGCTATAAGACCCCCTCTTTGAGGGGGCTGTCGCCCCAGGCGACTGGGGGAGTTTTAAAAATTGGGGAACACCAGCCGGGAGGCAAGGATCACCCCAAAGCAGGCGATGCACACCACAAGGTCGATATAATCCTGTTTTTCGCACCGCAGCACCTTCAGGCGGGTGCGTCCCTCGCCGCCCCGATAGCAGCGGCATTCCATTGCCATTGCCAGCTCGTCGGCACGGCGGAACGCCGAAATGAACAGGGGGATCAGCACCGGCACCAGCGCCTTGACCCGGTCGGTCATCTTGCCGGTATCCAGCTGGGCGCCCCGCGCCTTCTGGGCGTTCATGATCTTGTCGGTCTCCTCAATGAGGGTGGGGATGAACCGCAGGGCAATGCTCATCATCATGGCAAGCTCATGGACCGGGAAGTGGAGCCTGCCCAGGGGCTTCAGCAGCTGCTCGATGGCGTCGGTGAGCACGATGGGGCTGGTGGTGTAGGTCAGCAGACTGGTACCTGCGATCAGCGCCATGACACGCACCGCCATAAGCACCGCATAGCGGACGCCCTCGGCGTAAATGGTCAAAAACCATACCCGCACCAGCGGCTCCCCCTCCCCTGCCACAAAGAACAGGTTCAGCACCGCCGTAAAGATCACGATGGGCAGGATGGGCTTGAGGCTCTTGAGGATCATTTTAAAGGGGATCTTTGCCACCATGTACATTCCTGCCAGAAAGAGGATGGACAAAGCAAGACCCAGAGGGTTGGATGCTGCAAACAGCAGTACGATATAGGCAATGGTCAGCACCAGCTTCAGCCGGGGGTCAAACCGGTGTACAAGGCTGTTGCCGGGAAAATGCTGTCCGATGGTGATATCTCTCAGCATTCCGCAGCACCTCCCTTCTGTGCTTCCTTCCGAGGAAGCACAAGGCTCTCCCCTGCATCCCGGCGGCTCTTGGCGTCCAGGATCATTTTTACGGCATAAGGGATGGTGTACACGTCCGCCGGTACATCCACCCCCATCTCCCGGAGCTTCAGGAAGATCTTAGTGACCTGGGGCACCGAAAGCCCCAGTTCCAGCAGCTCCGGCGCCCGGGCAAAGACCTTTTCCACCGTGTCGTACATGGCGATCTTTTTGTTGCTCATCACCAGCACACGGTTGGCGTACTTGGCAATGTCCTCCATGCTGTGGGACACCAGCAGCACGGTGGTACCGGTCTTTTTGTGGTATTCTTTTACCTCCGAAAGGATCTCGTCCCGTCCCTCCGGGTCCAGCCCGGCGGCAGGCTCGTCCAGCACAAGGATCCGGGGCTTCATCGCCATGACGCCTGCCACTGCCACCCGGCGCTTCTGTCCTCCGGACAGCTCAAAGGGGCTGCGCTCCAGCAATGCCGGATCCAGTCCCACAAAGTCCGCTGCTTCGTGGACCCGGCGCTGGATCTCCGCCTCATCCAGACCCATGTTTTTGGGTCCAAAGGCAATGTCCTTGTAGCAGGTCTCCTCAAACAGCTGGTATTCCGGGTACTGGAACACCAGCCCGGTGAGAAAGCGGAAATCCCGGATCTTTTCCGGCTCCGCCCACAGGTCCCTGCCGTCAATATAGATCTTGCCGCTGGTGGGTCTGTTCAACCCGTTCATGTGGGTGATAAGGGTGCTCTTGCCGGAGCCGGTGGCTCCGATGATGCCCACAAAATCGCCCTCTTCCACCGTAAAGCTCACGTCGTCCAGCGCCGTCACCGCATTGGGCATACCGGAGTTGTAGACATAGCTCAGGTGTTCTACCTTGATAATATCTGCCATCTGTCCGCTCCCCCTTACTTCAGCAGCTCATACAGTGCCTGTGCACACTCGCCGGTGTCGATGATGCCCTCCGGCAGGGGGATGCCTGCCTTTACAAGCTCCTCCCGCAGCTCTGCCGCCTGAGGCACATCCAGATGCAGGGAGCGGACCTTTTCGGTCTGGCTGAACACCTCTTTGGGGGTGCCCTCCATGACCACATGCCCCTTGCTCATGACGATGACCCGGTCTGCCTGTGCTGCTTCTTCCATATAGTGGGTGATGGACACCACCGTGATGCCCATATTCTTGTTCAGATGGTGGATGGTCTGCATCACCTGCTCCCGCCCCCGGGGATCCAGCATGGCGGTTGCCTCATCCAGGATCAGGCAGTCCGGGCGCATGGCGACTACGCCGGCAATGGCGACCCGCTGCTTCTGTCCGCCGGACAGGTTGTGGGGGGCACGCTCCCGGAATTCGTAGATGCCCGCCATCTTCATGGACTCGTCCACCCGACGGCGCATCTCCTGAGGCGGCACCCCCAGATTTTCCAGTGCAAACGCCACGTCTTCCTCTACTACCGTTGCCACGATCTGGTTGTCCGGATTCTGGAACACCATGCCCACGGTCTGGCGGATGTCGTAGAGCTTGCTGTCATCGGCGGTATCCATGGCTTCCACATACACCTTGCCGCTTTCCGGCAGCAAAATGGCATTAAAGTGCTTTGCAAGGGTGGATTTGCCGCAGCCGTTTGCACCCAGCACTGCCACAAATTCTCCCCGCTTTACCCCTACGGATACTCCGTCCAGCGCATAGACCGGCTGGTCGGGGTCGTAGCGGAATTTCAGGTTTTCTGCTGTTAAAATCGTCTCTTCCATTTGCATTCTCTTTCTGGTGGTGCGCCCCTCCGAAAGGGGCTGTACCCCATTCCTGGATTACTTGATATACTCCCCCAGCCGCCTGCGGCGGCAGCCCCCTCAAAGAGGGAGCCTTTTGGGTTTACTGCCATGCCAAAGGCTCCCTCCCCGAGGGAGCTGGCACGGCGACAGCCGTGACTGAAGGAGTTTATTCCTTATTCTTCCCAGATCGCTGTGGCACCACAGGGCACCACGCCGCCGGTGGCGGACACCGGCAGACCGATCTCGTCACAGCTGGTGCTGCCGCCGAAACGAGGTACCAGCGTGGTCTTGAGCATATATTCCATTACCGCCGGGGATAAGCCGGTGGTATAGCTGTTTACCGCAAAGAATAGGGGCTTATCGCTGAGCACCTCTTCGCACTGGCTGATGAGGTCGTAGATGCAGTCCTCCAGCTTCCAGATCTCGCCGCCGGGTCCCCGTCCGTAGCTGGGGGGATCCATGATGATGCCGTCGTAGGTGTTGCCCCGGCGCTTTTCCCGCGCCACAAACTTGGCGCAGTCGTCCACCAGCCAGCGGATGGGACGGTCCGACAGCCCGCTGGCAGCGGCGTTGTCCTTGCCCCACGCCACGATGCCCTTGGAGGCGTCCACGTGGCAGACGGTGGCACCCGCAGCCGCACACGCCAGAGTGGCACCGCCGGTGTAGCCAAAGAGGTTCAGCACCTTTACCGGACGTCCGGCAGCCCGGATCTTCCGGGCGTACCACGCCCAGTTCACCGCCTGCTCCGGGAACACGCCGGTGTGCTTGAAGCCGGTGGGGCTGACGATAAGGGTCAGCTTATCTTCCCCCTCGCCGCAGCTGATGTTCCACTTTTCCGGCAGGCGGCGGCGATACTCCCACTCACCGCCGCCCTGATTGGAGCGGTGGTAAATGGCATCCGCCTTTGCCCACAGAGGGCTTTGCCGGGGGGTCTTCCAGACCACCTGCGGGTCCGGGCGGACCAGCAGGGTCTCACCCCAGCGTTCCAGCCGGTTGCCATCGGTGGCATCCAGCAGCTCATAATCTTTCCAAGTATCTGCGGGGCGCATAGCGTCCTCCTTTTCTTTTTTACTGTTTCAGGATCCTCTGGTTGATCTTCTCCACGATGCGCTTGGCACAGCCGTCGATCGCTTCCAGATCCTGTCCTTCTACCATGACCCGGATCTTGGGCTCGGTGCCGGATACCCGCACCAGTACCCGTCCCATGCCCATGAGCTTCTGCTGCTCGTTCTCGATAAAGCCTGCCAGCACTTCGTCCTCTTTGTATGCTGCCTTCTGGGCAGCATCGGCAACCACGTTCACCAGCACCTGGGGGTACTGGGCGTAGATGTCGTTGAGCTGGCTCATCTTTTTGCCGCTCTCCGCCAGCAGCTTCAGCAGCTTGCCTGCGGTCAGTTCTCCATCGCCGGTGGTGGCGTGGTGCAGCAGGATCACATGCCCGCTCTGCTCGCCGCCGATGGCATAGCCGTTCTCCCGCATGTTTTCCAGCACATAGCGATCGCCTACGGCGGTGCGCTCGGTGTGGATGCCCTGCGCCTCCATATATTTGATGAAGCCCAGATTGGACATCACCGTCACCACGGCGGTGTCTCCGTCCAGACGGTCCTTTTCCTTCATGCCCATGGACAGCAGGGCAATGATCTTGTCGCCATCCATCTCCCTGCCCTTTTCATCGCAGGCAAGGCAGCGGTCTGCATCTCCGTCAAAGGCGATGCCGCAGTCAAAGCCCCCTGCCACCACAGCCTTTTCCAGATGGTCCAGATGGGTGCTGCCCACGCCCTTGTTGATGTTGGCGCCGTCCGGATCCACCCCGATAAAGGTGCATTTTGCCCCCAGCCGGGGGAACAGCTTCTGTGCCACCTTAGCGGAGGCGCCGTTGGCACAGTCGATGCAGATGTTCAATCCCGTCAGGTCTCCGTTGATGGACTCGTACAGGTGGTCCACATAGTCCTGCAGACCGTCATCCCGGCGGTACATCCTGCCCACCTGGTCTCCGGTCATAAGCTTGATGTTGCAGCAGTCGTTGTCGATGTGCTCCTCGATCTGGTTTTCCACCTCATCCGGCAGCTTGTAGCCGGTGCCGGCAAAGATCTTGATGCCGTTGAATTCCATGGGGTTGTGGGAGGCAGAGATCACCACGCCGGCGTCTGCGTTGTACTTGCGCACCAGATACGCCACGGCGGGGGTAGGCAGCACCCCCAGACTTTCCACATCTGCACCCACACTGCAAAGACCGGCGGTCAGCGCCGCTTCCAGCATATCGCCGGACTGCCGGGTGTCCTTGCCGATGAGGATCCGGGGACGGTGACCGGTGCTGCCGGTAAGCACTGCAGCCGCTCCCCGTCCGATCTTCATTGCCAGCTCACAGGTCAGGTCTGCGCCTGCCACGCCGCGGACGCCGTCCGTTCCAAAATACTTTCCCATATTGATTACCCACTTTCCAAAAAAGTTATTCCAAAAACAGCCCTTCCCGGGTCGGTCCCGGGAGGGTCCTTCCTCAAAACAGACTCTGCTGCCCGTTGTCCTCGGCACTGCCGGTCTCCGGCACCTTCATGCCCAGATGCTGGTAGGCAAGGCGGGTGGCGCAGCGCCCCCGGGGGGTCCGGGTCAGAAAGCCCATCTGCATCAGATAAGGCTCGCACAGATCCTCCAGTGTCACCGCCTCTTCGCCCAGTGCTGCCGCCAGAGTCTCCAGACCCACGGGACCGCCATTGTACATCTCAATGATGGCACGCAGCAGGCTGCGGTCCAGCTCATCCAGACCCAGTGCGTCCACGTCCATCCGCTTGAGACCCAGCAGCGCCACGTCCCGGTCGATGATGCCGTCGCCCAGCACCGTGGCAAAGTCCCGGATCCGTTTCAGGAACCGGTTTGCCACACGGGGGGTGCCCCGGCTGCACTTGGCAAGCTCATACGCTCCCTCCGGGGTGATAGGCTGGTCCAGAATGCCCGCCGACCGCTGGATGATCCGGGACAGCTCCTCCGGACCGTAAAGCTCCAGCTTCAGCAGCACCCCGAACCGGTCCCGCAGAGGTCCGGTGATCTGTCCGGCACGGGTGGTGGCACCCACCAGCGTGAACCGGGGCAGATTGATCCGGATGCTCTGGGCGCTGGGACCCTTGCCGATCATGATATCCAGGGCGTAATCTTCCAGCGCCGGATACAGCACTTCCTCCACCTGCCGGGACAGACGATGGATCTCATCGATGAACAGCACGTCCCCCTCCTGCAGGTTGGTGAGCAGGGCGGCAAGGTCCCCGGGCTTTTCGATGGCAGGTCCGCTGGTAGTGCGGATCTGCACCCCCATCTCGTTGGCAATGATGCCTGCCAGCGTGGTCTTGCCCAGACCCGGGGGACCGTAGAGCAGGATGTGGTCCACCGGCTCTCCTCGGCGCTTTGCCGCTTCCAGATAGATCTTCAGGTTCTGCTTGACCTTTTCCTGTCCGATGTAGTCCTCCAGATGCTGGGGGCGGAGGTTGTTTTCCTCGCTGTCCGCCACCGTCATGCCGGGCTGCATCATCTTTGCGCCGTACAGCGCGGTTTCGTCCTGCATTTTTTACCTCCTGCCTGCCATGCTGCGCAGTGCCAGTTTAATGATCTCCTCCACCGGCAGGGTGGCGTCGATCTTAGCGATCGCCAGTGCCGCTTCGCTCTGGCTGTAGCCCAGGGACACCAGTGCGGCGATCGCCTGTGCGCTGCTCTGGGTCGCCGGGGTCTCGGTGGAAGCCCCCGCCACGTCCTCCAGCGAGATGCCCTCCACAAAGCCTTTTGCCACCTTGTCCTTCAGCTCCAGCACGATGCGCTGCGCCAGCTTGGGACCTACACCGGACGCCGCCTTGAACGCCTTGTGGTCCCCCGCCGAGATCGCCAGCGCCACCCGCTGAGGTTCCATGACGCCGAGGATCGCCAGACCCACCTTGGGACCTACGCCGGATACTCCGGTAAGCATCTCAAAGCACGCCTGCTGCTCCTCGGTGGCAAAGCCGTAAAGGCTCACGTCGTTTTCGGTAACGCTCATGACCGTGTACAGGGTGGCGTCCTTGCCCACACCGGGCAGCGCCCCCGCCACGCTGGCAGGGCACTGGGCGTAGTAGCCCACCCCGCCGCAGCTGAGCACCACGGCGCTCATGGTCTTTTTCAGGATTTTTCCGGTCAAACAGTAGATCATATAAAAGCCCTCTCATTCTATGCCCCTCAGATGGGCCCCGCCACCCGGCGGACAAAGCGGTTGAGCTGGTTGCCGTTGGTGTGACAGAAGGTGATCGCCATTGCCAGTGCATCGGCTGTGTCGTCGGGCTTTGGCACCGATGGCAGATTCAACATCATCCGGGTCATTTCCTGCACCTGTTTTTTCACTGCCTTGCCGTAACCGGTCACCGCCTGCTTTACCTGCATGGGGGTGTATTCGTAAATGGGCAGCCCCGCCTGAGCTGCTGCCAGCAGGATCACCCCACGGGCTTCCGCCACGCCGATCACGGTGGTCTGGTTGTGCTGGTAGAACAGCTTTTCGATTGCCAGCACCTCCGGTCTCGTGCGCAGGATCACTTCCCGGACTCCGGTGTACACCTGATCCAGCCGCTTCTCAAAGGGCAGTCCCGCTTCCGTGCATACCGCACCGAAATCCACCGGTGCAAAGCGGTTACCTGCATAGTCCACCACCCCCCAGCCCACGATGGCATAGCCGGGGTCGATGCCCAAAACTCTCATGCTGTGTTCCCTTTCCGACACTACTCCTATTATAATTCACTATTATACCACACCTATAGGTTGGGAGCAACCGGAAACCTGTCGCCTGCAGCAGCCAAACCTGCGCAGGGACGCTCAAAACCCGGCGGCGGACCCCCGTGCGCAAAAAAATTTACTGATTTTTCAAAAAAGTATTGCTTTTTCCCGGCGGGTATGGTAATATAATCAAGCTGATTTCGGCAAACAGAATATGGACGGTTAGCTCAGCTGGTAGAGCATCTGCTTGACGTGCAGGAGGTCACAGGTTCGAGTCCTGTACCGTCCACCACATCCCCAGACCATTCGGTCTGGGGATTTTTTTGTAGTAAGCGGTACAGAATGAGAACGGAAACAAGCAAAGGCAGGGTATCACCATGAGGGTGGTATCCTGCCTTTTGTTTTGATATGTTTTATCAGTAGATCACAGCATCCGTTGCAGTATAGCCTTCGAGAGAATTCTCCTTGACCTGAATACAAATATAAGTGATCTCAGAATTGCTTGCAGCAAAGAACTGACGTTTTGCCACGGGAGAAATCTTCAGCCAGTCGCCTGCTGCAAGGCTGATTTCTTCGCCATCGATAACGACCTTGCCTTTGCCGGAAAGAACACCGTAGATTTCCTCATTTGCCTTGTGGGAGTGGATAAACGGAACATTTGCTCCCGCAGGAAGCGTATTCAGGCTGATCTCCGCACCAGTCAGGGCGAGCTTTTCATGAAGCTCCGTCCGATTTTCTTTTCCAACTGTCATTTTTGTGTAGCTTGCCATTGTAAGCACCTCCATTTTGATTCGCAATCTTTCATTGCCTGAGCTAAGTATAGAAGCTCGCACATTCAAAAACAAGTACGCACTTTTTTGTAACTGTACACTCAAAAATGAATGTGATATACTATATACAGAGGTGACTGATATGCGTACAAAAGAAGAACTGCCGGAATGTCCGGTTGCAACAGCAGTATCCCTGATTGGCGGAAAATGGAAACTCTTGCTTCTGCGCAATCTGAAAGAGCGTCCATGGAGATTCAATGAGTTGCAAAGAAGCATCGACGGGATCTCGCAGAAAGTTTTGACCGAGAGCTTAAGACAGATGATTGATGATGGGCTTGCCTACCGCCATGATTATCACGAGAATCCTCCCAAAGTAGAATATGGGTTGACCGATCTCGGAACGGAAATGTTACCAATCGTCAATGCACTTGCAGACTTTGGCAATTACTATAAATCAGTCGTTGATCGGTCATGATCGATGCCCGCTTAAAAGTTCGCCTGCTGTGGACAATATTCCACCACGAAAGCATGCACAAAACCCGGAACCTTTTCAGGGCCAACGGCTCAAAAAGGGTTCCGGGTTTCTGTTTGGATGGGATGCACGGCGGTGCGCGGGGCTTTTTATCTTCTGGTATATCCTTCCATGCCGTGCTCGGCGGGATCGTAGTATTCCATCAGGGTGATGTAGTTTTCCGGGTAGTGGCAGAACGCCGCACGCAGAACGCTGTCTGCCGGACTGTTCACGCTCATCAGACTGATGATGTAGTACACCAGCAGCTTCAGCACCTCGGTCTCCACCTCATAGCACAGGCCCACGGCCAGCACCGGGATCACGATCTGCTGTGCCTGCAGCGGGATGATGGCCCCCACCCGCTCCAGAATGGGGCGGCTCATGGCAGAGGCCGTCATTACGCAGCGCAGCACTCTGCTCCAGTCCATCTGCCGGATGTTCGGCATACTGCGCAGACGGGCCATCACGGCCTCGTCGTCCAGGATCACGCCGTCGGCCACCTCTTCCTCTGAGCGGGTAAAGGCGCACTGGATCATATCCATGAATGCCGCTTCGTATTTCTGGTGATAGTTCTCGCGGCTCTTACAGAAACGCAGGGCCGCCGCGATCACCGAATCCACATCTTCCCGGGTCGCCAGCTGGTCGAACCGGAGCGGCACGCCGCCCATGCGGCTCTCGATGATGTTCAGATCGTCCAGCTCGTTCCGATAGGTCGTGGCGGGCAGGAAACGGTCGTTGCCGTTGCGGTGATAGCCCCACTCTTCCGGCATGACCCGGGCCACTACGTCGCCGCTGGAAATGAGGTTGAAGATGTTGCTCCCGTCCCAGTCCGCTTTCAGCTGGCCGTTGGCGGTGTGGTTGTTGTCGTAGTCTGCCTGCAGCTCCGGCAGGTCTGCCGCCGTCAGTGCCGCCGGGGCTGCAAAGGTGTACACATAGGTGTTCTCCTGCGCGATCTGCGGCAGCTCCCTGCGCACCCGGGCGGCGGCCAGATTTGCCACTGCCGCGCCGCGGCTGTAGCCGCCCAGCCACAATTTGACGGTGCCCAGCTCTCCGGCTGCGGCCTTTGCACAGGCCAGATAATCCTGCAGGTCTGCAAAGAACTGCTCTGCCGCCGTGACAAAGCCGTAATGCCAGCTGTTCTCCCCCAGATGCAGGTTGCTGACCCACTCTGCGCCATAACCCACGCCGCGCAGCATCGCCGCAATGATGGTGGTGCGCCGTCCCTGCTGCACCAGCGTTTTCTGGGCAAAGGCGCAGCCCGCCCGGTCTGCCGGTGTATTCAGGCTGCTCTGATAGCCCACGCAGACCGGATTGGCAAAGCCCAGCTCCCGATAGGCCGCTGCAATGTGGTCTTCGCGGCCCGCTTCCCCCTCCAGCCAATAGAGGTCATCGCTGCGGTAGGTATTGCCGCATGCCGCCACAAGGCCCAGCGTGGCCAGCGCCAGCCGGTGGTCATACTTCAGCGCCGTGTTCTCAAAAAAGGCGTCGGTATAGTAAAAGTCATGGGTCAGGTCGGTCTCGCTGTGGTCGCTGCGGAAGGTTATGGGATACCGGTCTTCCGGCACGATGCTGCCCACCACGGCCTGTGTTTCTTCCGGCAGCAGAGCCTCTGCCGCCGCGTGGGGAGCCAGTGTTCCCGCCGCCAGCAGTGCGGCAGCCGTTTTACAGAAATCTCTTCGTTTCATGGTCTTTTCTCAAACGCCCCGGCCTTGACGGGTGATCTCTCCGTACCACTCCGGGCGGCGGTCCCGGAACACGCCCCAGCTCATGCGGTTTTCTTCCACCTTGTCCAGATCGAAGGTCGCGGTCAGCACCTGTTCGGTATCGCGGGTGCCGTCTGCCACCAGTGCACCGGTCTCGTCTGCAATGAAGGAGGAGCCGTAGAACCGCAGGGCAGACTTCTGCCCGCCGTTGGCCTCGCAGGGCTCCACCGTTTCCAGACCGATGCGGTTTGCCGCCAGAACCGGCACAAGGTTGCTGCCGGCATGACCCTGCATGCAGCGGCGCCAGTGCCCGGCGCTGTCGCAGTCCAGAATGGGTTCACTGCCAATGGCCGTGGGGTACAGCAGCAGCTCGGCCCCCATCAGGGCCAGACTGCGGGCCGTCTCCGGGAACCACTGATCCCAGCAGATGCCGATGCCGATGCGGCCAAAGCGGGTATCCCACACCTTGAAGCCGGTGTCGCCGGGGGTAAAGTAGAATTTTTCCTGATAGTAGTGGTCGTCCGGGATGTGGGTCTTGCGGTAGACGCCCAGTAGGGTGCCGTCTGCGTCCAGCACTGCGATGCTGTTGAACAGCTGGGTGCCCGCCTTCTCATAGAAGCTGATGGGCAGCACCACGCCCAGCTCCTTTGCCACTGCCCGGAAGTGCTGCACTGCCGGATTCTGTGCCGTGGGAGTGGCGTAGGCGTAATATTCATACTGCCGTTCCTGACAGAAATAGGGCCGCTCGAACAGTTCCGGCAGCAGGATGATCTTGGCCCCCTTCGCCGCCGCCTCCCGCACCATGGCATCTGCCTTGGCGATGTTGGCCTCCACCTCTTTGGCGCACTGCATCTGCACCACGGCCACCGTTACGTTTCTCATACTGCTTTCCTCCTCATATCGTTTCTGTCAGCCTCTGGGGATCTGCTGGGTGACGCAGTGGATGTTGCCGCCGCCCACCAGAATGCTCCGGGCCGGGATGGGGTACACCCTGCGGCCCGGGAACAGTCCGCCCAGAATGCGTACCGCCTCGGCGTCGTTCTCGTCCCCGAACTGCGGCAGGATGATGCCGCCGTTGGAGATGTAAAAATTCACATAGCTTGCTGCAAGGCGCTCCCCGGCCTCGCGGGTATCCTCGCCCTCTTCAAAGGCATAGCCCTGCAGTTCCTCTTCGGTCACGCAGATGGGCTTTGCCGGGATGGGCAGTTTGTGCACCGTGAAGTGCCGGCCCTTTGCATCGGTGGCTGCTTCCAGCGCATCCAGACTTGCCCTGCTCAGGGCGTACTGCGGGTCGTTTTCGTCCTCCGTCCACGCCAGCACCACCTCTGCCGGGCCCACATAGGCGCACACGTTGTCCACATGCTCGTTGGTCTCGTCGTTGTAGATGCCCCGGGGCAGCCAGACGATCTTCTGTGCGCCGAGATAGTTTTTCAGCTCCTGCTCGATCTCGGCCCGGCTCAGCTCCGGGTTGCGGCCACGGCTCAGCAGGCAGGCTTCGGTGGCAAGGATGGTGCCCTCGCCGTCCGAGTGAATGGAGCCGCCCTCCAGCACAAAGTGCTGTGCATCATAGCAGTCCATGCCCAGTGCTGCGCAGATGGCGCGGGCGGCTGCGTTGTCCTTTTCCCAGTGGGCGTAAAGGCCGTCCACCGTGCCGCCCCATGCGTTGAACTGCCAGTCCACGCCCCGCACGGTGCCGTGATCGTCCACCACGCAGGTGGGGCCTACATCCCGCGCCCATGCGTCATCGGTCTCGATGGTCAGCACATGGATGTTCTCGTCCCCGGCAAACTCCGCCTGCACGGCACCGGCATCCGCCGGGCCGGCCAGCATCCACACCGTCTCGCTCTCGGCAATGGCGCGGGCGGCCTGCGCAAAGGCAGGCTGGGCGTCCCGGCCGCCGTACAGCCAGGAACCGGGCCGCACCGGCCAGATCATCACACAGCCGCGGTGCGGCTCATATTCCGCCGGCATCCGGAAGCCCTCGGCGGCGGGCAGGGTAGAAAAAGTGTGCATTGCATTCTCCTGTTGTTTTTTGTTTAGTATACCGGATTTTCCCAGCAGATACAATAGACTAGCCACCCGCACCCCTGCATCCAAGCGCATTTTGCAAAAAAAATCAGCCGGTGCACCAAACACCGGCTGAAATGTGCTATAGTAAT
>SFDE01000008.1 GCA_004558805.1 Faecalibacterium prausnitzii | reverse complement strand
GGAACCCTTGGTCGCTGTGGAGGTGCAACTCCCGGCGACTTTCTGTTTTCACAGACTTCATTGCAAGATGAATGGTATCCCATGCTCAAACGGATCAAGCCAAATTTGATGAAGCACTTCAAAAAAGGATGCCGATATTTCCGAACATTTTCTCGCTCCCTTGAAAGCGGTTATCGATGATGTGCGGGGTATTGATATAGAGCAAGATGAAAAAGATGTTGATGCATATTTAACTGCACTGAAAAAAGCAACAAATGAGGCTTCTCGACAGGATATCTTCTCAAAAGCATCTCTCTACCAAGAATCCCTCTATGTTATTAAAGATCTCTCAACGCTAATTAGTTTAATTGACGCTGTTGATCTTTTGGCAAATAACACAGAATATCGTCCTATTATACAGCATCATATCGATCTTTCGGCTCTCGCCGACCTTTCCATCGGGTTAAAAAAGCAATACATCAAAGAGGAATCCTTGAATTCCCAAATGGACTATGTTAACGGAATCGTTACAACGATAAAAAAGGAACTTCAGGTACGCTCCACAGCCACATCTATTCCAGACATTGATTTCTACGCAATAATGATGAACAAATCCAAAATTTCCTGTTTCGGGAATGTTACACAACTTGTAAAGCATCCAAGAATCATCAAACGACAGCATTTGCATTCTTATCAAACGATTGTTTATTCCGGTCCATATACTAGCGCACGTGAACTTCAGAAAGTCAAACGAAACAAATCGGCTTTTTCTGGGGTGTTCGATTTATATGACAAGCCCTACGCTTTCTTAAAAAACGAAAGGAAGAGACGATATTTCTCCATCTGAATATTATAAATACTTTGCTAGTATTCAATACTGTGTGTTGAACCGATATGGTTCGCCTGCATCCGGAGGAGAACGTTCTGAATTGAATCTTTTGCAAGAACTTAATGAGGTTTCGTCATCGGATATTCTTATTTTGGATGAACCAGAGTCTTCTTTTGACAATCTCTTCTTAAAAGATGGTGTTGATGCATTACTAAAAGATCTTTCAAAACGAATTCCTGTTGTAATTGCGACACATAACAACACGATTGACCTTTCTGTGCACCCGGATTATATTATTTATACGTCCAAGGAAATTCTTGATAGCGGTGGGCAGAAATTTCACACTTACGCCGGAAATCCGTCAAGTTCAGAACTGATAGATTTAGAGGGAAATCGCATCAGCAAACGGCAGGTTTTACTTGATTGTCTTGAGGCGGGCGAGGATGCATATATGGATCGGAGGAATTCTTATGAAATATTTGGAAATTGATAATGGTCGAGTTTTCTTTTTCTTTGATGAATCCGGAAAAGATAAAAAGCCAATTGACCTCATAACAAAAGATGACATTTTGAAGCTAATACAGCGTGCTTTAGACGATGATAAATTTGAAATGGATCCATACGATGATACTTTGGTGCAAAATGCCGCGCATAAGGTAATCTATAAAAATATTTATCAGAAACTAGATGATTTGCTAAAACGCAGGATTTCCTTTAACGATGAACGTGCCGGTTTATACCGAACCGCCATTAACGCATATTCCCATGACCAAAACCATGAAGTATAATCGCAACCCGTTTCAGTTTATAAAGAGTTTCTGGATTTCTGGATTCATATTGGGCGGTTCCACGGGAACAACAAACAATTACGCCAGCGCAGATGCGGGTGTTAAAGTGCGCTAAGATCTATATTTAACCCTTTTCTTCTGAAAGTAAATACAATTCATTATAGCTCAGTTGACTATATTGTACAATATGGGTATAATATAGTTAGAATTCTACTATTACGGACCACACAGGAGCAGGAGGTGCTTTTATGAATATCCGTCCATCTGCAGCGATTCGCCAGAACTACAATGAGATTGCTGATTTGTGCAGAGAAACCGCTGAGCCGATTTTTCTCACCAAGAACGGCGAGGGTGACTTGGTCGTCATGGACATCGAAACCTACAACCGTCGTGAAAAAATGCTGAAGCTCCGTGAGGAGCTGCTTTCCGTGGAAGAGGACCGGCTGCGTGGAAGCGAGGGTTATTCGGTTGATGAGGTCACTTCTATGATGCGCAGCGCAATCAAGGAGGCCGCCGGACATGGAGCAACAAAATAAATACCGCGTGATCGTGTCAGCACGGACTGCTCAGATGCTGGTGTCCCATGCCGCATTTCTAGCACAGACCAGCCCTGCGGCAGCAGAGCGGCTTACGGTCGAATTTGAAAAGGCTGCAAAATCTTTGGAGCAGATGCCGCAGCGCTGCCCGTGGCTCAAAGGCGAATACATTCCTAAAAATGCTTACCGATTTATCTTGTTTGAAAAACGCTATATGCTCATCTTCCAGATCGTAGATAATACGGTTTATGCAGATTATGTGGTAGATTGCAGACAGGATTACGGTTGGCTCATCCGATAATCAACAAAGGCGGTGGCTTCCCTTATTGTGGGAGATCACCGCCTTTTGCTGTGTCTATGTGAAAGTCAGGGATTGAGTGTTTCTACTGTTATTGTGCATTTTCAGCATAGCACAATGGCATGGGCACATATCACCTCTCACCCAGAGGCGGCAGCGTCCTTTTTATATATCGGAATGTTTTGTTCGCAGGGGAACTCCGGGCTTATGACAGGGTATGTATAATGTGCAGAGCCATATCAGCATTTTCTTTGTCCACAAACACCTCTGTGACATACCTCGGTTTTATGCCGAGAGTTCCAATTCTCGCCTGGTCAAATATGTTATGCCGATTGACATCTTTGGATTTGCAATAGAATTTAATTCCAGCTGCCGCCAACGCATCCGTGATGCGATTGCATTGGTAAGGATCAGAAACTGTTGCAACTAGCGATTTGAAAAAATGCTCTAACATAAAGAGACCTCCTCGTATACACTCTAATCTCGTACAAAGCCATCCGGCACATAATGGTCGCTGTATCCATTCGGGAGCTGTTCCAACGGTTCTCCATCCACTTGATACGTCAGCTGCATCTCAATGGACAGGAACTTCTGAATCATCGTATAGACCGCCTTGCGGAAGTCTGCGCTTACTGCAAGCGCACTGAGGGTCAGAATTACCAGCGTCAGGGCCGCAACAAGCACCCATTTCAGCATAGGGCGGCGTTTATGCAACGCCGCTTTCAGGTAAGCATCCCATCGGAAAGTGTCCGGGTAGCGTTCTTTTAGCTGTGCCGGAGTTGGCAGCTCGTCCAGTTCTTTCTGTGCATCTGCACGGAGTGCCATTGTCAACGCAGCATCAAAAGAGATCTCTGTCCGCTCACTCACGGCTGTTCAGCTCCTTCCACAATAATTTTCTTCCACGGAAAAGCCGCATCCGAACCACTTCATCCGTCAACCCAAGAGATTCCGCAATTTCTCGGTTGGTGTAGCCCATTGCCAAAAGGCGCAGCGGATCACGGTACATCGGCTTCATCTGCCCGATCAGTTCTGTCAGGTGTTGGATGCTATCGGTGCTGACTGCTGCATCATCCGGTATCAGGGCATCATCTGGCACGTCTGGGATTTCTTCTAACGGTTCTTCTCGCTGCCTGCGAAGCATATCGTATGCACGGCTTCTACTGCAACTAACGAGATAAGCTGCGAGTTCGTGACCGTTTTCTCGATGAATCTTAGAAAAAATTTTTGGCAACGTACAAAAACACCTCTTGCAGTACGTCCTCTGCCAAATGAGGGTCCCCCGTGACTTTGTAAGCAGTATGATAGACCAGCCGCTTGTAAGTATTATAGGCGTCTATAAATTGTTCTTCGTCGCTTTTATCTTCAAGGACATTTAAGTACACAGGAAACAACACAGCTGCCTCCAATTGATTCGTATGAACGGGTGAGAAAGAAGCTTCTCCTTTGGAGCCGTTGGCTCTCTGATGTTATAATGTTTCCCAGTTGATTTTTCGATCCCGATAGAAATACTCTTTGTCGTGTTCGCTGATGGGGCGCAGCACATGGCATGGATTTCCTACCGCCACTACGTTAGCAGGAATGTCCTTTGTCACAACGCTTCCCGCACCGATCACCGTATTATCCCCAATGGTAACACCCGGCACCACGATCACGCCAGCACCCAGCCAGCAGTTGCGTCCAATGCGGATGGGCAGATTGTACTGGTATGCTTTCTCACGCAGTTCCGGCAGGATCGGGTGGTTTGCGGTTGCAAGGACACAGTTCGGGCCGATCATGGTGTGCTCCCCGATGTAGATATGGGTATCATCCACGCAGGTCAGCCCGAAGTTGGCATAGACATAATCGCCCATATGAACGTGCTTTCCGCCCCAATTGGCGTGAAACGGCGGCTCGATCCAGCAGCCTGCGCCGCACTCTGCAAGCATTTCTTTCAAAAGCTGCTCCCGTTTTGCGTATTCGGAAGGGCGGGTGTGGTTATAATCATACAGCCGCTCCATGCAAAGTTCCTGCTCTGCCATGATGGATTCATCCGTTGGGTCGTAGACTTGTTGGCTGTGGATCGCATTTTTTATCGGCATGGTTCTACTCTCCTTATTTATAAGGAATCTTTCTCATTTTTCAGTAGATTCTTCCAGATTCTTTCGGTACTGTGCCGGACTGACGCCATACTCTTTCTTGAATACCCGGCTAAAATAGAGTGGGTTATCATACCCTACGATCTCTGCAATTTCTCCAATATTGTATTCGGTGTTCTCCAATAAGCTTTGTGCATTTACCATCCGAAGGGACAGGATGTATTGTGCAGGACTTATTTTCATGTACAGCTTAAAATTACGGATAAACCAGTTCGTACTGATATGCAGCGATTCTGCGTAACCGTCCACACTGACCTTTGTATTATAATTCTCGTTAAAGTAGGCAACGGCGGCTTCGATTTCTTCGGGGATGCTTGTAGTTGTTTTCTC
This sequence comes from Faecalibacterium prausnitzii, assembly GCA_004558805.1. Taxonomy (GTDB): domain Bacteria; phylum Bacillota; class Clostridia; order Oscillospirales; family Ruminococcaceae; genus Faecalibacterium; species Faecalibacterium prausnitzii_M. The sequence goes on along the minus strand of SFDE01000008.1, from coordinate 103,239 downwards.
GCTTTCCTGCTGTTGCCTGCTTACTAAAAGCAGAATGATGTTGAAGAGAGAAGCAATATAGTCTTCATAGCCATATTCACATTGTTGCAGTTCCCGGATGATCTTTCGGAACAGCATTTTGTAATCCGGCAGTGTGCCGCTGTAAAAAACGTGCTTGTCCAATGGTATTCCGTGATAGTTCAGGATGTTTTTGACATCATATCCTGTAAAGTGAATCCAGAACACCTCTGGATGATCTTCTACATAGTAGACATACTTCTGGATTTCTTTCGGCTGATAAAGCACCATGTGTCCAGAAGTCACCACTTCCTCAACACCATCGAACCAGAAGTGTGCTTTACCAGATGCCACATAGAGGATTTGATAGTCTCTGCGACCCTTTGCCCAAAAAGTAGGTAGCGTAGGGCGTTTTTTCAAGCGATAAGTGCCGCAACTGCCTACGACCAGCGGCTTTGAGTAGTCTTTGAAATCCAAACGGGAGTTGTTCAAATACCCTGAGTTGAAATACATCCCTGCGTCCTCCTCATCTTCAGAGATTTTACAGTGATTTGAGAAATGTTCTATCAAAAAATTACAAACTCTTTGATTTTGTGCATATTTTGTTCCATCTTGTCTATATCTTTTCGTTCCATTAGATTCTATAATATTTTCAGACGAAACGCAAGAGATTTGGGCAACTTGCGTAATGAGAATTCCAGTCTGAAGTGCGCAGCAGATTGGTCGCGCCCGCACAAAACAAGCAAGATGGGAGAAAGCACAATGACTGAGAAACGTTATCTAAAGTGGTATAATAAAGTCGGCTATGGTTCAGGCGATATTGCAGGCAACGTGGTGTATGCATTCCTGTCCTCCTTCGTCATGATCTATCTGACCAACACCGTTGGCCTGAACCCCGGTATTGTCGGTACTCTGATTGCAGTTTCCAAGCTGCTGGACGGTGTGACGGACATTTTCTTCGGCTCTCTGATTGACAAAACTCACTCCAAAATGGGCAAAGCCCGTCCTTGGATGCTGTACGGCTACATTGGCTGTGCCATTACGCTGGTGGCAATCTTCGCGATTCCGACCAATCTGGGACAGTTTGCACAGTACGCATGGTTCCTGATCGCGTATACTCTGCTGAATGCTGTGTTCTACACTGCCAACAACATTGGTCACGAAGAACAGTGCCGAACAGGTCGAGATGGGTTCTTGGCGTTTCATGTTCGCCTTTGCCACCAGCCTGCTCATCCAGTCCATCACGCTGGGTGCTGTTACGGCATTGGGCGGTGGTGCTGCCGGTTGGCGCACTGTTGCAATCATCTACGCCATCATCGGTCTGCTTGTCAACACCCTCTCCGTTTTCTCCGTGAAGGAACTGCCGGAAGGCGAATTGGTGGATACCACCGACAAAAAGGAAATCGAGCAGGACGAAAAGTACAATCTGGTTCAGGCTACAAAGCTGCTTGCTGGTAACAAATATTATATGATGATTTGCGTCACCTACATTTTGCAGCAGATCTACGGTGCCATGATCAGCATGGGCACCTACTATGCAACCTACATCCTTGGCAACCAGAATCTGTTCGGTGTATTCTCTTGGGCAATCAACATTCCTCTGATCATCGCACTGGTGTTCACCCCGACCTTGGTTGCAAAGTGGAATGGAATGTATAAGCTGAATGTAATGAGCTATACTCTGGCAACGATTTCTCGTGCACTGGTTGCTGTAGCTGGTTACATGGGCAGCGGCAATGTGACCTTGATGCTGCTCTTTACAGCAATCGCTGCTCTGGGTCAGGGTCCTTGGCAGGGCGATATGAACGCTGTGATCGCAGCCTGCTCCGAGTACACTTGGCTGACGAAGCACAAGCGCGTGGATGGCACGATGTACTCCTGCACTTCTCTCGGTGTGAAGCTGGGCGGCGGTCTGGGTACTGCCATCACCGGCTGGCTGCTGGCAGCAAGCCATTTTGACAGCGCTCTGACCGTTCAGCCGGATTCCTGCATCAATATGCTGAAGATCATGTATCTGGTGATTCCGTTTGCTCTGGATGCCATCATCACCTTCATTCTCTCTCGTATGAATGTCGAAGAAGCAAACAAAAAACTGCGTGCAGCAGTCTGATAACAAGCCATTATCATTTCTCCTTCATCTGCTGTTCCCCGGAGGAATCCAGCGATTCCTCCGGGGAGGCTGGAGAAATATTATAAAATTATAAAAGGTAAATGAGGAAATACTATGGCTGCATTTGATTTTGCAAAAGTAAAAGACCCCACCTTTTTCAAGGAAAACGTGCTGAATGCTCATGCAAGTTTCCGTGCTTATGCTTCCCGCGAAGAATATCGGACAGGCTCCTCTTCTTTGGCGCTGAAGCTGGACGGTATCTGGAAATTCGCCTACGCAAAGAACTACACCAGTGCCATCCCCGGCTTTGAAAAGACGGATTACGATTGCAGCGGCTGGGATGACATTCATGTTCCGGCACACATCCAGATGGAGGGCTACGACATTCCCCAGTACGCGAATGTTCAGTACCCGTGGGATGGCCGTGAAGAAGTACAGCCGGGTGAGATCCCGCAGCGGTTCAATCCGGTGGCAAGCTATGTGAAATACTTCGAGCTGCCGGAATCCATGCAGGGCAAGCCCGTCCACATCGAGTTCGAGGGTGTGGAAAGCGGCATGGCTCTTTGGCTGAACGGGTCTTATGTGGGTTACACCGAGGACAGCTTCTCCGCACACGCATTCGATCTGACTCCCTATCTCCAGCCGGGCGTGAACAAACTTGCCGTGCAGGTGTTCAAGTGGACTTCCTCCAGCTGGTGCGAAGATCAGGACTTCTTCCGCTTCTCCGGCATCTTCCGCAGCGTGTGGCTGTACGCCATCCCCACCGTGCATCTGGAAGATATATCCGTCAAAACACTGTTTGCCGGGGATGATTTTACTCATTCCACGCTGGAAGTTGCATTGCAGGTGGAGGGTAAGGGCGCAGCCCGTCTGACCCTGCGCCGCAGTGAACTGGAAGTGTTCTCCGAAAAAATCGCACTGAACGGCGGTTCTGCTCTGTTCAGCCATGCGGTGGAGAACCCCCACCTGTGGAGTGCAGAGGACCCCGCTCTGTATGAACTGGAAATTGAGCTGCTGGACGATGCAGGCCATCTGGTAGAGGTGACCGGGCAGAAAGTCGGTTTCCGCAAGTTCGAGTTGAAGAACAATCGGATGCTGCTCAATGGCAAGCGCATCGTGTTCAAGGGTGCCAACCGTCATGAGTTCAGCTCTATTACGGGTCGTGCTGTGGGCGTACACACCCATGAGGAACTGCTTCGGGATATCATCACCATGAAGCAGAACAACATCAATGCCATCCGTACCAGCCATTACCAGAATCAGGATGCGCTGTACGACCTGTGCGACGAGTATGGTCTGTATCTGATCGCAGAGAACAATCTGGAATCCCATGGCACATGGGACATCCATCAGGCGGGCATTCGCGGCATCGAGGGCGTTTTGCCCAATGATAAGCCGGAGTGGAAAGCTGTCTTGTTTGACCGCATGAATTCCACTTACCAGCGTGACAAAAACCATCCTGCTGTTCTGATCTGGTCTCTGGGCAACGAATCGTTTGGCGGTGAGACCCTGCTCCAAATGGCAGAGATGGTCCGCCGCTTGGATGACACCCGTCTGGTGCATTACGAAGGTGTGGTCAATGATCCCCGTTTCCTCGAAACCACCGATATTGAGAGCCATATGTACAGCACTGTGAAGGACATTAAAGAGTATCTGGCACAGGGCGATAAGCGGCCTTATATCGAGTGCGAATATTCTCATGCTATGGGCAACTCCAACGGTGCTTTGCACAAGTACACGGAGCTTGCCGACCAGAAGGACTGCGGCTATCAGGGCGGCTTCATCTGGGATTACATCGACCAGTCCATCTGGAAAAAAGACCGCTACGGCAAGTGGTTCCAAGCCTACGGTGGCGACTTCGGTGAGCGTCCTACCGACTATAATTTCAGCGGAAACGGCATTGCCTACGGTGGTGACCGTGCTCCTTCTCCCAAGATGCAGGAGGTCAAGTTCTGCTATCAGAACATCGCTGTTTCCATCGACAATTCTGGCTTCAAAGTCTGGAATAAGAACCTGTTCACCTCTACGGATGCTTTCGACTGCGTTGCACTGCTGCATCGTGATGGAAAGTTGTATCAGCAACAGGAACTGACCAATATTAATGTTGCTCCTGAAGAGCGTTCCAGCTTCCCGCTGCCGTTTATGGTTCCTGCGCTCCCCGGTGAATATGCAGTGACCATCAGCTTCCGTTTGAAGGAGGACACCAGCTGGGCAAAGAAGGGTCATGAAGTCGCCTTTGGACAGGGTGTGATCGCTGTGGTCCGTTCCATTCCCAGCAAGAAGGTCACGCCGTTTACCGTTACGCACGGTACGCACAACATCGGTGTCCGTGGTGAGAATTTCGATGTTTTGTTCTCCGATCTGAACGGCGGTCTGACTTCCTACCGCTATGCCGGCAAGGAGATGATTCAGGAGATCCCCCGTCCCAACTTCTGGCGCGCTCCCACCGACAACGACTGCGGCAACAACATGGGCGGCGTTCGCGGTCAGTGGAAGCTGGCAAGCCTGTACGCTACCGCCAAGGGCATCGGCAAGGAGATCCCGTCTGTTCATGGCGGCACCATCCTCCAGAACCCCACCTGCGAGGTAGAAGCCGACAGCGTGGTCGTGACCTATCTCTATAACCTCCAGACCAGCCCCGCAGCAGAGTGCAGCCTGCAGTACCGTGTGTTCGGTGATGGCCGCATCCAGACCACCCTGCACTATGACCCGGTGGAAGGACTTGCAGCAATGCCGGAGTTCGGCGTACTGTTCAAGATCGACGCTGACTACGACACGGTGGAGTGGTACGGAAACGGCCCTGCGGAAACCTACTGGGATCGTCAGCATGGTGCAAAGCTGGGCATTTACCAGAACAAGGTCGCAGACAACATGGCACAGTACCTTGTGCCGCAGGAGTGTGGCGCAAAGACCGCTGTGCGCTGGGCAAAGGTAGTGGACCGCAAGGGTCGCGGGCTGCTGTTTACCGCAGATGCCGCAAAGCCCATGTTCTTCTCTGCGCTGCCCTACACTCCCCATGAAATGGAGAGTGCCAAGCATCCTTACGAGCTGCCCCCGGTCCATTACACGGTCATCCGTGCTATGGGCGAGCAGATGGGCGTCGGCGGTGATGACAGCTGGGGTGCCAATGTCCACCCGGAGTATATTCCTGATGTGACCAAGCCTGTGGAGTTCACCTTTATGTTCCGTGGCATCTGACCCTCGTTATTAAGACACCTTTGCGTTGAGATAAGGACATTCCTGCATGAGATTCCTATCAAAAGCGAGGGTGTCTTTTTTGGTATCACAAAATCTCAATTCCTGACACCACTATTTATAAGTAGTGCTTTACTCTATATAAGTAGCGTTGCTATGTCAAAACAACTGCATTCCGCTTTTGTTTGGAGCATTTCTTTGAATGGTTCTCCAAACTTTCTTTAACGTATTGAAGTATACAAATTTTTAGGATATAATCAGCACATTCCCCAAAAGCTATATTCAAGAGGTTTCTTTTTCTATACTATTCCAGAAACGACTTGACATCAGGAAGGAGGCAATATGCCAAGCAAACGTTCACACGGCGAGGGTACGCTTCACCACCGCAGCGATGGTCGCTGGGAATTACGTATGATGGACGGCTACCAGAAAGATGGTTCGCCGCACTTCAAGACCTTCTATGGCAAGACTCAGAAGGAGGTCAAGCTCAAACTGAAAGAGTATCAGGATGCGCTTATCAGCGGTGTCCAGCTGGACACGATCCTGTACTTCGAGGATTGGGCAGATACATGGTTCGAGGGTCACAAGGATAATATCGCTCCCACGACACAGGAAAGCTATAAATACTGCCTGAAAATGCTCAAAGAGGGATTCTTACATCAGCAAGGCACGAGGGATGCTCTACCAGATTTTCCAAAAGGCAGAAGCCAAGGTTCTCCCCGATGACCGCATGGGCTTGAGCATCCGGCTTTTGCTCGGCACTGGAATGAGAATGCAGGAACTTCTGGCTTTGGAGCCGCAGTTTATTGAAGAAGATGGCTCTGTCATTCACATCCGGCAGGCAGTAAAGGTCGTAAGATGTATTCCGCAAATCTCTGGAAGAAGCGGGCGATGTCCGCTTGCTCACGCCGCACAGCTGCCGCCACACCTATGTGTCGCAGATGCAGGCGTTGGGCGTGGACATTCAGACCATCCAGAGCATCGTAGGCCACGCCGACACCGATATAACGGAGCATTATCTCCATGTGCAGGAATCCATTCGGCAAAGTGCGATTCAGTTGTTCAGTGAGGCGTTTTCGGCCTGAAAATTGGACGGAGCGGCACGAATTATCGCGAGCCAGCTTTTCAAATCGTTAGCATCAACGCTGGCCCGCATATCGCAGCAGATGATGTTGCGTTCAAAAAAGCCCACCTACCCCTGCGATTGACCAGATAAAATCGTTGGCATTGTGGTCAAAAACTCACGGCCTCTTGAACCCCATTCAAGCGCGCTACCAAAACTGCGCTACACCCGGATATCGACCGCCGCTTCCCTACCGAAGCGTGGCGACAAGAGACATTATACTCAGGTGGTGCCGTTTTGTCAACACTTTTCCGCCTATTTTTTCATATTTTTTCAGAAAAGTCTGATTATTGCGCAGAGTCGTTCTTTTTAATTCTGCTGTTTTTCTGTTTCCGCCTTGCGGAACTGCAAGTCTTTTTCCAGCAACGGTTTGAGGTACTGTCCGGTAAAGCTCTGGGGCACTTGTGCCACTTGCTCCGGGGTCCCCGTTGCCACGATCTCGCCGCCGGCACTGCCGCCTTCCGGTCCCAGATCAATAACATGGTCGGCGCATTTGATGAGGTCCAGATTGTGTTCAATGACGATGACGGTGTTTCCGGCGTCCACCAGCTTCTGCAGCACTTCAATAAGCCGGTGTACATCTGCAATGTGCAAGCCGGTGGTAGGCTCATCCAGAATATACACCGTCTTGCCCGTGCTGCGGCGAGCCAGCTCGTTGGCAAGCTTCACACGCTGTGCCTCGCCGCCGGAAAGAGTGGTGGCGCTCTGCCCCAGAGTCACATAGCCCAGACCTACATCCAGCAGGGTCTGCAGTTTCCGGGCGATCTTGGGCTGGTTGGCAAAGAACACCGCCGCCTCCTCCACCGTCATGTTCAGCACCTGAGAGATGGTCTTTTCCTTGTATTTTACCTCCAGGGTCTCCCGGTTGTACCTTGCTCCCTTGCACACCTCACAGGGCACATAGACGTCCGGCAGGAAGTGCATCTCGATCTGTAAAATTCCGTTGCCCTCGCATGCCTCGCAGCGTCCGCCCTTAACATTGAAGCTGAACCGCCCAGGACCATAGCCCCGCATCTTTGCGTCCTGGGTCTGGGAAAACACGGTGCGGATGTCGTTGAACACCCCGGTGTAGGTGGCAGGATTGGACCGAGGGGTCCGTCCGATGGGCTGCTGATCGATGCCAATGACCTTGTCCACAAATTCCAGCCCTTCTACCCCGTCGCACTTGCCGGCACGGGAACGTGCCCCGTTCAGCTCGCTGGCAAGGGTCTTGTACAGGATCTCGTTGATAAGGCTGGATTTTCCGGAGCCGGAGATGCCAGTGACGCAGATGAACTCCCCCAGCGGGAAGCTCACGTCAATGTTCCTCAGGTTGTTTTCCCGTGCGCCTTTTACCGTGAGGAAGTTGCCGTTGCCGGTGCGTCGGGTAAAGGGCACCGGGATCCGCTTGCGACCGGAGAGGTAATCGCCGGTGATGCTGCGCTTTGCCTTGCAGATGTCCTTGATACTGCCTGCCGCCACGATCTCGCCGCCATGGACACCGGCACCGGGTCCCACGTCCACAATGTAGTCTGCGCTGCGCATGGTATCCTCGTCGTGTTCCACCACGATCACTGTGTTGCCCAGATCCCGGAGGTTTTTCAAGGTGCCGATGAGCTTGTCGTTATCCCGCTGGTGCAGCCCGATGGAAGGCTCGTCCAGCACGTAGAGTACCCCCGAAAGGGCGCTGCCGATCTGGGTGGTCAGCCGGATCCGCTGGCTCTCGCCGCCGGAAAGGGTGCCCGCCGCCCGCGCCAGAGTCAGGTAATCCAGCCCCACGCTCTGCAAAAACTGCAGGCGGCTTTTGATCTCCTTCATGATCTGTCCGCCGATCTGCTTCTGCTTTTCGGTAAGATGCGGCTCATTGTCCCCGATGAATTTCAGCTCATCCCGGATGGACATCTCACAGAAATCGCTGATGTTCTTGTCTCCGACGGTCACTGCAAGGACCACCGGCTTCAGCCGCTTGCCATGGCAGTCCGGGCACTCCACCCCGGACATAAAGCTGCCGATCTCCTCCTTCATCCACTCGCTGTTGGTCTCCCGGAACCGGCGTTCCAGATTCTCCACGATGCCCTCGAAGGAATTGTAGTACACACCACTTCCAAACTCGTTGGTGCGGTGCATCTCGATCTTTTCGCCGTTGGTGCCGTAGAGCAGGGCGTTTACCGCTTCGGTGCTCATCTCTTTAATGGGAGTATCCAGCGTAAAACCGTATTTTTTGCCCAGTCCCAGATAATACATCTCACTGACCGAGCCCTCGGCGTAATACCAGCCGCTTGCCTTGATGGCGCCTTCCCGGATGGAAAGGTTGCGGTTGGGCAGGATCCGTTCCTCATCCACCCGCATAAAGGTGCCCAGACCGGTGCATTTTTCGCATGCTCCCTGAGGGTTATTGAAGGAGAACAACCGAGGGGAAAGGTCACTGATGGAGATGCCATGTTCCGGGCAGGCAAAGTTCTGGCTGAAGGTCATGCACTCGCCGCCGATGACCTCCACCTCGGCAATGCCGCCGGTAAGGGACAGTGCCGTTTCCAGTGAGTCTGCCAAGCGTCCCCGGATCCCCTTGCGCTGGACAAGGCGATCCACCACGATCTCCACCGTGTGCTTGATGTTTTTTTCCAGACTGATCTCCTCGTCCAGATCGTAGAGGCTTCCGTCGATCTTGACCCGGGCGTAACCGCCCCGGCGGGCGGCGTCCAGCTCTTTCTGCTGGGTGCCTTTGCGCTGGCGCACCACGGGAGCAAGGACCTGAAACTTTGCGCCCTCTTCCAGCTTGAGCACGGCGTCCACCATCTCATCTACGGTCTGCTGGCTGATGACCCGCCCGCACACCGGACAGTGGGGCACCCCGATGCGGGCATAGAGCAGCCGCAGGTAGTCGTAGATCTCGGTGACGGTGCCCACGGTGGAACGGGGGTTGTGGCTGGTGGTTTTCTGGTCGATGGAGATGGCGGGGGAAAGCCCGGTGATCTCATCCACATCCGGCTTATCCATCCGTCCCAGAAACATCCGGGCATAACTGGACAAGCTCTCCACATAGCGGCGCTGCCCGTCTGCGTAGATCGTGTCAAAGGCGAGGCTGGACTTGCCGGAACCGGAAAGTCCAGTCATGACAATGAGCTTCTCCCGGGGAAGGGTCAGGTTTACGTTTTTCAGATTGTGCTCGCGGGCACCTTTAATGACAATCTTATCGTTTGCCAAAGTATTTTCTCCCTTTTCGTTGTGTCTGTGCGTGGTTCTGTTTGCGCTCCGTCTCGGCAGCGGAATCCACCGTGGGGTTTTCGCCCCGGCGCAGCCGGTCGATCTGGTCCCGCAGGAAAGCGGCGTGCTCGAATTCCAGCAGCTTTGCCGCCTCCTTCATCTCCCGAGTCAGCCGGTCAATGGCAGCCTCACGCTCCATCTTACCCATACGGCGGGTATTCCTTTTAGCGTTTTCTGCCTTATCGCTGATCTCGATGCTGTCGGCGATGGCTTTAACGATGGTTTTGGGCACGATGCCATGCTCCTGGTTGTACGCCATCTGAATGCTGCGGCGGCGCTCAGTCTCGGTTATGGCACGGTCCATGCTGTCGGTAACAACATCGGCGTACATGATCACCAAACCCTCTGCATTGCGGGCGGCACGTCCGATGGTCTGGATCAGGCTGGTCTCGCTGCGGAGGAACCCCTCCTTATCTGCGTCCAGAATTGCCACCAGACTCACCTCCGGCAGGTCCAGACCCTCCCGCAGCAGATTGATGCCTACCACCACATCGATAGAGCCCAAACGCAGGTCCTTGATAATTTCCATCCGCTCAAAGGTATCCACCTCGTGGTGCATATACTTGACCTTGATACCCTGCCCGGTAAGATAATCCGTAAGGTCCTCTGCCATCTTTTTGGTCAGGGTAGTCACCAGCACCCGCTCGCTGCGCTGGATGCGGGCGTTGATCTCCCTCAGTAGGTCCACCACCTGTCCTTCCACCGGACGCACCGAGATCAGGGGGTCCAGCAGCCCGGTGGGACGGATCACCTGCTGTGCCACTGCGGTGCTGTGCTGGCGCTCGTACTCTCCGGGGGTGGCGGACACAAAGATCATCTGGTTCAGCTTGGACTCCACTTCCTCAAATTTCAGAGGACGGTTGTCGAAGGCGGAAGGCAGCCGGAAGCCGTACTCCACCAGAGTTTTTTTCCGGGCATAGTCCCCGCCGTACATGGCACGGACCTGAGGCAGGGTAACGTGGCTCTCGTCCACGAACAGCAGAAAATCCTCCGGGAAATAGTCCAGCAAAGTGGTGGGCATGGTACCGGGGGCACGCCCGGACAGCACCGCCGAGTAGTTCTCGATGCCCTTGCAGACGCCCACCTCGTTGAGCATCTCGATGTCATAGTTGGTGCGCTGGGCAATGCGCTGCGCCTCAATGAGCTTGCCCTCGGCAGTGAACTGCTTTACCTGTGCATCGCACTCGGCACGGATCTTTTCCAGTGCTGCCGCCTTCTTTTCGGCACTGACGATGTAGTGGCTGGCGGGAAAGATTGCCACGTGCTTCACCACATTCTGCTTGGTGCCGGTAAGAGGATTGAACTCGGTGATGCGGTCGATCTCGTCCCCAAAAAACTCCACCCGGATCGCCATCTCGCTCATATAGGCAAGGTAGATATCCACCACATCCCCGTGGACCCGGAACTTGTTGCGGATAAAATTCACGTCGTTGCGTTCGTATTGCAAAGTCACCAGTTTTTCGCACAGCGCATCCCGGTCCATCTGCATCCCGGGGCGCAGGCTGATGACCATGCTGCGGTAGTCGATGGGGTCACCCAGCGAATAGATACAGGACACCGATGCCACGATGATCACATCCCGCCGCTCCGACAGCGCCGCCGTGGCGGAGTGCCGCAGCCGGTCGATCTCGTCGTTGATGGCACTGTCCTTTTCGATATAGGTATCGGTGCTGGGGATGTACGCCTCCGGCTGGTAGTAGTCGTAGTAGGAGACGAAGTATTCCACTGCATTGTTGGGGAAAAACGACCGGAACTCGGTGCACAGCTGGGCGGCAAGGGTCTTATTATGTGCCAGCACCAGGGTAGGGCGGTTGCACTGGGCAATGACGTTTGCCATGGTAAACGTCTTGCCGCTGCCGGTGACACCCAGCAGGGTCTGGCAGCGGTCCCCCTTCTCTACCCCCTCCACCAGCTGCCGGATCGCCTGAGGCTGGTCGCCGGTGGGCTGGTAAGAGGACACCAGCTCAAATTTTCCCTCTGCCATCTTCTGCTCCTCTCCGGCTCTTTCTTGCGCAAAGAACCACAATTAGTTGTGCTTAATGATACAATTATAGCACAGCAGTTTTATAATGTAAATCCTTTTTTCATGTTTACCGCCAGAACAGGGTGCCGGTCCTGAAGTCGTAGATCGGCAGGCGGTCCTCCTCCCGCATGGAAAAATACTCGGTATCTGTCAGGATAAAGTGGTCCAGCAGGTGGATCTTCAGCGCTCCCAGTGCCCGGGCGATGCCGCCGGTGGCTTCTATGTCCTCTGCCGAGGGCAGAGCCACCCCGTTGGGATGATTGTGACAGAGCACCACCCCATCGGTGCCGCCCCGGACTGCCGCAGATACCACTTCCTTTATATCCAGCGTGACTCGGTCAGCGCTGCCCTCCTGCAGCCACACTGCCGCACGCACCCGCTGGCGACTATCCAGAGACACCAGCAAGGCACGCTCGCACTTGGACCACGCAAATTTAGCCAGAAGGTAGTTGCCCATCTGTTCGGCGGTCTTGAGGCAGCGGACCGAGTTGGTACGGCTGCGTCCATAGTATCGGCTGATCTCCGGCAGTAGATGCAGCATCCGTGCCGAGGCAGGACCCACCCCTTCCACGGTGCACAGCTCCTCCTCGCTTGCTTCCAGCACGCCAGCAAAATCTCCAAACCGATCGATCAGGTCATGGGCAATGCCGTTGGTGTCCTTCTGGGCATTGGTCAGATACAGAATATACTCCAGCGCCTCATGCTCCGCAAGACTGTCCAGACCGTAGTTCTTCACCCGCTCCCGCATACGCTGACGATGCCCCTGATGTCGATTACGCTCTGCCATTGCCAGTCCTCCTTTATGGTTTGCTTTTTCTATAATACTACCCGTTTTGCCCGGTGAACTCAAGCCCCGCAGGGAAATTTCCCGCAAAATGTGCGTTGACTTCCCCTCGGGCATGTATTACTATAAAGGTACTCTGCAAGAATCTGTAAAACATAAAGGAACATCTATGAAACAATTCACTGCAACCGCCAACGATGAGGGGGTACGGCTGTCCCGCTTTGTGCAGAGCGTGACCCGGGACTTTCCCACCAGCCTGCTGTACAAAAGCTTCCGCAACAAACGCATCAAGGTCAACGGCAAGAAGGGTGCACCGGAGGACCGTATCCACACCGGCGATTTGATCGAGCTGTACATCAACGATGAGTTCTTCCCCCCGGAAGGGGCACGCCCGGCGGCAAAGGCACCCAAAAAGCAGCCTGCCCAGCCCAAAGTGACGGTGATCTACGAGGACGACAACATTGCGGTGCTGTACAAGCCCACCCATCTGCTGTGCCACAGCGACCGCACCGGAGACGCCAACCTTGTGGATGCCTTTACCCAGTATCTGGCTCAGAAAGGCGAGTACGATGCCAGCGGCGAAAATCGGTTCAAACCCGGCATCTGCAACCGGCTGGACCGGGGCACCGAGGGTCTGGTGATCGCCGCAAAGAGCTATGCCGCCCTGCGGGACATGAACGAGATCATCCGCACCGACCTGCTTAAAAAGGAATACTACACCATAACCGTGGGCATCCCCCAGTCCGGACGGTTCACAGCATGGTGGGAGCACGACGAAAAGAACAACAAGGTGAGCATCCACGCTCACCAGTCTCAGGACGAGCGCCGCAAGCAGATCATTACCGACGTGGATGTGCTGCGCACCGCCGGTCCCTTTGCTCTGTGCCGCATCGGTCTTATCACCGGGCGCACCCACCAGATCCGCGCCCACCTTGCCTATCTGGGCAAGCCGGTGCTGGGCGATATCAAATACGGCAACCGGAAAATGAACGAGCGCACCGGCATAAAAACCCAGGCGCTGTGCGCTGTGCGGGTCACTTTCCTTGATATTCCCGAGGAAAACACCCTGCATTATCTCTCCGGCAAGGTCGTCAAGCTGAAGGACCCCCAGATCCTGAAGCAGTTTGACGCTCTGGACAAAACCAAAGCAGCACCTGCCGGGGAAATCTGATCACACCGGCGGACTAAAGCAAAAACACCTGCAACCGACCTTTTTTGCTCTTGTACAGAGCATCTGCCGGTTGCAGGTGTTTTATTATTTGCTTATTTGGTATCTTTTTCTTGCTGTTCCTGTGCTTCCTGTTCCCGGCGCAGGCTGCGGATCCGCTTTTTTTCGCTTTCCACATGCTTCCAGGGCCAGGCAAAGCCCTCATTCTGCTTGCACCAGCGGCTCAGGGGGTAGAATGCAAAGGCAAAGCCGAAGACATACAGCAGCAGGTACAGCAGCGAATCCAGCGTGATCAGGGCGTCCAGTGCACCGATCAGCGCCATGATGCAGCCTGCCTTGAGGAAAAACAGCCCGTTCTGGCGGCAGTACTCGGCAAAATTTTCCGGTTTGACGGCACGGCGTCCCTGATCTCCCCAGACCCGGGGATTTTTCATCACCGAGTAGCCGTAAAAGACCATCATCAAGCCGCAGGTGAGCTGGAATCCAAAAAACATGGCAGATACCTCTTTTTTATTGATGGGCGGAAGCTCTGTCCTCCGCTATGGCAGACTGTAAACGCCGGCAGGCAGTCTCTCAGTCCTCAAACAGGGGCTTCATCATAGGCAGGAAGTCCAGAGTCGCAAAGTAATCCCGGGGCGTCTGGGCACGGCGGATCAGCCGGTGGCTGCCGTCCTCGCACAGCAGCACCTCGGCGCAGTGGAGCTTGCCGTTGTAGTTGTAGCCCATGGCAGAGCCGTGGGCACCGGTGTCGTGGATATAGACCACATCCCCGATGTCGATCCGGGGCAGCATCCGGTCAACGGCAAACTTGTCGTTGTTCTCGCACAGACCGCCCACCACATCGTACTTGTGGTCGCAGGGCTCGTCCTCCTTGCCCAGCACCGTGATGTGGTGGTAGGCACCATACATGGCGGGGCGCATCAGGTTGGCGGCGCAGGCATCCAGACCGATGTACTCTTTGTAGATATGCTTTTCGTGGATGGCAGTTGCCACCAGCGCGCCGTAGGGTCCGGTGGTGAAGCGCCCCATCTCGGTAAAGATCGCCACATCTCCCATGCCGGCAGGCACAAGGATCTCCTCAAACTTCTGCCGCACGCCCTCGCCGATGGTCATGATGTCGTTTTCGGTCTGGTCCGGACGGTAGGGAATGCCCACGCCGCCGGACAGGTTGATCCATGCAATGTGGACGCCGGTGGCTTTCTGGACCCGGACTGCCAGCCGGAACAGGATGGCTGCCAGCTCCGGATAGTAGGCGTCCGAAATGGTGTTGGAGGCAAGGAAGGCGTGGATGCCAAAGTTCTTTGCGCCCTTTGCCGCCAGCTTTTTGTAGCTGTCGATGAGCTGCTCTTCGGTCATGCCATACTTTGCCTCTCCGGGGTTGTCCATGACCTGAAAACCCTCTTCGCTGTCACCCAGCTTAAAGGTCCCGCCGGGGTTGTAGCGGCAGAAGATATTCTCCGGGATGCCTGCCACCCGATCCAGAAACTCCACCATGGTGGCGTCGTCCAGATTGATGTAGGAATCCATCTCGTATGCCTTTTTCATGTCCTCCACGGGAGTCTGGTTGGAGGAAAACATAATCTCGCTGCCGGTAAAGCCGCACACTTCGCTGAGCATCAGCTCGGTCAGGGAGGAGCAGTCTACGCCGCAGCCCTCTTCCTTGAGGATCTGCAGGATCACCGGGTTGGGCAGAGCCTTTACCGCAAAGTACTCCTTGAAGCCTTTGTTCCAGCTGAACGCCTTGTTGATGCGGCGGGCATTTTCCCGGATGCCCTTTTCATCGTAGATGTGGAAGGGGGTGGGCACGTCTTCCATGATCTCCTGCGCCATCGCCTCGGTCAGAAACGGTTTCTTTTCCATAATACATCCCTCTCATTTTGTGCAGGTCGGCGCCCGCCGCCCTGCAGTCTATTGCATGCGGTCCATTGCCGCAGTTGCAAGCAGGTTCAGAGTTTCAGGTTTTGTCGGGTGGGGGTAAAGGTGGGGATCATTGCCGCCAGCTGCTTTACCACTCCGTCGTCGTTGTGCTCTGCCGCCGCCGCAAGGTCCTGCAGTTGCTGATAGAACACCGCCAGATCGATCTGACGGGGACTTGCCACAAAGATCTTGTTGTGCTGGGTGCGGCGCATCTTGTCCTGCTCCTCGTCCATCATCAGCTCCTCGTAGAGC
Organism: Faecalibacterium prausnitzii; assembly: GCA_004558805.1. Lineage (GTDB taxonomy): Bacteria > Bacillota > Clostridia > Oscillospirales > Ruminococcaceae > Faecalibacterium > Faecalibacterium prausnitzii_M. The sequence goes on along the minus strand of SFDE01000008.1, from coordinate 87,427 downwards.
TTTTCGCCGGGGCGCAGACCCACCACCTTGATCTCCATATTCACTCCCGGCTCGTAGCCATAAAAGCGGATCAGCTGTTTTGCCAGATCCATGATCTTTACCGGTTCTCCCATGTCCAGCACATAGATGTTGCCGCTTTCCGCCAGAGCACCCGCCTGCAGCACCAGCTGTGCCGCCTCGGGAATGGTCATAAAATATCGCTCGATGTTGGCATCGGTAAGGGTGACGGGACCACCTTTTTTGATCTGTGCTTCAAACAGGGGGATCACACTGCCGTGGCTGCCCAGCACGTTGCCAAACCGCACTGCCACACACTTCATGTCGGTGTTGCCTGCAAAGGTCTGGATGAGCATCTCGCAGATACGCTTGGTGCAGCCCATGACGCTGGTGGGGTTCACCGCCTTGTCGGTGGACAGCTGCACGAACCGCTCCACCTCGTGTTCACTGGCACTTACCAGCAGGTTCTTGGTGCCCAGCACGTTGTTCTTTACCGCTTCAGCAGGGCTCACCTCCATCAGGGGCACATGCTTATGCGCCGCCGCATGGAACACCACCGTGGGATGGTAGGTCTCAAAAACCTCATCCAGACGTTTTTTATCCCGGATAGAACCAATGAGCACCGTCACCGGGACGTCCCGCCCGTACTTTTGCTGCAACTCCATCAGCAGCTCGTAGGCACAGTTTTCGTAGATGTCAAAGATCAGCAGCTTGCCGGGGTGGAAGCGCATGACCTGACGGCACAGCTCGCTGCCGATGGAGCCGCCGCCGCCGGTGACCAGCACCGTCTTGCCGGTGAGGTAGCCGGAGATCTTATCGGTGTCCAGCGTCACCTCGTCCCGGGAAAGGAAGTCTGCGGTGTTCAGCTCCCGGAATGCCCCCTGCTGGGGTGCGTTTGCCCCCACCAGCTGAGGGTCGCTGAGCAGCTGCACGGCGCAGTGGGTGCTGACGCACAGGTCGATGACATGGTTCAGCCGGCTGCCCTTCAACGTGGGGATGGCAACGATGATGCTGTGGATGCCGTACCGCTTGCACAGCTCCGGGATCTCCTCCAGCGTGCCCTTTACCGGCACTCCGTGGATGGTCTGGTGGAGCTTGGTGGGGTCATCGTCCACTGCCAGCACCGGACGACCATAGTTCCGGTTAGACTTGCAGACGTTGATTGCCCAGGCACCCGCCTCACCGGCGCCCACGATCATCACCGGACGGTTGGGGTCCTTGCTTGCTGCGCCCCGCAGCCGCTCCCCCAGAGGATGGTTCAGGAACAGCCTCCACGCCAGACGGCTGCCGCCGATGAGCAGGAAGATCAGCACCGAGGCCATGCAGTTGGCAGAATTGAACAATACACCGTGGATAAACAGCCGGTTGACGGCGTAGACGATACCGGTGGGCACCCCGATAATGCACGCCAGCCGCAGCAAATCCCGCTCCCCGGCGTACTTCCACAGCACCGAATACAGCCCGCCCAGCAGGAAGCTGACGATATACACCGCCACGATCCAGGGCAGGTTGTGATACAGCACGGCACGATTGTGGGGCCACCAGGTCGCCTCCACAGCGCCGTCTGCCCGCAGCAGCAGCGCAAAATAAAAACTGAATGCCACGATGACTGCGTCCAGCAGCACCAGCATTCCGCGGCGCAGATACACCTGCGGTGCGTTTTTGCTATTCTCTTTCACAAAAAGGTCCTCGATTTCCCTCAGTGCGGCATCCGCTGCCGCGCCTCTATTTTTGCCGGGCACTGCGCCCGGTACCGGCTGCCGATGCTGCCCCGGAGCGGGCAGACATTTTTTCCCGTTTTTTGCCCTTTGCCCGAGAGGCAAAAAGCCCCTTCAGCTCCTCTCCCAGCCCCAGCGGCAGTGCCGCAAGGAGGTACACCGCCGCCGTAGCCGTTCCCCCTGCGGCAATGGCGGCAGCCTGTGCCAGCCGATCCCCTGCCAGAAACTTTGCCAGCAGCCGCCACACACCGGTGCCCGCTGCCCCTGCCGTCAGAGCAGCAAGGACCGGCGCCCCCAACCACCGGCGGAAGGCGTGTCTTGTGCCGCTGGAAAACAGCAGCCGCCCGGTGTTTGCGGCGCAGGTATAGGTGCAGGACAGCAGGATCACCGCCAGAAAGCCCTTCATGCCGAACCGAGGCAGCAGAAGCACCACCCCTCCGATCCGTAGGATGGAGTCCCACAGGCTGTAGCGGAACGCCGCTTTCTGCTCTCCCACCCCCTTCATTGCCCCGTCCACCATGCTTTCCAGATACATCAGGGGCATGGCAGGTGCCAGCGCCTGCAGATAAAATCCCGCCTCCGGGCTGCTGTACAGCAGCTGTGCCGCCGGTCTGCCCCACACCCAGAACAGGACCCCTGCCAATGCGGAAAAATACCCGGTGAGCCGCAGCATCCGGTCCAGCAGCCGGTTCAGCCGCAGGGTCTGCCCTTCTATGTGTGCCTGGGTGATCTCCGGCATCAGCAGCACCCCCAGACTGCCCAGCAGCCCAAAGGGAAAATTCAGCAGCGGCAGCGCCATGCCCTTGAGAACGCCGTACTGTTCCAGCGCCGCAGCCCGTCCGCCGCTGTTTGCCAGATATACCGCAAGGCAGGCGGGCACCAGCATATTTTCCGCCGTATGCAGCCCGCTGGACAGTACCCGCCCACCCTCCACCGGCCAGAGGATCTCCCACAGCCGCCTGCCGGGGTCCGGAGGGCGGAGGGGCTTTGCAGTGCCAAAGCACCGTGCCGCCTCCCGCCGGTAAAACGCCAGCATAATGGAGGCGGACACCGCCTCGCTGAGGGCGGTGGCACCCAGCACCAGCATACAGCGGGTGCCTGTATCCCGCTGCCGGGCGGCGGAAAGAGCGGACACCACCAGGGCGATCCGCACCGCCTGCTCCGCCAGCTGGCTGATGATGTTGGGCGTCACCTGCCGCCGTGCCAGAAAAAAGCCCCGGAGCACCGCCGCCCCCGCCATCCAAGGCATCCCCAGCGCCGACACCCGCAGCGCCCCGGCGGCACGGACATCCCCCAGCCACCACCGGGCTGCCGGCTCCGCAGTGCCCAGCTGTACCGCCATGGCAGCCAGTCCCAGCCCCATTGCCGCCAGACCCAGCCGCTGCAGCATCCCCCGTGCCGCCGCCGGGCTGCGGCTCAGTTCTTCGGTCATCAGGCGGGTCGCCGCCACCGACACCCCCGCCGTGGCTAGGGTGACAAAGAGGGAGTACACCGCCAGCACCAGCTGGTACATCCCCATGCCCTCTCCGCCCAGCGCATTTGCCAGATAGATCCGCAGTCCCATGCCTGCCAGACGCAGCACCACGTCCGACCCGGTGAGCAGCACTGCGTTCTTAAAGTAGCTCCGCCCCATGCCGCACCTCCTGCCTTGCTCCCGTTCAGCCTATGCAGCGCCCGGTGCCGCTATGCCGCAGAAACATCCCGCCCAAAGAACGGAAATTCCGGTTGCTTTCTCTCCGGCGCTATATTATAATAGATACCGTCGACTTACAGCACGAGATCCTGCGTCCCAGTGTCGCTCATAGGCGTACAGGCGCACTTTTCTGCTTAAAGAGAGATAGGAAATGCCAGCAAAAAGGAGCAATCACGATGTTTAAGATCACTGAAAAGGTCGCGCTGAACCCCACCGTGACAAAGATGGTCATTGAAGCCCCGCTGATCGCCAAAAAGGCAAAGCCGGGTCAGTTCATCATTGTTCGTCCGTTTGAGGACAGCGAGCGAATCCCCCTGACCGTTGCGGGCTATGACCGCAAGGCAGGCACCGTCGATATCATTTTCCAGATCGTAGGCGGCACCACCATGGAGCTGAACAGCCTCAAGGTAGGCGAGTGCGTCCACGATTTTGTGGGTCCTCTGGGTCGTGCCACCGAGACCGAGGGTCTCAAAAAGGTGTGCGTCGTGGGCGGCGGCGTAGGCTGCGCCATTGCCCTGCCCATTGCCCGGGAACTGCATGAACAGGGCTGCGTGGTCCACAGTGTGGTGGGCTTCCGCAGCAAGGACCTGCTGATCCTGGAGGATGAGTTCAAAGCTTGCAGCGATGAGCTGCGCATCATGACCGACGACGGCAGCTACGGCACCAAGGGTGTGGTCACTGCCGCTCTGGATGAGCTGGTGGAAGCCGGCAACCAGTACGATCTGGTGATCACCATCGGACCTCTGATCATGATGAAGTTCGTGGTCAAGACCTGCCAGAAGCATGGACTGAAGAGCATCGTTTCCATGAACCCCATCATGATCGACGGCACCGGCATGTGCGGCGGCTGCCGTCTCACCGTGGGCGGCGAAACCAAGTTTGCCTGCGTGGACGGTCCCGACTTTGACGGCGACCTGGTGGATTTTGACGAGGCTATGGCGCGCGGTACCATGTACCGTCCCTTTGAGGCGCACGCCCGCGAGGCAGCCTGCAATCTGCTGAATCAGGAGGTAAAGTAAGATGGCTTTCAACATGGACCCCAAAAAATGCCCCATGCCCACCCAGGACCCAATGGTCCGCAACAAGAACTTTAAGGAAGTTGCTCTGGGCTACACCGCCGAGATGGCTGTGAACGAGGCAAAGCGCTGCATCGGCTGCAAGAACAAGCCCTGCCAGTCCGGCTGCCCTGTGGGCATCGACATCCCTGAGTTCATCGCCCATGTGGCGGAGGGCGACTTTGAGGCCGCCTATCAGGTCATCAACCGCTCCTCCTCCCTGCCGGCTGTCTGCGGTCGCGTCTGCCCCCAGGAGAGCCAGTGCGAGGGCAAGTGCACCCGGGGCATCAAAAATGAGCCGGTGGGCATCGGTCGTCTGGAGCGCTTTGTGGCGGACTGGCACCGGGAGAACGTCCACACCGCCCCGGTGGTTCCTGCCTCCAACGGACACAAGGTAGCAATCATCGGCGCAGGTCCCGCAGGTCTTACCGCTGCCGGCGATCTGGCAAAGATGGGCTATAAGGTCACTGTCTACGAGGCTCTGCACGTGGCAGGCGGCGTTCTGATGTACGGCATCCCCGAGTTCCGTCTGCCCAAGGCGATCGTCCAGCAGGAGATCGACGGGCTGAAGAAGATGGGCGTGGACTTTGAGTGCAACATGGTCATCGGCAAGGTGCTGACCATTGACGAGCTGATGGAAGAGTACGGCTATGAGGCTGTGTTCGTAGGCTCCGGTGCCGGTCTGCCTCGGTTCATGGGCATCCCCGGCGAGAGCCTGAAGGGCGTGTACTCCGCCAACGAGTTCCTGACCCGCTCCAACCTGATGAAGGCATATCTGCCCACCAGCAAGACCCCCATCCGCACCGGCAACAAGGTGGCAGTTGTGGGCGGCGGCAACGTGGCAATGGACGCTGCCCGCAGCGCCCTGCGTCTGGGTGCCGACACCGTGTACATCGTCTACCGCCGGGGCATGGCAGAGCTGCCTGCCCGTAAGGAAGAGGTGGAGCACGCCGAGGAAGAGGGCATCATCTTTAAGACCCTGTGCAACCCGGTGGAGATTCACTCCAACGAGGAAGGCTTTGTCAAGTCCATCACCTGCGTGGAGATGGAACTGGGCGAGCCGGATGCTTCCGGTCGCCGCCGCCCCATCGAGAAGAAGGGCAGCGAGTTTGAGCTGGAGGTGGATACCGTCATCATGAGTCTGGGCACCAGCCCCAACCCCCTGATCCGCTCCACCACCCCGGGTCTGGAGACCAACAAGCACGGCTGCATCGTCACCGAGGGCGACGATGGCAAGACCAGCCGTGAGGGCGTGTACGCCGGCGGCGACGCCGTCACCGGTGCTGCCACCGTCATCAAGGCGATGGGTGCCGGCAAGGCTGCCGCCAAGGCAATGGATGAGTACATCCGCAGCAAGTAAATCCTGAACTTTCTCCCCTGCTTCCGGTTTTGGAGGCAGGGGATTTTTTATTGCGGTGCTGCTTGTATTCCCGCTGCCGGACGTGGTATACTGGATGGCGCAAAACCATTTTATGCCATGAACAGGAGAGATGAATCATGAAAGTCATCGATGCCCACGTTCACCTGATCCAGTACATTGCCGGCACCGGGGCAAGCGGCGAGATGCGGTCCTGCGGGGGTGGTCGGGGAATGTATTCCGACGGCTCGGTGTGCCAGTTGATCCCGCCGGAATGGAACACCCAGCAGGTCACCCCGGAGCGGATGCTGCAGGTCATGGACGAAAACGAGGTGGAGCGGGCGGTGCTGCTGCAGGGCGGCTATCTGGGCTTCCAGAACCTGTACAGCCACGCCGCCCAGCAGAAGTACCCAGACCGTTTTCTTGCCGCTGCCGCCTACGACCCTGCCAGCCGCAATCGAGATGCCATCGTCCACCACCTGTTTGAGGAGCTGTGTATCCGGGTGGTGAAGTTTGAGGTCAGCACCGGTTCCGGTCTAATGGCAAACCATCCGGTATTTGCTCTGGACGGGGAGATGATGGAGCGGGAAGCCGCCTTTGCCGAGGATCACGGGCTGGTGTTTGTCATAGACATCGGCAAGCTGGGCAGCCCCAGCAGCCAGATCGAAGCGCTGCGCCGCCTGATCCTTCGGCATCCCAGTCTCCGGTTCGTGGTCTGCCACCTCCTTGCTCCCAAGCAGACCGAACTGCACGCCATGGAAGAGGGGTTGCAGCGCCTTGCCTTGCCCAATGTCTGGTTTGACCTTGCGTCCCTGCAGCACAATGTCCGCCCGGACCAGCCCCCCTTCCCGGTGGCACGGCAGTTCATCTCCTGCGCCGTGGAAACCGTGGGCGCCCAGCGTCTGCTCTTTGGCACCGACACTCCCTCCAACCTCTGCCGATTCCGATACATGGATCTGGTGAACACCATTGCCCAGCACCCGGACCTTGCGCCGGAGCAGAAGCAGCTCATCCTTTACGGCAATGCCAAAAAGGTGTTCTGGGAGCAGGACTGAGCCGTTCCTTCCTCCACACCGGTGCAAAAGACCCCACATTCTGCTGCAGAGATTGACATTTGCCGCAGAAATTGATAAACTATCTTTTGTACTTCCTGCGGGAGTGGCGGAATGGCAGACGCGCTGGTTTTAGGCACCAGTTCCGAAAGAGTGAGGGTTCGACCCCCTTCTCCCGCACCACAAAAAAGCACACGGGGTCGTGCATCCCGTGTGCTTTTTGTTTTGACGGTCCGGCGCAAGCTTTCTGCCCGACTGCAAGATGTTCTAAACGACCGGAGGTTTTTTATGATCTTTTCCATCCGCAATCTTAGTTTCGAGATCGGTTCCCTGATGCTGGAAGGCTGGTTTGCCTTTGCTGCCCGGGTAGGCTGTGCCCTTCTGATCCTTGCCGCCGGGCGGCTGCTCCGGAGCTGGTCCACCCGCAAGCTCTTTCCCCAGCTGCTGCAGCGGCAGTGGCACTTCCCTGCTACCGGCATCCTGCTGCGGAGCTTTGCCGCCCCGGTAGACCGGATCCTTGCTGCCGTCAGCATCTATCTGGCGGTGTACAGCCTGCCCTGGGCGATCAACGGCATCCCCCGACTGCTGACCATCCTTTTCCAGATGGCGATCACCTTCCTGATCTGTCAGGGACTTTACGCTGCCTCGGACCTGACGGGGTTGCTGCTGGATTCCTGCGGCAGTGAGGTGCGCACCAACAAGACCCTCACCTCCCTGCTGAACAAGGTGTACAAATTCCTTGTGATCGTTTTGGGGGTCATGACCATGGCGCAGGAGACCGGTCTGCCGGTGGGCAGCATCGTGGCAAGCGCCGGTCTGGTAGGTCTCACTGTCTCCCTTGCGGCGCAGGACACTGCCAAGAACCTGTTCAGCGGGGTGGTGATCCTGCTGGACAAGCCCTTTGTCATTGGCGACTGGATCACCGTAGGGGACGTGGAGGGCGAAGTGGTGGACATCAACTTCCGCTCCACCAAGGTGCGGACTCTGGACAACTCCCTCTGCATCCTCACCAACAGCAATGTCAGCGCCGCCACCATCAAGAACGCCACTCAGCGGAACAAGCGGCTGTACCGCTTCACCCTGGGGGTCACCTACAACACTACCCGTCCCCAGCTGGAAAAGCTCATGGAGGATCTGACCGCCATGCTGAAGGCAAGCCCCTACACCTACGAGGACTCGGTTTTCGTGCGGCTCACCGGCTTTGGAGCTTCCAGCATCGACCTGATGGTAAACGCCTACCTGCGCACCGCTGAGATGAGCCGCTTTCTGCAGATGCAGAACCAGCTGAATCTTGACCTCATGGACATCATGAAGAAGGATGAGGTAGACTTTGCCTTCCCCTCCACCAGCGTTTACATCGAAAAGACCTGACTTCCTCCACGTTTTCTGTAAAAGAAGAGCATCCGCAGCCCTTCCCTGCCGGCAATGCCGGGGCACAGGGAAACGACTGCGGATGCTTTTTTGTTCTACTTTAGTTTGCAGCGTCCTTTGCCAACGCTGCGTCGATGTTCTTTTGGAGCGCGGCAAGATTTTCTTCTTTATCGATGCCCCCCAGCAGCGGCTCTCCCACCACCTTGCCGCTGCGGTCAAAGACATAGGTAGTGGGGAACGCCATGATGCCCAGCGCAAAACTGTCTGCCTCGCTGCCGGAATCAAAGCAGATGTTTCGGTAGTCTGCCCCCGTTGCCGCAAGGAGCTGCTTTGCGGTCTCGATGCCCTGAGGGTTGCCGTCCAGCGTCTCGGTATTGATACCGATGACCTCGCCCCCCTGTTCCTTTACCTGCTGGTTCAGGGTATTCAGGTCGTCCAGCTCCTCCACACAGGGCTTGCAGCCGTTGAACCAGAAATTCACCACCGTAAAGGCGTTCTGCGCAAACAGGCTGATGGAAATTGGTCAGCAGTGTGGCGCATGCCTGTATCCATCCCCGGAACCGGACCAGCGGTTTTTTGTTATCCAATGCCCACACACTCCATACACAGCCGGATCGCCTTTAAAAATACGGTGTCCGCCTCTCCCCGCCACATCCCGAAGAGGATCATAAGCACCGCCGCAGCCAGCAACAGCAGCTGCGCCTGTTTTTTTGTAAGAAACATTTTTTGCCTCCTGTTGGTTGATGGCACCAGTATACCCCGGCGGGGATAAAATCTCTGCTAAGAAAAATTTAACACAGATCTTATGCCAGTCTGCTATAATCTGATATAATGAATAAAACGAAAGGTGGCGGATGTCATGCGTCTTTTGGTCTTGGAGGACGAGCAGTCCCTGCAGGAGGATATCACCCGGAAGCTGCGGCTGTCCGGTTACGAGGTGGACAGCTGCGGCGATGGGGAAACGGCGCTGGAAATGCTGGCGGCGGAGCGGTACGATCTGGTATTGCTGGACCTGAACCTGCCCCGGGTGGACGGGATGCAGGTGCTGCGGACCCTGCGGCAGCAGGACCTTGAGACCTGCGTGCTGATCCTTTCTGCCCGCAGCGAGATCGCCGTCCTCCATGGAGGCACCGCCGTAGTGGAAGAAAGCTCCCCCCGAGGCACCACCTTTGCGGTGACTCTGCCGCTGGAGCAGGTGCCCTCAGCACAGAGGGCAATTTCCGGATGAGGACGCACTGGCAGATGCCAGCGGCGGTTTCCGCTAAAGCCTTCCCCCGGTCGGGGGAAGGTGGCTGCGACCGGAAGGGAGCAGACGAATGAGGGCGCACCGGCAGACGCTGCTACCGGTTACATACCCCTCAGACGCACTCCGTGCGCCAGCTCCCCTTTCAGGGGAGCCTGCAAAAGGAGGAGCTATGCGTCACGCCATCGTATTCAGCAGCCGCACCGGCAACACCCGGCTGCTGGCAGACACTCTCCGTAGCTGCCTGCCCCCGGAGGATCGCTGCTATTTTGGCACTCCGGACCCTGCCGCCTTGGAAGCAGATGCCCTTTATGTGGGCTTCTGGACCGACAAGGGACACGCCGACGATGCCACCACCGAGTTTTTGAAGCAGCTGCGGGGCAAAAAGGTGTTCCTGTTTGGCACTGCAGGCTTTGGCGGCAGCGAGGAGTATTTTGAAAAGATCCTCAAGGCAGTGCAGAAGTCTCTGGACAAGACCAACACCCTCACCGGCAGCTTTATGTGTCAGGGCAAGATGCCCCTCTCGGTGCGGCAGCGGTACGAAAAGATGAAGGCACAGCCCATTTCCCTGCCCCATGTGGACGCTTTGATCCGGAACTTCGACAGCGCCCTTTCCCACCCGGGTGCCGAAGATCCGGAACACCTGAAGCACGCCGTACAATAAAAAACACACCTGCGACCTTTGCCGGAGTAGAGCCGGAAAGACCGCAGGTGTTTTGTTTATAGGATGGGGAGCAATAAAGCTGGCGGAGAGGGTCCTATAAAAGCAAAAGCACCACACATTTCTGTGTGATGCTTTTAAATTGGTGGAGATTGCCGGGCTATTGAGATCACGGTGACCTCTTGCAGCCCATGCACCCGCTCTCCCGGCAGAGCGAAACCCTCGCTGCTGTTGTGCCGTCTGTAAAAGCAAAAGCACCACACATTTCTGTGTGATGCTTTTAAATTGGTGGAGATTACCGGGATCGAACCGGTGACCTCTTGCATGCCATGCAAGCGCTCTCCCAGCTGAGCTAAACCCCCATCTGTTGTGCCGTCCGCCGGACTGCTTGAGTATAATACCATATCCCGGGGGAGTTGTCAACAGTTTTTTGCAAAAAATTGCCTGCAGAGCAATTCCGTTTTTTTGCAGGGGGCGGGCAGCACCAAGGCGGCTCTGCCGGGGTATCCGGGCACAGCCGGGAGCAGCAGGGCAAAAAATATGCCCCGGACGGCATATACCGTCCGGGGCACATTGGATGACTGGTCATCCCATCAAAGATGGTTTAACGCAATCAGGCGTTCTGGCAGACCCAAGCAGAAGCAGCACTGTTCTTCACGGTGCCGGTAGCCAGGTTGTAGATAGCGCCAGCGTTGCCAACGATGTTCAGAGCAACGTTCAGGACGCCCTTGGAGCCAGCCTTGAACTTGTCCCAGTTGCTAGCATCGTCAGCGACAGTGTAGTTGTCGCCCCAGATACCCTTAACAACATTGCCGTAGGTAGCGAAGACGCCAGCAGCAGGGCTGTACTTGCCGGAGAAGACAACGCCCAGAGTGTTGTTAATGAAACCCTTCATGTAGGTGTTGCCGATGATGGTCACCAGGTTGGTGTTGAAACGCTGCCAATCATCAGTGGTCAGGACAGGAGCCAGGACGTCAACCAGGCCGCCGCCGACAACATAGGTCATTTCGTTTTCTGCAACAGCAGAGAAGTTTGCAGGCATCATCATAATGAATTACTCCCTTCAAAATTAGAAAGATATTTTGTAAGCCGATATGCTCGGCTCACATTCCTTACTAGGATGGCAATAATATACCACACTTTCCAGAAATGTTCAAGCCCTTTTTTGCAAAAAGTGTAAAAAATGTGAAATACGGTCCCACGAATTGTGTCAATTATGTACGGAACGGCTGTTTTGCACTGGTTTGACAGGCTTTTGATCTTCAAGGTAGTACGTTGGTTTTGGGGAGGGGTGAGCTATGAAGACGGTAATTTATCTGGACGAATTGCTCCTTGTAAATTTTTTGGCAGCAGCGGCGATGCTCCTTGCCGCCGGGCTCCTTGCAGGCAGGCAGTGCACCCTGCCAAGGCTCCTTGCCGGAGCGGCGGGGGCGGCAGCAGCAAGCCTGAGCCTCCTTGCCCCTGCCCTGCCGGAGCCGGCGGCGGTGGGGTGGAAGCTGGCGTCCTGCGGGGCGGTGGTAGGGCTTGCCTACGGTTTCCCCGGGATACGGAGCTTTGCCCGGCTGTGGGGGTGGTACCTGCTGGCAAACCTGCTGCTGGGCGGTGCGGTGCTGCTGCCGGGAGCGCAAAGCCGGAACCTGAGCCTGTACCTGCCCCTGTCCCCCGGCTTGCTGCTGGGCTGCTGCGGCGGGGTGTATCTGGGGCTGCAGGGGCTTATGTACTGCTGCGGGCGGGGGCAGCCGGGGACCTTTGCGGCAGTGCTGGAGCTGGCGGAGGGCAGCTGCCTGCCGGTGCAGGCGTTTTACGACACTGGGTTCTCGGTGCAGGAGCCGCTGTCCGGGCAGCCGGTGGTGCTGGTGCGGTACGCTGCCGTGCGCCGGAGGCTGGCAGCGCCTTTGCAGCTTTTTATGGACCGGTACTTTGCCGATGCCTCTCCCCTGCCGGAGCCTCAATGGAGGCTGCGGCTGGTGCCCTGCCGCACGGTGGCGGGACACTGCCTTTTGCCTGCCCTGCCGGCACGGACCCTGCGCACCGACAGCGCCTGCACCCAGCCGCTGCTGGCAGCTTTCAGCGCCGCCGACCCGGAGGACGGCTGGGAGCTGCTGCTGGGCACCGACACCGCCCGGCAGCTGGGGATGGTGTAGGGGGACAGATGCTGCCGGCGGGTACTCACCCCTCATCCGGCACTTCGTGCCACCTGTTCCCCTTCTGGCACTTCGTGCCACCTCCCCCGGAGCGGGGGAGTCTTTGCCCCCAAGGGGGGAAGGCTTTCCGTACGGTCAACTTTGCCGCATCGCCAAAAGTTCCCCTGAAAGGAAAAGGCTTTGGCAGTACGGCAGGGCTGCGGGGGTTGAGAGAGTGAAGATGCCGACCACAGCGTTGCAGTCGTACTTACTTATAAGGAGGTTTTTTTCATGTTCAGTCTGGGTTTTCTGTTCCAGCGGCTTTGGGCACGGGGCGTGGGGTGGTTGGAGCGGCTGGGATTTCCGGGGGCAGCACACTACCTTTCCGGGGCTTCCAGCCTGCCCCCGCCCCTGACCCCGGAGGAGGAGAAAGACCTCTTACAGCGGCTTGCAGCGGGGGATGCCGCCGCAAGGGACCTGCTGATCACCCGCAATCTGCGTCTGGTGGTGTATCTGGCACGCAAATACGACAGCAGCGCCGTACCGCAAGAGGACCTGATCTCCATTGGCACCATCGGGCTGATCAAGGCGGTAAACACCTTTACCCCGGACCGCAGCATCAAGCTTGCTACCTACGCCAGCCGCTGCATCGGCAACGAGATCCTGATGTGTCTGCGCAAGACCGCCGCCCGACGGCAGGAGACCAGCCTTGAGGAGCCGCTGAATGTGGACGGCGAGGGCAACGAGCTGCTGCTGTCGGACATTCTGGGCAGCGAGGAGGACACGGTAAGCCAGCATCTGGAGCAGGACGCCGAGCGAGCGGTGCTGCACCGGGCGGTGGAAAGCCTGTCCCCCCGGGAAAAGCAGATCATGGAGCTGCGGTTCGGGCTGGGAAACGGGGTGGAACACACCCAGAAACAGACCGCCGACGTGCTGGGCATCAGCCAGAGCTACATTTCCCGGCTGGAAAAGCGGATCATCCGGCTGCTGCGGGTGCAGCTGGAAGGACAGTGAAAATTTTCCACGTATAGGGGTCCCGCCATCCGGTCATACTCCCGGTAAAGTTCCACACAGACCGGAGGAGTATGGATGTACAACAAGGTAGAGCTTTGCGGGGTAAACACCGCCCTGCTGCCTGTCCTCACCGAGACGGAAAAGCGCCAGCTGCTGACCCGGGCACACGCCGGGGACCGGCAGGCACGGGAGCGGATGGTGGAGGGAAATCTGAGGCTGGTGCTCAGCGTGGTGCAGCGTTTTGCCCAGCGGGGCGCCAACATGGACGATCTGTTTCAGGTGGGGTGCATCGGGCTGATCAAGGCGATCGACAATTTTGACCCCGCCCAGCCGGTGCGGTTCTCCACCTACGGGGTGCCCATGATCATCGGGGAAATCCGGCGGTTTCTGCGGGACAACAACACCCTGCGGGTGAGCCGCAGCCTGCGGGACACCGCCTACCGTGCCATGCAGTGCCGGGAGGTATTGGAAAAGCGGCTGGGGCGGGAGCCTACCATGGGAGAGGTGGCAAAGGAAGCAGGGCTGGACCGGCGGGAGGTGACGGCGGCGCTGGAGTCGGTGGTGGAGCCGGTGAGTCTTGAGGAGCCGGTGTACAGCGACGGCGGGGACGCCATGTACCTTATTGATCAGGTACGGGACCCGGAGGGAGAGGACAGCTGGATCAGCGGGCTGGAGTTCCGCCAGAAGGTGGCAGAGCTGTCCCCCCGGGAAAAGCGGATCATGGAGCTGCGGTACCTGCAGGGCATGACCCAGACTCAGGTGGCGCAGGAGATCGGCATCAGTCAGGCGCAGGTGTCCCGGCTGGAAAAAGGCGCTTTGAACCAGTTCCGCTCCGCAGAATAAAAATAAGGGGCTGCTGCACCGACCGATGCAGCAGCCCCTTTGTTCAGCGGCGGTATTTGCGGCGGGTGGCGGCACCGCCCCGCAGATGCCGCTCTGCCTTATTGCGTGCCAGCACCGCCTGCACCCGGGCAAACAGCTCCGGGTCCAGCCTGCGCAGCCGCACCGACACATCCTTGTGGACGGTGGACTTACTGCATCCCAGCGCCGCTGCCGCTCTGCGCACCGTGGCACCGTACCGGGCGATGTACTCGCCCAACAGCACCGCCCGCTGTTCCGGGTCGCCCTTCATGGCATGTTCCTCCTGATCCAAGCTGGTACAGCCTATGCGGCGGCAGGGGGCAATATGCGGCGGCAGGCTTGACTTTTGCGGCACAAGTGCGCTATACTGACAGCGGACATAAAAACAGGGGCGCCGAAAGGCTGAGATCCGCAGGATGCGGAGTACCCTTTACCTGAACCGGATAATGCCGGCGTAGGGAGTTTGCGGAACTGTCCATTTTATTCCGGACCCCTGTGCGCCTGCTGTTGTGCGGGCGCACTTTTGTTTTTGTGTACCTTATTTAAGGAGAGGAACCTTATGTCCAAGACTTATTCCAAGACCCGCATTCTGGTGGAATGTGCGCTGATGATCGCCATCGGCACCGTTCTGTCCAACATCAAGCTGTTCACCATGCCCAACGGCGGCAGCGTTACCCTGCTGAGTATGCTGCCCTTTGTGCTGGTGTCCTTCCGCCACGGCGTCAAGTGGGGACTGTTTACCGGCTTTGTCAACGGCTGCCTGCAGATGCTGCTGGGCTTCTGGGCACCTCCTACCCCCACCTTTATCTACTTTTTGGGCGAAGTGCTGCTGGACTACCTGGTTGCCTTTATGGCACTGGGCACCGCCGGCTTTTTTGCCAAGGGCTTTAAGAACCGCACCGTAGGCGTTGCCGTGGGCACCTTTGTAGCAGGCTTTTTGCGCTTTATGTGCAGCTTCCTGTCCGGCGTGCTGGTGTGGGGCAACCTGAGCGAGGGTCTCAGCGTATGGACCTACAGTCTGGTGTACAACGCCAGCTACATGCTGCCGGAGACTCTGCTGACCGTGGTTGCCGCCGTGCTGCTGTGCCGTGCGGCTCCCCAGATCTTCGACCGCCAGTACGCAGGCTAAACACTGCAAAGTCCCCTGCCTTTTGAGCAGCTTATCCGCCGGGTGAGATATCCGGCGGATTTTTTTGTAAAAAGCTGTTGACAACTCCCCCGGGATATGGTATTATACTCAAGCAGTCCGGCGGACGGCACAACAGACGGGGGTTTAGCTCAGCTGGGAGAGCGCTTGCATGGCATGCAAGAGGTCACCGGTTCGATCCCGGTAATCTCCACCAAGAGAAGCACTACACAGAAATGTGTGGTGCTTTTGCTTTTACAGACGGCACAACAGCAGCGAGGGTTTCGCTCCGCCGGGAGAGCGGGTGCATGGGCTGCAAGCGGTCACCGTGATCTCAATAGCCCGGTAATCTCCACCAAGAGAAGCACTACACAGAAATGTGTGGTGCTTTTGCTTTTACAGGACCCTCTCCGCCAGCTTTATTGCTCCCCCTTTGGGGGAGCTGTCACCGAAGGTGACTGAGAGGGCGAGGATGCTGGTCCCCATTGCAGTGACTCAGAGGTTTTGTCAGAAGGGAGCAGACCCTCTCCGTCACGGCTGACGCCGTGCCACCTCCCCCCTTCAGGGAGGCTTTTGGCAAAACGGGGGGCTGCCCTTCAATAGCAAAAAAGCATCCCCAGACCTTTCCGGGTAAATCGGAGAAGTCTGGGGATGCTTTGCATTTTCAGGGTCACTGCCGGGCAGGCGATACCGCAGAGTCTGCCGGGTCCTCGGCTTGTTCCACCTGTGCCACGGTGGGGTAGCCGGTGCGGACGCAGCGCACGGCGCAGCGGGCGTTGCCGCCGGTGGTGCAGGTGAACAGGGTCAGATCCCAGTCGTTTTCGTCGGTGGCGGTGATCATTTTTTCGATCTGGGTGGGCTGCACCGTCTCCACGCTGACCACCTCATACTCCCAGCACAAGCCGTCCATGTCGGTAAAGCTCACCTGAGAGCCGATGGCAAGCCATTTGATGGGGCTGAAGTGCTTGGCGTAGTTGTGGGCACACACCACCATATTGTCGGCGTAGGTGGAGCCGCTGTAGCGTCCCGGGGCAACCTTTAAGCCGGCATAGCTCCACTGGGACATTACCGGCAGGTTCAGTTTTACCGCCGGGATGGACAGGTAGCCGATGTAGTTCCAGCCATCGATCTCCACCTCGGTCATTTCCTGTTCCGGGTCCAGCTCCGGCGGGGGCGCCTCCGGCTCGGAGTCCGCCTCGTTCACAAGGGTCTCCTCCAGCTTTTGCAGCGCATCCTGCGACGCCTTGTCGGCACGGTCTGCGTCCCAGCGGTTGTACGCCAGCAGGGCAACGGAGGCAAGGATCAGCAGCGCCCCCAGTGCCATCAGGATCTTACCAATTTTCTGTTTCACAACCGTTCTCCTTTCGGTTCAGGGTCCAGCCTGCGGCGAACAGCAGAATGCCGCTGCATGCCAAAAACGGTACGGGCCAATTGAGCTGTCCTGCCTGAGGCAGACCGCCCGGCGTTTTGGTGCCGGTCTCCCGGGTCTCGTCGGGGGTCCCGGTGGTCTCCGTGCCGGGCACGGCAGGCGCTGCCGGGTTCTCCGGCGTGGTGCCGGGCACCACGGTGGAAGGTTTTGCCGGTTTGTCGGGGGTCTCCACAGGGGTGGGGCTGCCGGGGGAACCGGGCTGCTCCGGGGTCTTGTCCGGGGTCACCCCTCCTACCTTGGGGCTGGCGTCCACGGCGTAGACCCACTCCCCGTCCTGCAGCAGGGGCACCGACACCACAAAGGGATTGATCGCCTCGTAGCCCCGGGACGCCTTGGTCTGGACCACCAGATAGACGCCTACCGGCAGGTCCTTGAACTCCGCTTTGCCCTGCTGGCTGAGGGCACAGGTGGTGCCCTCAGCGTTTACCGGCAGCCATGCTTCCAGCCTTGCGGCAAGGCTGCCGTCAGAAAGGTCGCCCAGCTCCAGATCACAGTCAGTGAACTGCCCGGTGTAGACGTATTCCATGCTGCTGCCGTAGCGCAGCTCCACATCCGCCACCTTGTACAGGGTCAGGCTGCCGTCCCGCAGGGGTGCATCCTTCTGGTGGTCGTAGAGGGTCACCGTCACCGAGCCGGTGCGGCTGGTATCCACCACGCTGACGGCGGCGGACACCGGCAGGACCGCCCACACCAGGGCGCACAGCGCCAGTCCAAGGGCAGCGAGCCGTTTTTTGAAAGAATATTTCATGCTATGCTCACTCCTCCCTCTCTGCGCCCTTTTTGCGCCGGTACAGCAGCACCGCTGCCGCTGCCATCATAGCCCCGCCCAGCGCCGGGGGCACTGCCCCTGCGCCGCCGGTGGAGGGCAGCTGATAGCCCTCGTAGACGTAGTTTTTCAGCACGATGACACCCAGCTGGATGCCCCCGTTGTTGTCCTCGGTGACGGTCCAGCTTCCGGTGGTCCGCTCCTTGACCATGTAGTAGTACTTTTTGCCGGCATCGTCCGTCTGGGGCAGTCCCTCCCATGTGGCGGACCAGCCGTTCTCTGCCGTCAGGGTCTTGATCTCCCCTTCCAGCGGCTGGGCGCTGTCCGGGCTCTGCCCCTCTGTGTAGCGGCAGAGCTGCACATCCAGACTCTTTACAGGGATCCTTGCGGCTTCCAGCGGCAGGTTGGTGTTCTTATCAAACCAGTGTTTGTGCACCGCCAGCTGGTTGTAGGTATTCTTTACCTCCAGCGTGGTGGTGCTGAGGGCACCGCCGGTAAGGAGGTTGCCGTTGAGGGTCACCGTCTCGGTGTTTCCGTTCACCGGCACTTCCAGCGTATCCGCCACGCCGGTCGCTGCTTGGAACGCCGCCTCCTTGCTGCTGTCCTTGCCGTAGAAAAGCAGATAGCGGGGGGTGCTGTCCATGATGTAGTTTGTTGGTGCCTCGGTCTCCACAAGGCGGTACAGCACATCCGGGTGCAGGGTATCCACGGCATCGTTGGTGATGTCGAACACCAGCTGTCCGTTGGTGCCGGTGGTGCCGGTGGTGTAGGGCTCAAACTGCCCTGTTTCCTTATGATACCGCCACACCTCAAATTTTGCCCCAGCCAGCAGGCTGCCGTTGGCACCGTCCAGCTTGTTTATCACCAGCTGTCCCTTGGTAAAGGTGGCGCTGGAATCGTTAGTCTGGAAGCTCACCTTATTGGAGGTGCTTACACCGTTCTGCAAGGTGATGGTGTTGCTTACATCCGGGCTTACATAGTTGCCCCGGTCGATGGTCGCCACATACTCCAGCAGCAGGGCAGTTTTGTCCGGCACCTGCATCACCAGCCAGTTGTTTTCTTCCGGGTCCAGCTTTCTGTACAGGTCTGCAGGCACTTCCTCCAGCACGGTGCTGCCGTATTTGTAGTAGTACAGCCGGACGGTGGAAAGGTCCCCGTAGAAGGCTGCCCCATCCGGCACGGTGGCGCTGTCCCTCAAAGTCAGCCATTCGCCATCGCCCAGCTTTTCCCTGCCGGGGTTGATGAGCACCGAATATTTGATCTTGCCGATCCAGCCGGTCTCGTCCCGCAGCTGCTCGCCGTTTTTGGTGAGGGGCGTCACGTCCCGTGTGACGGTGGTGGTGATGGAGGAGGACTCCCTGCCCCAGGTCGCCTCGTTGGTATAGGACACGCTGCCGGTGCCGGGGTCCTTCCACGCCGGGTCATCGGAGATCTTTATGTCGTACAAAAACTCGATGGTCTGGGCTTTTCCCGGTATGCCGTTGTTGTAGTTGCTGATATTGACGGTGAGCACACGGTCGGCACTTACCGTGTAGGTTGCTGTGATGCCGGATGCCCGCTGACCGTCTATCCAGAAGCCCTTGGAGGTAAAGGTACCCGCAGGCAGCTTATCCGTCACCGTGATGGGTGCGGTCTCCTCTGCGCCGGTGGTCAGGATGATACGGTATTTCAGGGTGCCGTTGTGGATATCCTCCAGCTTTATGGTGCTGTTTGCACCGGTGTAGTTGTTGCGCTCTGCATTGGTCGCCACCATCTTTTCAAAACGGCGGTAGCACCGGTATCCGTCCTGTGCGGTGGAAGCAGCGCCGTTCAGTTCCGCCTGATTGCGGAAGATCCACGTCTCGCCGCCCTGCATCTTGTCCCGCACCTCGTGGGTGGGGATATTTTCCAGCAGGATGCGGCGCACCGGGGAGTCGTTATCCCCTGCCTTTACAGTAACGGTAAAACGCATTACCGGGTTGGCTGTATCCGACGCCAGCACCAACTCACCTGCTGCATCGTAATATTGGATGGAGTTTTCGTCCAGCCAGCCCTTTTCTATTGCCTGTGCGTAGCTCAGGGGAGCGGCATCCTGCAGGGCATACAGCTTCATGCCGGACTGGATGGCAGTTTGCAGCTCAGCCGCATAGGCGTAGTGGGTGTTCTGCCCGGAGATGGCGGCTCCCGTACTGTCGGTGGCGTCCAGAATGGTATCCGTAAGGGTAAAGGTCCTTGCGCCGGCAGTGTTTGCTGCGTTGATTTTCCAGTACGCCACATTGTTCTCGGTGCGGACATGGCTCTTTGTGATGTTCCAGTTGCCCAGGACCCCCGGCACCGTCCCGGTGGCAGTAAAGGTCACAGGGTTGTTCTTATTGATAAGTTTGGCAGTATTGACCACATTGCCGCTAGTGTCCGGCACTGCAGTGGTGGTATACTTGATGGTGAACTTTCCGGGCATCGCTGCTTCATTGCCTGTGTAGTGTTCCCCAAGGTCATAGCCGTTCTTTAGCTGGTCTGCCGTAATGGTCCAGGATGTACCAAAAGCAGGGATGATGGTGATGTCTCCCACAAGGGCGGCATTTTGCGGCAGTTTATCTTTTAAGGTAAAGTTTGCAAAGAAGCCGCCCTTGATGTCCTTCGGCGCCTTCAGGGTGATGGTCCACTCTACCAGACCCTCGGCGTTTACCGTGCCGGTCTTTTCCAGAGGCGTCTGGAAGGTGATCTTCTCGTTGCGCTCCCTGGTCACATCTCCTGCAGTGGCGGACATCTGGTTGTACATCACATGGTGCCCCGGCGAGAAGGAGCCCGGAGGGGTCTTTGTGACGTATTCCAGCAGATACGCCTCGTTTTCCGCCAGCGGCGGCAGTCCGCTGACCGTTGCAGTCTTTACGGGCAGCGAAGTGTTGTCCAATTCAAAGGTATAGCTGCTGCTGTCCACCGTCTCCACGGTGCTGCCAGAGCGCTTTTTTACTACAAAGGAATTCGGCTCATAAGAGGAGACAACGCCATTGTTGGGGACTACGCCATTGTTCACATTCAGCCGGTCCTGGATGGTGACCCCCTGTCCGTCCGTTCCCTTTGCAGAGGACACTTCCAGCTGCCACTGGACGAGCTGATTGCCCTCTGCATCGCTCCAAATTCTACCTCCTGTCAGCCGCTTTGCCACATCAAGGTCCGGGTCCGGCTTTGAGATGTTCAGATCAAACCTATTGTTGATGTTCACACTACCACTTGCGGACTCGCTGTAGTTTGCCATGGCGGTATAATCCAGCGTGCCATCGTGAGCACCACCGATAACATCTTCGTTAAAGGTCATGGTAACAAGACCATCCATGTTGATGTTGTAAGTGCCGATCGTTTTTCCTTTGCCGTCCTTGACCGCGCCGTTGTCAACGGCAGTGGTCAGCTTCAGTCCTCCCGGCAGCTGGTAGGTTGCCTGCCTTCTGTCCGCAGTAAGGACGCCGGAATTAAAGTTGAACTCCAAGGCGACCTTGACGATGTTGCCGTCCTTCACCTCTGCGCCGGTGTCGATGTCTATCTCCTGACCCTTTACCACCTTTTTCAGGGATACTTTCGTGATGTGGTCCTCCAGCCGGACAGAGTCGGTGCCCTCACCCATCTCCAGTGCTGCCACTGCAAACAGGGGGTCCATGGAGTCTGCCTTCTGGGTCCGGTCCCAGGTCATGACGATGCTAAAATCCTCGTCCTCGGGGTAAAACTCCTCATCTATGTCTGCGTCTTGCTCCGGCTTTTCTGCTTCCTCCGTCTCTGCGTCCGGGTCCATGGCGGCGGTCTGTGCCGCATAGGCACCCGTCACCGACACCACGCCGGTGATGGATGCCGGGTCCACAGCCACCTCTGCCACCGTGCCTTCCACAGCGCCGGAGATCACGGTGACCATGCCGGTATCCCCGTCCACCGCCTTGACGATGCCCACGGTTTCCACGCCCGCAGCGTTTTGGTAGATGAGGGCGTCTCCCACCTGGGGGACGGCGTCGGTCAACAGCCAGTCGGTACCCCGCAGATCACTGCGCAGTGCATCCACACCGGCACGCTGGGGCACTACGCTCTGGGGAATGCCTGCGTAGTACAGGCAGTAGGACAGGAACATTACGTCCCACTCACCGTAGGGGTTGCCGTACCATGCGCCGTAGCGGGTCCAGCCCCGGAGCTTTTCTTCGTCCTCCACGTCCAGCTTAAAGTTTTTGGTGCTCTCTGCGTAGTCCAGCTGGGACTGTGCCACTGCCAGCAGGTCCTCGCCCCAGTTGCCGGTAAGGGAGGTGTTGGTCTTTGCCAGCCAGTCTGCCTCGGTCTCCACATCCGCCAGCGGGTCCGACAGGCACTCCACCGTGTGGTGGTGCTCCGGCAGGGTGCATACCAGCTCCTCCCGATAGCACGCCTCGGTGTGGTGGTGCACCGGCACTTCCTCCGATACTGCCGCCTCCGGTACGTCTTTCGGCGCTGCCGGCAGGGTCGTCTCTTCTTCGTACAGGGCAAAGTCCGGATCTGCTGCCTGCTCCGGTTCCCCTTCTTCCATGCCGCAGACCAGCTCATACTGGGTGGTATAGCAGCTTTCTGTATGGGTATGGGGGAAAAGCTCACAGATCAGGCTGCCGTCCTCCGGGTCAAAGCACTCGTCGGTATGCTCGTGCTCCTCTTCCGTACAGTCCAGCACCTGCCGCTCTTCGTAGCAGTCCTGGGTATGGTGGTGCACCGGCTGCTCCGCCAGCGGCTCCGGCTCCTGGGACAGCTCATCCCCGTCCACGCCATAGTCCACATCCAGCATCCCATCCTCCGGCAGTGCGGCGGCGGGGTCCTCCGGCATACCTTCCTCGTAGCCGCAGACCAGCACCCGCTCATAGCACTCCGCCGTATGCTCATGCTCTTCATAGCCGCACAGGTAGTCCGCCGTCATGGAAATGCCCACCCCGTGGAGCTGCCAGTTGACAAACAGGGTGGTAGCAAATGCCAACACCAGCAACATAGCCGTGTAGCGCCGCGCCAGCCTGTGTTCCCGGCGGAACTTTTCCATCAGATTTGTTAAAATGTCCTTCATCCCGACACCCCATGGAAGCTTTTCCTTCCTGCCAGACACCCCCCGACCCGGAAGGTCCCCTTCGTATTTTTGCGGCAGCGACGCCACAGAATCACTGTAAAGTATAACACTTCTGCAACACAAAAGCAATTTTATTTTCCCTCTTGCAGCGCAGTTTTCCCCTTTTCCGGCAGTAACCCCGTGGGTCGCCGTTGCCTCACAGCACTGTGCACGAATTTTTTTCTCCGTTTTGTGCACTCTGCCCCATTCCAAATGTTAAAAATATGCAAACATTCCGCCGTGGTCTTGCATTCCCGCCCCGAAAGGTATATTATTAGCAATTGTCAACAGTTAACAGTTGTTAAGTATTTTTGCAAGGAGGGATCCCATGTCCGGAATCGAACCGCTCAGTTTCCATACATCCTGCCATTTTATTGCAGAACTCAGCAAGGCGGCAAAGACCGGGATGCGCAGTGCCCTGCGCAGCTGCCCCAAGTGCCATTTTAATATGCTGGAAGCGCTGATGCACTGCATCAGGGAGCACGGGCAGGACGGAGCCGTGTATGTCTCGGACCTTGCCCGGGATACACGCCAGCCTCTGCCTGCCATATCCCGGGGGCTGCGGATCCTGGAACAGGACGGCACGGTGGTGCGGGAGCCAGACCCCGCCGACCGCCGCAAGACGCTGGTGCGCATCACCCCGCAGGGGTATGAGGCATGCCGTCAGTGCGAAGAAGCTCTCAGCGACTATTTTGCCTGTGTCATCGCCCGGCTGGAGCCGGAGCAGATAGCGCAGATGCAGGCGTTGCAAGGGGCGTTGATGGACGCCATCCTTGCAGAAAACGCCGCACGTGATCAAGAACCAGAGGGAGGACCAAACCATGACAAAGATCTTTAAGCAGCTGGCACGCCACTGGGCTGTCTGCCTTGTGGTGGTGGCACTGCTGTTCGTGCAGGCATACTGCGATCTTTCGCTGCCGGACTACACCAGCAGGATCGTGGATACCGGCATCCAGCAGGGCGGCGTTGAAAGCCCCCTGCCCCGGACCATCCGCCAGAGCACACTGGACGCCCTGTGTATGCTCATGAGCCAGGAGGACGCCGCACAGCTGCAGGACGCCTACCAGTACTACCTGCAGGATGACGGTGTGCTGCAGCTGCGCAGCGACCTGACCGACACCCAGCGCACCGAGCTGGAAAATGCCATCACCACCCCGGATATCGCCCTGTATCTTGCAGCGGTGCAGGTGGCAAACACCCCTGCCGGATCCGGTGCCATGGGTATGACCAGCCTGTCCGGTATGGAAGCATCCACCCCTGCCGCCGACAGCAAGACCCCTACCGTCGCCCCTACGGCGGCGGATCTGGACACCGCTGCCGCTCAGTTTGCCGCCATGACACAAATGCCCGGCTTTGACCGGGATGCACTGCGGCAGCAGCTTGCCGGGGCAATAAGCGGCATGGACGACTCCATGCTGGACAATCTCAAAAGCCAGTCTCTGCTGCTGGTCCAGTTGGAATACGAAGGACAGGGCGTGGCACAGCAGGTGCAGATGGGCTACCTGTTCCGGGTAGGCGGGCAGATGCTGGGACTCACCCTGCTGATGGTGGCAGTTGCCGTTGCCGTAGGCTTCCTTGCCTCCCGGGTATCTGCCGCCATCGGACGGGACCTGCGGCGGGAGACCTTCTCCGCTGTCATCGGCTTTTCCAATGCGGAGATCGAAAATTTCTCCACCGCCTCCCTCATCACCCGCACCACCAACGACATCCAGCAGGTGCAGTTCGTCTGCGTCATGCTGCTGCGGATGGTGGCATACGCCCCCATTCTGGGCATCGGCGGCGTGCTCCATGTGGTAAACAGCAGCACCGGGCTTTCCTGGATCGTTCTGCTGGATGTGGCGCTGCTGCTGGTGCTGCTGCTCTTCCTGATGAGCATTGCCATGCCCAAATTCAAGGTCATGCAGAAGTTGGTGGACCGACTGAATCTGGTGAGCCGGGAGATCCTTACCGGCATCATGCCGGTGCGTGCCTTCAGCCGGGAAAAGTTTGAGGAAGAGCGCTTCGACAAGGCAAACCGGGAACTGCTGGGCACCCAGCTGTTCACCAACCGCGCCATGGTCGCCATGATGCCCTTTATGACCCTGATCATGAACGGCACCAGCCTGCTCATCGTCTGGTTCGGCGGCAAGGCTATGGACGCCGGCACCATGCAGGTGGGCGAGATGATCGCCTTTATCACCTATACCATGCAGATCGTCATGTCCTTTTTGATGCTTGCCATGGTGGCAGTGATGCTGCCCCGTGCCGGTGTTGCCGCAGACCGCATCGATGAGGTGCTGCGCACCAAAGCGACCATCCACGACCCGGACCCCGCCGCCGCAAAGGCTGCACAGGAACGCCAAAACTGGCAGGGCGTGGTGGAATTTAAGGACGTGAGTTTCCGCTTCCCCGGTGCTGACAGCGATGCACTGGAGCACATCAGCTTTACCGCCAAGCCCGGCGAGACCACCGCCATCATCGGCTCCACCGGCTGCGGCAAGTCCACCCTGCTGAACCTGATTCCCCGGTTCTACGATGTCACCGGCGGCAGCATCACGGTGGACGGGGTGGATGTGCGGGATATGCCCCAGGCACAGCTCCACGACCTGCTGGGCTATGTGCCCCAGAAGGGGGTGCTGTTCAGCGGCACCATCGACTCCAACCTGAAGTTTGGCGGGGAGCAGATCTCCGACGCCGATGTAAAAAACGCCGCCGCCATTGCGCAGGCAACGGATTTTATCGAGGCAAAGCCCGAGGGCTACCAGAGTCCCATTGCTCAGGGAGGCTCCAACGTATCCGGCGGGCAGAAGCAGCGGCTCTCCATTGCCCGTGCCATTGCCAAGCATCCCCGGATCTACCTGTTTGACGACAGTTTCTCCGCTCTGGACTACAAGACTGATGTGGCGCTGCGCCGTGCCCTGAAGGCACAGACCGACAACGCCACCGTGATCCTTGTGGCACAGCGGATCTCTACGGTGCTCCACGCCAACCAGATCCTGGTCCTGGACGAGGGACGGCTGGTGGGCAAGGGCACCCACGCCCAGCTCATGGTCAGCTGCCCGGAATATCAGGAGATCGCCCGGAGCCAGCTGAGCCAGAAGGAACTGGCGCTGGACACTCTGAATACCGGAAAGGAGGGTGAGTGATATGCCCAGACACGGACGTCCCACCACCGAGCGTGCCAAAGACTTTAAGGGCACGCTGCGGCAGCTTATCCGCACCATGGGGCGCTACAAGCTGCCCCTGATCACCTCCATGGTCTTTGCGGTGCTGTCCACCATCTTTAACATTGCCGGACCCAAGGTGCTGGCAAAAGCCACCACCGCTCTTGCCACCGGCTGGATCGCCAAGCTCCGGGGCACCGGTGCCATTGACTTTGCCTACATCAGCAGGGTGCTGCTGTTTTTGCTGGGCATGTACCTGCTGAGCGCCGCCTTCAGCTTTATCCAGGGCTGGCTCATGACCGGGCTTTCCCAGAAGGTCTGCTACGACTTCCGCCGTCAGATCAGCCAGAAGATCAACCGCCTGCCCCTCGCCTACTTTGAAAAGCGCACCGTGGGCGAGGTGCTGTCCCGGATCACCAACGATGTGGATACCCTGGGGCAGAGCCTGAATCAGAGCATCACCCAGCTGATCACCAGCGTCACCACCATGATCGGCGTGCTGATCATGATGCTTTCCATCAGCCCTCGCATGACCCTCATCGCCCTGCTGATCCTGCCGGTGTCCCTTGTGCTGGTGCTGGTGGTGGTAAAATTCAGCCAGAAGTACTTCAAGGCGCAGCAGGCAACACTGGGCGTGGTCAACGGGCAGGTAGAGGAGATCTACTCCGGGCACAACGTGGTCAAGGCGTTCAACCGGGAGGCTGTGGTGCTGGCGGACTTCAACGCCGCCAACGATAAGCTGTATGAATCCGCATGGAAGAGCCAATTCCTCTCCGGTCTCATGATGCCCATCATGAACTTTGTGGGCAATCTGGGCTATGTGGCGGTGGCGATCGTAGGCAGCATTTTTGCGGCAAACGGCATCATCACCATCGGCGACATTCAGGCATTCATCCAGTATGTAAAGAACTTTACCCAGCCCATCCAGCAGCTGTCTCAGGTATCCAACATGCTGCAGAGCATGGCTGCCGCCGCCGAGCGGGTGTTTGAGTTCCTGAACGAGCCGGAGGAGGATCAGCTGGCAGACCCCGCCCGCCGGGCAGATCCTGCCTCCATCGACGGGCAGGTCACCTTTGACCACGTCCGGTTCGGCTACACTCCGGAAAAGACCATCATCCACGATTTCAGCTGTGTGGTAAAGCCCGGGCAGAAGGTGGCGATCGTAGGACCTACCGGTGCCGGCAAGACCACCATGGTAAAGCTGCTGATGCGGTTCTACGATGTGGACTCCGGCTCCATCACCCTCAACGGGCACGACGTCCGGGACTTTGACCGCAGCGCCCTGCGGGAAGGCTTTGGCATGGTGCTGCAGGACACATGGCTGTTCAAGGGCACCATTATGGAAAACATCCGCTACGGTCGTCTGGACGCCACCGATGAAGAGGTCATTGCCGCCGCCAAAGCGGCAAACGCCGACCACTTTATCCGCACCCTGCCCGGCGGTTACCAGATGGAGTTGAACGAGGACGCCTCCAATGTCAGTCAGGGGCAGAAGCAGCTGTTGACCATTGCCCGCACCATTCTGGCAGACAACCGGATCCTGATCCTGGACGAGGCAACCAGCAGCGTGGACACCCGCACCGAACAGCGGATCCAGACCGCCATGGACCGTCTCATGGAAGGACGCACCAGCTTTGTCATCGCCCACCGTCTGTCCACCATCCGGGACGCCGACCTGATCCTTGTGATGCGGGACGGTGACATTGTGGAACAGGGGACCCACGACCAGCTCATTGAAGCAGAGGGCTTCTACGCTGACCTGTACAACAGCCAGTTTGAGGACGTGGTGGACTGAGCTTTTCCTCTCGTCAAACTTCTTTTATAATGTAACAAATCCCCGCCCGGCAGCTGATTCTCGATGCTGCCGGGCGGGGATTTTATTGTCCCTCATTTTGGTTTTTTCCTACTGCCGAAAAAACTGCTTTTTGCCACTTTTTAGCCCTTTCACCCCCTACCCAAACGGCTGCGATTGTGCTATGATAGGGCTGAAAAATCCGGTTTGGCACAACCAACCGGAATGTTGACCATCGAGGTGTTTTAAAATGTCGGAACTCATGGAAACTCTGCGGCAGGAAGGGGTGGACCCTGCCCTGCTGGAGGCTGTACAGGAATACCGGAAGGCACATCCGGTGAGGGAGGCGCTGCGCCCCCGCATCCCCTGTCCAGCCTTTACCTATTACGGCAAAGAGGTGTGGGAGCAGGCGCTGGCAGCGGTGCTCTGCGGCGAGAACCTGCTGCTGGCAGGGGGCAAGGCAACCGGCAAGAACGTGCTGGCAGAAAATCTGACCGCCGCCTTTGGAAGACCGGGGTGGGATATCTCCTTTCATGTGAATATGGACGCCGCCTCCCTTATCGGCATGGATACCTTTGCCGACGGCAAGGTGATGTTCCGTCCGGGTCCGGTGTATTGCTGTGCCCAGTGGGGCGGCTTTGGGGTGCTGGACGAGATCAACATGGCAAAAAATGAGGCGCTGGCGGTGCTTCATGCCGTGCTGGACTTCCGCCGTGCCATTGACGTGCCGGGCTACGACCGGATCCCTCTCGCGCCGGAGACCCGCTTTATTGCCACCATGAACTACGGTTACGCCGGTACCCGGGAACTGAACGAGGCGCTGACTTCCCGGTTCGTGGTGATCCAGATGCCCACCATTTCGCAGGAAAATCTGGAAAAGCTGCTGAAAGCGCAGTTCCCGGATATGACGCCCAAATATCTGCACCAGTTCGCTCTGCTGTTTCTGGACCTGCAGAAAAAGTGTGACAGCGGAGAGATCTCCACCAAGGCGCTGGATCTGCGGGGTATGCTGGACGCATTGCGGCTGATCCGGCGGGGCATC
Source organism: Faecalibacterium prausnitzii (assembly GCA_004558805.1). Taxonomy (GTDB): domain Bacteria; phylum Bacillota; class Clostridia; order Oscillospirales; family Ruminococcaceae; genus Faecalibacterium; species Faecalibacterium prausnitzii_M. Next base: position 58,910 of record SFDE01000008.1, on the reverse strand, counting down.
CCGGCAGGTGCCGCTCTGGATATGGGCATCACCAACAAGGCGTTTGACAGCTACGAACAGGGGCTGATCCGGGACGTGATGGCGACCCGGATCCCCGCAAAACTGGACGCCGGAAAGCTGTTTGGCTGATGGAGACCCAGAGCTACACCGCACAGGAGCGGCGGGCGGCAAATCAGGTCTGGGCGGCTGCCGGAGCCTACGGATTTGAGCCTCTGTTTCTGGCACGGAACACCGACGGCACCATTGATCTTTACATGAACACCGTGGTGGGGCTGGTGCACCGATATTACGGCGATGCCCTGATCCGCAGCATCTTTGGGCTGTGGGAGGGGGATGTGCGGCAGCCCTTGCTGGACGATCTGGCGTGGCTGTATCTGGAAAACGCCGTCTACCGGCTGGAGCTGCCCCGCCGCCCGGTGCTGCAGGCAGTGCGCTGCGACCATGCCGCCTACTTTTTTGCCATCCAGTACAAGCTTTCCCGTCAGGAATGGATGGCAAAAAACCAGTTGGTCTATACCATGCAGGCGGCACGCTGGCGGAAGGTGCTGGAGCGCAGCGCCCCGGTCATGACCCCCTACGAAAGCGGGCTTGCTGCTGCCCTTGCCCCGGAGACGGTCCCCCTGCCGGAGCAGCTCCGTACCGGGCTCTGCGGCGTTTTTGCAAAATTTGCCCTCTTTGACGGCAAGGTCCGTCCCAAAGCGGCGCTGCATCTGCATCTGGAGGGGCTGTTTGCCAGCCTTGCCACCCGGACGCTGCCCACCCAGATGATCAAGACCGACCGGGTCACCGTGGAGCATTCCGGTTCCGTGGACGCCGGCGGTGCCGGTCCCACGCTGGACAAACGCCGTGCCCATATCACCCTGCGGCAGAACGCTGCAGAGGACCGTGCCTACATCGAAAGCTGTTTCGGGCGCTCCATCTACCCGCCGGAGCGGCTGCGCAAAACGGAGCAGCAGCTGTGCATGGGGGATCATCTGGGCTGCCATCTCTGGTTCAGCGCCGGAGTGCCGGATCCGGAAAACGCCCCCACCCCGGAGGCAAAGCATCTGGCGGAGCAGGCGCAGCTGCAGGCAGACCGGAACCGTGCCTACTATGCTAAAAACCGGGAACTGCACCGCAGCGTGGTACTGCGGCTGACCCAGCAGATCCGCAACTGCATTCTGGTACATCAGCAGCCTCACGCCCGGGTGGCACGCAGCGGCAGTCTGGACCCTGCCCGGGTCTGGCGTGCTCCCCTGTTGAACGAGACCCGAGTATTCCTGTGCCCGGAGGAGGAAAGTCAGCCCTCCTTTACGGTGGACCTGCTGCTGGACGGCTCCGCCTCCCGGCTCCACTGTCAGGAAGTCCTTGCAGCGCAGGGTTCCATCCTTGCCCAGAGCCTTACCGCCTGCGGCATCCCGGTGCGGGTGAGTACCTTCAGCAGTCTGCGAGGCTACACGGTGCTGCGGGTGCTCAAGGATTTTGCCGACAAGAACCTGCAGGACATCAACCGCTATTTTGCCTCCGGCTGGAACCGGGACGGGCTTGCCCTTGCCGCCGCCGGGGACCTGCTGGAGTATGCCCCGGGACCTGCACCCCGACATCTGTTGATCCTGCTTACCGATGCTTCCCCCAACGACAGCCGCCGGGTCCCCCCTTCCCCGGAAAATCCTCTGGGGCGGGAATACGATGAGGTCGCCGGTGTGGAGGATACTGCCGCTCAGGTCCGCACTTTGCTGCGCAGGGGCATCCGGGTCTCCGCCGTCTTTATGGGGGAGGACCGCAGCGCCGGTGCCGCCGCACGGATCTACGGCAAAAATCTGGCACGGATCCGAGGCATGGACCAGCTGGCAGGAGCTGCCGGACGGCTGATCCAGAACGAGATCCGGGAGCTGGGAGACTGACCTTTCTGCATGGACCCCCGTTGCAGGTACTGCCTGTGCCGGGGGTTCTTTTGCATTCCGGAATACAACCGCTCGTTCATTTGCACAACTATGTTTCGACTCGCCCTTTTGCTTCAGCAGTGGATCTTGCAAAAAATTTGATTTTCGAAAAACTTTTAGTTGTTTTTCGTCGCAAAGTGTGCTATACTATGTTCAGTCAGACCGGATGACCTCTTCCACGGACCCGCCTGCCCCGGGCGGCGGTCCAGGATTTGTACAACGTACCGCTGTGTCTTATTGCAAGGGAGGAAACACCTATGGAGGCGACCCGTTATTTTGATGCGATGCACAACGCCATGTCCACCCGCAGCCGCGGCGCACAGCTGCTTGTTGCCGTCCGGCTGCAGGACAGCTGCGGCAACGATGCCTATCTGGAGCTGAAGCGTCGTCCCGGGGAGGAGGGTGCTGTGGTGTGCTACTCCACCATCGGACGCCGGGGGCTGAATTTCCAGCTCTTCCGCACCGGGTGGCTCCAGTGCCACAACGCACAGGGACAGCTCACCGGGCAGTTCCCTGCCAGCGCACAGGCACTTCTGGACACCACCGACCTTTCTGCCTGCTGCCGTCAGGACCGGCTGGACCCGGACCGCACCGGGCGTGTCCTGCGGGAGCTTGACCGGTACGCCGGTACCGACTACGCCGGACCCATCCCCCAGAACCCCCGCACCGGAGCACAGATCACGGTGGAAAGTTTTGTGGGCTGCGGTGCCCGGTGGACCTACTGGAGCGAGGATGCCGCCCCCTGCCTGCCGGTTGCCGCCATCCTGTACTGGCTTGCAGACTTCCTTGCCGGCAGCGAACGGCGGCTGCTGCAAAAGGACCCCCGTGCCGCAGAGCTGGCACAGCAGTGGCAAAGCGGCAGGGATTCAGCAGTGATGTTCCGTCCCGCTGCCCCGGCACGCCCTGTCTCCCCCCGGAGCAGCCGCCCTGTACCTCCTTGTGCCCACAGCCGCAGCTGGCAAAGCATCCTTGCGGTTGCTGCCACCATGTGATCAAAATTGTCAAAGGCTCCCGTGCCGGAAAGCACGGGAGCCTTTGTTGTATATGCTTATTTCAGATAGGGGTCCAGCAGGGCGTCGATCTCTTTTTTGCGCTTGGGCGCAGGCTTTTTGATGACCCTGCCACGGCAGACCACCATTTCCAGCTGCCGCAGCGCGGTCAGGTCCTCCAGCGGGTTGCGGCGCATGACGATAAAGTCTGCGCTCTTGCCCGGGGCAAGGGAACCGGTTTGGTCCCCCACCCCTGCCAGCTGGGCGTTGCGCAGGGTGGCGGTGTGCAGGGCAAACCGGTTAGAGACCCCGCAGTACTTGTGGAAGTAGCACAGCTCCCGCCAGAAATCGTACTGGGTGATGTAGGGACAGCCCACGTCATTGCCCAGACCCACCGGAATGTCGTTTGCCAGTGCGGTCTTTGCACTTTCAATGATGCCATCAAAAACGATCTTGCCGTTGTACTGGTCCTTTTCCGTAGCGCCGGACACCGACAGGTCAAACAGGGCGTAGGGCAGCGCCGGGGAGATGGTGGTGCACAGGAACGCTCCCCGCTCCTTATACAGCCGGATGGTCTCCTCGTCCATCTTTGCGCCGTGCTCGATGGAATCCACCCCGTTTTCCAGCGCCACCTTTACCCCCTCGGGAGACTCGGTATGTGCAGCCACTTTGTAACCCATTTTGTGCGCCTGCTGGCAGACCACCCGCACCATCTCCGGCTTCATCTTCAGCTCGCCGGGAGTGCCCTTGGCGGTGGCATCCATGACGCCGCCGGTGATCATCAGCTTTACAAGGTCCACCCCCTGCGCCGACGCCTTTGCCAGCTGTGCCAGTGCCTCAGCGTTGTTCTTTGCAGCCACCGCCACCGAGCCTGCCATGTGTCCGCCGGGCACCGAGATGCCCTGATTGGCGGCAAGGATCCGGGGTGCCGGGATCTTTCCCGCTGCAGCATCCTCTCTGCACCGGGTGTCAAAATCCCCGATGCCACCTACGGTGCGGATGGTGGTAACGCCGCTGAGCAGCTCCTGCTTTGCAAAGCCGCAGACCATCCGGTATGCCACAGCACGGGTCAGAGAGTTGCTGAGGATCCTGCGCACCAACGCCGCATTGTCCCGGGGCTTTGCGCTGGGAGTACCGTTGCCTGCCAGATGCACATGGAGGTTCACCAGTCCCGGACACAGGTACCCTCCCTGTAGGTCCAGCACCTCGCAGCCGTCCGGGTCCTCCAGCTTTTCGGTGATCGCCGTGATCGTATCGTCCTCCGTAAGCAGGATCCTGCCCTTCAGAGGCTCCATATCCTGGGTACCATCCAGAAGGATACCGTTGATAAACGCCCGTTTCATGGGAATCTTCCTTTCTGTTCTGGTTTTTCCACCAGTGTCGTTTTTCTTCAGTATAGCACGTTCCCCTGTCCGGCGCAACGCAAAAAACCGGCGGGAAAGGTGCTGCCCTCTCCCGCCGGTCCGGTAGTCCTGTGTCCGGTTTACTGTGCTGCTGCGCTGGAAGCCGCCGCCTCAGAAGCTGCCTCACCGGCGACCTCGCCGCCTTCCACCACCAGTTCGTCCTCGTAGTCAGCGCCGTAGGTATCCACCAGCGTTGCCTCGTAGTCCTTGTGGAAGAAGTTCTCCTCGCCCAGTGCACGGATCTCCTCATTCAGCCAGTCCAGCACCGTGGTGTTGCCCTTGCTCACAGCCGGCGCAATGGTATCTGCGCTGCCCAGAGAGGGGATGCCCACGGTATAGCCGGGGTTCTGGTTTGCAAAGGCAATGACCTCGGTGTTGTCGTTTGCCCATGCCACGCCGTTGCCGTTTTCCAGAGCATTCTTGGCGGTGGCGTAGGAATCGTACTTCTGCAGGGGGATGTCGGGGTAGTTCTTGGTCAGGTAGGTCTCGGCGGTGGTGCCGGAGATGACGATCATCTGATCCCCGGCGTTCCAGTTGTCCAGAGAGGTGATGACATTGCTCTCCGGGGAGATGACACCCAGAGCCACATTCATGTAAGGCAGGGCAAAGTCCACTTCCTCTGCCCGCTCGGGGGTGACGGTGAAGTTGGCAAGGATCACATCTACCTTGCCGGTCTGCAGGTACTCGATGCGGTTTGCCGCCTCGGTGGAGACATAATTGATCTCCACGCCCAGATCCTCGCCGATGCGGTTGCCAAAGTAGATGTCGTAGCCCTGGTATTCGCCGTTCTCATCCACATAGCCAAAGGGATTCTTGTCAGAAAAGACGCCGATGTTGATGGTGCCTGCCGCCTTGATCTCATCCAGAGTGCGGTACACTACACCGCTGCCGGAAGCCGTAGTGCCGGAAACTGCCGTGCTGCCGGAGGCGGAGGAGCCGCCGCAGGCGCTGAGCACCGCTGCCGCAGAGACGGCACCCAGACCCAGCAGGAAGGAACGACGGGTAATTTTGGACTGTTTCATATGAGATTCTCCTTTGCTTTATAAATCTTTCCCTTGCTCCGGACCTTCCGGAGTTTTTATTCTGATCTGTGACTCATTTCACAGCATCAAACGTAAATGTGCGCAAAAAGCGCTGTGCCCGCTGGGTGCCAGGATGATCGAAAAACTCCGCCGGAGGGGCTTCCTCTACGATCTTTCCCCCGTCCAGAAAGAGCACCCGGCTGGCGATGGCACGGGCAAACTGCATCTCGTGGGTCACGATGATCATGGTGCGTCCCTGCCGCGCCAGATCCAGCATGACGTCCAGCACTTCCCGGACCATTTCGGGATCCAGTGCCGCCGTCACTTCGTCGAACAGCAGGATCTCCGGGTGCATACACAGTGCCCGGACGATCGCCACCCGCTGTTTCTGTCCGCCGGAAAGCTCCCGGGGATAGCTGTTCTTTTTCTGCAGCAGTCCCACCCGGTCCAGCAGTGCCTCTGCCTCCTGCTGGACCTGTGCCCGGGGGCGTTTCTGCACCTTTGTGGGGGCAAGCAGGATGTTGTCCAGCACGGTCAGATGGGGAAACAGCTCATAGCTCTGGAACACCATCCCGATGCGCTGGCGCAGTGCGGTCAGATTCTTGCCGCCGTAGGCGACGGTCTCGCTGCCCAGCCGGACTCTGCCGCTCTGGGTAGGCTCCAGACCGTTGAGACACCGCAGCAGGGTGCTTTTGCCGCAACCGGAGGGTCCCACCACCACGATGACCTCGCCGGGCTGGACCGCAAAGCTGATATCCTCCAGCACCGGGGTCTCGCCATATGCCTTGGTCAGGTGTTCTACCGTTAAAATAGGTTCTGCCATACAGGTCACTTCCATTTCTTTTCAAGGTAGGATGCCAGCAGGCTGATAGGCCAGCAGGCGAAGAAATACAGCACAAAGACTGTGAGATAGATGCCAAATGCGGCGTTGGGGCTGGCAGTGCGGTTTGCCTCGATGATCTGCTGAGACACCTTGAGCACCTCCACCACACCGATCATCAGCACCAGACTGGTAGTCTTGATCATCCGGGTGATAAGATTGATGGACAGGGGGATCAGCCGCCGCACCGTCTGAGGAATAATAATGTACCAGTAAGTCTGCATCCGGCTCATGCCCAATGCGGCGCTGCTCTCGTACTGGTGCCGGGGAATAGCTATGAGGGCGCCCCGCACAAGGTCGCTCATTTCCGCCGCACCCCACAGCACAAAGACGATGATGGACGCCGTCTCTCCGGAAAGATCCCACCCGAATGCCCGGGTGGAGCCGAAGTAGACCAGAAACAGCAGCACCATCTGAGGCATGATGCGGATGAACTCCAGATACAGCCGCAGCACCGCTTTCAGCAGCGGATTGCGCAAGGTCATCAGCACGCCCAGCAGGATGCCCACCGGCAGACTGATAAGCACCGCCGTGGCGCTGATCTTCAGTGCCACCCCAAGACCACCCAGCAGGCGGATCATATTTTTGCCCTTGAACAGGACCTCAAGACCCAAATCCGGCATAGCGCAGCCTCCTTTCCAGCAGGCTGCCCGCAATGGACACCGGCAGCAAGATGATCAGATAGAACACCACCAGTAAGAACAGATTCTCGGTGGTCTTGTAGTACAGACCGATGAGGTCCTTAGCGGTGAACATCAGGTCCATGAGACTGATGGCACTGAACACGCTGGTCTCCTTCAGCAGAAAGATCACATTTGCCATAAAGGCAGGCATACTGGTGGACATTGCCTGCGGCAGCACCACATACCGCATGGTCTGCCAGCGATCCATGCCCAGACTGTAGGCGCTCTCGGTCTGGATGGGCTCGATCGACTCCAGCCCGCTGCGGAATGCCTCCGCCATATAGCTGCCTCCCAGAAATGCCAGTCCCGCAATGCCGCAGATCTCGGCGTTGGTCCGGATGCCCACCTTGGGCAGACCGTAGTAGATAAAAAACAGCTGTACCAGCAGCGGCGTATTGCGGCTGAGCTGGATGTACACACCCACCAGCTGCCGCAGCACCGGTACCTTATAATATTGCAGCACTGCGCAGGTCAGTCCGATGACGATGGCAAGCAGGATGCCTGCCACCCCCAGCTGCACCGTAAGTACCGCCGCTTTCTGGTATTGCGGCAAATATTGCTGGATCACACTCCAGTCCATTGCCGACCCCTCCTTGTATCCTGAAAATCCCGGTTCCAAACAAAAATCCCGGGAGCCTTCCTGTTGAAAAACTCCCGGGACCTTCCGTCAAGATCAGATGTGCCGATTTCTCTGCTTACCGCAGGGCAGGTATAATATGCCCCGCCGCAGGAACATCCGTCCGGGAGAAAACGCAGTGACGACAGCGACAACACATCATGGACTCCATCATTCCTGCCTCCCTTACATCCGTTCTCTGGGTCGTCGGACCCGATGCCCGTATAATATACCTATCTACCCAGAATGTCAATATGTTTATATGCCTTTTGTATAATCTTTGCACATAGTCCGAAATTTTCCCGGTCCGTCAGAGAAAATTTATACAATCTGTCGTTCACCACAGAAAAACAGTCAGCACAAGTGCTGCCGCCCCGGGGCTTGCCTGCGCCAGCACCGCCAGGTCCAGCATCTCATCTTCCTCCAGCCAGTGGAGCTCGTCCACGAACTTTCGCTTCATGAAGGTGATGATGACAAAGCCACCTCCAAAGGTAAAGGCGCTGATGTATAATGTCATGATAAAAAGCTTCCACAGGATCTTTGGGTCCTGTATGCCTGCTCATAGTTATTTCTTCTTTCTATGCCCTTTCCGACAAATTCGTGATTTTTATGATAGTATGCCAGTGCACATTTTGCAAACGGCAGCTCCCTGTATTTTGCCGGTATCTCCGGGTTTTTCTTGCGTTTTCCCGCTGTATGTGCTATACTTTCACCCGAACTGAACAAAAACAGCAGGTGCCCTCCGCTCCGTCTTCGGACCGGGCAGGAAGGTCAAAAGGGAAGCGGGTGCAGATCCCGCACGATCTCGTCACTGTGATAAGGGAGTCTGCCGTCAGGGTGCCTTGGCACCAGTCACTGGAACGTATGTTCCGGGAAGACGACGGCGGGCGCTGATCTTTCAGTCAGGAAACCTGCCCGCTGTTGGTACGGGGGCGAACGCCCCAGATCACGAGGAATTGGTTGTACCAAAAAGCCCGAATTCAAAGAGGGGGTCTTTTTGTGTTGCCGCATCGCAAGCAGAGAGATCCCCGTTTTTGCTGCCGGGTCCTTCTTTCCTGTACCTTTGTTCAGCCAAGTTTATTCACAAAACGGGAAAGGAACCACATCATGAGAAAACGCAACATCCACAAAGCTGCCGCCGCCCTGACGGCAATTGCCCTGTGTGCCGGTGTGCTCACCGGCTGCAGCGCAGCCTCCAGCACTGCCTCCGGGGCAGCCTCTTCCAGCAGCGAGACTGTCTCTGCCTCTGAGGACAGCGATGAGGCAGCGGCACAGAAGGTGGCAGACCTCATCGACGCCATCTATGTGCAGCAGCGCACCGAGGACACCGACGCCCAGTGCGAAGCCGCCAAGGCTGCATGGGACGCCTTGACCGATGCCCAGAAGGAGCTGGTAGAAGGCGAGAACGCCGACCCCGACTACTTTGGACGGGACACCGGCGATGCCTCCAAGGACGACCCCCGGAACGCCGATGATATCGGTGAAAATGAGCTGCTGGTGGTGTCCTTTGGCACCTCCTTCAACGACAGCCGTACCCAGGACATCAAGGCGATCGAGGACGCCCTGCAGCAGGCATATCCGGACTGGAGCATCCGCCGTGCCTTTACTGCCCAGATCATCATCAACCACGTGCAGGCACGGGATGGTGAAAAGATCGACAACATGCAGCAGGCTCTGGACCGTGCTGTGGCAAACGGGGTAAAAAATCTGGTGGTGCAGCCCACCCATCTGATGCACGGCGCCGAGTACGACGAGATGTGCGAGATGCTGGATCAGTACAGCGACAAGTTTGAGAAGGTGGCGATCGCCGAGCCCCTGCTGGGCGAGGTAGGCTCCGATGCAACGGTGATCAACGCCGACAAGGAAGCCGTTGCCAAGGCAGTCACCGCCGATGCCGTCAGCGATGCCGGCTACGAGAGCCTTGACGCCGCCGCCAAGGACAAGGTCGCCTTTGTCTTTATGGGTCACGGCACTTCCCACACCGCAAAGGTGAGCTACAGCCAGATGCAGACCGCCATGCAGACTCTGGGCTACGACAACGTGTTCATCGGCACCGTGGAGGGCGAGCCGGAAGAGACCGCCTGCGAGAACGTCATTGAGGCGGTCAAGGCGGCAGGCTACACCAAGGTGATCCTGCGTCCCCTGATGGTGGTTGCCGGCGACCACGCCAACAACGACATGGCAGGTGCAGATGAGGACTCCTGGCTGAGCCAGTTCAACGCCTCCGGCGCCTTTGAGTCTGTGGACTGCCAGATCTCCGGTCTGGGCAGCATTGCAGATGTCCAGCAGCTGTACATCGCCCACACCAAAGCCGCCGTTGATTCCCTGAACGGCTGATAATCTGCTTTTTTAATGCCCGAAGGGAGAGATCTTTTCGGGCATTATTTATTTTTAACGATCTGAGGTAACATCCCATGAAATTCAACCAGTTCCTTTCCCTTTCCGTTGTTTCTGCCCTGCTGCTCACCTGTCTGAGCGGCTGTGCCGGTTCTTCCTCCACGGCTTCCGGCAGCGAGGCGGCTTCCTCCGCCGCCGTCTCCTCTGCAGCGGCTTCTGAGATCGCTGTCCTGCCCGATGGCGTGTACTCCGCCGATTTTGTCACTGACAGCAGTATGTTCCACGCCAACGAGGCATGTGACGGCAAGGGCACCCTGACGGTGGAAAACGGCAAAATGACCTTCCATGTCAGCCTTGTGTCCAAAAAGGTGGTGAACCTGTACCCCGGTGCCGCCGCCGATGCCGAGGACCACAAGACCGATTGGCTGATCCCCACCCTTGACACAGTGACCTACTCCGACGGCACCTCGGAAGAGGTGTACGGCTTTGACATCCCGGTAACGGCGTTGGATGAGGATTTTGCTCTGGCGCTGCTGGGCAGCAAGGGCAAGTGGTACGACCACACCGTCAGTGTGTGCAACGCCCTGCCCAAGCCCCCGGAACCCGCCCCGGTGCCTGCCGACGGCGAGTACAGCGCCAATGTGGTGCTGGAAGGCGGTTCCGGACGTGCTACCGTGGAAAGCCCCGCCGCCCTTACGGTGGCAGAAGGCAAAATGACCGCCACCATCGTCTGGAGCAGCCCCAACTATGACTACATGGTGGTGGAGGGCGAAAAGTACCTGCCCACCAACACCGAGGGCAACTCCACCTTTGAGATCCCGGTGGCAGCTCTGGGCACCGCCCTTGCAGTGACGGCGGATACTGTGGCAATGAGTACCCCCCACGAGATCCAGTACACCCTGACCTTTACCCTGGACTGATCATGGATAGAACGAACCAGGCAATTTCCCGCCGGCAATTTCTGCAGGCAGTGCCTGCTGCCCTGCTGCTTACCGGCTGCAGCGACAGGAAAAGCCAGCCGGCAAACACCGCCGAACTTGTGTTTGACCATGCCTATCCGCTGGACTATGCGGCGCAGTTCACCGCCGACTGCTACGAGGGGGGCTACACCCTGCTGACCATCCCCGAAGCAAAGGCAAAATTTCTTGTGGTGCCCCCGGACGCTGCCACGGTGGACGGGCTGCCGGAAGATGTGACGGTGCTGCGGCAGCCGGTGGAGAATATCTACCTTGTGTCCACTTCGGTGATGGACCTGTTCCTGCAGCTGGATGCACTGGACTGCATTGCTTTGTCCGGCACCCGGGCGGAGGGCTGGTATCTGGAAGAGGCAAAAACCGCCATGGAGGCAGGCACCATCGCCTACGCCGGCAAGTACAGTGCTCCGGACTACGAGCAGATCCTTGCTTCCGGTTGTTCCCTTGCCATTGAGAATACTATGATCTACCACACCCCGGAGGTGAAGGAACAGCTGGAGCGTTTTGGCATCCCGGTGCTGGTGGAGCGTTCCAGCTACGAAAGCGGTCCTCTGGCACGGATGGAGTGGATCAAGTTCTACGGCATCCTGCTGGGTAAGGAGCAGCTGGCAGAGCAGGTCTTTGCACGGCAGGCAGAGCGCATCACTCCCCTGCTGGATCAGCCTTCCACCGGCAAAAGCTGCGCCTTTTTTTCCATCACCGCCAACCACCTTGCCAATGTGCGCAAGGGCGGCGACTATGTGGCACAGATGATCACCATGGCAGGGGGCGATTATGTGTTTGCCCACCTGCAGGACGAGGGCAGTAATCTTTCCACCATGAATCTGCCACTGGAAGATTTCTACGCCGGTGCAAAAGACGCCGACTTCCTTATCTACAACAGCACCATTGAGGGCGCCGTTGCCTCCACCGCTGAGCTGATCTCCAAATTTTCCCTGCTGGCGGATTTCAAGGCAGTGAAAAGCGGCAATGTCTACTGTACCAGCCAGAGCTTTTTCCAGCAGAGCATGGAGCTGGCGGATTTTGTGCTGGACCTGCACCACCTGTTCACCGGCAAAGCCGCCGAGGGGCAGGGGCTGCATTTTCTGATCCCTGTAAACTGAGGAGCATTTTATGACCGGCAAAAGGCGCATTCTACTCTCCTATTGTATCCTGACCATCCTGCTGGTGGTGCTGTTTGCCGCCAACCTGTTCTGGGGCAGCGTTGCACTGACCCCCGGCGCTGTCCTTGCCGCTCTTACCGGCAGCGGGCAGGACGCCCTTTCGGTAAGCATCATCACCCGGCTGCGGCTGCCCCGCGCTGTTATGGTGGTGCTGCTGGGCGCTGCCCTTTCCGGGGCAGGCTATCTGCTGCAGACTTTTTTTGCAAACCCCATTGCGGGTCCCTTCGTTATGGGCATTTCCAGCGGGGCAAAGCTGGCGGTGGCGCTGGTGATGGTGATATTCCTGAACCACGGACTGCTGACCGGTTCCGTTACCCTGATCCTTGCTGCCTTTGCCGGAGCGCTTGCCGCCATGGCATTTGTGCTGGCGGTATCCCGCCGGGTGCAGCGGATGAGCATCCTGGTGATCTGCGGCATCATGATCGGGTATATCTGTTCCGCCGTCACAGAATTTGTGGTCGCCTTTGCACAGGATTCCAACATCGTCAACCTCCACAACTGGTCTCAGGGCAGCTTTTCCGGCATGACATGGGGCAACGTAGGTGCCGCCGCCGCGGTGGTGCTGCCCGCCCTTGCCGCCGCCTTTCTGCTGTCCAAGCCCATGGCGGCGTACCAGATGGGAGAGGCATATGCCCGGAGCGTGGGGGTCAATGTCCGGCTCTTTTCCCGGGTGCTGGTACTGCTTTCCAGCCTGCTTGCCGCCTGCGTCACCGCCTTTGCCGGTCCCATTTCGTTTGTGGGCATCGCCGTGCCCCATCTGGCAAAGCAGCTGCTGGGCAGCGCAAAACCCCTGTGGGTGCTGCCGGGCTGCTGTCTGGGAGGAGCGGCGTTCTGTTTGCTGTGCGACCTTATCGCCCGCAGCCTGTTTGCCCCCACGGAGCTGTCCATCAGCGCCGTGACCGCTGTTTTTGGTGCCCCGGTGGTCATCGGGCTGCTGGTGCGCCGCAGTCAGGAGGGCGTACAATGAATCAGAATCTCTGTGAGACCCGGCACCTTGCCATGGGCTACGACAAAACGCCGCTGGCGCAGGAGATCGGGCTAAAGCTGGCTCCGGGGCAGATCCTGACCCTGATCGGACCCAACGGGGCAGGCAAATCCACCCTGCTCAAGACCCTTGCGGGGCAGCTTGCCCCTCTGGGGGGAGCAGTGCTGCTGGACGGGCAGGACCTTGCCCGATACACCGGCACCGCCCGGGCGCAGAAGATGGCGCTGATGCTGCCCCACACCCGCCCCACTGAGCTGACCACCTGCTTTGAGTTTGCCGCAGCGGGACGCATTCCCTATACCGGTCGGCTGGGCATTCTTTCCCCTGCCGACCGGCAGATCGTTGCCGGGGCGCTGGAGCGTGTGGGGGCAGGAGCGCTGGCAGACCGGGACTTCAACTGCATCAGTGACGGGCAGCGTCAGCGCATCCTGCTGGCACGTGCCCTTTGCCAGCAGCCCCAGCTGATTTTGCTGGACGAGCCTACGTCCTTTCTGGATGTCAAGGGCAAGATCGAGCTGCTGTCCATCCTGCAAAAACTTGCCCACGAGGAGGGGCTGGGGGTCATCGTCAGCCTCCACGAACTGGATATGGCACAGAAGATCTCCGACGCCGTGGTCTGCGTGGCACCCCGGGCAGTGTCCGGCGTAATGACTCCGGATGCCGCCTTTGCACCGGAAAACATCCGGCAGTTGTACGACCTTACGGAAGAACAGTACACTGCCGTGTTCGGCGCCCCCAAAAAGCCCCGGTTTGAGCACTACGTCCGCAGCGGGCAGAAACTGCTGCGCTGCGGTTACACCACCGGCACCTGCGCAGCGCTGGCAGCGACGGGGGCGGCACGGCTGCTGCTCACCGGCGCTGTGCCGGAAAGCATCTCCCTGCAGACCCCCAAGGGCATCGTCGTGGAGGTAGCTCCCCTGTTCTGCCGCCGGACAGCAGCAGGGGCGGAGTGTGCCATCGAAAAGGACGGCGGCGACGATGTGGATGTGACCACCGGTCTGCCGGTGATCGCTGCCGTGGAGCTGCGGCAGGACCCTGCCATTACCCTGCAGGGCGGCAAAGGGGTGGGCAGGGTCACAAAACCCGGTCTGGACCAGCCTGTGGGGGAAGCCGCCATCAACCATGTGCCCCGGCAGATGATCGAAAGCGCCCTCCGCGCCGAGGCGGAAGCCGCAGGCTACCCCGGCGGCTTTGAGGTGACCATCTCCATTCAGGGCGGCGAAGAGGTTGCACGGCGCACCTTCAACCCCCACATCGGGGTGGAGGGCGGGCTTTCGGTGCTGGGCACCAGCGGCATCGTGGAGCCCATGAGCCAGCAGGCGATCCTGGACACCATCCAGCTGGAAATGGATCAGGCAGCTCTGGCAACCCCCCGGCAGCTGATCCTTGCCCCGGGCAATTACGGGCTGGACTACCTGCGGGACGCCTACCCGGAATTTGCCGGGATCCCGGTGGTCAAGATCTCTAATTTTATCGGTGACACGCTGGATATGGCGGCAACCGCCGGTTTTAAAGAGGTGCTGCTGGTGGGGCATGTGGGCAAGCTGTGCAAGCTGGCGGGAGGCATCATGAACACCCACTCCCACACCGCCGACTGCCGCACCGAATTGTTCTGCGCCCATGCGGCACTGTGCGGAGCAGACCGTGCCCTCTGCGCCCGGCTTATGGACGCTGCCACCACCGATGCCTGTCTGGATCTTCTGGACCAGGCACAGCTGCGGGTCCCGGTGCTGGAGAGCCTCCTTGCCGCCATCCAGCTCCATCTGGACCGCCGGGCGGCGGGAACGTTCCGGGTGGGGGCGGTGCTGTTCTCCAACCAGCACGGACCTCTGGGCACCACACAGACTGCAAAGGAGTTGTTGGAACAATGGAAACAAAGCTGAAGGGCACCTTTTATGGGGTCAGCGTGGGACCCGGGGCACCGGAGCTGCTGACCTATCAGGCAGCTGCCCTGCTCTCTGCATGTCCGGTCATTGCCAGCCCTGTGACTGCCTCCGGGCGGAGCCTTGCGCTGGAGGTGGTGCGCCGTGCATTGGGGGAGGAGGCACTTGCCGGCAAAACCCTTGTGCCCCTGCGGTTCGTTATGAGCCGGGACCCGGAGGAGCTGGAAAACTCCCACCGCCTTGCGGCGGACCGGGTGCGCTCCTATCTGGACGCCGGACAGGATGTGGCAATGCCCAACATCGGGGATGTGTCCATCTACTCCACCTTTAGTTACCTGCAGCGGCTTTTGCAGGCAGAGGGCTACTCCACCGCCATGGCACCGGGGGTACCCAGTTTCTGCGCTGCGGCGGCACGGCTGAACCAGCCCCTTACCGGCGGCATGGATAGTCCCCTGACCATCGCCCCGGTAAGCTGTGCCGAAAATGTGCTGGACGCCCCGGGCACCAAGGTTCTGATGAAATCCGGCAGGCAGCTGCCTGCCCTGCTGAAAGCTCTGGAGCAGCGGGGCGACCTTGCCCGCAGCGCCCTTGTATGCGACTGCGGGCTGCCCAATGAGGCGCTGTACCCAGACCTTTCCGCTGAACGTCCCGCCGGGAACACCGGCTATTTTTCCACCATACTGGTAAAGGAGTGACTGCAATGGTACATTTTGTAGGCGCAGGACCCGGAGCACCGGATCTGATCACCCAGCGGGGTGCGGCGCTGCTGCAAACCGCCGACTGCATCATCTACGCCGGCAGCCTTGTAAACCCGGCGCTGCTTGCCCTTGCCCAGCCGGGCTGCCGCATCTTCAACAGTGCCGAGATGACTCTGGAACAGGTGCTGGCAGTGATGACCGAGATGGAAGCCGCCGGTAAGACTACCGTACGCCTCCACACCGGAGACCCCTGCCTCTACGGTGCCATCCGGGAACAGATGGATGCACTGGACGAAGCCGGCATTTCCTACGACGACACCCCTGGCGTTTCCAGCTTCTGCGGGGCGGCGGCGGCGCTGAACGCCGAGTACACCCTGCCCATGGTGAGCCAGACCGTGATCATCACCCGGATGGAGGGGCGGACCCCTGTGCCGGAGCGGGAAAAGCTTGCCAGCCTTGCCGCCCACGGTGCCACCATGGTGATCTTTTTGTCCATCGGACTGATCCGCAAGGTGCAGCAGGCGCTTTTGCAGGGCGGGGCATACACCCCCGACACCCCTGCCGCCGTGGTGTACAAGGCGACCTGGCAGGAACAGAAGATCCTGCGCTGCACCGTGGGAACTCTGGCAGAGAGCACCCTGCAGGCAGGCATCACCAAGACCGCTCTGATCACGGTGGGAGATTTTCTGGGCACGAAGTATGAGCGCAGCAAGCTCTACGACCCTGCCTTTACCACCGGGTACCGCAAGGGAGAAAATCCATGAGCTGCGCCTATCTTGCCTTTACAGACCGGGGGCTGGCACTGGCGCACCGGTTGGCGCAGGCGCAGCCCGGCACCGTAGACCGGTGCGGCAAAGACGGCGTGCGCCTTGGCGACTGGACCAGCCGGAACTTTGCCCGGTGCAATGCGCTGGTGTTTGTAGGGGCAGTGGGCATTGCCGTCCGCGCTATCGCCCCCCACTGCCGCAGCAAGGCGACGGACCCTGCGGTAGTGGTGGTGGACGAGGCAGGGCAGTTTGCCATCCCGGTGCTGTCGGGGCATCTGGGCGGGGCAAACGCTCTGGCACGGACCCTTGCCGCCGCCTGCGGAGCGGTACCGGTGATCACCACCGCCACCGATGTCCGGGGCGTTTTTGCGGTGGACGAGTGGGCAAAGCAGGCAGGCTGCGCCGTGCTGGAACCGGAGCGCATCAAACAGGTCAGCGGCAGGCTGCTGGCGGGAGAGCCGGTGGGGTTCTGGTCTGAATTCCCGGTAAACGGTACGCCCCCTGCCGGGGTGTCCCCTGCCCCGGCGCAGCAGCAGGCAGACTTTGCCCTGACCCTGTTCCCGCAGGGCGAGGGGCTGCACCTTGTGCCCGTCATCGGGGTGCTGGGGGTGGGCTGCCGCCGAGGCACCACGGCACAGCAGCTGGAAGCTGCCTTTGCCGCCTTCTGCGCCCGCTACGCCCTCAGCCCCCGGTGCATCTGCGCCGCCGCCAGCATCGACTTAAAGCAGAACGAGGCGGGGCTGCTGGAATTCTGCGCCGCTCACCGCTGGGCGGTCTCCTTCTACTCTGCCGGGCAGCTGAAGACGGTTCCCGGCAACTTTATCCCCTCTGCCTTTGTGTGCAGCGTCACCGGCGTGGACAACGTCTGTGAGCGGGCGGCAGCACTTGCCGCCGGGGGAACCATCCGCATCCCGAAACAGGCGGCGGACGGGGTGACCTTTGCCCTTGCCCTACGCCCCTATGCCCCGGATTGGAGGAATCAGAATGGCTGATACGGTTTTTGTGGTGGGACTGGGTCCCGGAGACGGGCAGTTCCTTACCGGGCAGGCAGGTGCCGCTCTGGAACAGGCACAGGTGTTCTGTGGGTACACGGTGTATCTGGACCTTGTGCGACCCCTGTACCCGGACAAGGAATATTGTGCCACCGGCATGACTCGGGAGCTGGACCGCTGCCGCCATGCGCTGGAACTGGCGCAGGCAGGCAGAACCGTGGCGCTGGTCTGCTCCGGGGACGCCGGAGTCTACGGCATGGCAAGCCCTCTGTTGGAGCTGGCGGAACAGTTCCCGGAGGTAGACGTGGAGATCATCCCCGGGCTGACTGCCGCCCTCAGCGGCGGGGCGGTGCTGGGTGCGCCTCTGGCACACGACTTCTGCGTCATCTCCCTGTCCGACCGGCTGACCCCCTGGCAGGTCATTGCCAAACGCCTTGCGGCGGCAGCCATGGGAGATTTCTGCGTTGCTCTGTACAATCCCTCCTCCAAGGGACGTCCGGACTATCTGGCACGGGCGGTGGATATCCTGCTGGAAAACGGCAAAGCTCCGGACACCGTCTGCGGGCTGGTGCGCAACATCGGGCGACCGGGACAGAGCCATCAGGTCCTGTCCCTTGCACAGCTGGCGACCACCCCGGTGGATATGTTCACCACTGTATTCATCGGCAACGCCGCCACCCGGCAGCTGGGCGGCAAAATGGTAACGCCCCGGGGGTACCGCCCATGAAGCTGGTCCTGTTCAGCGGCACCACCGAGGGGCGGCTGTTCTCCCGCTGCGCCGCCGCACTGGGTGCCGAGGTGGTGGTCAGCGTGGCAACTCCTCTGGGAGCAGAGGAGCAGGGAGATGTCCCCGGCATCACGGTGCGCTGGGGTCGGCTGACCCCGGAGGAAATGACCGGGCTTTTGCAGGGGGCGGACCTGTGCGTGGACGCCACCCACCCCTATGCGGTGGAAGCCACCCGGAACATCCGTGCCGCCTGCGATGCCGTACAGGTGGAATATCACCGGCTCCTGCGGGAGCAAAGCCCCCTGCCTGCAGGCAGCAAAAGCTTTGTCTCTGCGGCAGAAGCGGCAGAGTTTCTGCGCAGCACCGATGGAAACATCCTCCTTGCTACCGGTGCTAAAGAGCTGCCTGCCTTTTGCAGCATAGACCCGGCACGGCTGTTTCCCCGGGTGCTGCCTACACCGGAGGGCATTGCCGCCTGCGAGGGAGCACAGATCCCTCACCGGAACATCATAGCCATGCAGGGACCTTTTTCCTACGCTTTGAACCGGGCACTGCTGGAACAGTTCCATATCCGGTTCCTTGTCACCAAAGACGGCGGCGCCCCCGGGGGCTTTGCAGAAAAGGCAGACGCTGCCCGGGATACCGGCACCCAGCTGATCCTGCTGCGGCGTCCCCCGGAGGCAGGAGAGACCGCCCGTCAGATCCTTGTGCGCTGTAAGGAGATGCTGTTATGATCACATTGATAGGAATGGGGGCAGGCACCCCCGGCTTTCTTACCGCCGAGGGAAAAGCCGCCCTGTGCCGTGCAGACCTGATCCTGGGGGCAAAGCGGCTGCTGGCACAGCTGCCGGAAGGCTGCACGGACAACCGGCTGCCTCTGTACAAACCGGAGGATATCCTCACTGCCCTTGGCTCTGCTCAGGTCCGGGAACCGGCGATCCTGTACAGCGGGGACACCGGCTTCTACTCCGGGGCAACCAGACTGCTGCCCCTGCTGCGGAGCTTTGGGCTGTCGGCACGGGTCATCCCCGGCATATCCAGTGTACAGCTCCTCAGCGCCGCCCTTGGCAGACCATGGCAGGACTGGAAACTGGTGTCCGCCCACGGCTGCCCCTGCGACCCGGTGGCGGAGTGCATGGCACACCCGGCGGTGTTCTTCCTCACCGGGGGCACCGAGACCCCTGCCACCCTCTGCGGCACCCTTGCGGCGGCGGGGCTGGGGGAGGCGCACGCCATTGTGGGTGAGGACCTTGGCACCCCGGAGGAGCAGATCCGCTTTGGCACCGCCGGGCAGCTGGCGGAGCAGACCTTTTCCCCTCTCAGTGTACTTCTGGTAGAGCACACCGGCACCCGACCGCAGCGGTGCCCGGGCTTGCCGGACGACGCCTTTATCCGGGGGGATGTGCCCATGACCAAGCAGGAGGTCCGTGCCGCCGCCCTTGCCAAACTGGGGGTACGACCCGGAGACGTCCTGTGGGATGTGGGGGCAGGCACCGGCAGCGTCAGTGTGGAGCTGGCACTTGCCGCCCCCAAAGGCAAGGTCTATGCTGTAGAGTGCGACCCCGACGCCTGCGGGCTCATCCGCCGGAACCGGGAAAAGTTTGCAGCCTACAACCTGACCCTTGTGGAGGGCAAAGCACCGGAAGCCCTTGCCTCCCTGCCCGCTCCCGACGCCGTGTTCATCGGCGGTACCAAGGGCAGCATGGCGGCGGTGGTGGATGCGGTGCTGGAAAAGAACCCCCACGCCCGGGTCTGCATCTCCGCCATTGCGTTGGAGACCCTCAGTGCCGGGGTCGCCGCCCTGACCGCCCACGGGCTTTCTGCCGGGGTGACCCAGCTTGCGGTCAGCCGCACAAGACCGGCGGGGAAGCTCCATCTCCTTACCGCCAACAACCCCATTTTCCTTATTACGGGGGAGCGCCCATGATCCAGTTCCTTGTTGCCGCCCCTGCCTCCGGCAGCGGCAAGACCACCCTTACCTGCGCCCTGCTGACAGCGCTGAAGCAGCGGGGCTTTGACCCCTGCGCCTTCAAGTGCGGTCCGGACTACATCGACCCCATGTTCCACCGCGCCGTACTGGGGGTGGCAAGCCACAATCTGGACCTTTATTTTTCCAGCCCGGACACGGTGCGCCGCCTGTATGCCGAAGGACTTGCCGGGCACGGTGCTGCCGTCTGCGAGGGTGCTATGGGCTTCTATGACGGTCTGGGCGGGGTCAGCACCACTGCCAGTGCATGGCATACGGCGGAGGTGCTGGACCTGCCGGTGCTGCTGGTGGTACAGCCCAAAGGGGCAAGCCTGACCCTTGCGGCGCAGATCAACGGGCTTAAAAATTTCCGCAGCCCCAGCCATCTGGCGGGCATCCTGCTGAACGGCTGCTCCCCTTCTCTTTACGCCCTCCTTGCCCCCATGCTGGAACGGGAGACCGGGGTACCGGTGCTGGGCTATCTGCCCCGGCTGCCGGAGGGGGTGGTGGAGAGCCGTCATCTGGGTCTGAAGACCGCCGCCGAGATCCCGGACCTGCAGCAAAAGATCTGCCGCCTTGGGCAGGCGCTGGTGGTGGACTGGCAAAGGCTGGAAGATATCACCAGCCGTCCCGCACCGGCAGCGGTTTCCCGGCAGACCCTGCCGGTGCGCTGCCGCATCGGGGTGGCGCAGGACGAAGCTTTCTGCTTTACCTACGCCGAGACACTGGAAGCGCTGGAACAGCAGGGGGTGCAGCCGGTGTTTTTCAGTCCCCTGCGGGACAAAGCTCTGCCGGAGAACATCGGCGGACTGTATCTGCCGGGAGGCTATCCGGAACTGTACGCCAGTGCTCTCAGCGGCAACCTGTCCATGCGGGAGTCGGTGCGCTGCCGGGTGCAGGCAGGGCTGCCCACGGTGGCGGAGTGCGGCGGATTTTTGTATCTGGGGCAGTCGCTGGAGGACCCGGAAGGGGTCTGCCATCCCATGGCGGCGGTGCTGCCGGGGCAGGGCTTCCGGGTGGGCAGGCTGGTGCGGTTCGGCTATGCCGGACTCACCGCCCGGGGGGACAGCATGCTGTTCCGCGCCGGGGAAACGCTGCCGGTCCATGAGTTCCACCACTGGGACTCCACCGCCAACGGCACTGCCTTTTCTGCCGCAAAGGCAAACGGAAAAAGCTGGCAGTGCGGCTACGCAAACGAGCATCTTTACGCCGGTTTTCCGCATCTGTACTGGGCGGGCACTGCCCTGCCCCGGCGGTTTGCGGAAGCGGCGCAGCAATATCAGAAACAAGAGGAAGACCATACATGACCGAAACCCAACTGAAACAGCTGCTTGCAGCCATCACCCCGCCGGACGAAGCCGCCCGCACTGCCGCCCACGCCCACTGGGCAAGCCTCGCCAAGCCCCTTGGGGGGCTGGGGGCGCTGGAGACCCTGCTGGAGGATGCCGCCGCCCTTACCGGCACCCCGGAGCTGGCGTTTGAGCGCCGGGCGGTGCTGGTGCTCTGCGCCGACAACGGCGTAGTGGCACAGGGAGTCAGCCAGACCGACCAGAGCGTCACCCATGCCGTGGCACAGAACCTTGCTGCCCGGCGCACCAGTGTGTGCCAGATGGCACGCACCGCCCACTGCGAGGTGGTGCCGGTGGATATGGGCATCGCCGGGGCACCGGTGCCGGGGCTGCTGGACTGCCGCATCGCCGCCGGTACCCGGGATTTTACCACCGGGGCTGCCATGTCCCGGCAGCAGGCGGTGGAGGCGATTGCCAAAGGCATCCAGCTGGTGCGGCTGCAGAAGGCGCAGGGGGTGCAGCTCCTTGCCACCGGAGAAATGGGCATCGGCAATACCACCACATCCAGCGCCCTTGCCGCCGTGCTGCTGGCACAGCCGGTGGAAGTGATGACCGGACGGGGAGCAGGACTTTCGGACGAAGGGCTGCGCCGGAAGCAGCAGGTCATCCGCCGGGGCATTGCGGTGAATCAGCCCTGCCCCGAGGACCCGCTGGACCTGCTTGCCAAGCTGGGGGGCTACGACATCGCCGGGCTCTGCGGCGTATTTCTGGGCGGTGCGCTGGAACAGCTGCCGGTGCTGATGGACGGCTTTATCAGCGGGGTCGCCGCCCTGTGTGCGGTGCGGCTGTGCCCTGCCGCCGCCAAGGCGGTGTTTGCCACCCACTGCTCCACCGAGCCTGCGGCACGGCTGGTGCTGGAAGCACTGGGCAAAACGCCCCTGCTCACCGCCGGGATGCACCTGGGCGAGGGCACCGGGGCGGTTGCCGCCATCCCCCTGTGGGATATGGCGCTGGCGGTGTACCACCACTGCTATTCCTTTGCGGAGGGCGGCATCACGCCGTATACCCCCCAATGCTGACCCTTGTGGTAGGCGGGGCAGCAAGCGGCAAAAGCCGGTACGCCGAGGACCTTGTGCTGGGCACCCCCCTGCCCCGCTACTACCTTGCCACCATGGAGGTGTGGGATGCCGAGTGTGCGGTGCGGGTGGAAAAGCACCGGCAGATGCGTGCCAAAAAACAATTTGCCACCGTGGAATGTCCCCTGGATTTAGACTCGGTACAGCTGCCTGCCCGGGGCACCGTGCTTTTGGAGGATCTGGGCAACCTTGCCGCCAACGAGCTTTACGACCCCCGGGGGGCAGGTGACAACGCTGTAGCTGCCATTCTTGCGGGGGTGGACCGGCTGGCAAAGCAGTGCACAGATCTGGTGATCGTCACCAACGAGGTGTTCAGCGGCGGGGCGGACTATGCCGATGACACCCACCGCTATCTGCTGGCGCTGGCACAACTCAACAACGCCATTGCCGCCCGGGCAGACCGGGTGGTGCGGGTGGTGTGCGGCATCCCGGTATACTATAAAGGAGTGGAAAAATGATCGTTTTGCAGACGGTTGCCGTCGCCTTTGCCATGTTTTCGGCGGTGCCGGTGCCTCAGTTTGACTGGAACGAAAAAAATATGCGGTACGCTCTGTGCGCCTTCCCCCTCATCGGGCTGGTGTGCGGGGGGCTGTGGTGCCTGTGGGGGCTCCTGCCCCTGCCGGCGCCGGCAAAGACGGCAGGCTTCTGCCTGATCCCGGTGCTGGTCACCGGGGGCATCCATCTGGACGGCTACGCCGACACCTGCGACGCCCTTGCCAGCTACGGCGACCGGGAAAAGAAGCTGGAGATCCTCAAGGATCCCCACTGCGGGGCGTTTGCGGTGATCCGGCTGTGCAGCTACTTTACCGCCTATCTTGCCCTGTGCGCCTGCGTGGACTTTACCCCCCGGGTGGGGTTGGTCTGGACCCTTGCGCTGGTGCTGGAACGCGCCCTTTCCGGGCTGGCAGTGGCGGCATTCCCGCTGGCAAAAAACACCGGGCTGGCACACACCTTTGCCACCGCCGCCCATCGCCGGAACGTCCGCCGGAGCCTGAGCCTTTTGTGTCTGCTGCTGGTGGGTGCCCTGCTTGCCGTCGGAGGCTTTGCTTTGCCGGTGGCGGCGGCAATGGTGTTCCTGCGGTATTATTTTGTGGCAAAGGGACAGTTTGGCGGCACCACCGGAGATCTTGCCGGCTGGTTTTTGCAGAAGTGCGAGCTGTGGATGCTTGCCGCCCTTACCGCCTGTCAGTGGGGAGGACTGTTATGATCTTTATTACCGGACCCCTTTACAGCGGCAAACGGACCTTTGCCGCTGCCCTGCCCGGCAGCCGACTTGCGGATGTGCAGGACCTTGCCCCCGCTGCAGAGGACCTTGCCGCCCTTGCGGACCGGCTCTGCCGGGAATACGATATCCTCATTGCCACCGAGGTGGGCGGCGGCGTGGTGCCCATGGAACCAGAGCAGCGTGCCGCCCGGGAAGCCGCCGGACGGCTTGCCTGCCTTCTTGCTGCCCGTGCTGACTGCGTGGTGCAGATGTTCTGCGGCATCCCCACCATCCTGAAAGGAGAAATGCCTTTATGCTGATCTATCTTTTACGCCACGGTCTTACGGCATACAATGCCGAAAAACGCTATCAGGGGCAGCGGGATATTCCCCTGTCTCCGGAGGGTCTGGCACAGCTACGCTGCGCCGACATCCATCCCAAGGTAGTTTACATCAGTCCCCTGTGCCGTACCCGGCAGACTGCCGAGGTGTTGTTTCCACAGGCAAAGCTGGTGCCTGTGGAGGACCTGAAGGAGATGTGCTTTGGCAGCTTTGAGGGACGCAACTACATCGAGATGGAGCACGACCCGGATTACCTTGCGTGGGTCGCCGCCAACTGCGAGAGTCCCTGCCCCGATGGAGAACGCAAGGCGGATTTCTGCCAGCGGATCTGCAACGCCTTTTCTGCGCTGGTGGACAAGGCATTGGCACAGAAGGAAGAGATGCTGGTGATCCTTGCCCACGGCGGCACCCAGATGGCGGCTATGGAGCGGTACGCCCTGCCCCACCGGGATTACTACGACTGGTGTGCACCCAACGCCGGAGGCTTTGTGCTGGACGCCCGGGACTGGACCGAGAGGCACCAGCTGTATCTGGTGGACACCGTCCGGTACACAAAGGAGGACCGTTCATGATCCTGTATGCCGTAGTCGGGGGCTTTGTGCTGGACGCCATCTTTGGAGACCCGGCGTGGCTGCCTCACCCGGTGGTGTTCATGGGCAGGGTGATCTCCCGGCTGGAAAAGTTTCTGCGTCCCCGGCTGCCCCAGACCCCACAGGGAGAGCTGCTGGGCGGCGGCATCGTTGCCTTTGTGCTGCCGGTGGGCACCTTTCTTTTCACCGCCCTTGCCTGCCTTGGGGCGGCAAAGCTGTCTCCCTGGCTGGGGCTTGCCCTGCAGATGTTCTGGTGCGGGCAGGCTCTGGCAGCAAAAGGGCTGGTACAGGAAAGCCGTAATGTCTACCGGCAGCTGCAGCAGGAAGACCTGCCCGCCGCCCGGAAGGCTGTGAGCCGCATCGTGGGACGGGACACCGAGAACCTGACCGCCGAAGGGGTCACCAAGGCAGCCGTAGAAACAGTGGCAGAAAATGCCAGCGACGGGGTCATTGCGCCCCTGTTGTACATGCTGCTGGGGGGTGCTCCTCTGGCGCTGACCTATAAGGCGATCAACACCATGGACAGTATGCTGGGATACAAAAACGACCGCTACCTCTACTTTGGGCGTGCCGCCGCCAAACTGGACGATGTGGCAAACTACCTGCCCAGCCGTCTTGCTGCCCTTTTGTGGGTGGCGGCGGCGTTTTTTACCGGAAACCACGCCGGCGGGGCATGGCATATCTGGCGGCGGGACCGACGGAACCACGCCAGCCCCAACAGTGCCCAGACCGAAAGTGCCTGTGCCGGTGCTCTGGGGGTGCAGCTGGCAGGACCTGCCTTTTATTTTGGCAAGTACTATCCCAAGCCCACTATCGGGGATCCGGTGCGCCCCATTGAGCCGGAGGACATCCTCCGTGCCGACCGGATGATGTACGCCGCCAGCCTTCTTGCCCTTTTGCTGGGCGTTATCGTAAGGGGGGTGCTCTGATGCAGACACTGATCCATGGCGGCGACTGGGCAGGATACCGGCAGCAGTACGGGAAGGACCCGCTGGACTTTTCTGCCAACGTCAGCCCTCTGGGGCTGCCCGACGGCGTTGCTCGGGCGATCGTACAGGCGATCCCCACTGCGGACCGCTACCCGGACCCGCTGTGCCGAGCGCTGCGGGCAAAGCTTGCGGATGCCGAGCAGCTGCCGGAAGACCAGATCCTTTGCGGCAACGGCGCTGCAGACCTGATCTTCCGCCTTGTGCTGGCAGCAAAGCCTCGCCGTGCCCTGCTGCCTGCCCCCACCTTTGCGGAATATGCTGCAGCGCTGGAAGCCGTGGGCTGCACGGTGCAGCGGCATTTTCTGCGGCAAGAAGAGGATTTTGCGGTGACGGAGCGTTTTGTTTGCGCCATAGACGATGCCACGGACATGGTCTTTCTCTGCCAGCCCAACAATCCCACCGGGCAGCTGACTGCCCTTCCGCTGGTGCAAAAGATCCTGGACCGCTGCCGTGCCAAAGGGGCGCTGCTGGTGGTGGACGAGTGCTTTCTTGACTTTCTGCCGGAGCAGGAGCACCGGCGCCTCACCGCCAAAAGCCTGCTGCCCGGCGGAGGACTGGTGATCCTAAAGGCATTTACCAAGCTCTACGGCATGGCAGGGGTGCGGCTGGGCTACTGCCTGTGCGGGGACAGGGAGCTGCTGGACCGGATGGCTGCCGTCGGGCAGCCCTGGGGGGTATCCAGCCTTGCCCAGGCGGCAGGCATTGCCGCTTTGGATGAGACCGCCTATGTGGACCGGGTCCGGGACCTCATTGCCCGGCAGCGCCCGATGGTTGCCGCCGGGCTCCGGGCAATGGGGCTGCAGGTGGTGGAAGGCAGAGCAAACTACCTGCTGTTCCGGGCGCCGGAGTGGCTGGGAGAGGCACTGCGGCAGAAGGGTGTAGTGGTGCGCAGCTGCGCCAACTATCCCGGACTGGACGCCGGGTGGTACCGCACCGCCGTGCGGACCCCGGAAGAGAACGCACAGCTGCTGGAGACCCTACGGGAGGTGCTGAAATGAACAAGGCAAAGTGCATTATGGTACAGGGCACCATGAGCGGAGCAGGCAAAAGCCTGCTGTGCACCGCCCTGTGCCGGATCTTTGCTCAGGACGGCTACCGGGTGGCACCCTTTAAGAGCCAGAACATGGCGCTGAACAGCTTTGTCACCCGCAGCGGACTGGAAATGGGACGTGCCCAGGTGGTGCAGGCGCAGGCAGCAGGGGCGGAGCCGGATGTGCGGATGAACCCTATCCTGCTGAAGCCCAGCAGCGACGTGGGCAGTCAGGTCATCGTAAACGGAGAGGTGCGGGGGCAGATGTCCGCCGCAGACTATTTCCGGATGAAGCGGAGCCTGATCCCGGAGATCCTTGCCGCCTACCACAGTCTTGCTGCCGAAAACGACATCATCGTCATTGAGGGAGCAGGCAGCCCCGCCGAGATCAACCTGAAGGCAGACGACATCGTCAACATGGGGCTGGCAAAGCTGGTGGACGCACCAGTGCTGCTGGCAGGGGACATTGACCGGGGCGGAGTGTTCGCCCAGCTCTACGGCACCGTGGCACTGCTGGAGCCGGAGGAGCGGGCACGGATCAAAGGACTGGTGATCAACAAGTTCCGGGGCGATGTGGAGATCCTGCGCCCCGGGCTTGCCATGCTGGAAGAAAGGACCCGACTGCCGGTGCTGGGGGTGGTACCCTATCTGCCGGTGGACATTGAGGACGAGGATTCCCTTTCGCAGCGGCTGGAGGGCGGCAGCGCCGTGAAGCCTCTGGATGCGGCGGTGCTGCGGCTGCCCCACATCTCCAATTTTACGGACTTCATCCCGCTGGAGCAGCACCCCCTGCTGCAGGTCCGGTATGTGCAGTCTCCCCGTCAGCTGGGGGTCCCGGATCTTGTGATCCTGCCCGGCACCAAAAACACCATGGAGGACCTGCTGTGGCTGCGGCAGTCCGGGCTGGAAGCCGCCCTCCACAAGCTCCGGGCACAGGATGTGCCGGTGCTGGGGGTCTGCGGCGGCTACCAGATGCTGGGCGAGGAGCTGGCGGACCCGGAGGGCACCGAGGGGGGCACGCCCCGGACCCTGCGGGGGCTGGGATTGCTGCCCATCCGCACCCGGTTCAACGCCGGCAAGCGCCGCACCCGCACCGGGGCGGTGGTCTGTGCTGCCCCCTTTGCCGGGGCCGCACTGGAAGGCTACGAGATCCACACCGGCAGCACCGAGACACGGGGCGAACCCTTCTGCACCCTTGCCGACGGCACCCCGGAGGGCTGCGTACAGGGCAATGTATTTGGTACCTACCTCCACGGGCTTTTTGATACGGGAGAACTGACCCGGCAGCTGGTGGACTTTTTGTGCCTCCGCAAGGGCATCTCCCCGGAACACACCGCCCTGCTGCCCATGGAACAGTACCGTCAGCAGCAGTTCGACCTCCTTGCGGCAGGGGTGCGCCGAGCACTGGATATGGACGCCATCTACGCCGCCATGGAGCTGGAAAGGAGAAAGACCCTATGACCCTGCAGCATCATCTGCCTGCCGACATCGAGCGCACCAGCCTTGCCATCATCACAGAGGAGCTGAACCAGATGGGGCTGATCTTCCCGGAGGACACTGCCCCTGTAGTCAAGCGGGTGATTCACACCACGGCGGATTTCGATTATGCCCGGAATCTGCACTTCACCCCCGGTGCCGTGGCAGCAGGCATTGCCGCCCTCCGCAGCGGCACCCCCATCGTCACCGATACCACCATGGCACTGGCAGGCATCTCCAAGCCGGGGCTTGCCAAGCTGGGTACTACGGCGCTGTGCTATGTGGCGGACCCGGAGGTAGCAGCTGCCGCAAAGCAGCAGGGCACCACCCGGGCGGTGGCGGCGGTGCACAAGGCAGCCGCTGCCTACCCCGGGGCGATCCTTGCAGTGGGCAACGCCCCTACGGCGTTGCTGACCATTGCGGACCAGATCGAAGCTGGGCTGCGCCCGGCGCTGGTCATTGGGGTCCCCGTGGGCTTTGTGAACGTGGTGGAGAGCAAAGAGCGGCTGTTTGCCGTCTGTCAGGAATGCGGAGTGCCCGCCATCGTCGCCATGGGACGCAAAGGGGGCAGCACCGTTGCCGCTGCCATCTGCAACGCACTGGTGTACTCCGCCGCCGAGATGCTGGACCCCAGAGCACGGGGCTGGAAATAAGATCCAAAAAGAGAAAGAGGGGCTGCTGCACAATGCCGTGCAGCAGCCCCTCTGT
Source organism: Faecalibacterium prausnitzii (assembly GCA_004558805.1). GTDB lineage: Bacteria > Bacillota > Clostridia > Oscillospirales > Ruminococcaceae > Faecalibacterium > Faecalibacterium prausnitzii_M. Next base: position 30,140 of record SFDE01000008.1, on the reverse strand, counting down.
TTATCCCAGACTGCGTTTGTAATAGAAAAGATACTGCTGCAGGATGCCCGCCTCTCCGCCAAACCGGGGGAAGGGATCCTGCCCGCCGAATTCTTCCTGGATCAGCCGCTGGATCCACACATCCACCGGCACCCTGCCTACCCTGCCAAAGCCGAAGAGGCAGACGCAGTTTGCCACCTTTTTGCCTACTCCCTCCAGCTGCAGCAGGGCTGTAAACAGTTCCTCGTCCGGCAGCCGTTCCATCGCCTGCAGGTCCAGTCTGCCTGCCGCCGCCTGCTGCGCTGCGTGGAGCACATAGCGGGTGCGATAGCCCAGCCCGCACTGCTGCAAGCCCTGCTCCCCGGCACGACACAGCGCCTCCGGGGTGGGAAAGGCACAGACCCCCTCTGACAGCTCCTCGCCGTACCGCTGTGCCAGCAGCTCCACCGCTGTGCGGATGGCAGGGATGCTCTTGCGCTGGGAGATGATAAAGGTGATGAGCATTTCCCACACATCCTGCCGCAGGATGCGGATGCCCTTGCCGTAGTCCATGGCGCTCTGCACAAAGGGATCCCGCCCTTCCAGCCGGCGGCGCAGGGCGGCATAGCTGCGGTCCAGATCAAAATACCCCCGCCAGAACTGCTCCCACTCCCCTGCCTTGCACCGTACCTCGTACTGCTGCCCGCCCCGGGGCAGCAGGTACAGCACCTGCCTGCCGGAGATAAAGCGGTACCAGCCGTCCGGCTGCTTTGCAGGGCGGAAGCACTGTCCGCTTGCCAGGATCTTGTCCAGATCAAAATCGTCGGGGATGGTCACGGTCTGCCGGGTCATGTCTATGCCGCCTTTCGTTGTGTGGTTCTGTCTGATGATAGCACGGTTTGCCCCCGGGCACAAGGGCAGAGATAAAAATACCGGGAACCAGCGGTGTGCCGACTCCCGGTATTTCTTAAAATATGATGCCTATAAGGAAGGATCCGCTGTGCTTACAGGTTATTGTAACGGTTGTAAGCGTTGCAGATCTGGTTGGCGTTCTTCAGCAGCAGGTAGACACCGTACCAGGTTCCCACAAAGCACAGCACGAAACCGAACAGACGCCACATGAGGATGGTGGTGCCGTTCTCCTGAATGGTGAGACCGTAGCGGGGTGCGTTTGCTGCAAGGCGGTTGCCCAGCTTGTACTCCCAGTACAGGGCGTAGATGCCGCAGGTGACAAAGGACAGCAGCAGGTACTGGACCAGACCGCCGGTCTCCTCGCCGTCGCCGCTGCAGGCGATGTTCACATCGTGTGCCAGCTTGTAGATGTAGTAATAGTAGTAGATGTTGCAGGTGATAATGGACAGCAGGATCAGCACCACCAGGCTCCGGTCATCGGTGAGCCGCTCACCGCCGTAGGGCTGGTTGCCGTTCTGGAAGGTGTTTTTCACATCGTTGACTGCACTGTTCAGGTTGCCTTCCACAGAGCGGAACGCCTGATTTGCTGCGTTCTGGACCTGAGAACCTGCCGAGACATCAGCGCCGCAGCTGGGGCAGAACTTGGTACCATCGGGGATCTTTTTGCCACAATGTGCACAGAACATGATTAGTTTCCTCCTCGTAAATACGAAATGACCCGGAAAGCGACGCCGCTGCGGGGCGCAAACACCACAACGTCTCCGCCTCCCATACACAATCTATATACATACACCACAAGGAACGCTGCCATCATGGTGTACATACACCCTTTGAAAACTTTTGGCGGGATCCTGCTGCGCTGCCACAGCATCGCCAGAGCCACCGGCGGCAGCACAAACAGCGGATGATAGTAGAACGCCTGCCGGAAGTCCAGCCGCAGTACCTGCAGCCATGCACGGGTCATGCCGCAGCCCGCACAGGAGATGCCGGTAAGCAGTTTGATGGGACAGCCCAGCAGCCGGTTCTCCAGATACAGCAGACCTGCGCAGAGCACCCCAGCCGCCACGGTGGGCAGTCGCCATTTTTTTGTCCCGACTTTTGCCATTTGTTCCTTATCATTCCCGCCATTATGATAAAATCTGCTCTCAGTTTACACGTTTCATCTGCTTCCGTCAAGAACTTTTGCCAATTTCCCGCAAAAGTCCCGGTTCAGACCAGAGTCAGCCGATGATAAACCGCACCTTCCAGTGTTTTCCAGCAGAACGTTCCCTCTTCCAGAGTCATATACCCCCGGGGACTATCCTCCTTGGGGATGCTCAGTGAACCGGGGTTCAGGCAGAAATTGTCTGTCCCGCACGGGGTCCATGCAGGCACATGGGTGTGCCCCTGCAGCAGGATATCCCCGGGGGCAAGGGGCGGCAGGTGGTCTTTGTTATAGATATGTCCGTGGGTGGCATAGACCAGCCGCTGCCCCACCGGCAGCACGCAGTAGTCCGCCAGCATAGGGAAGTCCAGCACCATCTGGTCCACCTCTGCATCGCAGTTGCCCCGGACGCAGACCAGCTTTGTGCGGATGCCGTTGAGCAGGGGGATGACCTGCTTGGGGGCATAGTCCCGGGGCAGGTCGTTGCGGGGTCCGTGGTACAGCAGGTCTCCCAGCAACAGCAGCCGCCCTGCCTGCTCCCGCTCCAGTGCCTCCAGCATTTTTGTGCAGTAATATACCGACCCGTGCAGGTCGGATGCGATCATCCATTTCATAGCAGATGCCCTCCGGTCTGTGGTAGTGATTTGTTCTGCTTTATTGTAGTCTGCGGGGACCGCAGGGTCAAGAGTCTGCAAAAGTCATACTTTTTCTCTGTTTTGCCTTGACATCCCTCCGGAGATGTGGTATCCTGTACACACTAAAAATCGTGTGGATTTTTACAGCCATCGTGCTATTTTTCGCCACACAATGGTCTCTTTGGGGATCATTGTGTGGCTTTTTTGCGTCCACAGGGCATTTTTGCCCCCTACACTATATCATCAGGAGCAACCGTAAAACTATGAACGATACCTTTATGAAGGAAAGACCCGTCCTGCCGCTGCTGTTGTCCATGGCGCTGCCCAACGTCATCTCCATGCTGGTAAACTCCCTGTACAACATCGTAGACAGCCTTTTTGTGGCACAGATCAGCGAGGACGCCATGACCGCCCTTTCGCTGGTGTTTCCCATCCAGAACTTTGCCAACGCCATTGCCATCGGCTTTGGCATCGGCATCAACGCCATGATCGCCCTGTATCTTGGTGCCGGAGACCGGCAGAAAGCAGAAACTGCCGCCACCCACGGGATGCTGTTTTCCCTCATCCACGGGGTGGTGATCACCCTTGTCAGCATCCGCATCATGCCCGGCTTCCTCCACCGGTTCACCGGGGATGAAGCACTGATCACCGCCGGCATCACCTATTCCACCATCATCTTCCTGTTTGCCACCGTGAACATGGCATCCCTTGCCTTTGAAAAGATTTTTCAGGCGGTGGGACGCATGAAAGTGACCATGGTGGCGCTGGTGTTCGGCTGCGTGTGCAACATCCTGCTGGACCCGGTGCTGATCTTTGGGCTGGGTCCGGTGCCTGCCATGGGCATTGCCGGTGCCGCCCTTGCCACCGGCATCGGGCAGCTGCTGAGCCTGTGCGTCTACCTCTTTGTCTACTTCCGTACCCAGCTCCCCGTCCGGCTGCGCCGCAGCTGCCTTGCTCCGGACCCGGTACTGGACGGCAGACTTTACGCCATCGGCGTGCCTGCCATCCTGAATCTGGCGCTGCCCTCCCTGCTGGTGACCTTTCTTAACAGCCTTCTCGCCGCCTTTTCTCAGAGCTATGTGGTGGTGCTGGGCATCTACTACAAGCTGCAGACCTTTTTGTATCTGCCTGCCAACGGCATCGTGCAGGGTATGCGCCCCCTTATGGGCTACAACTATGGCGCAAAGGAGCACGGTCGGGTCCGGAAGCTCTATAACCTGACCCTTGCCATGAGCGCCGTCATCATGGCGCTGGGCACAGCGGGCTGCCTGCTGTTCTCCCGCTCCCTCATGGGGCTGTTCAGTTCCAATCCTCAGACTCTTGACGCCGGACAGACCGCCCTACGGATCATCAGCCTTGGCTTTGTCGTGTCGGCGGTATCCACCACCTCCTCCGGCGCTCTGGAAGGTCTGGGCAAGGGAGTGGAATCTCTGGTGATCTCTCTGTTCCGGTACATCCTTTTCATCATGCCCCTTGCGTGGCTTCTGTGCCGTGCCATGGGTCCCGACGGGGTGTGGCACGCCTTCTGGATCACCGAGGTGCTGGCGGCGCTGGTGGCATACCCGGTGTACCGCCGGACCGTTTCCAGACGATGAGGTATCCTCCTTCTGTGTAAGGACCGTTTTTTGGCAAATTTTTGTTTGACACTGCATAAAAAATAGAGTAAAATAATTTTCGCCTGTTTTTTTGCAGCAACAGCGGCAAAAGCGGGGCAGTTTAACAGAGGATGTGGGACAAGTTATGATCGAGACTATTACCGCCATCAACCAGGCGGTCAACAACTTTATCTGGGGCGTGCCCGCCATGGTGTGCATCATCGGCGTGGGACTGCTGCTGAGCGTGCGCACCGGATTTTTGCAGATCCGGAAATTTCCCTATGCCATCAGGACCACCATCGGACGGATGTTCCGGCGGCGGGACGCATCGGACGGAGCGATCACTCCTTTTCAGGCAGTATGCACCGCCCTTGCAGGCACCGTGGGCACCGGCAACATTGCCGGCGTGGCAGGTGCCATTGCCATCGGCGGACCCGGTGCCGTGTTCTGGATGTGGTGCTCTGCCCTGCTGGGCATGTGCACCAAGTTTGCGGAGGTGACCCTTGCGGTGCATTTCCGGGAGCGGGGCGAGACCGGCGAGTGGGTGGGGGGACCCATGTACTACATCAAGAATGGTCTGGGCAAGCGCTGGCAGTTTCTGGCAGTGCTCTACGCCCTTTTTGGCGTGCTGACCGTCTTTGGCACCGGCAACGCTACCCAGGTCAACACCATTGTTGCCTCCATTGACACCGCCCTGCTTGCCTACGGCGCGGTGGGAGGAAGTGTCCTTACCACTCTGAATCTTATCGTGGGCATTCTGGTGGCAATGCTGGTAGCACTGGTACTGCTGGGAGGCATCCAGCGCATCGGCAGCGTCAGCGAAAAGCTGGTGCCCTTTATGGCGCTGTTCTACATCCTGCTGTCGCTGGGTGTGGTGGTGCTGAATTTCCGGCACCTGCCCTATGTGCTGGAGTCCATCTTTGTAGGCGCCTTCAACCCCGCCGCCTTCACCGGCGGCACCATCGGCAGCCTTTTCCTCAGTATGCAGAAGGGTGTCTCCCGGGGCATCTTCTCCAACGAGGCAGGTCTGGGCACCGGTTCCATCGCCCATGCCTGCGCCGACACCCGCAAGCCGGTAAAACAGGGTATGTTCGGCATCTTTGAGGTCTTTGCAGACACCATCGTCATCTGCACCCTGACGGCGCTGGTGATCCTGTGCAGCGGCGCTCCTGTGGGCTACGGCTCTGCGGCAGGTGCTGAGCTGACCATCTCCGGCTTTACCATCACCTACGGCGGCTGGGCATCCATCTTTACCGCCGTGGCGCTGTGCTGCTTTGCCTTTTCCACCATCATCGGCTGGGGCTTGTACGGCTCCCGGTTCATCGCCTTCCTGTGCCGCAGCGACAAGGTGGTGCGTCCCTTCTTTGTGGTGTACTCCTTTGTGTCCATTCTGGGTGCCACCATGGACCTGGGGTTGCTGTGGAGCATTGCAGACACCTTCAACGGTCTTATGAGCATTCCCAACCTGCTGGCATTGCTGCTGCTTTCCGGCACGGTGGTGCGGCTCACCAAGGACTTCTTTGCATCAGAAAAATAATGTCTTATAGTAAAAAGCTCCCTGCCTGACGGCAGGGAGCTTTTTGTTTTACCAAGCAGCTTTTACCGCTACCCGCAGCATACAGTGCATCTGGCGCACCCCTGCCTTTTCGGTGTAGCAGAATAAGGTACGGAACACCATAGGCTCCGGGATCAGGTTCAGAGCGGCGGCGCGTTCCATGCAGGTGCGGTACATCTGCGCCTCGCTCTGACTGTTCTCCGTCACCTGCCAGGAGCCGTACACCTCCAGTACCCTGCCCTGCTGCACCAACCTTGCGGGGGCATCGGGGACAAGGCGGATCTGCTGCGCCTGCTGCACCTCCACCCCCAGCCCCCACTCTGCACGGAGTCTGCCCTCCGGCAGGGCGGTGATCATCTGTGCCGAGGTTACCAGCGGCATCCACTCCATCCACTGAGGCAGCTGACGGTAGATGCCCTCCTCCTGCAGAAATTCCCGATCCATAGTGTGGGGCAAAAACCACATATCCGGTGCAGTGCGGACGCTCCACTCCTGCCGCTGGCAAAACCTGAGGGCTGCCCGCAGGTTTTGCAGTCCCTGCAGGTGCATCTGCTGCTGCCACAGCTGTTCTTCCAGCACATTTTGCTGCTGTGCAAGGAGCTGTTCCGTCTCTGCCGGAGTACTATCGTTGATCGCCTTTTCGATTTCCTTTACCGAAAGCCCCATGTTTTTCATCCGGCGGCATTCCAGCACAAAGCTGGCATCCCGGATATCATAGGTGCGGTAGCCGTTGTCCTGCACCACCGGGTGCAGGATCCCCTTTTCCTCGTAAAACTTCAAAAAGTGCGTAGATACGCCTGCCATCCGGGCAAAGGCACCGATAGGATATTTGCGGATCTTGATCCCGTTTTCCCCTGCAGACATTTTATATTTCCTCCTTTGGACGCTGCGCCATCCGTCATACTGTAATTTTTTCTGTTTAGGCTTGACCTGCGCCTTGGACTCAAGTGTATGATAGATGTCGGATAAGGTTAAACTTTTGACAAGCAAAAGTGGAACGTTCTGGAATGATAAGAAGAAAAGGAGAAACCCATGGAAAAGATCTCTCGTCAGGGCTTTCTAAAGGTAGCTGCGGCGGCTGCCATGTCCGGCGTCACTGCCGGTGCCCTTGCCGCCTGCGGCGGAAAGACCGCCTCTTCCGGCGGCAATGCCGGCATCTACACCCCCGGCACCTACACTGCCACTGAGACCGGCACCAACGCCGTCACCGTCACTATGACCTTCAGCGATAGTGCCATCACCGAGGTAAAGGTGGACACCTCCAAGGAGACCATCGCCCTTGCGGTGGATTCTGCAGCAGATTTTCAGGAAGCACTCATAAAGGCACAGAGCGCCGAGATCGACGCAGTGTCCGGTGCCACCATCACCAGCAAGGCAGTAAAAAAGGCTGCTGCCAGCTGCATCGAGCAGGCAATGGGTCTTGCCACCAGCGAAACCGAGGAGCCGACCGTAGAGGACGGCACTCCCAAGTGGCTGGGCAAGGCTCCTCAGATCGCAGACGACCAGATCACCGAGACCTTCCAGACCGAGGTCCTGGTGGTAGGCGGCGGCACCGGCGGTCTGTTTGCTGCCTGCAGCGCTGCCGAGAACGGCGCAAAGACGCTGGTCATCGACAAGGTCACCAGCGGCGGCATCCGGGACGATCTGGGTGCCATCAACAGCCGCTACCAGAAGGAATGGGGCACCAAGATCGACAAGTTCGATTACATCACCGAGATGACCAAAATCGCTGCCGGTCACATCGATCAGCGTCTGGTGCGCCTGTGGTGCGAAGAGTCCGGCGAGACCATCGACTGGTACGGCGACCGCCTTGCAGAGCGGGGCGTGGAGCTGTGGCATGAGGCAGGCGGCGACGATGACGGCGACCGCTACATCCACTTTGCCACCGGTCACTCTCCCCGATGGACCGGCTCCGATGACGGTGCCGGCAACGTGCTGGACGGCGCAAAGGTGCTTACCGATTATGCCACCGGACTGGGTGTGGAGTTCATGTACAATACCCCCATGGTGGAGCTGGTGAAGGAGAACGACCGTGTGGTAGGCGTCATTGCCGAGAACGAGGCAGGCAAGTATGTGCGCATCAACGCTTCCAAGGGCGTCATCATCTGCACCGGCGGCTACTCCCTGAACTACGACATGATGGAGGCACTGCAGCCGGAAAATCTGGCGATCGTGGGGCGGAACGGTTCCATCCCCGGTGCCACCGGCGACGGTATCAAGGCGTGCATCTGGGCAGGCGCAAAGTTTGACGACACCCACAGCATGATGATGTTCGACCGTGCCGCCCTGAAGCCCGATGCAGTGCCCGGTCGTGCCCAGACCGAAAGCGGCGAAAGCGGCTTCTTCTGGATGGGCAGCCAGCCCTTCCTGAAGGTAAACTCCCGCGGCGAGCGGTTCTTCAACGAATCCGGCACCTACGAGGGCATTCTCCACGCAGACGAGTTCAACAAGGACCACTGCCATTATACCATCTTTGATTCCGATTGGACAACCTATATTCAGGAATTCAAGACCCATGGCTGCAGCCGTATGTTCCCCTTCCCCAACAATGCCGACCCCAACATCCCCTATCAGGCTGTGGAGGGCAACATGCTGCCGGGTCTGGTGGAGAACGGCTTTGTGTTCCAGTGCGACACCATCGCCCAGCTTGCCGAAAAGCTGGGGCTGCCTGCAGACCAGCTGGAAGCTACTGTGGCACGGTACAATGAGCTGTACGACAAGGGCGTGGACGAGGACTTTGGCAAGGAGGCGCACCGCATGAGCGCCATCCGCACCGCCCCCTTCTATGGTGCCAAGAACACCGGCTACATCCTGTGCACCATGGACGGTATTCAGATCGACCAGAACATGAACGCTGTGGACACCAATAACGACCCCATCCCGGGTCTGTACGTGGTGGGCAACGACTCCGGCGGATACTTCTCCGGCACCTACCCCAACCTGTCCACCGGTGCTGCCTGCGGACGCACCGTTACCTTTGGTCGCCGTGCCGGACGCATTGCTGCCACTCAGGGCATCTGATTTTTAACGACATCATCTAAATTTTTCTTTCTTCTTCTATAAGCAAATGCACCCTTTGGCATCCGATGCCGGAGGGTGCATTTGCTTTTGGAGCCCTTTTTGCCGCCCCCGTGCCGGAGAAGCGCCGGGATACATTTACAAAACAGCGAAAAGAGGTTATACTTCTGGTATCAACACAGCCGTCCCCGGTCGGAGGGGTGTGGCTGGCAGAAGGAGTTTTGTATGGATTTTTATGGAACGATCGGTCCCTCCTGCGGGGACACGGAGACCCTGCGGCAGATGGTGGACGCCGGCATGACCGGCATCCGGATGAACCTGTCCCACGGGTCTCTTGCCAGCCACCGGGACTGGCTGGAGCGGATCCATGAGGCAGGGGTGCAGCAGCTGCTCATCGACCTGCAGGGTCCGGAGCTGCGCATCGGGGTGCTGCCCCAGCCGGTGACTCTGCCGGAGGGCGGCACCGTGCGTCTGGGCTGCAGGGGCATTCCCTGTCCGGCGGAGCTTATTGCCGCTGTTGCACCGGGGCAGCAGCTGCTGCTGGATGACGGCAAGATTCTGGTGCAGGCAGACCGCCGGGAAACCGACAGCCTGCTGTGCACCGTGGTACGGGGCGGGGTGCTGCAAAGCCGCAAAAGCATTGCCGCCCCGGGGCTCAGGGTGGAGATGCCCACCCTTACCGCCGAGGACCTGCAGAACCTCCACATCGCCCGGGACTGCGGGGTCACCGGGGTGATGCTGCCCTTTGTCCGAGGCAGACAGGACATTCTCGCCCTGCGCCGTGCCCTGCAGGAGGCGGGAGCGGAGGACATCCGCGTCTTTGCCAAGATCGAAAATCTGGAGGGAGTCCGTGCCCTGCCGGATTTCCTGCCGCTGGTGGATCAGGTGGTCATTGCCCGGGGAGACCTGGGCAACGCCATGCCCCTGTGGCAGCTGCCCCGGTGTCAGAAGGACCTTGCCGCCGCCTGCCGCAGCGCCGGGGTGCCCTTTATGGTGGTGACCCAGATGCTGGACAGCATGTGTCACAGCGCTGTGCCCACCCGTGCCGAGGTCAGCGACGTCTACAACGCCGTGCTGGACGGAGCGGCAAGTCTGATGCTTACGGGGGAGACCGCTGCCGGGCTGTACCCGGTGGAGGCAATGGAGTATCTGGTACGCACCGCCGCCACCGCCCCGGCGGAGAATGTCTGAGAAGCTTTTGGAAACAAACCCGCCGGGTAATACCATTTTATCCGGTTCTGTGGTATACTGAGAGAAGAATGTAAGAAACAGAAAAAGGAGTTTCCGAAATGAAGACAAAATTTGGTATCATCGGCTGCGGCTTCCTGGGCAACATCGTGGCAAAGGCATGGAAGGACGGACTGCTGCCCGACTACGAGCTGGTGGGCGTCACCAGCCGCACCTTTGCCTCGGCGGAAAAGACCGCTGCTGCCACCGGCTGCAAGGCGTGTGCAGACCTTGACCAGCTGCTGGCTCTGGAGCCGGAGTATCTGGTGGAGACCGCTTCGGTGGAGACCGTCCGTGCCATCGCTGTGCCGGTGCTGCGCCGGGGGATCAATCTGGTGGTCATTTCCATCGGCGCCTTTGCGGATCAGGAGCTGTACCAGCAGGTCTGCGCCGCCGCAAAGGAAGGCGGGGCAAAGGTGCATCTTGCCAACGGTGCCATCGGCGGCTTTGATGTGCTGCAGACCGTCACCCTGATGGCACAGGCACAGCAGCTGCAGGAGACCGCCGGCATCGAGACCCATACCGGTGCCATGGGCTTCCGCAACACCCCGGTGTGGGCGGACCATCTGCTCACCGACACCGAAAAGACCACCGTTTTTACCGGCAGCGCCAAGGAGGCAATTGCTGCCTTCCCCCGCCGGGTGAACGTGGCAGTTGCCACCTCCCTTGCCACCACCGGACCTGAGGTCACCGGGGTCACCATGCACTCGGTGCCCGGGTGGACCGGCGACGACCACCGGATCACCGCCGAGATCGACGGTGTAAAGGCTGTGGTGGATATCTATTCCCGCACCAGTGCCATTGCAGGCTGGAGCGTGGTGGCGCTGCTGCGCAACCTGTCCTCCCCCGTCTGCTTCTATTGAGTCAGGAGGTATAACAGATGTTTCAGAAGCTTGTTGCCATTGAGCCGGTAAGCCTGATCCCTTCCGCCGAGAAGGACCTGTACCGCTACGCCCATGAGGTGGTGCTGTATCCGGACATCCCCGGCAGCGATGACGAGATCGTCCGCCGCATCGGGGACGCCGACGCCGTGCTGGTGAGCTACACCTCCCGCATCGGTGCCGCCGTCATGGAGCGGTGCCCCAACATCCGCTACATCGGCATGTGCTGCAGCCTCTACTCCGAGGAGAGCGCCAACGTGGACATCGCCTTTGCCCGGAGCCGGGGCATCAAGGTGCTGGGCATCCGGGACTACGGTGACCGGGGTGTGGTGGAGTATGTGCTCCACGAACTTACCGGGCTGCTCCACGGCTTTGGTATGCCCATGCTCCGCGACGAGCCGGTGGAGATCACCGGGCTGAAGGTGGGCATCGTAGGTCTGGGAGTCTCCGGCAGGATGATCGCCGACGCTCTTGCTTTTCTGGGGGCAGAGGTGTCCTACTACAGCCGCAGCCGCAAGCCCGATGCCGAGGCGGCAGGCATGCAGTACAAGCCCCTGGTGCAGCTGCTGCGGGACAGCGAGGTGGTGTTCACCTGCCTGAACAAAAACGTGCTGCTGCTGGGTCGGGAAGAGTTTGCGGAACTGGGGCAGGGCAAGGTGCTGTTTAACACCTCCATTGGTCCCGGCTTTGACCACGCCGCTCTGGAGGACTGGCTGAAGCTGCCGGGCAACCACTTCTTCTGCGACACCCGTGCCGCCGCCGGTCCGGTACCGGAGGGCTTCTTCCTGCAGGAGAACGTCCACTGCGCCAACGTTTCCTCCGGGCGCACCAAGCAGGCATTTGTCCTGCTGAGCCAGAAGGTCCTTGCCAATCTTGACGCTGCACTGGCAGAGTAATTTCCCGGCTCTGCCGGAACTGCCGGGTACGGTCTTGGCACCGTCCCCGGATTTTTTGCCCCAGAACGCCGGCGGGGACCGGCACCGGGCTGCCAGAGCCTTGTATTTTTATTGCGACAGAAAGGGTTTTATATGGGTATTGTAGTCATCGGCGCTGTTTTTGTGGATATCAAAGGCTATCCCCTTTCCGCCTACATCCCCGGAGGACGAAACTCCGGGCGGGTGGAACAGGTCCACGGCGGTGTGAGCCGCAATGTGGCGGAGGATATTGCCAACGTGGAGCTGCGCCCCACCTTTGTGGGGCTGGTGGATGACACCGGCACCGGGCAGGATGTCATCGACAAGCTGGCAAACCACAAGGTGAACACCCGGTACATCCAGCGGGTGCCCGATGGCATGGGCACATGGCTGGCAGTCTTTGACAACGACGGCGATGTGTGCGCCGCCATCTCCAAGCGCCCGGACACCACCCCCCTGACCCGGCTGCTGGAAGAGCAGGGCGACGAGATCTTCCGGGACTGCGACAGCATTGCACTGGAACTGGATCTGGAAAAGGAGACCGTCAAGCTGGTGCTCGCCTACGCCAAAAAGTACAACAAAAAGGTTTTTGCGGCGGTGTCCAACATGAGCATCGCCATGGAGCGCCGGGACTTTTTGCAGCACATCGACTGTTTTGTCTGTAACCAGCAGGAGGCAGGGCTGCTGTTCTCTGACAACTACGACCACCTGACCCCGGAACAGATGAGCCGGGTGTTGGCAGAGAACGTCCACAGCGCCAACATCCCCTGCATGGTGGTGACCATGGGGGCACAGGGGGCGGTGTACGCCAGCAGCACCGGGGAGCAGGGCATCGCCCCTGCAAAAAAGGTGGACGTAAAGGACACCACCGGTGCCGGAGACGCCTTTTTTGCAGGCACGGTCATCGGACTTACCTACGGCAAAAATCTGCCGGAGTCCTGCGAGATCGGCAGCCGCCTTGCTGCCTCGGTGATCTGCATCACCGAAAATGTCTGTCCCCGGTTCCGCCCCCGGGAGTTTGGGCTGGATATCCCGGTGGTGGACTGAATCTTCCCGGTCCCCTTGCAAAAGCAGGGGGACTGTGGTATTTTGGAGCAAGTACACTATAAGGGAGTTTTTACCATGAAAACTGCATTGACCATTGCCGGCAGCGATTCCAGCGGCGGCGCAGGCATTCAGGCAGACATCAAGACTATGACTGCCAACGGGGTGTTTGCCCTCACTGCCATCACTGCCCTCACCGCCCAGAACACCACCGGCGTCACCGGTATCTTTGAGACCAGCCCGGAGTTCCTTGCCCAGCAGCTGGACGCCGTTTTTACCGATATCTATCCCGACGCCGTAAAAATCGGCATGGTGTCCTCTGCCGGGCTTATCCACACCATTGCCCAAAAGCTGCGGCAGTATGAGGCAAAGCACATCGTGGTGGACCCGGTGATGGTCGCCACCTCCGGCTCCAGACTGCTGCAGGCGGATGCGGTGGCGGCACTGACCGGGCAGCTGCTGCCCCTTGCGGAGCTGCTGACCCCCAACATTCCGGAGGCGGAGATCCTTGCCGGGATGTCCATTACCGATGCCGCCGGTATGGAGGCTGCTGCCCGATGCATCAGTGAGCGGTACGGCTGCGCCGTGCTGTGCAAGGGTGGGCACCAGATCAACGACGCCGACGACCTGCTGTGGCGCAGCGGTACCGGCAAGTGGTTCCGGGGCAGACGCATCGACAACCCCAACACCCACGGCACCGGCTGCACCCTGTCCAGCGCCATTGCCTCCAACCTTGCCAAGGGCTACGATCTGGACACCTCGGTGGAACGTGCCAAGGAGTACATTTCCGGTGCCCTTGCCGCCATGCTGGATCTGGGAAAGGGCTCCGGTCCCATGAACCATATGTTTGCCCTGAAAGGCGAGTTCGTGGGGGACTGAGGGCTGCCCCACTCTATCCATAATCCAAAAAGAGGCTGTGACGCCATCCGGTCACAGCCTCTTTTTTGTACGTTCAAAAATCTTATGGGGCATCGGGCTCATCGTCCGGCTGCCCCGGCGCCGGGTTTCAGGATCCCCAGCAGGGTCTTGTCCAGCTGGATGGTACGGTTCCAGGGGTTCAGGATGATGCCCCGGATCTCCGGCACCGTCAGTGCCTGATCAAAAAGCCGGTCCATCTCTGCCAGAAAGGTGGACTGCACCGACGCTGCCCCCTTCATCTGCTCTTCAAAACTGGTAAAGGCGTACCACCACACCCCGCCTTCCGGGATGGTCAGGGTGCCCAGCCGCATCCCTCCTGCAAGGTCCGGCTCCACCGCCACCACCAGCTGCCCTCCTGCCTGCATCCGCCGCCGGATCACCGTAAGGGCATGTGCCAGCAACTCCTGAGTGGGGTGCTGCTGCAGCAGGGCGATCGCCTCTTCGATCCTTTCGTTGCCCTGCAAACCTTCGTCTCTGGGTCTCTCCATACAGGTTCCTTTCTGTCAGCTTTCCGCTGCACCATCGTTCTGCAATGTGCTGCGGATCATCTCCTCCAGCTTTTCGGTCATGGTGGCGCAGTTTGCCACCCGGTAGGGCCAGAAATAGGCGACCCCCCGGCAATCCTCCTCTGTCAAGTCGCTGTTTACCAGCAGCAGCCGGTCCGGAGATACCTGCAATTTATTGCACAGATCCGCATATTTGCCGTAGTCGATGTTCCGACTGGAGGACTTTGCCTCGATCCAGAAAAACGCCCCGTTCACCGAGAATGCCACGTCCAGCTCGTGGGCGGAGCTGACCTCCGGGGAGTCGGACAGGATCACGTTGGAGCACAGAGACACCACCGCATTCTGCTGGGTCCGGTACCGGTCCAGCAATTGCTGGACACAGTGCACCACATACAGCTCCAGCCAGTGCCCGCTGGCAAAGTTCCGCACTGCCTCATTTTCCGAGGCAAGCTTGCAGATGATCCGCAGGGGGCTGGCGCTGCATACCGCAAACAGCCCCAGATGGTCCCAGCTCTGCGCCAGCTCCACCACCAGTTCCCGGGAGTCCTGGGAAGCGTCTTTGGGCATCCGGAAGGTAAAGGAATCGTGGAACTGCAAGTGACTGCGGATGAATTGCAAAAACGCCGCCGCCACCGGGTCTGCCAGCGCCCTGCCGGTGTCCCATGCCAGTTTCTGCACCGCCAGCGGCGGCAGATCCCGGGTCTGCACCTGCTGGGTAATGGTATAGCCCCGGCTCACCAGATACTCCTCTGCCGTGGGGTACACCGGCGGTTTTTGCTCTGCCGGGACGGCAGGCTCCGGCGGCAGCTCGCAGGGCTGGTAGCTGAGCTTCCACCCCTGCACAAAGGTGGGGCACCGGGTCAGCTGTCCGGTGGTGGAAAAGCCGTTGTCCGGATTTTCCAGCGGAAAAACGATCTTATTTTTCTCCGGGTTGATCACAAGGGTGTTTTCTTCCAGTGCCTTGCGGTAGCTTGTCAGCACCAGTCCCCGCCCTGCCCGCACCGCCCCGGCGGCGGAATTGGCGGGGCACGCCGCATTCTTTGCCAGAGAGATCATCAGGCTCTTCGCTTTGGGGGCACGGCAGATCTCCTCGATCTGTTCCGGGGCAGGGGGTACCCTGTCCTCCGGTGCTGCCTCCGGTGCCGTAGTTTCCGGCACAGGGGTCTCCGGCGCCGGAGCATTTTCCTGCAGGGGCGGCTCCGGGGTCTCCTGCGGTTCCGGCAGGAGTGCAGCTGCTTCCGGCTCCGGGGACACCGGTTCTGCTCCCTCACAGGTCACCGCCACAAATGCCTCGTAGGAGGCAAGGCAATCCAGTCTGCCTGCCGCTTTAATCCCACCGTAGACGGCGGCGGCACGGGCGGGACTGTTCCGGTCCGTCTTGGCGCTGCCCAGATCTAGATCCGAAAATGCCCCGTATCGCAGCAGCTCCTGCCCCCGGTCCGGGTCCTGCGCCAGCGCCCGACAGTAGAGCCAGTTGAAAAAGGCGTAGGGGTGAGGCTCCGCCGGGTAGTCCATCCCTTCCAGCCGGTAGCCGATGCACCTGCCGCTCTGGTGGAGCCGGGGGTCCTTCTGTACCTTCTGGTGGGACAGCTGCCACAGGTCCGTGTAGGGTCCGCCATTTTCAAACACCTTGGACCCCTGATAGACGACACCCACCGGCAGTTCCTTCCCGTCGGCAAGGCGCAAAGGCAGCTTCATTGCCGCCACTCCCACCCCTTCCGGCTGGGCAGAGGCAAGGCTCACCTCCAGCACCGGCATCTCCGGATACACATCGTGGAAGGTGTCCAGCACCGCCTGAATGTTCTGGTGCTTGGAGCCGTTGGACCACGGAAAGGTCACCGGCACCTCCTTGGCATAAGGAAATTCCGCCAGTGAAAGATATACTTTTCTTACAGCCATAAACTTTCGCCCCTTCTGAAACGCCCGTCACCCGGCAGCCTTTCCCGCCGGAGCCGGTGTACTTTGCAAAATACAGCTTTATTGTATCACGGTTCCCTCCCGGGGAAAAGTCCTCCCGGGAGAAAAGCTTCTCCTGCGCCCGGGCTTCAGAACAGGTCCAGCATAGTGTCCAGATAGATATTTTCCCGCACATGGAGCTGGTACTCCGGCTTTGTCAGGTAGTACAGCAGAAATTCCAATACCAGAGCACTGCCCAGTCCCCTGCCCTCGATCTTGAAGTTGGAAAAACCCATGGGCAGCAGGGTATCCCGGATCTGCTCCACGCCGATGAAGCCCGGATTCTCCATTGCTTTGGAAAACCGGTACCCTTCCTCCCCGCCGGGGGCAGCACAGCGATGATCCGGACAGTCCTGTCCCAGGTTCTGGCGGCTCACCGTCTCATAACAGCGACGGCGGTCTTTGCAGCCGAACCAACAGCACTCATTGCAGAGAAACTCCACCTTGTCCTTCTGGTATCCTGGCAGGGCATCCAGCCGGGCAAGGTCCCGGTTCAGCCGAAAATCCGGCACCACATAGCGGAACTCCTGCCGTTCCAGTTCCTGCTGCAGCTGGCAGAACTCCGTCAGCACCTTGGTGGTGGAGGACACAAGGTACAGCCGGGGGTAGCACCGGCGCAGGTAGTCAGTCAGCAGCTCCGAGTGGACGATGACCCCGTTTTGAGTGCCGCTGCGGCTGAATAGCCGGCACAGCTCGTTGCACCGGGGGTCCTCCAGATGCCAAGGCTCCAGCAGAGAATTGCTAAAAGTGAGCCGGGCGGAAATGCCGTACTCTCCCAGAAGTTCCAGCACCTGCCGGGGGTCGGCATCCCCCCAGGACACCCGTCCCCCGCCCCAGATGCAGTTTTGCGGTGCGCCGTAGATGGACCCGATGCGGCACCAGTCGTAAAACCACTCCCGATGCTGCCGGTACAAAGGCAGAAACAGCCGGTACAGCGGATAAAACTCAAACAGCCCCGGCAGATGATAGTACGCAGTTTTCACAGTATGGTATCCCTCTTTTTTGTATTTCTGCCGGGCATTCCCCCGGACTTTTTACAGTATACCACAAGCTGCCCTCTTCTGCCGGGATTTTATTGCAAAGTCCCTGCCCCACCCCCTAAAAACCGGCAAAGAGTGGTAAATCCATCTTGACAAACGCCCCGGTGCCTGCTATCAATAGATACGATAAAGGGGAGTAAAGGGCAGCTGCCGGGTCATGCGGCGGCTGCTGCATGGCAGCGTCATCACGGCAGAAATGCCCGATGTCATGTGTTGGCTTGAGACTTTTGTCACAGACAGGTGCTGTGGCAGAGGTCTTTTTTTCTTGCCGCCGCGCCGGAACACAAGGAGGTAAGAACCCTATGAACATTCTGAACACATTCGCAAGTCTGTTTTCCAACTTTGGGAACCTGACCTGGCAGATGGTGGTGATGTGGGGCATCGGCGGGCTGCTGATCTATCTCGCCATTGCCAAAAAGATGGAGCCCAGCCTGCTGCTTCCCATGGGCTTTGGCGCCATTCTGGTAAACCTGCCCCTGTCGGGTGCCATCACCCAGGGAGACACCGTGGGACCCATCTCCGCCCTGTTTGAGGCGGGCATGTCCAACGAGCTGTTTCCCCTGCTGCTCTTCATCGGCATCGGTGCCATGATCGACTTTGGTCCCCTGCTGGAAAAGCCCTGGCTGATGCTTTTTGGCGCAGCCGCCCAGTTTGGCATCTTTTTTACCCTGTTTGTTGCCGGTTTCTTCTTTGACCTCAAAGACGCCGCTTCCATTGCGGTCATCGGTGCAGCAGACGGTCCCACTGCCATCTTTGTGGCAAACACCCTGAACTCCCAGTATCTGGGTGCCATCATGGTGGCGGCGTACAGCTACATGGCACTGGTGCCCATGGTGCAGCCTCCGGTGATCCGGCTGCTGACCACCCGGAAGGAGCGCCGCATCCGGATGCCCTACGAAAAGGGCAACGTCACCCAGCTCACCAAGATCCTGTTCCCCATCGTGGTCACCGTCATTGCAGGCATGGTGGCTCCTGCCAGCGTGGCGCTGGTGGGCTTTTTGATGTTCGGCAACCTGCTGCGGGAATGCGGGGTGCTGAACGTCCTCAGTGAGACGGCACAGAACGTGCTGGCAAACCTGATCACCATTCTGCTGGGTCTTACCGTTGCCGGACAGATGACCGCCCAGCAGTTCGTCCGTCCCGACACCCTGCTGATCCTTGCGCTGGGTCTGGTCGCCTTCGTCTTTGACACCGCCGGCGGCGTGCTGTTTGCCAAGGCACTGAACCTCTTTTTGCCGGAGGGCAAAAAGCTGAACCCCATGATCGGTGCCGCCGGCATCTCCGCCTTCCCCATGAGCGGACGGGTGGTAAACAAGATGGGTCTGGAAGAGGACAACCAGAATTTCCTGCTGATGTATTCCATCAGCGTCAACGTGTCGGGACAGATCGCCTCGGTCATTGCCGGCGGACTGATCCTGACCCTGCTTGCCTGAAGGAGGTAATCCCATGCTTCATCTTTCTTCTTGGATGACCACCCTGCCCATTATGCTCATCGGTATGCTGGGCATTATCCTTGTCATCGGGGTCATTGTCCTTGCAGTGATGCTGCTGAACCGGCTCACCAGCCGGAAATAACGCCCCTGCACTCTGCCCCGGAGTCCGCCGCCCTGTGATGGCAGGAGGTCTGCACCCACAGTGGTATTCCGGACCGGCGGCATCCGGAATAAAGTATTTGTCAAAAGCGTTTTTCTGTGCTATGCTTATGAAAAACCCTGCGGGGGAACCGCCCCCGTCATCGGCTTTAAAAAAAGCAGACAGGAGATCGTTATGCAGACTGAAATGCTGAAAGAGCAGATCGCCGCAGCACGGGGAGAGACAGCTGCCGATCTGGTGCTGAAGAATGCCCGGGTGGTCAATGTGTTCACCAACGAGATCGAGACGGCAGACGTAGCGATCTGCGGCAGCCGGATCGTGGGAGTAGGCAGCTACACCGGAGCGACCGAGGTGGACCTGCAGGGCAGCTATCTCTGCCCCGGGTTCATAGACGGGCACATCCATATCGAAAGCTCCATGCTCTGCGGTGCTGCCTTTGAGCAGGCAGTGCTGCCCCACGGCACCACCGCCGTTGTCACCGACCCCCACGAGATCACCAACGTTGCCGGATCGCAGGGACTGGATTTTATGCTGGAAACCACCCGGGATCTGGCACTTTCGGTGTACTTTATGCTGCCCTCCTGCGTGCCGGCAACGGACCTGGACGAATCCGGGGCGGTGCTGGACGCCGATGCTCTTCGCCCCTACTACCGGGATCCCCGGGTCCTGGGTCTGGCAGAACTGATGAACTCCTACGGCACCGTGCGCTGCGACCCGGGCATCCTGCAAAAGCTTGCCGACTGCGCCGCCGCCGGCAAGATGGTGGACGGTCACGCTCCCCTGCTTACCGGCAAAGACCTCAACGCCTACATTGCCGCAGGGGTCTGCTCGGACCACGAGTGCTCCACCCTTGCCGAGGCAATGGAAAAGCTCCGCCGGGGACAATACATCATGGTGCGGGAGGGCACCGCCGCCAAGAACATGGACGCCCTGCTGCCCCTGTTCCGGGAGCCTTACTGTGACCGCTGTATGCTGGTCACCGACGACAAGCATCCCGGGGACCTGCTCCGGGGCGGGCACATGGACTACAACATCCGCAAGGCGATCCGCAGTGGGGTGGACCCGGTGATCGCCATAAAAATGAGCAGCCTGATCCCCGCCCGGTATTTCGGGCTCCGGGGGCAGGGTGCGGTGGCGCCGGGCTACGCCGCAGACCTTGTGGTGGTGTCGGATCTGGAACAGTTCACTGTGGAAAAGGTCTACAAAAACGGCAGGCTGGCAGCGGCTGACGGCAAGATGCTGACACCTGCAGCCCTCACCGTGGACCCCGCCCGGTTCCCCCGGGTCATGGACTCCTTTGTCATGGACGAAGTGACCCTCCGGGATCTGGAGCTGGAAGACACCGGCAGCCGTCAGCGGGTCATCCGGCTGATCCCCCACGAGCTTATGACCCAGGAGGTCATCCGCCCCTTCTGCCAGCATCCCGGCACCGCCGCCGGAGTGGACGTGGCGGAACAGATCGTAAAACTGGCGGTCTTTGAGCGGCATCACCGCACCGGTCACGTGGGACTGGGCTTTCTGGGAGGCTACGGTCTCATCTGCGGTGCCGTTGCTTCCAGCATCGCCCACGACTCCCACAACCTCATCGTGGCAGGCACCAACGACGCCGACATGGTGCTTGCCGCCAACACGGTGCGGAAGAACCGAGGCGGACTTGCCTTTGTGGCAAACGGCAAGGTCGTGGGAGAGCTGGCGCTGCCGGTGGCAGGTCTCATGAGCACCGAAAGCGCCCAGGCAGTGGAAGAAAAGCTGCAGGCGCTAAAAGCCGCCCTGAAGGCAGCCGGCATTTCCGGGGACATCGACCCCTTTATGACCCTTGCCTTTGTAAGCCTGCCGGTGATCCCCAAACTGCGGCTGAACACCTACGGCGTGGTGGACGTGGACGCCCACAGGATCGTCCCGGCGGTGTTCTGACTCCGCCAAAGCCTTTTTCTGCATACAACAGGACCCGCCTGTCCGCCCCGGAGTTTCCGGCGGCGCAGGCGGGTCTTTTTTGCGTATTTTCGGGTTTTGGGGTGGTCAGTCCTGCAGCAGCTGCCGCAGAACATCCTCCGGGCGAGGGGTGTGGAGGGGGTATTTTTCCCGCAGGGGGGCGGCGGCGCTGTCCATGATGTAGGGCATCCCCGCCGCATCCAGCATGGACACGTCGTTGTAGTTGTCCCCAAACGCCATCACCTCTTCCAGCTCGATGCCCAGCGTCCGGCACACCGACCGGACCCCCATGCCCTTGTTGGCAAAGGTAGTGTCGATCCACAGCGGACCTGCCACGGCGCAGTTTGCCTCCTTCCACCGGGGAACGAACCGGTCCACATAGCCCTCCACCCCTTGGTGGAGGTATACCGACACCTTGGTGATGGGTTCCGGCACCTCCCGGGGGCTGTGGATGATCTTGTAGTGGTTGCCTACAAACTGCACCCGTTTGAGCATCCCCAAGCCCCGCTCCATCAGGTAGGCGGTGTTCTGTCCGGAGAGCATCACTTCCCCCTGCCCGTCGCTGCGGGTCCACATGTCCATGGCGATCTCTTCCGCCAGTGCCCGGGGCATGGGATTTTTGGCGATGCACTGTTCGTCTTTGTAGATCACACCGCCGTTTTCGCACAAAAAGACGCAGTGCTCCGCCACCGGTGCAAAGAGCCTGCGCAGGCTGGTGTACTGTCGTCCGGAGGCGGGACAGAACAGGATCCCCCGCCGGTGCAGCTGGCGGATCTGCTCAAAGATCTCGCCTTCCAGTTCTTTTTTGCCGTATTGCAGCAGCGTACCGTCAATGTCGCTGCACACCAGTCTGATCGCCATTTGTGTTTCCTTTCTGTTATGTCTTTACGGGATGTCTCCATCCTACCACATTCCCCCACGGAACACAAGCGGGACAGGCAAAAAGCACCCCCGGTGCTTTTGCTCCTTTGCAGAGCCGGAAAGCCGCCGGGGGTGCCTTATGGTTCAGTTTTCTGTCCGGAGCGTTGCTCAGTGGCAGCCGTGATCGCCGCAGCCGTGGTTGCTGCAGCCATTGCTGCCGCAGCCATTGCTGCCGCAGCTGTGACCCTCGCTGTGCTGGTGGTGGCTGCACTGGACGTTGGGATCGTAAGCCAGACCGCCGTTGATCAGGGCGTTGACCACCTGATCTGCCTCGCCGCTGACGCCGCCGTACAGCTTGATGCCCGCCTGTGCCAGAGCGTTCTGGGCACCGCCGCCGATGCCGCCGCAGATCAGGACATCCACACCCTGCTGCAGCAGAAAGCCTGCCAGTGCGCCGTGACCGCTGCCGTTGGTGCTGACCACTTCGCTGGCAAGGACCTTGCCCTCTGCAACGGTGTAGATCTTAAACTGCTCCGTGTGTCCAAAATGCTGGAAGATGTGACCATTTTCGTAAGTGACTGCGATTTTCATGCCGGAAACGCTCCTTTTTTCTTTCTTTGCTTCGATTATAACATGTTGCGCCCCCGAAAGCAAGGAAGCCGGTCAGCACTCCACCGCCACCTTGATGACCCCGTCCCGCTTGCTTTCAAAGAGGTCGTACGCCTCCTGAATGCGGCTCAAGGGGTAGGTGTGGGTGATCAGGGGCTCGGTATCGATCTTTCCTTCCCGGATCAGTTCCAGTGTCTCGGCACAGTTGCAGCCGTCCACACCGCCGGTCTTGAAGGTAAGATTCTTGCCGTACATTTCCGGCAGCGGCAGGGTCTGGGGCTTGTCGTAAAGCGCCACCACCGTGACGATGGCATTGGGGCGTGCGCACTGCCACGCCATCCGGAAGGTGGAGTCTGCTCCTGCCACCTCCAGCACCACATCTGCCCCGCCGTGGTCGCTGTTTTCCATCACAAAGTCCTCGCACCGCTCCGGGATCACCGTCAGCACCTGCGGGTAGTGCTGACAGATGAACTGCAGGCGGCTCTCGTCCTTTTCGCAGACGATGATCCGCTTAGGTTTTTGCAGCATGACGCACAGCAGGGTGCAGATGCCGGTGGGTCCTGCACCCAGGATCAGTACCGTATCCTCCGAGGTGATCCGGGAGATCTGCGCCGCCCAGTAGCCGGTGGCAAGCACATCTCCCACCAGCAGCGCCTGCCGGTCGGTGACGCTGTCCGGGATCTTGTTCAGCCCCTGATCCGCAAAGGGCACCCGCACATACTCTGCCTGCCCGCCGTCTATGCGGCAGCCCAGTGCCCAGCCACCGTTTTTGTCGGTGCAGTTGTTCACAAAGCCCTTTTTGCAGAAGAAGCACTCCCCGCAGAAGGTCTCCACGTTTACCGTCACCCGGTCCCCGGGCTTTACGTTGGTCACTGCGCTGCCTACCTGTTCCACCACGCCTACCATCTCGTGTCCCACGGTGATGCCCGGCACCGCCCGGGGCACACTGCCGTGCTTGATATGCAGGTCGCTGGAGCAGATGCTGGCAAGGGTCACCTTTACAATGGCATCCCGGTCCTCCAGCAGCACCGGCTTGGGTTTTTCCATCAGGGCAAACGTTCCTTTAGAAACATATGTGTAGGTCAGCATAGTTCCATCCTTCACTTTCTGTTAAATCTGCCGTTTTTCACGGCGTTGTTCCATTACCTTCTATCATACCATGATTTGTCTCCGCTGCAAAGACAGACAGCGCAAAAAAAAACGCCCCCGGAGGCGCAGTTCCATGCACCTGCGGGGGCTTTGCTTTGTTCGGGATGATGAAGAAAGCCATTTTATCGGCTCTCCGGGACGCTTTTACGCAGCTGCAAGAGGGGCGCAAAGATCCCCACAGGCGTTTTGTGCCTGTGGGGTCCGTGCTGCCCGTGGCAGCCGGTGCTTCTGTTCTCAGTCCCGCTGGAAGCTCAGATACCGGGTGCCCTGAAAGCTCAGCTTACCCGTATCCCCTTCCACCAGCATCCCGTATTCTGCGCCGCCCACCTGCAGCTCCATGCGGTCGCCGCTTTCTACCTGAAAGGTGACATAATAGGTGGTAACACTGCTGGTGGTGTAGCCGTGGGCGCCGGTGGCGTCCCCGGCGTTGGCATTCCGATGGCGGGACACCTGCGTCCGTTTTGCCACCACCGCCGCCTGCACCGTCAGCCGGGGAGAATGGTTGTTTTTGTTCCATGTGCGGAGATTTCCCACAAGGGTAAACAGGATGGTCCCCAGTGCCAGCAGAAATACCAGCGGGAACAACAAGCTGAACAGCACATCCAATCCTCCGTAGATCATAGTTTATTCCTCCAGAATGTTTTCCAGCAGCTCTTTCAGGTCCTCCAGAAACGCCTCTTCGCCAAGGGTGTTCACCTTAAAAAATACCGCCTGACTGCCGCCTGCGGTGATCGCCGACAGCCGGACGGGACCCTCCCCTTTCTGAAACAGGGTCAAGGTCAAGCTCAGTCGGTTGCCGCCCATGACGCTGTACCGTTCAAACACCCGGACACTGCACCGGGCATCTTCTTCCTGAAAATCGCTGCCTGCCTCCAGCTCCGCCGACCAGCTGCTGTCCGGGATCTCCCGTTCCAGCCGGTGCAGCAGGGTATCAAACTTCCGGTTACGGATGGTCTTTTCCAACACTGCCATGGTGCTCCCTCCTTCTGCAAAGCCCGGTCTTATACTCTCTATACGAACAAGCAGGACAGATCATTGCATCTTTCCCGGCTTTTTTGCAAAAAGCGCCATTTTATTTCCTACGGCACAGGATTTTCTGAATTTCCTCCAGATCACGGGCAAAATAGATGCCCTGCTGCCGTGCCCCGGAGGACAGTCCCGTTTCGATCATGTGGTCCAGCAGGGTCCGCAGACCCTGATAGTAACCCTTCAGGTCGTAGAGGATGCAGGGGGCGTCCAGCAGTTTCAGGGACACCCGGGACATGATCTCGGTGATCTCCTCCAGTGTCCCGGTGCCGCCGGGAAAGGCAACAAAGGCATCTCCCAACTCTATCATCCGGTTTTTCCGCTCCGACATATCTTTGGTGACGATGAGCTTTGTGAGCCCTTCGTGCTGAAACTCGCTTTCGATAAAAAACTCCGGTTCCACCCCGGTCACTTCCCCGCCGGCAGCCAGAACGCTGTCGGCAAGCAACCCCATAAGCCCGGAGCGGGAGCCGCCGTAGACCAGCGCATTGCCACTTTCCCCGATCCATCTCCCAAACTCCTGCACCGCCCGGCTCAGCGCCGGGTCGTTGCCTTTGCTTGCTCCCAGATAAACTGTGATGTTCATGTTTTCCCGTCCTCTCCTTGTTTTCTCCATTCTACCACAGTGCGCCCCGCCCTTCAATCGCCGGTGTAAAGCAAAAGCTGCCGCACCATGCGCTGTGCGGCAGCCTGCCCGTATCCCGTTCTTTAGCCCTGCAGGGCGGCGACTTTTTCCCATGCTTCGTCCAAAAACAGTTCATAAGCGTCCAGCAGGTCCCCGGGAAGACGGCTCAACGTCTCCCGCTTCAGTTCCTCCGGCATCCCGTAAAACGCCTCGGCAATGCCCCCGGTGATGCAGGCAAGGGTGTCGCTGTCTCCGCCCAGAGAGACTGCATTGCGGAGGGCGTCCTCAAAATCGGTGCTTTCCAGAAATGCGATGATCGCCTCCGGCACCGTTTGCTGACAGGTCTCCACGTGGTGGTAGCCGGGGCGGATCTCATCGCAGCTGCGGCTCAGATCGTAGCCAAAATTCTCTTCCACATACTGCCGGATCTCCGGTTTGCTGTGCCCGGTGCGTGCCAGAAAGATGGCGGCGGCGGTCGCCTGTGCGCCCTTGATGCCCTCTGGGTGGTTGTGGGTGACCTCGGCGGTGACCTTTGCCATTTCCAGCGTTTTTTCCAGCGTATCAAAAAGCCAGCCTGCTGCCGCCACCCGCATGGCGGAGCCGTTGCCAAAGCTGTTGTAGGGCTGAGGGTCCCGCACCCGGAGCCAGCGGCAGAACATACCGCCGTAGCCCGCATGGGGGTAGGCGTTTCCCCAGTACCGCATCTCCCGCCGGACCTCCTCAAAGGTCCGGTCCGGGTCACCCCTGCCCTCGATCAATCCCTTTGCCACCGCCACGGTCATCACCGTATCGTCGGTGAACTGCGATTTCTCGCTGAAAAGAGGAAAATCCTTGTACTTGTAGTTGTTGTGGTCAAATTCGTAGGGGCTGCCCACAATGTCCCCCATAATAGCTCCCAGCATCCCGTTTTCCTCCTTATTTGCGATGACGGCTTGCAAGATCCGACTCGGTACGATTTTTTTCCATAATAAAAAGCCCTCCGTATTTTTGTGGTGTAGTTTCTGACAACAGGATACCACACCCCGGAGGGCAAAAGGTCAACGGGCAGGCGACAAATCACGCTTCCAGCTGTTTCTGCTCCCCTGCCGCCTGATAGACGGTGCCGTTGCCCGGTAGCTCATGTCCAACACCAGTTTGATGTTCTCCTCCCCGGCGCTGCCGTCCAGCGCTGCGGTGATCCAGTTGTCCTTATTCATATGGTACGCCGGGAAAAAACCCGGCTCTGCCCGCAAAGAGCCTATAAGGATGGGATCACACTTCAGGTTCACGATGTCCACCGGCTCCTGCCCCGCCAGACCCAGCTTACAGCGGGGCACCCGGGTAAGAAGAGCAAACCATTTGCGGTTGCCCGGGTGGCGGAACACCGCCGCTTCCGGGGTGTCCATCCACGGATAGTCCGGCTCCACACTGTAGATATCAAAGATCCAGCGTTCCAGTTGGGTACGGTTCATGGCTCTTCTCCTTTTTCCGGCTGGGGCAGCTCCCCGGCGTCCAGCACCGGGATGCCTGCGTCCAGCAGCATCTTTGCAAAGACCCCCTGCCCGGGGATCTTCCGCCCGGAAAAGCTCCCGTCATAGATCTCCTTTGCGCCGCAGCTGGGGCTGCGGGGTTGCAGGATGGCAAGGTCTGCCTGCTGCTGCGTGGCAATGGCAAACGCCTTTGCCGCCCCGGCACGGAACTCCCGGTCCACGCTGACCCCCTCCCGGTTGATCACCACTCCCTGCCGGATCTCCGCCGGGCACCGGGGCGTGGGCAGCCCGCCCAAAACCTCCGGACATACCGGGATCACCTGCTGCCCCCGGACGTAGTCCGCCACTGCCGGGTCGTAATTGTTGCCGCCGCTGTACTTGCAGTTTTCGCCCAGCAGACAGGCACTGACCAGAATCCGCACTCTGATTCCTCCTTTTTTGTCGTTTTTCTTATTTTAGCACGGTTTTGCCCTGCAGGGAAGAGCGGGGCGTATCTCCGCTGTTAAAACCGGCAAACTGTGCCGTACCAGCTTTTCCGACAGTTTGCATAATATATACAAATATTTTCCCAAATAGAACAAAATATTTTGCAAATCCCTTGCAAAATGTGAAATTTGTGTATATACTGAGGACAGGTTGCAACGCAAACCCCGCAAGGGACCCAACGAAGAAAGAAAGAGGTAATCACATGAGAAAACTGCTCCGCAAGCTGGTTTCCGGCGTCCTGGCAGTATCACTGGCTGCAAGCCTCCTCCCGGCTGCCGCCTTTGCTGCAGGGACTTCCGCCAAGGAGACCCACATCACCATTCTGGGCACCTCGGATATGCACGCCAATCCCTGGGGCTACAATTACGAGGACGACAAGGAGACTACCAACAACGGTATGGCACGCCTGTACACCTACATCCAGCAGGTGCGGGCGGAAGAGCCCAACGTGGTGCTGCTGGATGCCGGCGATGACATTCAGGGCACCATCATGACCGATGATATCTACAACAAGAAGCCGGATTCCCCCCACCCCGTCATCACCGCCATGAACCTCATGGGCTATGACGCCATGACTCTGGGCAACCACGAGTTCAACTGGGGCGTCTCCACCATGAAGAAGATCCTGGGGCAGGCAAACTTCCCGGTGCTTTCCGCCAACATTAAGGATGCCAGCGGCAACTATGTGACTGGCGCAGGTTGGACCATTCTGGAGCGCAGCGGCGTGAAGATCGCCGTCATCGGCGTAGACACCCCCGATGTGCCCATCTGGGACGGCGGCAAGGAAGGCATCGAGGACTGCACCTACGAAGCCGCCAGCACCGCTGTGAAGCAGGCGATCAAGGAGATCGGCGGTCAGGCTGACCTCATCGTGGTCTCTGCCCATATGGGTCTGTACCCCGAGTTTGACGAGGAGCACGGTGCCGACTCTGCCCAGAAGATCCTGGACGACAACCCGGAAGTGGACGTGCTGCAGGTAGCACACACTCATTCCACCGTCAATCAGAAGCAGGGCAACGTGGTCATCGGCGGCGTCCGCAGCAGCGGTCGCGAGATTGCCCGGTTTGACCTGACCCTGGACGCCAACAAGAAGGTCATCGCCTCCTCTGTGGAGATCGTGGACATGAACGGCGTTACCCCCAGCGAAGAGCTGCGCTCCAACCCCGTCATTGCCGAAGCGCATCAGGCGACCCGCACCTTTATCTCCGGCGGCTCCGGCAAGGACAGTGAGAAGGGTGCCTCTCTGGGCTCCACCACCGCAAAGTTCCAGCCCAAGAACGAGATCGACCGCCTGCCGGAAGGCAAGCTGCGGGATACCGCTGTGATGGACCTGATCAACAAGATCCAGCTGGAAAATTCCGGTGCAGACGTTTCCGCCGCTGCCCTCTTCAAGGATACCAGCGACCTGCCCAAGGGTGACATCAACTACGGCAACATCTTTAACATCTACAAGTTCGACAACACCCTGTGCCGTGTCGCCGTTACCGGTGCCGAGCTGAAGGCATACATGGAGTGGTCCGCCGAGTGCTACAACCAGTGGGTCCCGGGCGACATCAACATCTCCTTTGACCCGGAGTACCCCGGCTACCTCTACGATATGTTTGCCGGTGTGGACTACGAGATCGACCTGAGCCAGCCCAAGGGACAGCGGATCAAGAACGTCATGTTCCACGGCGCACCTCTGCAGGACGATCAGGTCCTGACCCTTGCGGTCAACAACTACCGCTACTCCTCTGCCCTGAAGAGCCAGGGTCTCGTGGCAGGCAAAAAGGACTGGGAGTCCTCCAACTCCATCCGGGATATGATCGTGGAATACTTTGCCAAGCATTCTCCCGTGGCACCTGAGGTGGACAACAACTGGAAGATCGTGGGTGTGGACCTGCAGGAGAAGAATCCGGACCGTGCTACCCTCATTGCACTGGTAAACGCCGGCAAGCTGGATCCTCCCTACAGCAAGAGCCTGAACCTGAACGATCCCGAGGTGCAGGAGATCCTCAACGATAAGAGCAACCGCAGCCTCCGCAACTGGAACAAGGTCAAGATGTTCTTCTCTCTGAAGTGATCGGACCCGCCATTTCCAAAGAGCCCTTATAAAAAGACGATCCCGGGGGACCCGCTTTGTACAGCAGGTCCCCCGGGATCTTTTTGGTCTTTACAGCACCTTTGCGCCGTTGGCGGTGAGTTTGAAGGTAGCGCCCAGCATATCCGCTGCACCCCGGCACATGAACATCCGCTGCAGAAAGATCTCAAAATACTCGTACATGGAGCAGCTGTCCGTGTCGATCTGGAGATTCAGAGAGATGACCTTTTTCTCCATGTCGATCTTCAGGGTCTGGTCGGTGACAGCGTAGTTGACCCGGTCGTGGATGTCAAAGGACGCCTTGGGCTTTTCCCGCACACGGCTGCGGCGCACATCGGTCTTATCCCCGATGATCAATGCCGCCGAGATGGGGTCCACGGCACCGCCGGGAAACAATCAGATCCCGGTAAAATCTCCGGCAGAAATGGCAACAAAAAATGCCCCCGGAGGGCTTTTGGCGGCTCTCCGGGGGCATCTTATGTGCGTTGTGCCTTGGCGCACACGACCGGCGTTTTACTCGATCGCAATCAGATTCGGGTTCTCAGGCAAAGCCTTCGTCTGCTGAGGAGCAGGCAGCTGAACATGCAGGACACCATCCTCGAACTTTGCGTGGATGTCCTCCTTCTTCACATCGCCCACATAGAAGCTGCGAGCGCAGGTGCCGGAGAAGGTCTCGTGCCGCACATAGCGACCCTTCTTGTCCTTTTCGTCGCTGCTGTGGCTGCGCACTGCCTGAATGGTCAGGTAGCCGTCGTTCAGATCCATCTGAACGTCTTCCTTCTTGCAGCCCGGCAGGTCAACGTCTACTTCGTAGCCGTTGTCCGTCTGTTTGACATCGGTCTTCATCATGTTTGCACCACGCTTACCAAAGGTGTCACGAGTCTCACGGTTCATAGCACGCTCCAGTACAGCGTCATTCCAGAACGGATCGAAGAAATCATCGAACAGATTTTCATGGAAAACAGTCGGCATAAGCATAAATCATTCCTCCAATCCCGGCGTTCGGG
>SFDE01000036.1 GCA_004558805.1 Faecalibacterium prausnitzii | reverse complement strand
TTGCATCCCGGCGCTACCAGCCAGACGCAGAAGAGCCTGCGGAAATCGACTACATAATGATGCCTGTGTCAGAGCTGCCAGTATCGGCAGGTCTAGGAGCTTTTCTTGAGGGTGAAATGTTCCAGCAGATACAAGTGCCTGCCAGTAATGTTCCGGCTGGTGCCGAGTTCGGGATATACGTTAGCGGTGATAGTATGGAGCCACGTTATCATAGCGGACAGATCGACATACCCCAGACAAGTCCCAAGCAGAGCTCCTTACCGACAGCTATGGCGTGGTGCATAACCAACCGGTTTTGGTTTCTCTTAACACCAAATATTCGCCAATCCTTATATCTCCAGAGCAAAGATTTGAGGTTGTTGGAAAAGTTTTGAACTAAAAAGATGGGAGGAGTTTTCGTGGATACGATCAAGCGTGTTCAGGATTTGATGCAAGTGCGTGATATGAATCTATGTGTATTGGCAAAGAAATGCGGAATATCGTACTCCACGATTCAAACCACCGCCCGTCGGGGAGGGCAGTTAAGCGTAGAGACGATTGAAAGAATTTGTCAGGGTTTAGGAATTACATTAAAAGACTTCTTCGATTCCTCTTACCTGTAAATATGACAGCAAAAAACTCCCCGGCATCCTTCTTGGAAGGAATGCCGGGGAGGCGTTCAATGTTTTATGGGCTCAGTTGTCCGGTATCAGCCGCTGACGAAGTACTTATCAGTGCAGCTCCGGCCAGTAAGCCTTGTTGGCAACGATCATATCGTCCAAGATCTTCTTGGCGACCAGCAGGCTGGGCACGGTCTTGGACAGGGTAAAGGCCATCAGTGCCTTCTCGTAGGAGTGCTCCACAGCGGCATCCACGATCAGCTTCTCCACAGCCTCCTGCTGCTCGATCAGACCCTTGTAGAAGGTGGGAATCTCGCCCACACGCACGGGTTCCGGGCCGCGGTCAGTGCAGTGTGCGCGAGTTTGCTGCGCAGAACTACGCCTCCCCTGCCGCCGTGATACGGCTGAGCAAAAAGATGGGCTATACCGGCTACACCGATATGATCTACCGCATCGGTTTTCTGATCCAGAACGAGATCGACAACAAAAACCACGCCTCCGGCATTACCGCCTTTATCGGGGATATCCCCGAAGAAAAAATGCACAGCTTTGTGGAGCTGCTCCACGAAAACCGGCAAAAGCCCATTCTTGTGACCGGCACCGGGTTCTGTGCCCCTTTGCAGGAATTTATGGTGCGGAAGCT
Organism: Faecalibacterium prausnitzii; assembly: GCA_004558805.1. Lineage (GTDB taxonomy): Bacteria > Bacillota > Clostridia > Oscillospirales > Ruminococcaceae > Faecalibacterium > Faecalibacterium prausnitzii_M. The sequence goes on along the minus strand of SFDE01000036.1, from coordinate 4,680 downwards.
GCTGGTTCTGGGCTACTGCGCCATCGGCTCCAACAGTTATGAGGTCTACGAAAGCGGCGCACTGAATGCCGGGCTGGTCATCGCCATCAGCAAAAGCGGAAAGACCGATACCATCCTGAAGCCGGTGCAGGACTCCTTTGCACAGCATCGGAGCATCATTGCCTTTGTGGGTGCCGACAATTCTCCCATCGCCCGCTGTGCAGACCCTGCCTTTGTGCTGCTGGACGACAAGATGCTGGACGACCGGAACCTTACCGCCAACTATTTCTATGCGCGCGTGCTTATCACCTTTGAATACCTCATGGATCTTGTTCTGGAGAAGGACGAGCATCCGAACGGAAAAGAAGGGCAGTGAGCGGTTTTCACGCCTGAGAATACGGTCTCTCCTTTCCAATGCCATCAGAAAAGCCGCCCCGGCTAGACCCGGAGCGGCTTTTTCAGGTGCAGATATAATTAGAAGAGAAGGAAAACGTTGTAATCAGATGCCTGCGGCAGCGTTCTGACCGGCAAGGCGGCCGAAGGTGGCACTGCGGCCTGCGGCGGCACCTGCCATCAGGCTGGGATAGCTGCCGGAGAAGTAGTTGCCGCTCATGTCACCAATGACATACAGACCGGGAATGGCCTTGAAGTCCTGGTCGATGGCGTGCATATTATCATCGATCTGGATACCGTCGATGGTGCAGATCAGATAGCCGCCGGCCTGACGGACACCGTAGAAGGGTGCCTCGCTCAGGGTGGAGAGGCGGTAGCTCTCCTTGCCGAAGTCCTCGTCCTCGCCCTTGGCGGCCAGCTCATTGTAATGGTCCACCGTAGCGGTAAAGGTCTCCTTCGGCAGACCCAGCTTGTCGGCCAGCTCCTCGATGGTGTCGGCCTCCACAATGTAGCCCTGATCCTGCAGGTCGGCGTTCATAGCCTGCACATAGCCCATGGGGAACACCGGGTCTGCACCGTTGACATGGGGGTACAGACGGCTGCAGCCGTGGGTGGCAAACTTCTCACAGTCCTCGGCATACTTGCTGTCCCAAATGGTGCAGTAGGTGTGGTGGGGCTGGCTTGCAGCAGCGTGCAGCACCAGATCGTAGGGCATATACTCGTTCATGAAACGCTCACCGTTCAGGTTCACCTTCAGGAACGGCTGGCTGCCCATCCAGAAGAGGGCACCATCGCTGGCCTTGCCGTACTCGCCGGTCTGGTCCGGCTTGATGGCACCACGGTCAAAGATCATGGATGCATGGGTGGTGTCCATGATGGCACCTGCCCACAGGCAGGCCTTGATGCCGTCACCTTTGGAGCCAGGCTTGGAGTAGTTGACGCAGGTCTGCTCCACGCTCTGGGGCTGCAGTGCCTTCATCATGGTCTCGTTGCCGCTGTAACCGCCGCAGGCAAGGATCACGCCCTTGGATGCGTTGTAGCGCACATACTCACCGCTGGCGTTCTTGGCGATGAGACCGGTGACACGGTCGCCGTCCTTTTCCAGCTTGACCATGGTGATCTCGTACTGCACTTCCAGCCCGTCGGCCTCGGCGTGCTTCAACACGGCATCCATGGTCAGTTGTGCGCTGTATGCTTCGCCGTACTGAGTGCTGTGGCCGACATCCAGAACCTCGTAATTGTCGCCCTCGTGCTTTTCGTCGATCTCGTGGCGGAAGTCGATGCCGCTTTCGGCCAGAACATCCGTAAACCAGTCCATGGTCTCGCCGCTGCGGTCTGCCCACACCTTTGCCAGACTGTGACGGGTGTAACCCTGGCTCCAGTTGCACAGGTAGCGCACAGCGTCCTTTTTGCTCACATCATCGCCGTCTGCCTGCTGCTGCTTGGAGCCGCAGGCTGCCAGCGTATCCCGGATGCCGCTGGCCATATCGTGACCAAACTTCTCGATGAGGATGGTCTTGGCACCAGCCTCGGCGGCAGCGGCGGCAGCAAAAGTACCGGAAGAACCGGCACCCACCACCAGAACCTCGCAGTCCACAGTCTGCTTGATATCGCTCTCGGCGATCTCCGGTGCCTCACCCAGCCAGTCGGCGGTAGAGGAGGTTTCCTCGGTGGACTGCTGTGCAGGGTTGATGGCACCGCCGCTGGCCTGCTGGATGCAGTCTGCCACAGCGTTCTGCACGGCCTTGCTGGTGACGGTTGCACCGGTCACGCCGTCGATCTGGCTGGTCTGGGCGTTCATGATCTGCTCAATGAGCTTGTCCTTGGCTGCAACGCCGATGCTCTCGGTCTCGCCGGAGAGGTCCAGTTCCACCTTGGTGATGGTGTTGGCATCAAAGGTGACAGTGGCGGTGATCTCGCTCATGCCCTTGGCAGTAGCGGTGTAGGTGCCGGGGGTGTAGATACCGGTTGCACTGGAAACGCCGGAGGCGCTACTGGCTGCATTGCAGGCAGCCAGACCGGCAGCGGTGACACCGCTCATGGCAGCTGCTGCTGCGATCTTCAGAAATCCTTTACGGGAGATCTTTTCCATCATAATTCCTTCCTTTTCTTGCTCGTATCTTCGTATCGACAAAAATCTATTGCCGTTCTTGTTAAAAGTATCACATTTACAAACAAAGAAAAAGAAGATATAATATCCTTATAAGTATCAAGTAAAACTTGCATTTTGCGAAAAGGAGCACACCATGACCATCCAGCAGCTGCGCTATTTTCTGGCATTGTGCGAAGATTTGAATTACACCCACACCGCCGGGCGGATGTATCTGTCTCGGCAGGCTCTGCGGCTGAGCATTGCCGCACTGGAAGAAGAACTTTGCGGCAAGCTGTTTGTCAACAACCGCAATCACCTGGCCCTGACCGAAAAGGGGGAGCGGTTCCGGGCACAGGCTGCACCGGTGGTGCAGCAGTTCGATGCCCTGTGCCAGCAGGCCTACCAGGAGATCCAGTCTGCACCGCTGCGTCTGGGCATCAGTGTAGCACTGGTGCCGGCCTATCTGCCCAACCTGGGGGAGGTGCTGGAGGCGTTCCGGCAGCAGTACCCCGGTATCCCCTTGGAGCACACTTCCTTGTCCAACGATGAAGTCCCGGTGCAGCTGCAAAACGGCACACTGGATGCCGGACTGGTGATGGATCTAGGCGGCTGTGCCACCGGGCTTGCACGCACTGCCCTTTCCCAGCACACCACCGCCGTCATGGTCTGCCGCAGCAGCCCTTTCTGGGAGCGGACGCATATTACACCGGCAGAGCTGGACGGGCAGACCCTGCTGGTTCCCGGCTTTGCCCCGGATGCCCTCGCACCGCTGTGGCAGGCACTGCGGGAGAGCAGTGCACACCCACAGCTGGAGCTGGTCGAGCAATTTTATCAGGTACTCTACCGCACGCAGGAGCAGAATTGTGTATCTCTGAACCGTTTTGAGGAAGCCTCCCACAACCAGATGTCCAATGTCCGGGATGTGGTATTAGACGGTCTGCCGCCTATTTGTGCCGGATTCCTCCGTCCCCAAAAACAGCACAACGCCTGTGCAGAGCTATTGTGCCGCTTTTTGCAGGAGAGGTTGAAGTTCTAAAAAAGAGTGACAGCATTTCGCTTTGAACACTGCCACTCTTTTTTGTATTATGAATAACATCAAAACGACCACGTTTTTCTTATCATCCTTCATCAGCGCGAGCGATGGTTGATTATTTTATCAGCTTAATCCAGAAAGCGACCGCATTACAAGATCAATGTCCTGATTTTCCAGTTCCTGAATGATGTGCAGGTAGGTTTTCTGCGTTGTTGTCATGCTGGAATGCCCCAGCCGCCGTGCCACGCTTGCGATGGACACCCCTGCAAACAGAAGCACCGAAGCGTGGGTATGCCGCAGACCATGTACCGAGATAACCGGGATCTTGGCCCGGTTGCAGTGCCGTTCCAGAACATCGTTGACGGTGGAATTGTAGGCGTGTTCCTTGAACACGAAAATCGGCTTATCTTCAGGAACGTCTTTTACCAGTGCTGCGAACTGAATCACCGTCTGCCAGTCAATCTGAATTTTGCGGACAGACGATTTATTTTTTGTCGGCAAAAACCCACCGTTTCCCTTATAATCCCACGTTTTATTGATGGAAAGCATCTGGTGCGAAAAATCAAAATCCGCAGGAGTGATCGCCAAAGCTTCGGAAAAGCGGATTCCGGTTTTGGCAATCAGCAAAATCATCCAGTCCCAGTTGAGTTTTCCCTGTAGATCCAAGTCGCTCAACAAAAGATGCAGTTCAAACTGGTTCAGGTATTTCACCTTTTTAGGCACCGGGGGCTTGCCTTTGATGATTGCTTTTCGGGTCGGGTCTTTCACAATCAGTCCATCATCTACGGCATCCATGATGGCTCCTTTCAGCTGATGGTGGAAGTCCATCGTGGTCTGACGCTCATGGCCTACGGCATAATCGTTCAAAAGCTGCTGATAGGTCACTCTGGAAACCTCGCACAACTTCAAATCAGGTGCCAGCCTTTTCACCCAAGAAAGGGTCATTTTGTACTTACCCAATGTAACCGGACGAACTGCGCCCTCTTTGTATACGGCAACCCACTGCTCATAATAATCGCAGAACAGGTTGTTTTCATTCATTTCGTTTAACACGTTTTACCTCCAAAATCGGTTTTATATGCTCACGCTGATGAAGGGTGATAAGGGTATCGAGATTGCGGAAAAAACTGCCGATGCGTTCTTGTTCTAGTTTTGATGGAGTGCTTATGGATGTTTCATTGAT
>SFDE01000021.1 GCA_004558805.1 Faecalibacterium prausnitzii | reverse complement strand
TATGTTTGAAGACAAGACTCTGGTCTGCAAGGACTGCGGTAAGGAATTTGTTTGGACTGCTGGTGAGCAGGAGTTCTACGCATCTCGCGGCTTCGAGAACCAGCCCCAGCGCTGCAAGAGCTGCCGTGACGCCCGCAAGAGCGGCGTCCGTGGCGGCAACAACGGCGGCACCCGTCAGATGTTTGACGCTGTCTGCGCAGCTTGCGGCAAGGCCTGCAAGGTCCCCTTCCAGCCCCGTGAGGACCGTCCGGTCTACTGCTCCGACTGCTTTGCTCGCATGAAGCAGAACTAAGCGCTGATTTCATTTTAAATCGGTAACAAAAGCCCTGCGACCATCCGGTCGCGGGGCTTTTTGCATCTTTCGTATCCGTTTACATCAGGGGGGCAATGACCTTCAGCACCAGTCCGGTAAGGTGCAGCAGCTTTTTGCCCTGCCAGATGCTGCGCACCGTAGGCTTTACGGTGCGGCATTTTTCCAGCGTAGTCTGGAAATCCCCTTCAATGTCCCGGATGCAGTCTGCCCCGTACATCCACACCGCATTTTCAAAGTGATGGTACAGGCTCCGGTAATCCAGATTGATGGTGCCCACCACCGCCTCTCTGCCATCTGCCACCACCACCTTAGCATGGGTAAAGCCAGGAGTCCACTCGCTGATCTTTACCCCGGAGGAAAGCAGGGCGGCGTAGTGGGTCTTTGCAAGGGCGTAGGCAAAGCGCTTGTCCGGCACCCCCGGCAGGATCAGGTGCACATCCACTCCCCGCTCCGCAGCAAACCGCAGGGCGGTCTCCAGCTCCCCGTCCAGGATTAGGTAGGGGGTAATGATGTGCACATACTTCCGTGCCCGGTTCAGCATATCGATGTACACCATCTCTCCCACCCGCTCCCCGTCCAGCGGGCAGTCTCCGTAGGGCACCACAAAGCCCGTTGCTTTCTCCGCCGCCGGGATCTTCCCGGTGAGGAACCGTCCGAACTCCGGCTCCTGAAAGATGCACCACATCTGCAGGAACAGTGCCGTCATGGACCGCACCGCCTCGCCTTCCAGCATGACGGCGGCGTCCTTCCAGCGCCCGTATTTTTCCACATGGTTGATGTACTCGTCCGCCAGATTCACACCACCGGTAAAGCCCACCCGTCCGTCAATAACAAAGATCTTTCGGTGGTCCCGGAAATTGTAGTGGGTGGACACAAAGGGGGTCACCCGGGAGAACACCTTGCACCGGATGCCCAGTGCTTCCAGCCGCTTGGGATAGTCACGGGGCAGAGTGGAAAACTCGCAGGTACCGTCGTACATCACCCGCACATCCACGCCCTGTGCCGCCTTCCGTGCCAGCACCTCCAGAATACGCCCCCACATGAGTCCTTCGTCTATGATGAAGTATTCCAGAAAGATATAGTGCTCCGCCGTCTCCAGCTGCCGCAGCAGCTCCGCAAACTTTGCCTCGCCGCCGTCAAAGTAGGTCACCCGGGTGTTCTCGTACACCGGGAAACCGCCGCCCCGCCCCTGCAGGTACTGCATCAGGGAGGCGGCACCGGGGTCCTGCTGCCGCAGACGTTCCAGTATTTTTTCGTCCTGAGGCAGCTGAGTGCGGGTCTCCCCTTCCAGCTCGATAAACCTCGCCTTCAGCATCCGGTGTCCCATGTCCTTTTTGGTGTACCAGAACAGGGGCACTCCCAGCACCGGCAGCACCGCTATGACCACCAGCCAGGTGATGCGGACGCTGTTGTCCATGTCGATATTCAGCAGATAGCACACCATTGCCGCCGTTACCAGAGCGCTGCCGCCCAAATAGTGGGGCAACAGTTCTCCGAACCACCGCAGGATACTGAACAATCCACCAAACTGCAGCACCAGCAGCAGCAGCACCAGCCCGAACCGGCTGAAGATCACGTGCACCAGCCCCTTCTGCCCCTTTTTGAGCAGGCGGATGCCGCCATCCTCAAAGCCCCGGACCTTGCTCATTCTATCCTTCTTCTGCTGTTGCTGCGTTTTCTCCATAGTTTTCCTCTTTTCAGATCAGTCCCAGATGTACAAAAGCATTGTACAATCCATCCTTGTCCACATCGGTGGTCACATAGTCCGCTGCTGCCTTGATTTCCTCGCCGCCGCTGCACAGGTACACCCGGTGCCCTTTTGCCCGTGCCCGGCGGACCGCCTCCACTGCCGAAGCAGGCAGCCGGTTTTTGTAGTCCACCAGCGTGCCGTCAATGTCGATCAGCAGGATCTTGCCCATAGAGTTTTCCTCCTGTTGTGTTTTTCTGTATGCAAGGATAGCAGAGCCTTCTGCCGCCGGGCAGAAAGCTTTCTCCCGATGACTGCAAAAGACCCGCCTTTTCCTCCGGGGCAGCGGTATTTCCCGGAGTTTTTGCAAAAAACGCCTCCGGAACGGGTCCGGGCACTGTCAAAACCGCCGGATTTGTGCTATTATGGGTGGGAAGAATGCCGCCGCACCCCTGTATGGTGGCTGCGGGGCAGACAGCCTTGTTCTTATTATAATCTATTTCTGCCGTTTTTTCCACCAGAAACGACAGAAATCCCTCAGGAGGATCTGACAGCTATGAACAATCTGATCATCGGCATTGCAGGCGGCTCCGGCAGCGGCAAGACCACCCTTGCGCTGCGGCTCAAGGAGCGTTTTGGGGAGGACGAGGTACGGCTGATCTCCCACGACAGCTACTACAAACGCCACGACGACCTGCCTTTTTCTGAGCGCTGCAAGCTGAACTACGACCACCCGGACGCCTTTGACAACGCCCTGCTGATCTACCATCTGCAGGAGCTGAAGGCAGGGCGTGCCATCGACTGCCCGGTGTACGACTACGCCGACCACAACCGCAGCAACGAGGTGCAGCACATCGAGCCTGCCCCGGTGCTCATTGTAGAGGGCATCCTGCCCTTTGTGGAGCCGGAGCTGTGCGCCATGTTCGACTACAAGATCTATGTGGACACCGACGCCGACGAACGGATCCTCCGCCGTCTGGTGCGGGACGTAAAGGAGCGGGGACGGAGTCTGGACAGTGTCATTGCCCAGTACCTGACCACCGTAAAGCCTATGCACGAGGCATTTGTGGAGCCCAGCAAGCGCAATGCCGACATCATCGTGCCCAACGGCGGCGAGAACACCACCGCCATCGAGATGCTGGCGCACCACATCCGCAGCCTCATCGAAAGGGCAAATATGCGCTGACCCATTTCCTGCCAACCGCAAAAGCTGTCGCCTCAAAGGGCGGCAGCTTTTTTGTCCCTGCAGGGTACCGGAGGTCAAGTGTTTCAGTAGTGCAACAAATATACAACAAGCCCTCAGAGTTTTCTCTCTGTTTTTGCCGGTTATCCCCATGTGCTTTTTTTCATTCTGCCGATTTTTGACTTATTTTTGCGGTTGCATTGACATTTTATTTCAAAAGTGCTATACCGTAAACAGTTTTTTTAGTATCTTTTCCGCACAAGAAAAGTGCTATTTATCACTCATTTGCTTTTAGGAGGGATCCATTATGACCAACAAAAAATTCAAGGTCGCAGCCATGTCCCTTGCGCTGACTGCCTGTGTGGCAGCAGCCCCCTTGGCTGCCAACGCAGAGGCTCCGGAGGACGCAGCTCTGACCCCTGCCCCTGCCGCAACAGACCAGGCAGCTGCCGATGAGGACGCTGTCGCCGCCGAAGCTGGCAAAAATGGCACCGATACCGTTGACAAGGCTGACGTGGTCGACAAGGCAGACGATGACGACAAGGCGGACGATACCGACAAGGCGGACGATACCGACAAGGCAGACGATGCCGACAAGGCGGACGATACCGACAAGGCGGACGATGCCGACAAGGCAGACGATGCCGACAAGGCGGACGATGCCGACAAGGCAGACGATGCCGACAAGGCAGACGATGCCGACAAGGCGGACGATGCCGACAAGGCAGACGATGCCGACAAGGCGGACGATGCCGACAAGGCGGACGATGCCGATAAGGCTAACAAGGCTAACAAGGCTGACAAGGTCGCCGACCTCAACGCCCCGGAAAATGCCGCCCAGGCAGAGAATGATCCGGAGGCAGGGATCTCTGCTCTTATGCCGGAAGACGCCGCCCAGGCAGTGAAGGACGCCACCGTTGCCACCGTGCTGGACAAGGACGGCAATCTGGTCGGGTCTTATAACAGCGTCGATGAGGCGATTGAGAAGGCTGAGGATGGTGCCACCGTCCGGGTCACCGAGGACGCCACCACCCAGGGCATCAACCTCAACAAGAACCTGACCATTGAAGGCGTCGAAAGCACCACCACGAAACAGGACGCCGAGGGCAATATGGTGGAAACCACCGTGAAGCCCAAGCTGACCTTTGAGAACAAGGGCATCGCCCTGTGGAGCAAATCCCTGACCTTCAAGAATATGCAGGTGGTGATGAATGGCATCGGCACCACCCCCTACACCGCAGAATGGAACTGGATGACCGTTTGCGCCAGCAAGAATTCTACCCTGACCCTGGACAACACCGACATGACGCTGGATGGCACCGGCACAGCCAGTAACGTCCATGCCATCTACTTTACCGGCAACGACAAGCTGAACATCAAGAACGGCTCCAACCTGACCATCCAGAACTACAAGCAGGACGCCCTGGAGTGGGACGGCGGTGACGGCGGCTACAATGTCAACATCACCGATGGCTCCACCTACACCTCCGACCACAACCGCTCCGGCTTTACCGGCACCTTCCATGTGACGGTGGACGACAGCACCGTAAAGGTCATCAACAGCACCGGAAACGGCTCCAACGGCTCCCACTTTGACATCAAGAACGGCTCTGATGTGGAGTTCAGCAATAACGCCGTCCACGGTCTGTCTGCCGGAAACCTGAATATTGAGGATTCCACCGTTACCGCCAGCAACAACGGTTATAACGGCATCATCCTCACCGGCAAGGGCACCATCAAGAATTCCACCGTTACCGTCACCGGCACCAAGGGCAAATCCTACTGGAACGCCGGTCTGCGGCTGCTGAAAGAGAACGCTTCCATGAAGGTGGAAAACAGCACCCTGACCATCACCGACAACGCCACCACCGGCGTGTTCTGCGACAGCGGCAGCCAGTTTACCACCGACGATGCCTCCCAGGTCACCATCTCCAACAACAACGCCGCTCAGGATAATTGCAGCACCAAAAAGGACCTGGCACAGAAGGGCGGCGGTCTGGTGGTGCGCGGAAACGCCTCTGCAAAGCTGGGCAAGAACACCCGCATCAACAACAACCACGCTGCCCTGGAGGGTGCCGACATCTTTGTGGAAGAGGGCGGCAAGCTGACCTTCTCTGTGACCAACGCCGGGGTGGGGGACAAGCTCACCGACTGCGACCACAAGATCGACGGCTGGTATCTGGACGCCAACGGCAGCCGCTGGAACTTTGACGCCGACGCCGAGTCTGCCCAGGACTTCCTGAAGAGCCTGGAGACCCTGCCGGAGGGCACCACTCTGGTGACCAACCCCGACGGCACCTACACCCTCACTGCTGGTCCCACTGGCTTTGCCCTGAAGGCTGCCCACGCCCAGCTGCCGGTGGAGCCGGAACCCGATCCGGACCCGGAGGAGCCCGAGACCCCGGAAACTCCCAAGACCCCGGACCAGCCTGATGCCCCGGTGGAGGAAGTCACCCCGGAGACCCCGACCGAGACCCCTGTGAAACCGGAGACCCCTGCCGCCCCTGCTGTGGCAGAGATCACCGCAGCCGCCCTGCCTAAGACCGGCGTGAACTGGGTCGCTGCCCTGGCTATGGCACTCAGCGGTCTGACCCTCACTGTGGCTGGTGCCTTTACCCGCCTGTTTGCCAAGAACCATCGCTAAGCCCCTGCGCTCTCCCGGTGCAAAGAACCGACCAGAGCTTTCATAGCAGCAAAAAACCGGAGTTCCGTTTGGAACTCCGGTTTTTGCATTTCAGTGGATCAGCGGACGGAAGTACGCACCAGCGCACGCTTGAGGCGTGCCTGTGCCAGCTCGTATTCCTGCTCGTCCAGATTCTTGCGGGCAAGGATCTCCTCGGCACGCTTTTTGGATGCTTCGGCACGCGCCTGATCGATCTGTTCCGCCCACTCCCATGTGGTGGCGACCAGACGCACTTCCCCATCCAGCACGCTGAGCATCCCGCCCATGCAGGCTGCACGGTGGCTCTTACCCTCGGCGTCCACGATATGAGCCTCGCCCATACCCAGTGCCGTGCAGTAATCCCCATGCCGTGCAAGGATCGCCAGATCGCCGTCGATGGCGCGGCAGACCACCCGTTCCGCCTGCCCGTCAAAGGCGCAGCCGTCCGGCGTGACCACCGTCAGATGAAAGGTCGTCATGGTTTACCCTTTCTTCGCCTTTGCGAACACGTCATCAATGGTGCCCGCGAACAGGAAGGCGCTCTCGGGCAGGTCGTCGCACTCGCCGTTCAGGATCATCTTAAAGCCCCGCAGGGTCTCCTTCAGCGGCACATACTGACCGGGCATACCGGTAAACTGCTCTGCCACGTGGAAGCTCTGGCTCAGGAAGCGCTGCACCTTGCGGGCGCGGCTCACCGTGCGCTTATCCTCCTCGCTGAGCTCGTCCATGCCCATGATGGCAATGATGTCCTGCAGCTCCTTGTAGCGCTGCAGCACCTTCTGGACGGCACGGGCGATCTCGTAGTGCTCCTGTCCCACCACTTCCGGGCTGAGGATGCGGCTGGTGGAATCCAGCGGGTCCACTGCCGGGTAGATGCCCTGAGAAGCGATGTCACGGCTCAGCACCGTAGTAGCGTCCAGATGGGTAAAGGTGGTGGCGGGGGCGGGGTCGGTCAGGTCGTCCGCAGGGACGTAGACCGCCTGCACCGAGGTGATGGAGCCCTTGCGGGTGGAGGTGATGCGCTCCTGCAGAGCGCCCATCTCGGTGGCAAGGGTGGGCTGGTAGCCAACGGCGGAGGGCATACGACCCAGCAGTGCCGACACCTCAGAGCCTGCCTGGGTAAAGCGGAAGATGTTGTCGATAAACAGCAGCACGTCCTGATTCTTCACATCACGGAAATACTCCGCCATGGTCAGACCGGACAGTGCCACACGCATACGGGCTCCGGGAGGCTCGTTCATCTGACCGTAGACCAGCGCCGTCTTGTTGATAACGCCGCTCTCGGTCATCTCGCCGTAAAGGTCGTTGCCCTCACGGGTGCGCTCGCCGACGCCGGTAAACACCGAGTAGCCGTTGTGCTCGGTGGCAATGTTGTAGATCAGCTCCTGGATCAGGACGGTCTTGCCGACACCGGCACCGCCAAACAGACCGATCTTACCGCCCTTGGCGTAGGGGCAGATCAGGTCCACGACCTTGATGCCGGTCTCCAGGATCTCGGTGGTGGACTGCTGCTCCTCATAGCTGGGAGCAGGACGATGGATGGGCCAATAGGCTTCCGGTGCAGGGGCGGGCTTGTTATCCACCGGCTCACCCAGCAGATTGAACACTCGTCCCAGACACTGGTCGCCCACCGGCACCTTGATGGGATTGCCGGTATCCACGGCGTCTGTGCCGCGCACCAGACCATCGGTGCTGTTCATTGCGATGCAGCGCACCACGTTATCGCCGGTGTGCTGTGCCACCTCCACCACCAGCTTTTCGCCGTGGTTGTCGATCTCGATGGCGTTGAGCAGCTCCGGCAGCTGACCATCCTCAAACTGGATGTCCAGAACCGGTCCGATGACCTGAAGCACCTTGCCGATATGTTTTTCGGACATGGGCTACAACTCCTTCTTGATAATTTTCCTCTGAAGCCTTCCCCCCCTCGGGGGAAGGTGCCGAACGAAGTGAGGCGGATGAGGGGCAACTGTGGTCAGATTCCGTCCACAAAAACGGCTTCTGAAGGGAGCTTTCTCTCATCAGTCACCTTCGGTGACAGCTTCCCCCAAGGGGGAAGCCTTAAATCAGTTCTTAATTCTCCGCACCTGCCACGATCTCGGTGATCTCCTGCGTGATGGCAGCCTGACGGGCACGGTTGTAATACAGGTTCAGATGGTCGATCATCTCGCCGGCGTTCTTGGTAGCGGCATCCATGGCGGTGCGGCGGGCGGCAAGCTCACTTGCCACGCTCTCGCACACGGCGCCGTAGATGATCCCCGCCACATACTCCGGGATGATGGCACTGAATACTTCCTCGCTGCTGGGCTTGTACAGGATCTGGCTGCGGCGTGCCTGTGCCTTCTGCTCCTCGGTGGGCTCCATGGACAGCGGCAGCACCTCCATGACGGAGGCGGTCTGGGTCATCATGGAATCAAACCGGGTATAGCAGATCTTTACCGCATCGTACTCGCCTTTGAGGTACCCCTGAGTGATCTTGCGGGACAGCTGGAAGCACTCGCCCACCGACACATCTGCCGCCAGCAGGATCTCCTGGGTAAACAGGTTCTCCCCGTGGTGGGCAAAGTACTCTGCCGAGCGCTTGCCGATGGGCAGCACCAGATGGTCCCCCGGCTCCTGCTGTGCCAGCTTGAGCACATTGGAGTTATATCCGCCGGCAAGTCCCCGGTCGCCTGCAATGACGATGAGCAGGGTGCGCCGGATCTCGCTGCGGCGCAGATAGGGGCTGCGGGCACGGGGGTCTGCGGCAGCAATGTCGGTCAGGGTCTCGTGCAGCGTTTCAAAATAGGGTCGACTGTGCTCGACCCGCTCCTTGGCACGACGCATTTTGGAGGAAGCCACCAGTTCCATCGCTTTGGTGATCTGCATGGTGCTCTCTACGCTTTTGATGCGCAGCTTGATATCCTTCATGGAACCAGCCATGGGGGACGCCTCCTCTCCTTAATGCGCCTTGACGAAACCGTCGGTGTAGGCACGCAGCACGCTCTTCAGCTTCTCCTCGGTATCCTTGTCCAGATTGCCGGTAGTGCGCACCGTCTCCATAACGGCAGCACCGGCAGCATCGCTGTCCAGATACTCGTACAGACCCTTCTCGTACTCTGCCACATCCGGCACCTTGACTTCCACAAGGTAGTCGTGGATGGTAGCGTACAGGATCGCCACCTGCTTTTCCACCGGCACGGGAGCGGAACGGTTCTGCTTCAGCACCTCCACGATGCGCTCGCCCTGTGCAAGGCGTGCCTTGGTGTCGGCGTCCAGATCCGAACCGAACTGTGCAAAGGACTGCAGTTCCCGGTACTGGGAGTAGATCAGCTTCAGGGTGCCTGCCACCTTCTTCATCGCCTTGATCTGAGCGTTGCCGCCCACACGGGACACCGAGATACCGGGGTTCACTGCCGGCATGACGCCGGAGTGGAACAGCTCGGTCTCCAGGAAGATCTGACCGTCGGTGATGGAGATGACGTTGGTGGGGATATAGGCAGAAACATCGCCTGCCTGGGTCTCGATGATGGGCAATGCCGTCAGGCTGCCGCCACCCAGTTCGTTGGACAGCTTTGCAGCACGCTCCAGCAGACGGGAGTGGAGGTAAAAGACATCGCCGGGGTATGCCTCACGTCCCGGAGGACGGCGGATCAGCAGAGACAGGGCACGGTATGCCACGGCGTGCTTGGACAGGTCATCGTAGATGATCAGCACGTGCTTGCCCTTGTTCATGAAGTACTCGCCCATGGAGCAGCCGGAATAGGGGGCGATGTACTGCAGGGGGGACAGCTCGGAGGCGGTGGCGGACACCACGATGGTGTAGTCCATGGCACCTGCCTCGGTAAGGCTCTGCACAAGGTTTGCCACGGTAGACCGCTTCTGACCGATGGCAACGTAGATGCAGATAACATCCTTGCCCTTCTGGTTGATGATGGTGTCAGAGGCAATGGTAGTCTTGCCGGTCTGACGGTCGCCGATGATCAGCTCACGCTGACCACGACCGATGGGAATCATGGAGTCGATTGCCTTGATGCCGGTCTGCAGCGGCTCCTTCACCGGCTGACGGTCGATGATGCCGGGAGCACGGCTCTCGATGGCACGATACTCGGCGGCGTCAATGGGACCTGCCCCGTCGATGGGCTGACCCAGTGCATTGACGACCCGTCCGATCAGTGCGTCGCCCACCGGCACGGATACCACCTTGCCGGTGCGCTTGACGATGCTGCCTTCCTTGATGCCGACATCGGAACCCAGCAGAACGATGGAAACAGTGTTTTCCTCCAGATTCTGCGCCATACCGAACTCGCCGTTATCAAACTGAAGCAGCTCGCCTGCCATGCACTTTTCCAGACCGCTGGCACGGGCGATGCCATCGCCCACCATGATGACCGTGCCCACCTCGTTCTGCTCAATGGCATTTTCGTAGTGCTTGATCTGGGCACGGATGATCTTGGAGATTTCTTCAGGTTTCAGTTGCATCTTTGTTTGTTCACCACTCAATTCTATAAAGCATTCTTTCGGGTGGAAATTCGATCCAGTTTTACAATGCCACGGAAGCAATATCCCTGCGCAGGGCTGCCAGCCGGTTCTGCACCGTACCATCCAGCTCGGTACCCTCCATGTCCAGACGGATGCCGCCCAGAACACCGGGATCCACTTTGGTCTTCAAATCGATGGTCTTGCCGGTGAGTTTTTCCAGCTTTGCGTGCAGAGCCTGCGTCTGCTGTGCGGTCATGGGCACTGCCGAGGTAGCCGTTGCCTCCAGAATGCCGTGCGCCTGATTGTACCGGAGCCGGTAGGCGCGGGCGCAGCCGGAAAGCTCCCGCAGGGTGCCTTTCTCGCACAGGATCTTCAGAAAGTTCAGCACATAGAGGTGGACCTGCCCCCGCAATGCTTCGTCCAGCAAGCCGCAGCGCTCCTTTTTGGGGATGCTGGGGGTGCTGAGCAGCCGCAGGTAGTCCGGGTTTGCCTTCAGCAGCTGTGCTGCCTGCTCCAGCTCACCCAGAATGCGGGTCTCCAGCCCTTCCTCTGCCGCCAGATCGTACAGGCTGCCCCCGTACATCCTTGCAGTTTCGGTCATGATGCTTCACCCACGTTTTTAATAAATTCGTCGATCAGATCCTTGTGGTCGGTTTCCTTGATCTCCCGCTCCACCACCTTGGATGCGATCTCCATGGCGATGCCGCCGATCTCGTCCTTGACCTCGTTGACCGCCTTTTTGCGCTCCTGGGCAATGTCCGCCTCAGCCTTCTGCTTCATGGCGGCAGCCTGAGCACGTGCCTCGCCCAGCATCTCCTCGCTGCGGGAGGCAGCAGTCTTCTGGGCGGCAGCAACGATCTGGTTTGCCTCGGTGCGGGCATTCTGCAGATTCTGCTCATACTCCGCCTTCATAGCTTCTGCCTCGGCACGGAGCTTCTGGGCATCTGCGATCTGGCTGTCCGCCTTTGCCTTGCGCTCGGCGATCACCTTTTTGACCGGATTGAGCAAAAATTTCTTGAAGATCAGCAGCTGGATCATCAGGTTGCAGATCTGGGCAAGAAATGTCCAGCCGTCCAGGGTGATCAACGCCTGATACAATTCCATAAGCGTCTCCTTTCGTTTTGATTTTGGATAACGCTTATGCCAGATACTTCATGAACATACCGGGTGCCAGGAAGATCAGCAGCAGACCGGTAACGAAGCCGTAAATACCGGTGGTCTCGGACAGTGCAACGCCGAGGATCAGGGTGCTGGTGACATCACTCTTGCACTCGGGCTGACGACCCACCGCCTCACATGCTGCAGCGGCAGCGTTGCCTTCGCCGATACCGGGGCCGATACCTGCGATCAGTGCACAGCCTGCGCCGATGCCGCAGCCTGCCAGAGCGATACCACGAGCCAGATACTGGAAATCAGTCATAAGATTTGTCCTCCTGAAAAATGTGTTTTAGGGGATGCCGGTGCGGAGGATCATTCCTCCCCGGCAGCACGTTTGATGAAAATTGCGGTAAGGGTACAGAAGATGAATGCCTGGATGCAGCCGCCGAACCAGTCGAAGTACAGACCCGTAAAGGCGGGAATACCGATCTGGAACAGCTGGATCTGACTCAGGAATCCCGGCAGCCAGCCAAACAGGACATGGCTCAGGCTTGCCAGCGCCCAGTACAGCAGGGTGGAGATCACCGTACCGGACAGGATGTTGCCAAAGTGACGGAACGCCATGCTGACGGGGGTAGAGATCTCCGACAGCACATTGATGGGTGCCATGATGAACAGCGGGTCCAGCAGACCTTTGAGGTAGCTGAGGATGCCGTTGGTCTTGATCTTGTAATACATGATCAGGACGAACACCACGATCGCCCATGCCGCCTCGGTGTTCAGATCGGCGGTAGGACTCCACAAGCCCACTACGCTGATGAGGTTGCAGCCGATGCTGAGAGCGAAGATCGAGCCGATAAGAGGAATATACTTATCAAAGTGGTATCCCATATTGTCGTGGACGAACCGGTCCAGCCGCTCTACAATGAACTCCGCAGCAGCCTGCCGTTTGGAGACATTTTCCAGCCTGAGATCGTGTCCCAGCCAGATCGCCAGCCCCGAAAGCAGCGCCATCACGATCCATGTGCTCACAAGGGTCTGGGTGATCTTGAGATCTCCCAGCAAAGGGATCTGGGTATGGATGGTGTACAGGATCTTTGCGCCGTTCAGTTCCATTTGTTACGTTTCACCCCCTTCGTCACGGGGCTCCGCCGCCGGTACCGCCGCAGGTTCGGGGTCGTCCTCCACCGAGACGTCCACCGGTTCCTGCGCCGGTTTCAGCGGCTTGTACTTGCCGGTTATTTGCAGATAATAGATCGTAACCCGAGGGAAAAACAGCGGCAGCACGCCTGCAAAAGGCTGGAAGCAGGGTGCCGCGATCGCCACGATCACCCACACCGCCTGCAGCAGCATACGGCTGTTATAGGAAAGCTGTAATTTTGCCTTGCGCTTTTTCTCGTCCGGCTCGTCAATGACCTTTTGCACCATGAGGCAGATACCGGCAAAGTTGCCCACTGCCACGGCGGCGCCCACCAGACTTGCCAGCACCACGGTATGATCGAACCTGATCCAGCCCACGAGGTGCAGGGCTGCAAAGATCACCCACATAGCGGCAGTGCAGATCGCCGTGCCCCCTGTGATGCGCAGCAGCTGTTTTCTGGATTCCGGCTGCAGTTTCATATAAGAAAGACCTCCCAGTTCATTGATGTGTATTAAAGCCCACACGATGGGGTTTGTCTTTTTTCGTGCGGTCCATATGTTCTTTTGCAAAGACCCAGAAGTTCTGCGCCCCGGCGCCAAGCCCCAGCAGGATCGCCGGCAGATACAGCCATTCTGCCCAGCCCCAGTTGCTCACCGCCCACCAGCAGCCTCCCAGACAGAGCACCAGCGGAAACAGCATATTCAGACCCAGCTGGGTCAGCCAGACCAGATCTTCCAGCGCTTTATACCAGCCTTTCACCCCGGTGCCTTTCCTTTCTGCCGCTTGCACGGCGTACCAGTTTCTGGTTTTTCTGCCAAAGAATCGAAACGGCAAAAAAACTTATAAGGATAGTATAATTCAAACCGGCGGATATTTCAATCAATTCTCCACTGAATTATAGTAAAATTTCATAGTTTGTTTACCGCCGCGTCGTAACTGTACGCCCTGTGTGGAGTTTGTCCGCCTACCGGTGCATCAATACCAAAAATGTGATAAGCTTTTTGTGCAGGACGCAAAAAGAGCTGCCGCACCAGCCAGTGCGGCAGCTCCAAAAACCTTTTTGTGCTTACCAGAGGTTTGCAGTCTCGTTGTACAGACCCTCGTAACTCTTGGCGGAAACATCCCAGCTGAAGTCGCACTCCATGCAGTAATGCACTAGGTTGTGCCAGTTCTTCTTGTCATTGTAGGCGTTCTGTGCGTGGCAGCATGCCTCGTACAGCTCGTGGGCGCTGTAGCCTGCAAAGGTAAAGCCGTTGCCATTGCCCATGGTGCAGTCGTGGATGGAGTCCCGCAGACCGCCGGTCTCACGGACGATAGGAGGAGTGCCATAGCGGCATGCCACCATCTGTGCCAGACCGCAGGGCTCGCTCTTGGAGGGCATAATGAAGGCATCTGCGCCGGCGTAGATCTCCTGAGACAGTGCCGGCTCAAAGCCGATGTAAGTGCCCACACGACCCGGGTGACGGGCGCACAGGTCGGAGAAGAAGTTCTCGTACTGAGCCTCGCCGCTGCCCAGGATCACCAGCTGGATGCCCCGGTCCACCAGACCGTCGGCAATGCTCTGGACCAGATCAAAGCCCTTCATGCCCACCATGCGACTCACCATACCAAAGACCGGGCTGCCGTCCTTGTTCAGACCGAACTTGTCCTGCAGGGCTTCCTTGCACTTTGCCTTGCCGTCCTCAAAGGTGTCGATGTCGTAGTTGAAGGGGATGTTCTTGTCAGTGGCAGGATTGTTGGCGTCCATGTCGATACCGTTGAGGATACCGCAGAGTTTGTACTGCTTCTCCCGCAGCAGAGCGTCCAGACCGTAGCTGAACCAGGGGTCCAGGATCTCCAGTGCATAGGTGGGGCTGACGGTGGTGATCTTATCTGCCGTCTCAAAGGCGCCCTTCATAAAGTTGGCGCAGCCGTCGTACTCCACGATGTGCTGGTCCCGGCGACCAATGCCGCAGGTATCCTCCAGGATATCGGTGCCGTACTTGCCCTGATAGGCGATGTTGTGGATGGTGAACACCGTCTTGATGCGGTTGAACTTATCCAGATGACGGTAGTACAGGTTCAGGTACACCGGCACCAGAGCCGTCTGCCAGTCGTTGCAGTTGATGATGTCCGGGGTGAAGTCGATGTAGAACAGGGTCTCTAAAATGGCACGGGAGAAGAAGGCGAAGCGCTCGCCGTCATCGTAGAAGCCGTACAGACCACGGCGCTTGAAGTAGTACTCGTTGTCCAGCAAGTAGTAGGTCACGCCGTCCACTTCCGCCTTGAACAGACCGCAGTACTGGCTGCGCCAGCCCACCGGCACCGAGTAGTTGGTAACGTACTCCAGCTTGTCGCGGTACTTCAGGTCGCCGTACAGAGGCATGATGACCCGGGCGTCCACGCCGTCCTTCACCAGAGCCTTGGGCAGGGCACCCGCCACGTCCGCCAGACCGCCGGACTTTGCAAAGGGATTCGCTTCCGAAGCAGCATACAGGATTCTCATAGAATTGCTCCTTCCATTTGGAACTCAGAGGGTCCGTGTCCCCCTCCGCTGCCGGGCAGCGGCACGGATGTTCATACAAAAGAGCAGGCGGGAGCGCAGACGCTCCCGCCCCTCTCAAGAGGGGCTACCGGGGAGGAAGCCGCCCCTATGGATAAAACCTTGGGATCAGACCGTGTGGTTCTTCTGTACGTAGACCGGGAAGCTCTCGGTGCCGGACAGCTTCTTGCCGGCAGTGATCTTCACGTTCTTATCGGTGACCACGCAGTTCAGCTCAGCGTTCGGCTCCACAACGGTGTCCTGCATGAGCACGCAGTTGCGGACCACAGCGCCCTTCTTGATCTTGACGCCGCGGAACAGCACGCAGTTCTCCACGGTGCCCTCGATGAGGCAGCCGTCTGCCAGGATGGAGTCGGTGACCTTGGAACCGGTGACGTAACGGGTGGGGTTGTCGTCACGGATCTTGGTGTAGACCGGGCTCTTCTTGGGGAACAGTGCTTCCAGATTGTTCTCATCGGTAAGCTTCAGGTTCTCGTCAAAGTAGCTCTTCATGTCGCAGATATGTGCCACATAGCCGGTGTACTCCAGAGCATGGATGTTCAGGATGTTGACATTGTGTGCCAGAATATCCCGCTCGAAGTAGATCAGACCACGGGAAGTTGCATCCTTCACCAACTTGATCAGGGTCTCACGCTCGATGACGTAGATGTTCAGGTCCAGATTCTGGACACCGGAACGGTAGTCGTTGAACAGCAGTTCCGTAACACGACCATCTGCATCCACGGTGAGGGTGTAGTTGTCGTTCTTGCGACCCTCGGGGATCTCGGTCTTCTGGTAAGCAACCGTGACGTCTGCGCCGCTTGCCTGATGTGCAGCCAGCAGGGCGTTGAAGTCGTAGTTGACGGCGATGTTGGCATCGCTCATGACCACGTACTTTTCCTTCTGAGCTTCCAGGAAGTTCAGGATGGAGCCCAGAGCCTCCACACGACCGGAGTAGATCCGCACGCCCTTTTCTGCAAAGGGAGGTACGATGTTCAGACCGCCGTGGCGGCGTGCCATATCCCACTCACGACCGGTGCCCAGATGGTCCATCAGGGAGTGGTAGTTCTTGCGCACCACGATGGAAACATTGGAGATGCCGCAGTTTGCCATGCTGGACAGCACAAAGTCCACCATGCGGTAACGACCCGCAAAGGGGATGGACGCCATGGCGCGCTCGGTCACCAGTTCGGGAACGGTATTATCATAGCTGTTGGGAAAAATGATACCCAACGCATTGGTGTTCTGGCTCAGCATACTTCCACACCCTCCTTGACGGATTCAAAGACTTTTGCGCCCTCCTTGACGGTAGCGCCTGCACCGATGGTAAGACCGGTGCCCACATGAGCGATGGGACCATCGCCGCCGATCCGGGCACCTGCACCCACCACAACGTCCTCAGCGAGGATGCAGCGCTTTACAACGGCGCCTGCCTTGACCACAACGCCGTCCATCAGCACAGCGTCTTCCACGGTAGCGCCCTCTTCCACAACAACGCCTGCGCTCAGCACAGAGTGATGGACGTTGCCGTAGATCTTGCAGCCTTCCGTGACCAGAGAATCCTGCACCACCGCCCGGGGACCGATCTTCTGTGCGGGCAGCACCGGGTTGCGGCTGTAGATCTTCCACTTCTTGTCAAAGACGTCGATGCCGGAATTTTCAGGGTCCAGGACCTCCATGTTTGCTTCCCACAGGCTGTCGATGGTGCCCACGTCACGCCAGTAGCCGGCAAAGCGGTAGGCGTACATCTTGCGGCCATCCCGCAGCAGGGCAGGGATGATGTTCATGCCAAAATCGTTCTTGGATTCGGGATCTGCCTCGTCCTCTTCCAGATACTTCTTCAGGACATCCCAGTTGAAGATGTAGATGCCCATGGAGGCAAGGTTGGACTTGGGTACCGGGGGCTTCTCCTGGAACTCGGTGATGCGGTCGTTCTCGTCCGCCACCATCAGACCAAAGCGGGAAGCTTCCTTCCAGTCCACTTCCATAACGGCAACAGAGAACTCTGCGCCCTTCTCCTTGTGGAAGCGCAGGAAGTCTGCGTAGTCCTGCTTGCAGATCTGGTCACCGGACAGGATGATGACATACTCCGGATCGTAGTGATCGATAAAGCTGATATTCTGGTAAATGGCATTTGCGGTGCCCTTGTACCAGTCGGTGCCCTTTGCCTGCTCGTAGGGAGGCAGGGTGTGCACACCGCCGTGGAGACGGTCCAGGTCCCAGGGCTGACCGTTGCCGATGTACTCGTTCAGCTTCTGGGGCTGGTACTGGGTTGCGATACCCACGGTGTCGATGTTGGAGTTCACGCAGTTGGACAGCGGGAAGTCCACGATGCGGTACTTACCGCCAAAGGACACTGCCGGTTTTGCCGTTTTCTGTGTCAGCGCATACAAGCGCGAGCCACGTCCACCGGCAAGGATCATTGCCACAATTTCTTTTGCCATAGTTTTATTCTCCCCTTTAACATTTCCTTTTGGAAATGATAGTCAACAAGAAACAATATTCGGAAAAGATGTGTTATGCCTTGGGTTCCTTGGGTTTACGGGTGGTTTTTGCAGTTGCCTTTTCTGCCTTGGGCTGGTCTGCCTTTGCCTTGCGGGCAGTCTTTTTTGCAGGCTTTTCCTCCGCAGCAGTCTCGGCTTTTGCCTTACGGGTAGTCTTTTTGGGTGCTTTATCCTCAGCAGCATCTGCCTTGGTCTTGCGGGTAGTCTTTTTTACAGGCTTTTCCGCAGACTTTGCCTTTGCCGCACAGGGCTTTTTTGCGGCGGTCTTTTTGGAGGCGTCCGCCTTGGTCACCGCCGTCTTGCTGGTGCGCTTTGCAGGCACCTCAAAGTACAGGGTGCTCATGGGCGGCAGGGTGATGGTAATGGACTGTTCAAAGCCGTGCATGGGCTTTTTATGGGTGCGCACCGGCTTGTTGTGCACGGTGCCGGAGCCGCCAAAAGCGGCGTCGTCGCTGTTCAGGATCTCCTTGTAGGTGCCCGCCACCGGTGCGCCCATCGTGTAGCCCTCCCGGAGCACGGGGTTGAAGTTGCACACCACAAGGATCTGCTTGCCGGCGGTATCCTTCCGCAGGAAGGCGATGACGCTCTGCTGGGAGTCATCGGGGACGATCCACTGGAAGCCTTCCCAGCTGTAGTCCACCTGCCAGAAGGCGGGGTGCTCTTTGTAGAAGCGGTTCAGGCTCTTGACGTAGTTCTGCAGCTCGGTGTGCTTGTCGTAGCCCAGCAGCATCCAGTCCAGCTGCTTTGCCTCGTTCCACTCGGCGAACTGACCAAACTCCTGTCCCATGAACAGCAGCTTCTTGCCGGGGTGTGCCATCATGTAGCCAAAGAAGGTCCGCAGGTTGGCAAACTTGTCGTCGTACTCTCCGGGCATCTTATTGATGAGGCTCCCCTTACCATGGACCACCTCATCGTGGCTGATGGGCAGTACAAAGTTTTCGCTGAAGGCGTAGAAGAAGCTGAAGGTGACCTTGTTGTGGTTGCCGGCGCGGAACAGGGGGTCGGTCTTCATGTAGCTGAGCATGTCGTTCATCCAGCCCATGTTCCACTTGAAGTTAAAGCCCAGACCGCCATCGAAGGCAGGCTTGGTGACCATAGGCCAGGCGGTGGACTCCTCGGCGATCATGCACTTGTGGGGGTGGCGACCCAGCACCGTGCTGTTGAGCTTGCGCAGGAACGCCACAGCCTCCAGATTCTCCTTGCCGCCGTCCTTGTTGGGCTCCCACTCGCCCTGCTTGCGGTTGTAGTCCAGATACAGCATGGATGCCACTGCATCCACCCGCAGACCGTCGATATGGTACTGCTCCAGCCAGTACAGGGCGCTGGAGATCAAAAAGCTCTGCACCTCGTTGCGACCAAAGTCGAACACCATGGTGCCCCACTCTTTATGCTCGCCACGCTTGGGGTTGGGATCCTCGTAGCACGCCTCCCCGTCAAAATTGTACAGACCAAACTGGTCCTTGGGGAAATGGGCGGGCACCCAGTCCATGATGACCCCGATGCCTGCAGTGTGCATCTTATCCACAAATGCCATCAGGTCCTTGGGGGTGCCGTAGCGGCTGGTGGGTGCAAAATAGCCGGTGACCTGATAGCCCCAGCTGCCGTCAAAGGGATATTCCATGACCGGCAGCAGTTCCACATGGGTGTAGCCCATTTCGGTGATATACGGGATCAGCTGATCCGCCAGCTCGGAATAGTTGTAGGGCTTATCCCCTTCCTTCATCTTCCAGCTGCCGGCGTGCATCTCGTAGATGTTCATCGGACCATTGATCACGTCCGCCTTTTTCTGCTCTGCCTGCCATGCTTCATCGTGCCACCCAAATCCGCTGATATCGTAGACCTTGCTGCCGTTGGACGGGCGGGTCTCGGCGTGGAACGCATAGGGATCTGCCTTGTACACCAGATCCCCTGCCCGGGTGGTCACGCAGTATTTATAGACATCGTATTCCTTCATGCCGGGAATAAACAGCTCCCATACCGAATCCCCATCCACCTTGCGCATGGGATGGCTGCCCGGCTTCCAGCTGTTAAAATCGCCCACAACGCTGATCGCCGTTGCGTGAGGTGCCCAGACACGGAAAACAACGCCTGCCTCACCGGCACGCGTTTCCAGATGTGCACCAAAGTAGCGATACGCCTCGCAGTTGTTGCCCTGTTTAAACAGATACACCGGCAGATCCGATGCATTGCTCTCAATCTTCTCTTCGGTCGGTCTCATAGCTTGCTCCTCTCCGTGCAGCCCCCAAAAAGCGGGACTGTAAGCTTTTACTACTCTATATTAAAGAATTTTGCCGCAATTTTCAAGGCTTTTCCGTTAAAAATTACCATAATCTTTTCGGGTATATTTCTCTGTTATATACACACTCCCCAATTTTTTACAAGAAATATCGTATAACCTGCCTATATAACAAAAAAACGGAGCCTATGCCCGTCTCTTTTTTACAAAAGATGGGCAAAAGCTCCGTTTTCTGTTTTGTTGTTCAGGCAGGATGCCACGGATCAGTCCAGCACGTAGACGTTTACCTGAATGGCGCCGTTGATGACGCTTTCGGCGTAGGTCTCGTAGAACAGGTCCACCAGGATCTGTCCCTTCTGCACTGCAATGCCGGTATCCGTTGCCACGGCGTAGCCGTAGACAAATTTGCCGTCGGTGGAGGTGATATACAGCTTAGTGCCGTAGGGGATCACATCCGGGTCCACCGCCACGGTGCCGTAGCCCAGACCCAAGCCGGACGAACCCTTGCCGGTACGGGAATAGTAGCCGGTCGCCTTGCCGGTAAGCACCCGGCTGTAGCTCTCCGGGGCGTTGGTGGTGCCGTCCTTGCCCGTCAGGGGGGACACCGGGGCACCTGCGCCGTAGGTCTTGATCACATGGTTGGTGGGCTCCACGGTGGTGGTGGTATCCACCACGATGCTGTTTTCCAGCTCACCGTCCACATAGCGGTCCCGGGTGGTCACCGTCTGCTGCCCCTCTGCGCCGTGGCGCATGGTGGTGGTGCGTCCGGTATTCCGGAAATACAGGCTGGTGTAGACATACTCGGTGTCGTAGGGGATGGCTTGGGTCTCAACCCGATCCTGATAGTCCACCCGGTGCACCACGATCTTGCTGCCTGCAGTCACCAGATGGTTCAGGGCAGGCTCGGTGTAGTCATCCCCCTCCAGGGTGATGCCGGCGCGCTCCAGCGCATCCGCCACGGTGCCGCACACCATCTTCACCGGGTATTCCTGTCCGTCCGCCTGGATGTTGACGGCAAACGCCCGTGTGATGCTCAGGCTGGCAAGATTGCCGCCAAAAGCGGTGTAGTAGACTTCGTCGCCTTCTTCGGACTGGATGCCGGAGAGGTTCATCACCTGTGCAGGGTCGGTCTCGGAGGTCAGCAGGACCTGCCGTGCTCCATTGGAGTCTGTGACGTAGGTCAGCCGCAGATTTGCAGCGGTCACACTGAGTGTGGCAACAAGACACACGACCATGACGCAGAACGCCAGCACACGGGAAGAGGCTGCACTCTTGCAGCCCAATGCTTTTTTCTTTACGGAAGCGATACGAGACAACTCCTCTCTTCTCTGATTTTGCTGCGGCAGCGGACACCCTACCCGGTGCCCCTGCCGCCCGGACTGCAGGAGGTGGGTCCCCCACAATCAAATACGATGCTCTTTTTGTAACAAAATTGAGCATCGTACCACGATTCGGACTTACGTTTCTGTGGCAGATCTCCGCCCGGGTGCACGCCCCATCTGCTGTGCACCCTGCCGCCCCAAAGAACGGCATTTCACTTCATCCAGATAATTTTTAAACGCTGCAACGTCTGTTGAGCAGCTACTATCTTACCAGACCAAAAATGCTTTGTCAAATCGTCCTCCCAGGAATCGTTATTTTTTTGACATAGTTTTTTGTGCAATTTTAACAGTGTTTTCTCCAAAAAAATATTTTTTAGGTCGTTAACTTCCGATTTTTCTGTGATATTTTTCATTCTTTTGTTCACGAATTTTTAACATTTGTTTTGCGCCGCAGGGGGGCAAAATGCCCCTTTCCCACGTCTTTTTTCTGGTCCGGCAGCGGTATAAACCCGCTGCACTGCAGGGAGGACCGTCTTTTTAAGTTCCCGTTTATTTCCCATTTTCTGCCTCCGGAATTTCTCCCCGGGTGCCCCCTGTGAGCAAGTTGCACAACTGTCGAAAATGCTGCATTTCATGTACACACTATCCCCTCTGCACCGCCGGCGGTACAATCAAACAAAAAACAGAAAGGAAGGTAATCCCATGGAAATCAAGATCATTCCCCGGCTGTGCGGAGGCACCGAGTTTGAAGCACAGCCCCACCGTCTCCATCTGGGCGGGCAGAACGCTGAAGGGGTGGACACCCTCCGCTTCACCTTGCCCCCGGCGTGGCAGGAGTGCACCGTCACCCTCTACCTGCGCCGGGGGGACGGCAGCTCCACCGCTGCAGTGACCCTCAGTGCCGAGGGCACCGTGGTGGTGGACCGCCGCCTTACCGGCGGCACCGGCGGACAGTGGATGGTTGCCGCCCTCAACGGCTCCGGCTACACCGCCTACAGCCGCCCCGGCAGCTACGACACCTACGCCACCCTGCCCACCGATGACATTGCCCCGGACCCCACCCCCTCCCTGTACCAGCAGTTCGTGGCGCAGGTACTGGAGCACGCCAACACGGCGCAGGCAGGGGCAAAGCGTGCCGAGGACGCCGCCCAGCAGGCACAGGAGGTCATTGCCGGTGCCGGGGAGGTGTACGCCGTCAAGACCCACAGTCACACCGTCGCCACCCAGAGCGCCGCCGGTTTTCTGAGCAGCTACGACAAGAAAAAGCTGGACAGCATCAACTGGAACGCCACCGCCGGCATCACCGCCTCCACCGGCACCAGCTTTATGCGGTGCAGCAACGGGGTGCAGCTGTGCTGGGGCACTGCCGCCGCAGACGCTGCCTCGGTGCGGCTGCCTGCCCCTTTTGCCAACACCGGCTATGCGGTGTCCTTTGCGGGGGTGGGGGCGGCAGACCGGTACCTTGCCCCGGAGGGAAAGACCACCAGCACCTTTACCCCCGGCGGCAGCGGCGCCTTTGACTATCTTGCAATCGGACGCTGGAAATAAGAAAGGAGGTGCATCCTCATGCTGCAAGCCTACTCCCTTGCCAGGGACGGCGGCAGGCGGCTCAGTGCCAATTTCCGCCTCCGGGAGTTTGCCTGCCGGGACGGCAGTGATCCGGTGTTTATCGACACCCGGCTTGTGCAGGTGCTGCAAAGCATCCGGGACCACTTTGGCAAGCCGGTGACCGTCACCAGCGGCTACCGGACCCCCGCATATAATAGGAAAGCAGGGGGTGCGGCATACAGCCAGCACTGCTACGGCAGGGCGGCAGATATCCGGGTGCCCGGTGTACCCGTGGAGACCCTTGCCGCCTACGCCGAGACCCTGCTGCCGGACACCGGGGGCATCGGACGGTATCCGGCAGCGGCACACCGCCCTGCCGGCTGGGTCCACATCGACACCCGCCCCGCCAAAAGCCGGTGGAAGGGGTGACGCCATGGAAAATATCCTGTCCGCCGTCATTGCCGGAGCGGTGACCCTGCTGGGGGTGCTCATCGCCAACAGCCGCAGTCAGGCAGTGACCGACACCAAACTGGAAGAGCTGACCCGGGAGGTGCGGGAGCACAACAACTTCGCCCGCCGGGTACCCATCCTGGAAGAACAGATAAAAGTGGCAAACCACCGCATCGCCGATTTAGAAGCCCATGAGAAAGTGAGGTACTGAATATGAAGACCAACATTTCCGCCGCCACCATCGCCCGCACCGCCGCTCTGGCACTGGCACTGACCAACCAGCTGCTCAGCGCCTGCGGCAAGCCCCTGCTGCCCATCGAGAGCCAGCAGCTGGAGCAGCTGCTCACCAGCGGCATCACCGTTGCTGCTGCCCTTGTAAGCTGGTGGAAAAACAACTCCTTTACCCCCGAGGCAATTGCCGCCGACCGCTATCTCTCCCGCCTGAAGCAGGAGCGCTGACTGCGCCTGCCCTTATATAAGGTATAAGGACCCGGCACCGGGGCGGATGAGGGCGCACGGCAGGTGCTGCTGACAGCTGCTTTCCCTCATCTGCCGCCTTCTCGTCTTACACACAACTGCATCAGGCGCAAAGGGGCTGCTGCACCAATGATGTGCAGCAGCCCCTTTTTTATGGGACGAAGTTTCGTCCATGCATCACAAAAGTGCAACAAGCTCTCGTATCTGCATTACAATAGCGCAACAAAGCTTTGTGTTTGTCACCAAATTATATCCGATTATTTTAGCTCAGCCTCCAAAAATGTAAAATTGATGCTGCTTTTCGTTTACAATTCCCCCGGCATATGGTATAAAGAATGTAGACAGACCTGTAAGGCAATAAAGTACTATATCCGGTATTTTGCTTATGCGATCCAGCCTTTACGGATCATGTTACATCTGAAAGGAGCCGACCATCATGACGAACAAGAAATTCAAGCTCGCTGCCACTGCTGTTGCTCTGACCGCCTGTGTTGCCGCGCAGCCCCTTGCGGCTCACGCTACCGCTGCGGACGAAGTTGACGCTGCCCCTGCCGATGCAAAGCAGGAGGATACTGCCGCCGGCGAAAACCAGCAGACCCCTGCGGAAGAAGCCCCTGTGAACAAGGAGGACCCCAAAAAGGCTACTCCTGTGCTGGGCGAGGGTGAGACCGAAGTCAAGTACGATCATGAGAACCCCATCCAGAACCCCGATGATTCCACCACTCTGAAAGGCGACATCATCAAGAAGGATGAGTCCGCCGAGGAAAAGCCTGAGGAAAAGCCTGAGGTGAAGCCTGAGAAAAAAGCCGAAGAAAAGCCTGAGGAAAAGGTCCCCACCGGCGACACCACCGAGGAGAAAAAGGACCTGACCGAAGAGGGCAAAAAGATCGGTGAGGCAGAAAAGACCGAGAAGGTGGACACCGAGACCACCGAGCAGAAGCCCAACCCCGGTGCAGAGCCTATCCCCGATACCACCAAAAAGCCCACCACCGATATCAACCTTGATGGTTCCCTTACCCGCAAGGATCCCGTGGTCACCCCCGGCACCGAGACCACTACCACCACCGGTACCGGCAACGCCAAGGCAGATCTGGACGAAGTTGTCACCGAGACCCCCAAGGAGAACATCGACCTTGAGAAGGAACTGGGCAAGGTGAACCCGGACATCGCATGGGATGCCGCCAAGGACACCGACGTCGGCAATGGCTACAAGGTGCAGGAAGTCAAGAACGATGCGACCGGCACCAAGCAGACTCTGGTGCTCCGCAAGGAAGAGACCAAGACCGGCGAGATGACCGCCGAGGAGATCGCCAAACTGCTGGAAGCCGACAAGCCCACCGTGAATGCGGACGGCAGCTACACCCTGACCCGTACCGAGAAGTATCTGGACGAGAAGGGCAACGAGCAGACCCGTACCACCAACATCACCGTCACCGGCAGCACCGTCACCGTCAAGACCACCACCGACCTGACCGTCTCCCGTGAAAAGTTTGAGAATGACGGAGAAGCAACTATCCCCACCGATGTGGTGCTTGCAGAAGTCAAGCTTTCTAACGGCGAGTCCCTGCCCTACACCAAGCTGGACGAGATGCTGACGGAAAAGGGCGGCAAGGACGACAATGGCGTAAAGGACGGCAAGTACACCTACACCGAGACTGCCGAGGATGGCACCGTCCGGGAGTACACCATCAAGATCGACACCACCAGCACCGATCAGCTGACCAATGCTGAGATCGTTGCCAAGCTGAACAACGACCGCTACTCCGTTGAGGGCGGCGATATCTACTACCGTGCCGACAACGGCGAGCGGGTAAAGCTGACTGTGGACCAGAGCACCGCACTCCGCCGGAACCTGTCCATTGAGGTCAGCGTCACCGAGACCAAGAATGGCACCACCGAGACTCCCGGCAAGGAAGCCGCCGAGAACGAGGTCAAGGACGCAGCGCTGCGGGAAGCTCTGTACAAGGCTGCCTGCGACATGACCACCGACGAAAGCGCCCGGGCAGAGCTGAAGAAGGCAATCGATGCAGGCACCTTTAAGCGGGATGAAGGCGGCGTCTTTGTCTTTACCACCACCGTAGACGGCAGGACCTACAGTTTTACGTACAAGGGCGCAGAGGTCCAAACCACTGCTGTCAAGGATGCCGTTAACCCCACCGTCCCGGGCAAGGATCCGGATAAGATCACCGATGTGAAGGACCACATCCTCGCCGGTTCTGCTGTAGTGACCCATGGCAAGGTCACCTGGACCGATACGGAGACTGGCAACTACCACGAGGTCACCCGCAACGGCGACGTTGGCAACTCCGTGCCCACTCCGCCGGAAGGCACTGAGGGCAGGTACGATACGCAGGGTCGCCTTATCGGCTTTGACGTAGTCACCGACGAGAACGGTCACAAGGTCACTACCACCTATACCATCACCTACCCCACCCTGACCGACGCCGAGAAGAAAGCCCTTGCATGGGACGCCCTGCTCAAGGATCACCCCGGCAAGACCAAGGAAGACCTGATCGCCGAGGGCTATAAGAACGTCCAATTTGTGGGCGATGTCACCAAGGCAGAGTGGACCGTCACCAAAAAGACCGAGGGCACGAACGTAACTACTGAGGACCTTCACAACAAGGTGCTTGTTGCTCAGGGCAGCGCTGACTTTAATTACCAGTTCAGCGAGGACAAGACCACCCTTACCGTTGACGGCGTGGAGTACAAGCTGGATAAGGACGGCAAGTACACCCTCATCGAAACGGACGGCAACAAGACCACCACCTACACCGTCACCGTAACGGAAGGGGAGCTCAAAGACGAAGATACCATCAAGGCTATGCTCGCCGAGGAGTTCCATATTGACGCAAGCAAGATCACCCTGAAGGACGGCAAGATCGCCACCTATACCAATGGCGATACCACCGTTACCATCGACTACAGCAACCTGAAGAAGAACACCCTGACCATCAACAAGTCGGTGGACGAGTCCATGCAGACCACTGTGGACGCCAAGGATCAGGCTGCTCTGGATGCGGCATACAATAAGTTCTGGGATGACATCCTTGCTAAGTATAACAACCTTGACAAGGACAAGGGCGAAGAGCTTTGGGTCGGTGACATTCAGGTCCAGGGTGATAGCTCCAAGGAGCAGGTCATCACCTACCTCAAGACCTCTGTCACCCATGCGGACATGACCACCGAGCAGCTCATCAAGGCTCTGAACGACCAGAAGAATCTGGCACAGAATACTAAGGTCACGGTCAACGAAGGCACCAAATACAAGGAGGAACTGAAAAACTACTACTCCGGCGATTATGATTTCTATCACAAGTATGCTCCCTATGGTGGCTTCCTTGGCACTGCAAAGGGCGACTACATCAGTCATCTGGACCTTGCTTCCAGCGCCAAGCTGGACCTGCTGCCCGGCGAGGACGGCAATACCGAGACCACAGACTGCGTGCTGGTGAACCCCAAGCTGGAGTGGAACTACAGCGCCGAACATCTGCTGGCAGACCAGAGCACGCTGAAATGGCAGGACCGGAACCACGATGCCGGTCTGGGCAACGAGATCAGCTACGACAAAGCACCTGGCGAGAAGACCGGTCACTACGAGTACGACCGCGGCGACAACAACAAGCCCAAGTCCAGCGCCTTCTACAAGGTCACCGGCACCGTGGCTTACGATGCCGTCAAGGACGAGAAGGGTAATGTCAAACTGTTCGAAGGTGAGGACGCCGAAAAGGACGCTGTCAACGCCTACCTGAAAGCTGTTGAAAGCAACAAAACCTACAATACCCTCACCGAAAAAGAGAAGGAGGAGATCCTCAGCACCTATGTCGTAAAGCTTGCCCCCTCCAGCTCCAATCCCAACTCCCCCACGGGCTATCAGGTCTACAAAAAGAGCTCTACCATGACTGCCTACGGCTACATGACCCGGGACGCCAACGTCTGCACCAACGCCACCGCCTCCAAACAGAATAACTCCAAAGAGTATGTGGGCGGCTACGACCTGATGATCTCCAAGCTGGTCCAGGTGCGGGAAGGTCAGGTAGTGGGCGAGAACCAGTCCTCCATCAAGACCCTCTTTGCTCCCATCAGCGTCCGCTCCACCTCCACCAAGACCAACAGCAGCATGACGGTGGATAAAAAGACGTCCAGCACTCCTTTTGCAAAAACCGATGACCTTGGCACCGGCACCCAGACCGAAGGCAAGTACAGCTGCAAAGTGGACCACAAGTACGATCGGAATCTGGAGGCAAAAGGCGACAGCGATGGCATCTACAAGAGCTTTACCAACCTGATCCGCGAAACCTTTACCGGCAAGGATACCGGCAAGCAGGAAAGCGGCTTTATCAAGTACCTCTACTACACCGAGAAGGACAACAACGAAAGCCCCGATCTGGAAGCCGAACAGATGGTCACCACCGTCAAGAAGGACGCCGCCGTGGATTACACCTACACCACCGTGGAAGTCCGTGACGTGCTGATCCCCGGCGTCATCGAGACGGTGCTGCCCGCCGGTGATGACGAGGTCAAGAAGCCGGATGCACCCTCCACCGAGGATGTCACCCCCGCTGCTCCCGAAGCATCTGTTACCCCCGCAGCCCCGGAGACCCCGGCAGCTCCCGCCGCTCCCGCAGCTCCTGCAGCGGACGCCACCATCTCCGCACTGCCCAAGACCGGTGTCAACTGGACCGGTGCCCTTGGCTCCGCCCTCAGCGGCATGGCACTGATGGTCGTTGGTGCCTTTACCAGCCTGAAGTACAAGGAAAAGCACTGAGCACCCTCCGCTGCCCTTGGAAATCAATTTTCCGAATGAAGGCTTCCCCCGGTCGGGACAGATTCTCCCCGTTCCGGGGAGAAATGTCACCGCAGGTGACAAAGTGGGGAGCAGCTGTCACCGCAGATGACTGATGAGGGCGCAGGATAACAGCATTTTGCCCTAAATACCCCTCATCCGGCGCTACGCGCCACCTTCCCCCCAAGGGGTGAAGGCTTAGGCTCTGGGTCAAGCTGCAAAAATTGATTTCCGTATCCGCTGCCCTTGTGCGGCATGATCCCCGCTAACTTCCGGGCACACGCAACGCCCAGGATCGCATAACAAACGCCTCCCCGGTCCATCGCCGGGGAGGCGTTTGTTGTTGTAGCATAGGGAAAAATGTGATATTATTATCTTGCTGCCCTGCTCCAATCTGGCAACAGAAAGGAGGTGCGCCCAGTGAATGGACCTCTGATCGACCTTCTCGTGACTGTCGCAGCAGACGTAATATCATATTATGTCTGCAAGTGGCTTGACCGTCATCGTAAGGGCAAGTAAGCACAAATGAACCCCCTCGGAGCTGCTCTCTCCGAGGGGGTTCGCTTTTGTGCGTCCAAAGAAACCTCTGATCGATTTCCTTTCGCTACCTTTATTATATGCTTCTGCGCAGAAAAGTCAATACACACGCAAAAAGTTCATAATTGCGTCAAATTTATCATCGTATTGCTTCAAAGCGCATCCAGCTCACCCCTTACGGGGCAACCGCCGGACATGCGCTGTCGTGCTCCCCAGTTCTCCCGGAATGCTGCAACAAAAAAACGGTCCTGCCTCGGCAGGACCGTAAAATTGCATCTGAAAATAAAATCAGCGCTTAGAGAACTGGGGAGCACGACGTGCAGCCTTCAGACCGTACTTCTTACGCTCCTTCATACGAGGATCGCGGGTCAGGAAGCCAGCCTTCTTCAGCACAGCACGGTTCTCATCGCTCTGCTGCAGCAGGGCGCGGCTCAGACCGTCCCAGCAGGACCAGCGGAGAACGGACGATCAGCTTCAGGGTCTCCAGACCAAAGTAGTTGTCGATATCACGATCGTTGATGGTGATCTTGCCGGTGCCGGTGTAAACGCGAACGCGGGCAACGGAATCCTTACGACGACCAGTGCCGTAGAAATAAGGTTTGGTTTCGTACATGTTCGATTGCCTCCTTCTTAGAACTCGATCTTCTCGGGCTTCTGAGCTGCGTGAGCGTGCTCGGCACCCTGGTAGCAGTGCAGGCGGGTCAGTGCCTTAGCACCGATGGTGTTGGAAGGGATCATGCCCTTGACAGCGTAGGTCATAGCCAGATCGCTGTGCTCAGCCATCAGCTTGCTGTACTGGATCTTCTTCAGACCGCCGATGTACTTGCTGTGGGTGATGTGGAACTTCTGCTCAGCCTTCTTGCCGGTCAGAACTGCCTGATCGCAGTTGATGACGACCACAAAATCGCCGCAGTCCACGTTGGGGGTGAAATCGACCTTCTGCTTGCCGCGCAGCAGAACGGCAGCCTCAGCAGCGACGTGACCCAGGCTCTTGCCGGCAGCGTCGAGCAGGTACCACTTGCGCTCGACTTCAGCGGGCTTTACGAGAGTAGTGCTCATATCTATTTCCTCCTGATAAGCTTTTTGTACGTTTCAGGCGCCCTTTCTGGGGGCGCATGTGTCAGTATACATCACAAAAAGGTCCGTGTCAACATCATTTTCGGATTTTTTCAGCCCAATATTTTAAATCTCTCAAATGCTCCTGTTTTCTCTTAAAAACTCACGTTTTCTGATTTTGGATTTTCAAAAAACTTTTTTGCCCGCCGGGGCATATTTTCCCTTTGTGCCCGCTACAATTTTGCCCGCTGTTGTGCTATACTATAAAGGATATGGGCAGCTTTTGCCGCCCGCTTTAAACAAGGAGAATTTTTCCATGCCAAACGACATCGACCACAACTCTTCTGCCCAGCGCCGCAGCGCAAAGCTGCTCACCGCCATGGGCATCTTTATCTGTCTGGGCATTGTCGCCTACATTATCCTCACCCTTGTGGTGAACCGTCACACCCCTGCCAACCCCGACACCCGCTACACCGGCTCCAACGGGGTATCGGTGTACTACGACAGCACCATCTGGAAGGAATGCGCCATGACCCAGGACCCCTCTCTGGGCACGGTGCTGCAGCTTTCCACCGCCGAGTCTGCGGACAAGGAGGACTACCAGACCGTCATGTTCCAGCGGGGAGACAAGGACACTTACGAGGATTTCCTTGCCCAGTCCCAGCAGGACCTGCGCACCGCCTACGGCGTCATCAAGCCCCGGAAAGCGAACATCACGGTAGAGGGTGCCACCGTCACTGCCGTGCGCTGTGATATCCAGACCTATTACGCCGTCCTTGCCACGGTCCAGTACCCGGACGGCGAGGTGCTTTACATCTCGGGGCTTACCAAGCTTGCCTCCATCAATGACATCGTCAATCTTGTAGAAAGTGTGAGCCTGTCATGAGTGAGCCAAAAGCAATGCAGCGCCTGTGCGGACTGATGCGCAAGGCGGTGCAGGATTACGATATGATCGCCCCGGGGGACCGGGTGATGGTGGGCGTTTCCGGCGGCAAGGACAGCGTGGCGCTGACCATCGGGTTGGCACTTCTGCGCCGATACATCGGCTTTGACTATGAGGTGGTGGCGGTGACGCTGGACCCTCAGTTCGACCACCAGCCCATGGATTATTCCGCCCTCCGTGAGCTGTTTGCCCGGTACGGCATCCCCTACCACATCCGCCGCACCGAGATCGGTCCGGTGGTGTTCGAGTACCGCAAAGAAAAGAACCCCTGCGCCCTCTGCGCCAAACTGCGCCGGGGTGCCCTCCACACGGCGGCACAGGAGCTGGGCTGCAGCAAGGTGGCTCTGGGACACCATCTGGACGATGCCGTGGAGACCTTTTATATGAACCTGTGGCGGGAAGGGCGCATCGGCTGCTTTTCTCCCGTCACCTACCTGTCCCGCCGGGACCTGACCCTGATCCGCCCCATGCTCCTTGCCACCGAATACGAGGTGCAATGCGCCGTGCGGGAGGCAGGGCTGCCCATCGTCAAGAGCCGGTGCCCCGCCGATGGCGTCACCGTCCGGGAAGAGACCAAGGAGTTCGTCCGGGAGCGCTGCCGCTCGGACCACGCTTTTCGGCAAAAGACCCTCCACGCCCTGCAGGAAAGCGGCATTGACGGCTGGCGTCCCCTGCACACCGGGCGAGGCAGTTTTACAGTATCAAAAAAGGAAGTGGAAGAGCATGCAGACCCAACCCTTTGAAAAACATGTCTGGGCAGAGATCGACCTCGATGCCCTGCGCTATAATTTCCGCATCGTCAAGGCACGCGCCGGGGACCTGCCCCTGTGTGCCGTGGTAAAGGCAGACAGCTACGGTCACGGTGCGGTGCAATGCGCCCGCATCTTTGCGGAGGAAGGCGCCGCATGGCTGGCAGTGAGCTGCCTTACCGAGGCGGTGCAGCTGCGCAAAAGCGGGCAGACCCTGCCCATTCTGGTGCTGGGGCATGTGCAGCCCAGTTACGCTGCCGCCCTCATCGCCGACAACATCACCGTGGCATGCTATTCCATGGCACAGGCAAAGGCGCTGAGCGCCGCTGCCCTTGCCGCCGGCGGAAAGGTAAAGATCCACCTGAAGGCGGACACCGGCATGGGGCGCATCGGCTTTGCCCTGCGCACGGACTTTGACGCTGCCATCCGGGAGATGCTGGCGGTCTGCGCCCTGCCGGGGCTGGAAATGACCGGTCTGTTCCAGCATTTCTCGGTGGCAGACGACACCAGCGCCGAAAACATCGCCTACACCGCCCAGCAGCACGCCCTGTTCGTCAAGGCGTTCCACGCCCTGAAGGATGCCGGGCAGGAACCGCCGCTGGTGCACTGTGACAACTCCGCCGGGGTCATGCTGCACCCGGATTGGCCGGAAGGGCTGCCCCGGCAGCGCTGCATGGCACGCCCCGGCATCATCCTCTACGGCTACGACCCCAGCGACGAGGTGCGGTTTGGGCAGTTCCGCCCGGTGATGACCCTCAAGACCGTGGTGAGCATGATCAAAGAGGTGCAGCCCGGGCAGTCTGTCAGCTACGGGCGCCAGTTCATTGCAGACAAGCCTCTGCGGGTCGCCACCCTGTGCACCGGCTACGCCGACGGCTACCCCCGGCTCCTCAGCTGCGGCAAGGGCATCGTGGAGATCCACGGTGTGCCCTGCCCGGTGCTGGGCAGGGTGTGCATGGATCAGATGATGGTGGACGTCAGCGCCGTGCCGGACCTGAAAGAGGACGACGAGGCGATCCTGTGGGGCGGCACCGTCAGCGATGACGCCGCCACCATCGCCCGCAAGACCGATACCATCCCCTACGAGGTGCTCTGCGGGGTCTCCCGCCGGGTGCCCCGGGTCTATCTGGAGCATGGCAGCACCGTTGCTGTAGAGGACTGGATCCTGGAAGCATAATTTCCCGTTTTGGAGGAACCACATGGCAAGAGACAACATCCGCAATTTTTGCATCATTGCACACATCGACCACGGCAAATCCACCCTGTCGGACCGTATTCTGGAGCTGACCAAAAGCGTGGATGAGCGCACCATGGAAGACCAGATCCTGGACAACATGGACATTGAGCGGGAGCGTGGCATTACCATCAAGGCGCGTGCCGTTACCATGCACTACACCGCCAAAAACGGCAAAAACTATATGTTCAACCTCATCGACACTCCGGGTCACGTGGACTTTGCCTACGAGGTGAGCCGCAGCCTTGCTGCCTGCGAGGGTGCCATTCTGGTGGTGGACGCCACTCAGGGCGTGGAGGCGCAGACCCTCGCCAACACCTACATGGCACTGGAGCACGATCTGGAGCTGGTGCCTATCCTGAACAAGATCGACCTGCCCAGCGCCCACCCCGATGAGGTGGCACAGGAGGTGGAGGACGTCATCGGTCTGCCCTGTCTGGATGCCCCCCGGGTCTCCGCCAAGACCGGTCTGAACGTTGATCAGGTGCTGGAGCGGGTAGTCGCCGACATCCCCGCCCCCACCGGAGATCCGGACGCCCCCCTCAAGGCGCTGATCTTTGACAGCATTTACGACAGCTACAAGGGCGTCATCGTCTACATCCGCGTCTTTGAGGGCACCGTGAAGCCCGGAGACACCATCCGCCTGATGGCGACCGGTGCAGAGTTCA
This sequence comes from Faecalibacterium prausnitzii, assembly GCA_004558805.1. Taxonomy (GTDB): domain Bacteria; phylum Bacillota; class Clostridia; order Oscillospirales; family Ruminococcaceae; genus Faecalibacterium; species Faecalibacterium prausnitzii_M. The sequence continues at coordinate 2,128 of SFDE01000021.1, read as the reverse complement.
CTCTGGTGGAGGTGGGGCATATGGGTGCCACCAGCCTGACCCCCTGCGACCAGCTGGAGGCAGGCGAGGTCGGCTACCTCACCGCCAGCATCAAGACGGTGCAGGACACCCGTGTGGGCGACACTGTCACCCTTGCCGCCAACCCCACCACCGAGGCGCTGCCGGGTTACCGGCAGGTGAAGCCCATGGTGTTCTGCGGCATCTACCCCGCCGACGGCGCCAAGTACCCGGACCTGAAGGATGCACTGGAAAAGCTGCAGCTCAACGACGCCTCCCTGACCTTTGACCTGGAGACCAGTGCTGCTCTGGGCTTCGGTTTCCGGTGCGGCTTTTTGGGTCTGCTGCACATGGAGATCATCACCGAGCGTCTGGAGCGGGAATTTGATCTGGACATCATCACCACCACCCCCAGCGTCCGCTACCGCCTGACTCTTACCGATGGCACTGTGGAGATGATTGACAACCCCTCCAACTATCCGGACCCCTCCAACATCGTCAAGCAGGAGGAGCCCTTTGTGGATGTGCACCTGTACACCCCCAACGACTACGTGGGCGGTCTGATGGACCTGTGCCAGAGCAAGCGGGGCGTGCTCATCGACATGAAGTATCTGGACGATGTGCGGGTGGACCTGCACTACGCCCTGCCTCTGGGCGAGATCGTGTACGACTTCTTTGACGCCATCAAGAGCCGCAGCCGGGGTTACGCCAGCTACGACTACGAGTTCAAGGAGTATCGGGAGAGCGATCTGGTAAAGCTGGACTTCCTGCTGAACGGCGAGCCGGTGGACGCACTGTCCATGATCGTGTTCCGGGACAACGCCTACGCCAAGGGGCGCCGGATCTGCGAAAAGCTCCGGGACAACATCCCACGAAACCTCTTTGAGATCCCGGTTCAGGCTGCCATCGGCGGCAAGATCATCGCCCGGGAGACCGTCAAGGCAATGCGCAAGGATGTGCTTGCCAAGTGTTACGGCGGCGATATCTCCCGCAAAAAGAAGCTGCTGGAAAAGCAGAAGGAAGGCAAAAAGAAGATGCGCCAGCTGGGCAGCGTTTCCCTGCCCAGTGAGGCATTTACCGCTGTGCTCAAACTGGACAGCACCGACGATTAAACGGTCCCTTACGCAAAGCACCCCGCACCGTGCATCTGTACTGCACGGTGCGGGGTGCTTTTACGTTTCAGAGGTTTATTCCTGCTGGACGTCCACACCGGCAGCGCCGGTGTATTCAAAAATGCTGTCCGAGGTCAGCTCAAACTCTGCGCTGTCAAGGTCAAAGGATGCGCCATCCTCCGACCATGCGTGCAGCGAACAGGTTGCTTTGGTGCCTGCCGGGACCCACACCCGGATGCCGTCATCGCCGCCGTTGATGGTTTCGCCCCGGAGAATGGACTGGGACAGGAAAAAGTAGAAGTCCACCTCTGCATCCCAGCTATGGTCATGGACCCCTGCGGCAGAGGCTCCGTAGGCAGGCGCAAGCTCTTCCAGATAATAGGGCACTTCTTCTGCATCGTCCCAGATAACAGAAACTTCGATCCGGTTGTCGCCCTTCTTTGCGATGTTATAGCCGCTGGATGTATCGCCCACCATATAGCTTTCGTAGATCTCTTCTGCTCCGATCTCGTCATGGTACTCCGATGCCGCCTCGGAGGAAGCAGCCGTTGACTCCGCACTGGCAGAAGCCGCCGAAGAAGCCCCCTGCTGGTCCGCATTGAGCTTCTCCTCCATCATGCTGTTCAGCACTTCGCCAACCTTGTCGGCGGTGCGCTCCTTGACCGTTTTTTTGCCGCACCCCGCAAGAGTCCCTGCAGCAGCTACCATTCCCGCAAGCTGCAGGAAATGACGGCGATCCATTTTGCACTTCAGTTTCATAGTAGGTTCCTCCATAATAAAAATAAAGCCCCCATGTGGTTCACGGCTGCCATTCCGCTATTTGCACAGCCGCCGTAGATAAGTATATTCCTCTGTTCCTCAAAGGTCAAGCCGAGTAAAACAGGATATTCCAACGCAACAAAAAAACCCTGAGACTTTCATCTCAGAGCTTTCTGTTCAAGTCGGCGACTACCTATTTTCACAAGCCGTTTCCAGCTAACTATCTTCGGCACAAGTGAGCTTAACTTCTGTGTTCGGAA
>SFDE01000007.1 GCA_004558805.1 Faecalibacterium prausnitzii | reverse complement strand
CACACGACCAGCAGCAGGAAGAAATGGCTGTGACGGGTTTCGGACGCGAGACGAACCGCAAGATCAAAAAAGCGCTGGAGTACATGGAAAAGAACGGAATTACAGAGAGTATGCTCTGTCGTGACCCGGAAAAAGAACAGGTGATCGCCGATATTGTCGGGGTGGGTGTAAAGACCCTGCGGGAAGCACTGCGCAATAAGCAGTCGGTGCTCAGTCTGGACGACACTGGCGGAGAGGATTCGGCGCTGGGCGACCGGGTGGCCTCCCAAGAAAAAAGCGTGGAAGAGCAGGTGGAGCAGAGCAGTGAAATGCTGGCATGGCTGCACCGCGGCATAGGGCTGATGAACCTGCAGCAGAAGGAAAAATACGGTAAGACAGCTGGCCCGTTGTGGAGCAGCGTGCTGATGGGCTTTCTGCGCAACAACGACGCGCTGGACCCGGCAGAGGATGCGCCCGCGCGGCTGGCAAACTGCGATGATTTGCGTCCGCTGGAACAGGACAACTGCCTGTGGGATATCCTGCTGCTGCACCGGTATGTGGAGTTTACAGTTCAGCCGCCCTATGCACCCAAGGCACTGGAATGCGCCGCCGTCCATGCGCTGCTGGAGCCGGGGCGCAACCCGGCGCAGGATAAGACCGTGGCAGAGTTTCTCGGCGTGAGCAAAGCGGCTGTATCGCAGCGGCGCAAAACATGGCAGCAAAAACTGATGCAGATGAAAGCGGAACAGGAGGAGGTATAAGATGGAACGCAATGTATTGCTTTTATATATGAGCCCCTTCGGCAAAAATCCGAACATTCATACCCAGACCAACGAAGCGGCGGTTTTGGAGCTGAAAAAGCACAAGGAAGGCCCGGACTGTATTCTGGCACTGTGCAGTGAGCTGGTGCGCACCAGCCCTACCGTGCATCTGCCGGACGGGAAAACCTGCACCACCGTGGAGTATTTCCGGGATGTATTCCTGCCTTCGGCGGGCATTCCGGCAGAGCGGCTTGTGGAGATCCCGGTACCGGACAGCATGGACGACAAGGCACAGTTCTGGGCGATCTCTCTGTTACTGGGAAAAATTGAAGCGGAAGATACCCTTTCCATCGACCTTTCCGGCGGCATGCGGGACACGGCGATGCTTCTGGTAACAGCAGCTCGCTGTATGCGTGACCTGCGCGGTGTGGAGACCCGCAGGGTGATCTACTCCGAACTGCTTCCGGATGGCACTTCCCGCATCCATGACAGCAGTCAGCTGTACAGCCTGTTCGACCTCATCACGGCCATGGACGAGTTCTTTTCCACAGGTACTGCACAGAAGCTGAAAGGCTACCTGTGGAGCGAGGGCGAAAGCGACCCGGCTCTGCACACCCTGCTGGCCCGCATCAACCAGTTCTCGGATGACCTGGCGCTGTGCCGGGTGCAGGCTCTGAATGAAGACCTGAGCCAGATCGCGCAGGCGTTGCAGGCACCGCCCAAAGAGAGCAAAAATCTGACCAGCCTGTTCTTCCACCTGCTGAATGACCGCTTCCGCACGGAATTTGAAGGTCTGCTGGCTTCCCCCAAAAACAATCTTCCTGCGCTGGTAAGCTGGTGTGCAGAACACGGCATGTATCAGCAGGCACTGACCCTGCTGTGCGAGCAGATGCCGGCCTATGTCTGCCGTCATCTTTTTGTGCAGCCCACGGAAACCGGCTGGGCATATCTGGCGGCACAGAATCAGAATAAGGGCAAGGCATGGGTGTACCCGCTGTTCCACTTCCATTTCTGCCGCCTGACTTTGATGCAAAAGGAGTATCCCTATACAACGGATCTGCGCCTGACCCACAGTAAGGACGATGCAGATGGCAATATGTTGTTTGGTGTGGCAAATTCCAAAGAAATGCACGCCTATATGGATACGATCCTCGCTTCCGGTCAGCTGGTGATCGACCCGGAGGTCCGGTGGCAGATCGAGGATGCGGCACTGTTTTACCAGCGCGTGATGCAGTACCGCAACCAGATCAACCATGCCAGTGATACGGCTTTTGGTCTGCAGAGCGACCGTATTCTTCCGTTGGACACAGCCCACATCGAACAGACCCTGCAGGATGTGGCCGATTATCTGCAGGAGATCCGCCCCATGAAGCCGGATGTTCCACAAGGTGTCAAGGCGCTGCCTGTCACAAAGACGATCCCGGCAGGCGCAGCTTTCAACCTGTAAAATAGAATATAGGAAAAAGCAAAGCACCTCCGCTGCTGGCAAACGCCAGTGGCAGAGGTGCTTTTTTGTCCCCTTGCGGGGATAAATTGTAATGGGCAGTGATAGAAAGAAAGAGGTAAAGAGCTATGTTTCCGTCCCCTTGCGGGGATAAATTGTAATCCGGAGGGGGACGATGCAGACCGGAGATATCACGTTTCCGTCCCCTTGCGGGGATAAATTGTAATACATGAACCGAGATAATGCGTGTCCGTTTCCAATGTTTCCGTCCCCTTGCGGGGATAAATTGTAATTGCAAAATCAGGTCTACAGCGTTGAGCAAGGCAGGTTTCCGTCCCCTTGCGGGGATAAATTGTAATCGATTTCTCCGGAGATCAGCCCGTATATTGCTGGGTTTCCGTCCCCTTGCGGGGATAAATTGTAATTACAACCCGTTTATCCATTTCGTAAATTGGCTTGTTTCCGTCCCCTTGCGGGGATAAATTGTAATCCTGTTAGAACAAGAAGATTACGATGAACAGGAGAGTTTCCGTCCCCTTGCGGGGATAAATTGTAATGCAAAGTTTTCCTAAGTCAAAAGACATTAATTGGGTTTCCGTCCCCTTGCGGGGATAAATTGTAATACAAACACATGAAAGTATGATACAATCTTTACAGTTTCCGTCCCCTTGCGGGGATAAATTGTAATCCTGATGGCGTATCCAATGGTTCCCTCAACTCCTGTTTCCGTCCCCTTGCGGGGATAAATTGTAATGTTGCAGCTCTGTTCTTCTTGGTTCCTGAAGTAGAGTTTCCGTCCCCTTGCGGGGATAAATTGTAATTGGTGTAAATCAATGTCCGCACGTTTGAATGCCGGGGTTTCCGTCCCCTTGCGGGGATAAATTGTAATCACGCTGATGATGGGAAACTACTCAGTAACGCCAGTTTCCGTCCCCTTGCGGGGATAAATTGTAATCGATGTTGTGGGAACGCTTCACGTTAACAGCATCGTTTCCGTCCCCTTGCGGGGATAAATTGTAATAGCAAACTTTACCAAAAAAACGGCAAAATTCTTTGCCGGAATCAGAAAAGATGCATACGGTACCCTTATTATACCTCGGATTTCTGGAAAAGGAAAGAACTTTTTGGGGCAAATGGTTGCTTTTCCGTGGTGCGAACCGTTGCTTTTCAGGAGGACAGAGAAGCATGTCGTGAGGAGGTTTGCACTGCTCAAGGAAGGAGAAGCTCGAGCAGAATAGGAGAAGCAAATCATAGCAGTCACCTCGATTCGGCAGAAGGAGCGTCAAAACCCTGAATGGGCAGCCCGAGGAAATACTCCTCGATGCGGTCCCAGAGCTGCTCGCTGGAAAAGCCGCTGGTAAACAGCCAGCTCATCAGCCGCACAGCATCGGTGTGGCGCTGGGCAATGCGCTCCAGCAGGTGGTTGCGGTAGAACCCGCGGTCAGCCAGCTCCATGGTCTGGGTCTGGTTGATGTAGAGGTACAGACGGCTGTTGGAGCCGCCCAGCAGGGCAAAGTGGAGCAGGTCCAGCTCCTCCAGCACACCCAGAGCCGGGGTCAGGCGCTCGCTGCTCTGTGCAGAATCGTTCACCGGCAGATAGCGGCAGGTCTCGCCGCTGTGCAGAACAGAAAAGCTCTGCTCCAGCCAGTGGAAAAACTCGCTGATGAACGGGTCCACGATACTGTACTCTGCACCTTCCTGCGTGGTGCCGCGGCGCAGTACACGGGTGCGCTGCAGGCGGGGCGAATGCTGCTGCCAGGACTGCACGGCCGCCAGCACCACACGCACTGCACTGGTGGCACGGGTACTGCTCAGACCCGTGGTCTGCGCTAGCCGGGCGGCGGCATCCCGGTCGTAGAGATACTGACCGCTGCGGGCAGCCTCGAAGAAGATCTCCTTCAGGGCGCGCAGCAGAACGGAAAAACGGGCATCCGCATTGGCGTGCCACTCCAGCGTCAGCTGCATGGCGGGGGTCAGGTGCAGCTGGGCATTCAGCGGCAGCTTGTCGCTGTGGGTGTACAGCAGGTACTTGAACTGCGGAAAGGAAAAATCGTTCTGCCAGCGGCTGCCCCACAGGCGGGCAAGGTCTACATCATAGACCCCGGCGGTCTCATCCTGCAGGGTGGCAGCACCGGTACAGATGCGGTTGACTGTGGCGGCATCGGTGCTGCTGAGCAGAAAATACCCGTGGGTGAACAGAGGAGAGGGCCGCATGATGAAGGGCGCATAGCCGCGTGCTTCGCTGTCCTTCTGGATCAGCAGCATGGCGGTCTTGACCTTGGCCAGCGGGTCCTGCTGGTGCTCGCCGTTAGGGCTGGCAAAGATGTAGGCGAAGCTCTCGGCATCCACCAGAAGCTCGTTGCGGTGCTTGGTGGCAGTGGCCGGCTGGCTGGCGCGGTGCTGGCGGTACAGCTGCAGCACCTTGCGCATCACCTGCACCAGCTGCCAGGACTGAATGCTGGAAAGGCCGTGCAGGCGGTTGATGTGCTTGAAGTCGTTGACCATGTGCTCATACACGGCACGGCCGTGGATCTCCGGGTCACGGGCGGCGCGGCCGATCTCCTGCGTGTAATCACACAGGTTGCCGGTGGGGGCAAAGTGCAGCACAAGGGCAATGTCTGGAATGTCGATGCCCATGCCAAAGGCCTTGGTGGCCAGCATGATCCGGCGCTTGCCGCTGCGGAAATCCTCCAGATTCTCCGCTTTGGCCTCGCCGGAAAGCTGCGCGTGGTAGCGGGTCACAGAATTGCCCAGACGCTGTGCAAGGCAATGGGTGTAGAAGCGCTCCAGCAGACTGACGGTGGGAAAGTAGACCAGGGTCTTCTGCCCCTGCTCCAGTGCGGTGGTGATCTGCCCGGTCAGAGCCTGGAACTTGTCCAGCTCGTACTCCCGGCGGCCGGTCACGCGTGGCACCTCCCGGATGCACAGCTCGATGTTGCGGCGGCGCACGCAGCCCAGATAAACGATGGGGTCCGGCGACATGTGCAGGCTGCGCAGGGTCTCGCGGTACATGTCCTCCTCGCCGCCATAGGTAGCTGTGGCCGTAAAGGTGGCAGTGACAAAGGCATGCTGGTGCGGACCGTTCAGCTGCTGTTTGCGCAGCTTGTTCACGTAGTCACCCAGAAACCAGTAGTCCGGGCGGAACTGCTTGCCCCAGGTGGTCACAATATGGGCCTCGTCCACGATCAGCAGGCCGATGGCACGGTCACCGATCAGGTCGGAGATATCGCTGCGGCTCAGCAGGGACTCCGGCGAAAGATACAGGATGTCGCAGCGGCCTTCCTGCACCTCCTGCGCAATGGTCTTTTTGACCATGGGCGGGATGTCGGAGTTGATGGTGCGGGCCTTGGCGTAGCGGTGCTTCTCCATGCCCTGCACCTGATCGTTCATCAGGCCGATCAGTGGCGAGATCACCAGCGTGACCATCCCGTACTTCTCGGCCAGATCAATGGCCGGGATCTGGAACATCACGCTCTTGCCCGCACCGGTAGATGCGGTAACGAACAGGTCGCGGTAAGTCTGCCCTGTGCGGCAAAGCTCTGCCTGCTGGATGAGGTCATCGATGATGTCCTCCTGGGTGATGGTGCGCAGCTTCTTCTCGCCGCGATGCAGAGCGTCCAGGTCATAGACATCCAGCGGGAGAAAGTCCGGGTAACCCCAGTGCTGCTGCAGAAGGGTGCGCGCCTCCGGGCAGACGGGGCGCTCCGGCTGCATCGTCTGCGCATGCACTCTGGAAAGCTGACCCGGAAAAGCGCCAGCCAGCGCCGCAAGGCTGTCGGCAAGATCAGCCTCATCGCCGATGAAGCTGTCGGCTGAAACGCAGAGCGTTTTGCCGCGGCACAGCTGCCGCACAAGACAGAAATAATCGGCTTCTCCGGTAAGCGCAAAGGCAGAGCTGCTGGCGGCGATTTCGGGAACTGTATGCGGTGCTGCACCAAACGATACGCGCTCGACCTGCGGGTACTGACGCAGCAGAGCGTCCAAAGGAATGCAGCAGGCGATGCCTTCCTCCGTATGCAGCAGGTTGGAGTAGACCCGCAGGCAGGGCTCAATGCCGGGCAGCGGAGCATCCTGCGGCGTTTCCGGGTCAAAGTGGCTCAGAAGGCCGGACTGCATCTCCGGCGTAAGCGTCACAGACACGGGCAGCAGCGTGCGGTAGCAGGTGTTCTGCACCAGAATGATGTGCGGGAACTCCTGCGCAAGGGTATCGGCGTGCAGGGTAAACTCCTCTGCGGTGATCACACAGGGGTTCTGCTGCAGCAGACTGCTCAGGTAGCGGGACAGGCGCTGCTGAAGCAAAGCATCCAGAGAAGGACGTGGAAGACCGGCATCCTCCAAAGAAAAACCCCACAAGACAAACAGCGTATCCTCAGCAGCATGGGCGGAAAGATAAGAACGAAGCAATGTATTCATGGCAGAATCCTCCATCGGGTCAAAAAATCAGGCAGCAAAAAGGGTGAATGAGGAGCGGCGCTTCAGCATCTCCTGCAGATGGCGCTCGGCACGCACCTGAATCTGGCGGACACATTCCCGCGTGACGCCCAGCTGCGCACCGATCTCGTCCAGCGTGCGGCAGCGGTCATCCGGGATACCGTAGCGCAGCCGGAGCACAGTGGACTCGCGTTCGGGAAGCTGAGAAAGAAGCAACCGGACTTCCTGAACGGTCTCGTTCTCGCTCACAGTGTCCACAGGATCGGGGCTGACGTCATCCGCCAGAAGCTCCGCAAGCTCGGTGTCGTGGCTCTCGCCGACCATAAGGTTCAGGCTGGTAACGTTGAGGTAAACGAGCATGTCGCTCAGGTAGCGGCGCGCCTGCTCCACTGTGCAGGAGTGACCGCTGCTGGCTTCAGCCTCGGCAATGGCATGCCAGAGATCCGGACCATCTAGCTGCATACAGGTAGTGCAGACGACACGCACCCGGCAGAGCGTGTCAAAATAGTGTACCGGGATGCGTACCGTAAGGCCGGTGTTGATGGCTTCGCGCAGGATGGACTGGCGAATCCAGTAGGCGGCGTAGGTCAGGAAGCTGTAGCCCTGCAGCGCATCGAACCGCTGGACCGCAGTAAACAGTCCCAGAATGCCGTTCTGGAAGTTGTCCTCCTCGGTCAGGCAGCTATGGGCGAGCAGCTGCGGAACTCTGCGGGCCATCAGGTGGACAAAACCGGCGGTCTTGCGCACAAGGATCTCCTTGGCGCTCTCATCACCCTGCTGTGCCAATACGCAGAGCTGCTCGTTGGTCATAGACCAAAGCTGCTTGGAGGTAAAGTCGCTGCGGCAGAAAGAAGCGGCCTTTCTGCTGCTGGGTATAGCGGCGCTGGTATCCACTAGGATGCCGATCCCCGCCAGCTCGGCCAGCAGATGTTCTTGTTCCTGCTGAGAACAGGAGCCAAACAGCGCCTCAAAGCCTTGCGCAGACAGGTGATTGCCGTTCGTCAGCATCGGGCGTACACGATTCAAAACTGCATTATATTCCATGGTAAAACCCCGCTTTCACTTCCAACTGTAAGTGTCTTCGCTTAGTAGAAGCCCATGGATGCAGTAGAGTTAAGTCTTTTGAGAAAAAATTATGGTTATCTTTTTGGAAACGTCAGTCAAATAAAAAATCAATGAGTTCTCTTATAAAGGTATAGAATTAAGCAGCAAGGACAGAAAACCTTGCCAAAGAAACAAACTACACAGAGCTTTTTGCGTATGATATAATGAAATTATAAATCTTAATTGGGAATATCGTTTTAGAAGGCCACCATGGAGCCAATGAAGGCAACCAGTGTCAACAGCCGTGCAGAGGAGCTGTTTGTACAGCTTTTCTGTGAGGCTTTTGGCCCGGAAAAAACCGAAAATTTGCAGGTCCAGTACCCCTGCGTGGACATCTATGGTCGGCACCGCTATATCGACTTTGCGCTGGAATCGCCTGAATCCAAAATTGCAATCGAGATTGACGGTGAGACCTACCACAACCCCAGCAAGGTGTCCGAAAATAAATACGCTGATGACCTCCTGAAGCAGAACAGCTTGATCTATGACAACTGGAAAGTATACCGTTGGATCTACAGCCAGCTGGAAAAGCAACCGGAAAAGGTCAAGGATGAGCTGATTACTTTCTTAGGCACCAGCCCCATGTTCAAGGCATTTGAAGCAGACCTGCCGGTGCAGATGGGGCAGACCATTGAGCTTCGGGATTATCAGCAGGAGGCCACCGAGAACCTGCAGAAGATGCGTGAGGACGGCAAGACCATTGCGCTGCTGTACCATGCGACCGGCGTTGGAAAAACCATCACGGCAGCAACGGATGCCAAGGCCGTGGGCGGACGCACGCTGTTTCTGGTCAACGCCCTGAAGCTGGCATCTCAGGCAAAAGAAACCTTTGCTAAGGTCTGGCCGGAAGCGACTTTGGGAGAGTATACCGGAAGTCAGAAGGATATGACCCAGACGGTCATTTTTGCAACGGTGCAGAGTATCTCCAAGGATCTGGAAAAGTTCTCGCCTACGGATTTTGACTACCTGATCGTGGACGAATGTCACCATGCTGCGGCCAATACCTATCAGAAAATCTTCACCTACTTCCATCCGAAGTTCATTCTGGGTCTGACCGCCACTCCGGAGCGCAGCGATGGCGAAGATATGCTGGAGTTGTTCCAGAATGTTGCCCATAAATGGATCTCAAAACTGCTGTAGAGCGTGGCGTTCTGGTGCCGATTCGCTGCATCCGGGTCAAGACCAACATCGACCTGACCGATGTGAGGATCAACGGCATCAAATACAATTCGCAGGATCTGGAAAGCAAGCTGTTCATCCCGGAACGCAATCAGTTGATCGTTGACACTTATCTAAAGTACGTCAACGGCAAAAAGACAGTAATTTTCTGTGCCAGCGTAGACCATGCAGCCGAAATTGCAAAGTTGCTGCGGGACAACGGTGTGAAGGCGGAAGCAGTTTCCGGGCGGGATCGTGTTGAGGTTCGGGAAAAAATCCTGAAGGACTATGAAACCGGCTCGACCAATGTTCTTTGTGCCTGCGACCTTCTGAATGAAGGCTGGGACAGCCCGCATACCACAGTGCTGTTCATGGCACGCCCGACTATGTCCAAAACAATCTATCTACAGCAGCTTGACCGTGGCACACGCCGCTGCCCGGGCAAAGAGGATCTGCTGGTGATTGACTTTGTGGACAACGCCAATATGTTCAATATGCCTTACAGCCTGCACCGGGTGCTGGACATTGCGAAATATCAGCCCATGGCGTATGTGCTGGCACCGGAGAACAAGCGCAAGCTGGATCAGGATATGCTGTTTCAGGGTGAAAAGCCGGAGGCATGGCTGGATGTGCCAATCGATGTGTCTGACTATGAGATCATCGACCTTTTCAACTGGCAGAACAGCGTCAAGGATATGATCTCGCAGATCGAGTTCGTTCGGATGGTGGATGTACAGTCCGAGACGGTGGAGCGCTACATTAAGGACGGAAAAGTCAAACCGGACCTTTCGATTCCCTTTGGTGATAAGCGGATGTTCCACTATTTCCGGGAGGAAAGCATCCGCAACATTGCGAAACAGTATGGCTGGGATCTCATTACGCCGCAGAATATGGCGGACAAGTTTATGAAGTTCATCGAAACAATGGATATGAGCTATTCCTACAAGCCGGTGCTGCTCAAGGCGATTTATGAGTACATGGACACCAGAGGCAGAGTTGCCCTGCCGGATGTGGTGGACTACTTTATCGACTTCTACGAGGACCGCAAGGCACACGGAATGATCGCAGAGAAATCCACCAGCATTTACCAGAAGGGCGGTTATACCCGGAAGGATGTGGAGAAGAACATCCTCTCCAATCCCTTCAAGCGCTTTGAAGATATGCGATTCCTGATGCGCTGCAAGGATGTGGAGACTATCGAGGTAAATCCGATCATCTTCCGCAAGATTACACGGGAAGATTGGTTGCATATTGTGGATGTCTGCGATAAGAGCCTTGAAAAATACTATTTGCGGCTCAAAAAATGATGTGAATTCCGATAATTGACTGCGGGTGACGTGCGTGATAAAAATAGTGAGAAATATGATCCGGTGTAAAAAGTGCAGGGATGTTATTGAAAGCTGCACTGTACATGATTTCAAATTTTGTTCTTGCGGATCGTGTGCAGTCGGTGGCGGGCATGAGTATCTCCGTAGATGCGGAAATCCAGAAGACTGGGAAGAATTATCTGAAACGCAAAGTGTAGATGATTGAAAATTAAGTTGAACACGATCTTTGAAGCAGAAGTTCAGCGGCAAGCAAAAAGCTCTTGACCTCTATATTAAAGGCCAAGAGCTTTTTGCAAAGATGATGCTATAAAGAAGTAAAACAGTGAAAGCAATAAGAACAGGTGGTCAATTACTTTGCATTTTTTGCATGCGTTGCGCTAACCAGTGATTGAGAAGGCGTTAATGGAGCAAGCCATACTTTGCCAGTTCCCTTATAAACATTTACCAGACCCTCACCGGATGCGGCAGAACCAAGCAAGGTTTTTCCGGAACGTTCAACCGTAAAGCTGAGACTGCCGGACCAGCAAATCGCAAAGCTGCCATCAATTTTTAAAACGTCGTCTTGAAGGTCGATTTCTACGATTTCCGAACGGGGAACATTGCTTTCCAGTACACATACACCATTGCCAGCAAGCCGTAGATTGAAGAGTCCTTCATTTCCGAGTGCTGCAGAAGAAAGCGAGGAGCGTGCCTGAATCTCGTGCTTGACAGTGGATTCACAGGCCAGGAACATGCCGTCTTCCATTACAAGACCGCCTGTCCAGTCACCGACATTTTCGGTCAGAAGATATTTATAGGTGGGTTCGGTCACGAGCACACCCGTTCCGACGTACTCCGGCTTGATTGTGCTTTCTTTTGTGACGGAACTTTTTACCATTTTGCCTAAGAAGTCGCCAACACCCTTCAATCCGGTGGTTGCTTGCACGTTGCCAACAATGTACTGCATTGCGCCCGCTTGGAGAACAAGCCCAACTTTTCCGTTGAGATTGGCAATGGCCTGTTTCCGTTTGACATTCATCTGGCTCATATAGTATTCTTCCATTGCATTGCAAGGCGCTACGGAGAAATCGACATTGTGCTCAACAATGGAGAAGATACCCTTCTGTTCGGTGACAATGTGACTTGTCTGATTTGCCAGATTGTTGATTTTAAACATAAGCAAAATACCCCATTTCAAAGCAGATCTCGCATTTTTGTATGCAAGATTTGGTGTCCGTAAAAATGCTTAGATAAGTAGTCACAGTACAACTGAATAACTCCTTAAAATTCAGTGTATCATACGTCAACTGAAAATACTATCATCAAACCACACAAAACATTTGAGACTTTTTTGGCGAGGGGAGAGTATAGGAGTTGAAAGTTTGGTCAGTGAGAATATAAAAAACAGGTTGCTGATGCAAGTCGAAAAACTGCCGTTTGTAGCAGATCTGTAGCAAATCGAGCCTATTTAACGAATTGACGTTCTAAAAATCGAAAAGTCATCATGCATCACACGCAGGGGGTCTGGGGTTCGAGTCCCTAATTCTCCACCACCGACCTCAAGCCGTTTGGTTTGAGGTTTTTTGTTTGCCGGCGGACCCCGGGAGGAAGGAGATGTGCAGAAATGACCTTTGTTGTCGGCTGCATCCTGTTTGGATTCTTTTTCTTTAAGTCGCTGTTCAGAGCCAGCAAATAGAACAGATGGAATTACCGGGTCGTCGCAGCAGTGCGGCGACCCTTTTGTTTATGGTACAGAGGCGGCGGAGCAGAGATTTGTGCGGGACACTGTCAATTTGTATAAAGTATACAATAAAAAACACAAAAAATAGTCAAAGAGCCTATTGCCAATCTTCAACTGATATATTAGAATATATGTAGAGAGTCGCGGCGGTCCAGCCGCGTGCAAAGCAAAGCAAGAAGGATCGTATCACGATCAGGAAGGAACCCACTATGGCAATGAAAATGGGTTGGCGCTGGTATGGTGAGGGCAACGACCCCATCACCCTCAGCGACATCAAGCAGATCCCCGGCGTGACCAGCATCGTCTGGGCGCTGCACAACAAGATGCCTGGCGAGATCTGGGAAATCGACGAGATCCAGAAGGTTGCAGACCAGATCCACGCCTACGGCTTCGATATGGACGTTGTGGAGTCTGTCAACGTCCATGATGACATCAAGATCGGTCTGCCCACTCGAGACCAGTATATCGAGAACTACAAGCAGTGCATCCGCAACCTGTCCAAGTTTGGCGTCAAGGTCATCTGCTACAACTTTATGCCTATCTTCGACTGGACCCGCACCGACCTGTTCCACCCCGTGGGAGATGGTTCCACTGCGCTGTTCTACGAGAAGGACAAGATCAAGGGCGATTACAAGGCAATGGCTGAGTATATCATGTCCTTCACCGAGAAGTATAACATGACCTTCCCCGGCTGGGAGCCGGAGCGTATGGCTAAGCTGGACGAGCTGTTCAAGGCTTACGCCCCTGTCACCAAGGAGAAGCTGTGGGAGAACCTGAAGTACTTCCTGGAAGCACTGATGCCCACCTGCCACGAGTGCGACATCAAGATGGCGATCCACATGGACGATCCCCCTTGGGATATCTTTGGGCTGCCCCGCCTGCTGGTGGATGCCCAGAGCATCGACCGCTTCCTGAGCATGGTGGACGATCCCTACAACTGCCTGACCCTGTGCACCGGCAGTCTGAACGCAAACCCCAACAACAACTGCGCCGAGATCATCCGCAAACACTGCGACCGCATCGCATTCGGTCATGTCCGCAACATCCACCACTTCCCCAACGGCGACTTCTCCGAGGCTGCTCATCGTGACTGCTGCGGCGAGACCGGCATCATCGAGGTGCTGCGCGCTTACCATGACTGCGGCTTTGAGGGCTATATCCGCCCCGACCACGGCCGTCAGCTGTGGGAGGAAGGTCCCGGTAATTGCCGCCCCGGCTATGGCAAGTATGACCGTGCCCTGGGCATCCAGTATATGCTGGGCGTCTGGGATCTGCTGGACCGTCTGGATGAAGAAAAGAAGGGCTGATTACTATGAAGCTGTCTGATATCAAAAACGGCAATCTGTCCGCCGAGTGGGCAGAAAAGGGCTATGAGCTGCCCAAATTCGACATTGATGCCGTGAAGGCAAAGACCCACGCCGAGCCTACTTGGGTGCACTTCGGTGCAGGCAACATCTTCCGCGCTTTCCCGGCTGCGGTGCTGAACGATGCACTGAACAGCGGCAAGTATGACCGGGGCGTCATCGTGGCTGAGAGCTTTGACTACGAGATCATCGACAAGGCTTACCAGCCCTACGATAACCTGAGCCTGCTGGTCTGCCTGAAGTCCACCGGCGAGATCGAGAAGAAGGTCATCGCCTCCGTTACCGAGAGCCTGAAGGCTGACTACTCCTTCGGCGCTGACTGGGCACGTCTGGTGGAGATCTTCCAGAACCCCAGCCTGCAGATGATCTCCTTTACCATCACCGAAAAGGGTTACGGTGTTGCTCCCGCTGATCTGGAGCGTGGTCTGACCCCGGTGCTGGCAATGGGCAAGGTCACCGCACTGCTGTACGAGCGCTTCAAGGCAGGCAAGCTGCCCCTCACCGTCCAGAGCATGGATAACTGCTCTCACAACGGCGATAAGGTCAAGAGCGCTGTCCACGCCTACGCCTCCAAGTGGGTGGAAGAAGGTCTGGTGCCCGCCGAGTTCCTCGCCTACGTGCAGGACGAGACCAAGATCACCTTCCCCTGGAGCATGATCGACAAGATCACCCCCCGCCCCGACGCAAAGGTGCAGGAGATGCTGACAAAGGATGGCTTTGAGGACAACTATACCATCATCACCGAGAAGCACACCTTTACTGCTCCCTTCGTCAACGCTGAGGAGACCCAGTACCTGTGCATTGAGGACCACTACACCAATGGTCGTCCTCCGCTGGAGCTGGGCGGCGTGCTGTACTGCGATCGTGAGACCGTGGACAAGATCGAGAAGATGAAGGTCTGCACCTGCCTCAACCCCCTGCACACTGCCATGTCCATCTATGGCTGCATGCTGGGCTACAACCTGATCTCTGCCGAGATGGCAGACGCAGATCTGCGCTCCTTCATCCAGAAGATCGGCTACATTGAGGCTATGCCCGTGGTCGTTGATCCCGGTGTGCTGAACCCCTACGAGTTCATCGGCGCTGTCATCAACCGCCGTCTGCCCAACCCCTTCATGCCCGATGCTCCCCAGCGTATCGCCACCGATACTTCTCAGAAGCTGGCGATCCGTTTCGGCGAGACCATCAAGGCTTACGAGGAGCGCGGTCTGGACAAGTCCAACCTGGTGCTGATCCCCCTGGTGCTTGCCGGTTACGCCCGCTACCTGAAGGGCATCGACGATAACGGTCAGCCCTTTGAGATCTCTCCCGATCCGCTGCTGGATGAGCTGCAGGCGATCGTCAACCCCTTGGAGGTCAAGGAAGGCGAGCAGGATTTCAGCTGCCTGAAGGCTCTGTACAGCCGTGCCGATGTGTTTGGCGTGGATCTGTACGCCATCGGTCTGGGCGAGAAGATCGAGGGCATGGTCAAGGAGCTGTACGCCGGTAACGGCGCAGTGCGCAAGACCCTGCACAAGTACACCGTGGCTCGCTGAGGCTGCCCGGTAAAGATCGCCCGTATATAAAGCCATTTTCCATCCCGTGCTGCGATTTTGCTTTGCCGCAGCATGGGATTTTTTTGTGTCGGTTTGGTGTAGCTTGCGGCATCTTGATTGAAGCTGCCGGTCAGCTATGTTATACTATAGACAATCTGAGGTACTGAACCGGCACGGATCTCCGGACCCCCGCCGGCTGAAAGAAGCGGCTATGAGAGAAAAACAGAAGCTGCGCAGGATCCTGCGCAATATCCTATTTGGTATGATGGTGCTGGCGGCAGCCGCCGTCCTGTGGGTGTATCAGGTCTGGCGGCAGGGCAGTGTGGAGGCAGAGTCCGTGGAGCGGATGCTGCCGGAAGAAGAACCGCTGCCCACCGTTACCATCACCGATGAAGAACTGAATCAACTGATCCGGGGAGAGATGTTGCTGGACGAGCTGCCGGTTGAGCTGCCGGAGGACTCTGCTGCGGAAGAAGAAGCTTCCGGGGAAGAAGCCGGGGAGGAGACCGGGGAACAGACCGGAGAAGTCCCCTCCGGGCAGGAGACCCCTGCCCCTGCGGCATCCTCCGGGGCAGCTGCGGCGGCGTCTGCCGCCAGCTCCGGAGCGGTCCCGGCTGTCGTCTCCGGCAGTTCCCACACCGGTGGGGCGTCTGCCGCGGCGGCTCCCTCTGACACCACCCAGAGCAGTTCGGTGCCGGTGCAGGAAGCGGCGTGGGAAGCGGAGATCCGGGAGCTGCTGGTGCAGGTCTACGCCGTGAAGGCAAGGGCGGAAAACGGGCTCAACGCCTGCATCGAATCTGCCAAGGCAGAGTTCCACGCCCTGCCGGAGAATAAGCAGACCCAGACCCGGAAGGTGACCATCAGTCTGGCAAAGGCGGGGGAGCTTTCGGCGCTGCAATCCTCCTGCGACAAGGATATGGACCGGATCGTCGGTCAGATGCGCCGGGTGCTGCAGGAGAACGGGCAGAGCACGGCGTTGGCAGACCAGGTGATGGAGACCTACAAAAAGGAAAAAAGTACCCGGATGGAGACCCTGAAAAACAAGCTTTACGGCGGCTGAAGGAAAAAATGCGTGGAAATCAACTTTTGCAACCTGACCTGAGGCAAAAGCCTTCCCCCCTTGGGGGAAAGACTCCCCCGCTCCGGGGAAGGTGGCACGAAGTGCCGGATGAGGGGTGAGTAACCAATAGCAGCATCTGCCGGTGCACCCTCATCCGTCTCGTCACTGCGTTCCTCGACACCTTCCCCCGACCGGGGGAAGGCATTGGCAGTGCGGCAAAGCTGCCGGTCTCCACTGAAGCCTTCCCCCCTTTGTCACCTACGGTGACATTTCTCCCCGGAGCGGGGAGAATCTTTCCCGACCGGGGGAAGCCGTCATTCGGAAAATTGATTTCCGTGGAAAAATGCGTTTTCCCTTGCAATTCCCGGGAGCTTATAATACAATAGACCTATGTGCCTTTTTCGTCTTCGGTCTCCGGGACCGGGCTGCACGGAAAAGGCTGTTTTTTACAGGAAGGAATCAGAAAATCTATGGAGAATCGCATAATGTACGAGGAAACGGAAGAGATCGATCTGGTCTCCCTGTTCTTCACGGTGCTGCACAAGTACCGGCAGATCCTGGCAGTGGCAATGATCTGTGCGGTGCTGGGGGGCGTGCTGGGTGTGTACAAGTACAGCCGGAGCCGTGCCGATGCAGAGCAGACGGTGGAGCAGGAGTACGAGCAGGCAATGACCGAATACCACGACCTGCAGGTCCAGCGGGAAGCGGCAGTCAACAGCTTCAAGCTGCAGCTCAAGCAGAACGAGGCGGAGCAGGAGCGCTCGGAATACGACATCGAGCACGCACAGGAGTACATCTCCAAGTCGGTGCTGAACAGTCTGGACCCCTACAAGGTCAGCATGTCCACCGCCATCTACTGCATCTCCACCGGCTACAAGATCCAGCCCGGCATGACCTATCAGGACCCGGACTACACCGGTGCGGTGCTCAGTGCCTATTCCAGTCTGCTGACCGACCACAGCGCCGTCAGCGAGATCGCCCAGCAGTTCAATATGGAAGAGCGGTATCTCAGTGAGCTGATCAATGTGCAGGTGGACCCGGAGACCCATCTCCTCACCATCAGCATCTATGCCCAGACCGAGGATACCTCCCGTGCCATTCTGGATGCGGTGATGGAGCGGTTCGGGCAGCTGCGCAGCACCATTGCCTCCACCGTGGCACCCCACACCGTAAAGCAGGTGTCGGTGAGCACCTCCACCACGGTACAGTCCTGGCTGCGGGACACCCAGCGCAGCTCCGATGACAACATCACCGCTTTGCAGACCCGGATGACCGAGCTGCAGAACGCCCACGATGTGCTGGAGGAAAATCTTGCCGATGCCCAGCAGGCACTGTCCGACCTGCAGCAGCCCCAGCGCCCTGCCACCGGTGGCAGCTCCGCCGTCAAGTATGCGGTGCTGGGCTTCCTGCTGGGAGGGGTGGCAGCCGCAGGCATTGCAGTGGTCCGGTTCCTCACGGCAGGCAAGGTCTACTCTGCACAGGAGCTGCACCGCACCACCGGGCTGGCAGTGCTGGGTGCCCTTGCGGTTCCCTGCACCAAAAAGCTCCGGGGTCTGGATAAGCAGATCAACAAGTGGGAGCGGCGTCCCGACGGCAGCACCGACGGGGAGATCCTGCACCTCATCGCTGCCACCATCCTGAACCGTGCGCCGGAGGCAAACCGGATCCTTGTGACCGGCGATGTGGACGATGCCCAGTTGTCTGCTCTGGCACAGGCGCTGCAGGCGGCAGATGCCCTGCAGGGCAGGACTGTGACGGCGGCACCCAGCATCCTCCGGTCTGCCGCCACCGTGTCGCAGGTGGTACAGGCAGACGCCATTGTCCTTGCAGCAGACTGCCGCAGCACCCGGTACACCTCCATCCGGACACAGGATGAGCAGATCCGGGATCTGGGCAAAAAGATCCTTGGCTGCGTGGTATACGAATAAAACTAAAACAAAAGGAACTGCTGCACGTTTTTTGGCGCAGCAGTCCCTTTTTGTGTCCCACACTAAAAAAGCCCTCCGCTTACGGCAACGCCGCAGGCGGGGGCTTTGGTCTGTTCAGTTTACAGAGAAGCGGACATTACAGGTTGAAGTAACGCTTTGCGTTGTCGAAGCAGATGCCCTTGACGATCTTCTCCAGAGACTTCTCGTCGTTGGGATACTCGCCGTCTTCCACCCACTGACCGATGATGTTGCACAGGATGCGGCGGAAGTAGTCGTGACGGGTGTAGCTCAGGAAGCTGCGGCTGTCGGTGAGCATGCCCACAAAGTTGCCCAGCAGACCCAGGCTTGCAAGGCGGGTCATCTGCTCTTCCATGCCGATCTTGTGGTCGTTGAACCACCATGCAGAACCGTGCTGGATCTTGCCCGGTACCTCGCTGTTCTGGAAGCAGCCCAGAATGGTGCCGATCTGAGCATCATCGGCGGGGTTCAGGCTGTAGATGATGGTCTTGGGGCACTCGTCGGTGTCGTTGAGGGCGCTGAGCAGAGCAGCGATCTCGCCGCCGCAGGTGGCGGTGTTGATCATGTCAAAACCGGTGTCGGGTCCCAGCAGGGTGTTCATCTTGCGGTTCACACCACGCAGGCAGTTGTAGTGGATCTGCATGGCGATGCCCAGACGATGATACTGCTTGCCCAGATGGATCAGGATGTAGGTCTGATACTTCTCAGCCTCTTCCACGGTGCAGCTCTCGCCCTTCATGACCTTCTGGTAGATGGCGTTGACCTCTTCCTTGTCTGCGGCACGGAAGGGCACGTAGTCCAGACCGTGGTCGGAAGCACGGCAGCCCATCTCTGCAAAGAACTCGATGCGCTGGGTCAGAGCGTCGGTAACGCAGTCGATGCAGGCGAGCTTCTCCTTGCCCACAACGGCGGCAAGCTTGCCCATGTACTCAGCAAAGCCGGGCTTGTTGATGTTGATCGCCTTGTCGGGGCGGAAGGAAGGAGCCACGGTGAACTTGATGGTGGGATCTTCCTTGATCTTCTTGTGCCAGTACAGGTCGTCAATGGGGTCATCGGTGGTGCCGATGAATGCCACGTTGCTCTGCTCGATGAGACCACGGACGGTGAGCTTGGGGTCGTGCTGCAGCTTGTCGTTGCACAGGTTCCACACTTCCTCAGCGGTGTCGCCGTTCAGGGCGCCGTCGTAACCAAAGAAGGTGTGGAGCTCCAGGTTGCTCCAGTGATACATGGGGTTGCCGATCGCCATGGACAGAGCCTCGGCAAACTTCTGGAAGCGCTCACGGTCGGGCTTGTCGCCGGTGATGTACTCCTCGGGCACACCGTTGGAACGCATGACGCGCCACTTGTAGTGATCGCCGAAGTAGCTGCCGTCGGGGTTGCGACCGCCCAGCCACACCTGAGCGATGTTGTCAAAACGGCGGTTCTCGTAGATCTCACGGGGAGGAATGTGGCAGTGGTAGTCGCAGATGGGCATACCCGCTGCGTAGTCATGGTACAGATGCTGAGCAGTAGGAGACTGGAGCATAAAGTCCTTATCCATAAATGCTTTCATGGGTCGATAACTCCTTTTCTCTTTGATGATTTGTTAAGTAATAGACAAACTGGGGCACTTTTGTGCGCCTGCCCTGACAGGCAGGCTGCCATATCCTTAGTATACCGAAAAAAGCCGATGTATACAACTGAAAAAGTGACAAAAATTTTCCTGGATAATTGTGTAAACCGATGGAAATGCGCATAAACGCCTTTTTTGGACTAAAAAATTTGCACAAAGCACTTGACTTGTTTGTATACAACAGCATAAAATAGGGGTAAGGACAGCGGCTCGTGGACCGCTGGGAAAAGCAAAGCAAATTTAAAAGGAGATCAATGAGATGGAAACTTTGAACTACAAGGTTCTGGGCGAGACCGGTTACAATGGCTACATCCTGAAGGATGCCCCCGTGAAGGTCATGCAGTTTGGTGAGGGCAACTTCCTGCGTGCCTTCGTGGACTACTTCTACGACATTGCCAACGAAAAGGCTGGCTACAACGGCAAGGTAAAGCTGGTGCAGCCCATCGGCAACTTCCCCCAGATGGCTGACTGGATCAACGAGCAGGAGGGTCTGTACACCCTGTACCTGCGCGGCAGCGAGAAGGGTCAGAAGGTGGATGCAAAGCGGGTGATCTCCTGCGTGTCCGACTGTGTGTGCCCCTACGTGGACGACAAGTGGGATGAGGTGCTGGCTCTGGCACGGTCTGAGGATCTGGAGACTGTTGTGTCCAACACCACCGAGGCGGGCATCGCCTACACCAAGGGCGACAGCCAGTTTGACCAGGTGCCCCCCAACAGCTTCCCCGCAAAGCTGACCCGTGTGCTTTTTGAGCGCTACAAGGCATTCAACGGTGCCGCCGATAAGGGTCTGGTGATCCTGAGCTGCGAGCTCATCGACAACAACGGCAAGGAGCTGCAAAAGTGCTGCAACAACTACGCTAAGGACTGGGGTCTGGAAGAGGGCTTCATCGACTGGATGAACAACGCCAATACCTTCTGCTCCACTCTGGTGGACCGTATCGTTCCGGGCCGCATCCGTGATCCTCAGGAACTGGCTGCTCTGGAAGAGGCAAACGGCTACCACGACGCCGTTCTGGACGTGGGCGAAGTGTTCGGCGTGTGGGTCATCGAGGGCCCTGCAGGTCTGGAGGACAAGCTGCCGTTCAAGAAGGCTGGCGTCAACGTCATGGTGGTGCCCGACGTCACTCCTTACAAGAAGCGCAAGGTCCGCATCCTGAACGGTGCCCACACCGGTTTTGTTCTGGGCGCATATCTGGCAGGCTTTGATATCGTCCGTGACTGCATGCACAACGACAGCGTCCGCGGCTTCATGAACAAGATGCTCCACGAGGAGATCATCCCCACCCTGCCTCTGGATAAGAAGGACCTGGAGGACTTTGCCTCTGCTGTGGAGGATCGCTTCAACAACCCCTTCGTGAACCACGAACTCATGAGCATCTCCCTGAACTCCACCTCCAAGTGGAAGGCTCGGAATATGCCCTCCTTCCTCTCCTATATTGAGGAGCAGAAGAAGCTGCCGGTCTGCCTGACCATGTCTCTGGCGGCATACATCGCCTTCTATTCCAACGACATTCAGGAGCGCACTGCCGATGGTCTGATCTGCAAGCGCCCTGCCGGCAACACCTACAAGATCCAGGATGACGCATGGGCACTGGACTTCTACTACGCACACAAGGACGACACCGCTGCCCAGCTGGTCCACGCTGTGCTGTCCAATACCCAGATGTGGGATCAGGACCTGACCCAGATCCCGGGTCTGGAGGCTGCTGTCCTGGCTGATCTGGAAAAGATCCGCACCGAGGGCGCCGAGGCTGCTTACAAGAGCTGCCTGTAAGCTGAAAAATCAATCTACCCGCACAACAAAGGGCTGCTGCTTTGGGCAGCAGCTCTTTTGCGCGATACTATAAGGAGAATGACTATGCCGCAGGCGATTCATATCAGCCCCATCGACAACGTTGTTGTCGCACTGCATCCCATTGCCAAGGGCACTCTGGTGGAAGTGGACGGTCTTTCCGTGACAGCACTGGAGGACATCCCGCAGGGTCACAAGATGGCAGTAAAGCCCATTAAGCAGGGCGAAAACGTCATCAAGTACGGCTTCCCCATCGGTCATGCCACTGCAGACGCCGCTGCCGGCAGCTGGATGCACACCCATAACGTACACACCAACCTGTCCGGCGAGGTGGAGTACAGCTACAACCCCGCCCCGGACCTTGCCCCCCTGCCCAAGGTGGAGCCGGAGACCTTTATGGGCTTCCGCCGCAAGGACGGTCGTGCCGCCATCCGCAACGAGATCTGGATCATCCCCACCGTGGGCTGTGTCAATGACATTGCCAAAAAGATGGTGGCGGACAATCAGGATCTGGTCACCGGCAGCATCGAGGGTCTGTATACCTTTACCCATCCCTTTGGCTGCAGCCAGACCGGTCACGACCATGCCCAGACCCGGAAGCTGCTGGCAGCTCTGGTGCGCCATCCCAATGCCGCCGCCGTTCTGGTGCTGCATCTGGGCTGCGAGAACCTGCAGCACGACCAGTTTGTAAAAGAGCTGGGAGACTACGACCACGACCGGGTCAAATTTTTGACCTGTCAGGACGTGGAGGACGAATTTGCCTCTGCCCGTGAGATCCTGAAGGACCTTGCCGCCTACGCCGGTCAGTTCCACCGGGAGCCTATCCCGGTATCCGAGCTGGTGGTGGGCATGAAGTGCGGCGGCTCCGACGGTCTGTCCGGCATCACCGCCAACCCCACCATCGGTCGCTTCTCCGACATGATGGGTCAGCGGGGCGGCTCCACCGTCCTCACCGAGGTGCCGGAGATGTTTGGTGCCGAGGGCTTCCTGATGGACCGCTGCATCAACAAGGACGTGTTCGTAAAGGCAGAACACATGATCAACGGTTTCAAGGACTACTTCATCAGCCACAACGAGGTGGTGTACGACAACCCCTCTCCGGGCAACAAGGCAGGCGGCATCACCACTCTGGAAGATAAGAGCTGCGGCTGTGTCCAGAAGGGCGGCACCGCTCCCATCATGGACGTCATCGGCTACGGTGACCCGGTGGTGACCAAGGGTCTGAATATGCTCTACGGTCCCGGCAACGATCTGGTGTCCGCCACCGCCATGACAGCAGCAGGCGCCCACCTGATCCTGTTCTCCACCGGTCGGGGCACCCCCTTCTCTGCACCGGCTCCCACCCTGAAGATCTCCACCAACACCCCGCTGGCGGAGAAGAAGGGCGGCTGGATCGACTTTAACACCGGTGTCATTGCCGACGGCGAAAAGACCATCGACGAGGCTGCAAAGGACCTGCTGGATCTGGTGATCCGTGTGGCAGGCGGCGAGCAGACCAAGGCGGAGAAGCACGGCTTCCGGGAGATCTCCATCTTCAAGGACGGCGTGGTGCTGTAAGTAAAAAGAGGCTGCTGTACGGCAAAAGGCGGTACGGCAGCCTCTTTGTGCATGAAAAAGCAGAAAGGAAGGTCCGGGTATGCTGGGAGCAAACGGAGTGCTGCTGTTGACACTGCTGCTTTATGCAGGTATCATTTATGGTGTGGTGCGGCTGATCAAATATCTCATCCGCTACGGCATTGATTCCTACTTCCAAAAGCTGGATGCACAACAGACGGAGCACAAGGAATGACCCGCCGGGGCGACCCGGCGGCAACAATAGGAGGTTTATTTATGAATCAGATCACTACCCGTTATGTCACCGAGAACGGTGCCTGTTATGAGCAGTACGTCATCACCGATGCCGAGGCAAAGACCGAGCTGGTCATCACCCCGGAGCGGGGCGGCATGATCACTGGTTTCTCTCTGAACGGTGAGCAGTTCATCTGGACCCGTCACCCCAACTTCTCCGAGTGCAACCGCCCCCGCTTTGGCGTGCCGGTGCTGTTCCCCAGCTGCGGCAATCCGGACAACGGCGTCCACATCTTTGACGGCAAGGCATACCCCATGGAGACCCATGGCTTTGCGGACCTGTGCGCCTGGGAAGTGGACAGCGTGGGTCCCGATGGCGTGACTCTGGTGCTGGAGTCCACCCCGCTGACCAAGTTCCTCTACCCCTTTGATTTCACCGTGCTGATGAACTACAATCTGGAAGGCAACAAGGCGACCATCAGCATGACCGTCATCAACGAGGGCGATACCGATATGCCTTTCAGCTTTGGCTTCCACCCCTACTTCTGCGCATCCAAGCTGGAGAACGTGGACTTTGCCATCAAGTGCGCCACCTGCTCCCAGGATGCCAAGGGCGAGCAGCCCGCCGCCCCGGAAAAGATCACCCTGACCCGCAAGGAGGGCGCAGACAACTCGGTGCGTCTGCTCACCGGCGTGGAGTTCCCCATGACCCTTACCGACAGCGGCAACGGGCACAAGGTGACGGTGGACGCAGACGAGAGCTTTGACAAGGGCGTGCTGTGGCAGCAGGACGCCGAGAACTTTGTCTGCATGGAGCCTTGGAACGGCTGGGCAAACAGCGTCAACGAGGCAGGTAAGCACGAGGTGCTGGAGCCGGAAGAGGCAATGACTGCCGACTGGAGCATCACCATCGAAAAGGTCTGATGCAGCACTTTTTGCCGTAACATACGATAGCAGCTGCCGGGGAAAACTCTGCCGCCCCGACAGCCGGACCGCCCCGGTTTCCGTCATGGAAGCCGGGGCTTTTTGCACAAAAATGGAGGTGCTTTTTTTGTAGAACTGATGAGTTTGCGGGGAGTTCATGGACCGGGAATCAGCCCGGAAAATCGACAAAGGACGGCGGGCGTGGTATACTATAGGCAGGATACAGCCGGAAAAGGCGTTACAGCAGGAAAGGAACACACAGATGAACACAGACTGGAACGGTCCCGAAGGGGAGTTTGAAACCGCCGAAAAGCAGGGGGAGCTGCTGATGCTGCTGAGCAGCCGGCAGGTGACGGTGCACACCGGGGAGGAGCCGGATTTTGACTACATGGAGCCGGAGGATCTGGCACTGGTGGTGGAGAACCCTCGGGGCGGCGAGGACCTGCTCATTGAGCTTTGTGCAGAGTTCTCGGTGTTTTTCGAGACCTGGCACGGCAGCTACAAGGCAACGGAGGCAGAGTATCAGCGGATGGTAAAAGAGATTACCGCCATTCTGGAAGGCAGGGCGGCGGTGATGAGCCTGTGCGCCGGAGGAAACTGGCTGGCAGGGGTGCTGTGCCCGGAAGCTCCTGCCGGGGATGCAGACGCCGACAGCCTGCTGGGACGTCCGGAGGTGCTGCCCGGCATGGCAGAAACGCTGCGTCGGCAGGGCGGAAGGATCCGCCTTGTGCACTGGGACCCTGCCCGGGACCGGGTGGTGGAAGTGGCTCCGCAGAACTGAAAAACCAACAGACGGCACCGGTGTGCTTCCCTTTTCAGGGGAGGTGCGCCGGTGTTTTTTGCGCCCTTTTTTGAAAAAAGAACACGGAAGAGTGTAAAAAAGCCCCGGCGGGGCAAAGGCGGAGCGCCCCTTTATATATAGGAAGGAAACTGTGACAGAATTGTAAAAGCTAAAATATTTTAGATAAAATTGTTGACTTGAACCGGGTCTTGAGTATAATGATGTCTGTAAGAAACCTCAAAGATTTTAGGTAAAAATACAAACATACATAAGCCGGATATCCGGAACAAAGGAGATTTTATTATGACTTTTGAAGAGATGAAGAAGATCGTTGTGGACACCCTGAACTGCGATGAGGACAAGGTGACCATGGAAGCAAGCCTGACTCAGGATCTGGAGGCAGACAGTCTGGATGCCGTGGAGCTGAACATGGCTCTGGAGGATGCCTGCGGTGTGTCCATCCCCGACGAGGAGCTGTCCAAGCTCAAGACCGTGGGCGACATCTTTAACTACATCAACGCCAACGCCTGAGCAGGCGGTGGAGGAACAGCACCATGAACAGTATCAGAGATCTGCTTCCGGGCAGTATGCGGGAGCGCACCTTCCAGCTCAAGGCAAAGCGGGACGCCGGTGCGGTGATCCAGGATCCCCATTTTGTGGAGTGCAAGCACTGCGGTCGCCGTGCCACCCGGCAGATCTGGATCAAAAGCCAGTATGTCTGCCCCAACTGCGGGGTGCACCTGCCCATTGGCGGCTACTACCGCCTGAGCCTGACGCTGGACCACGGCAGCTTCCGGGAGCTGGATGCAGACCTTGCTCCCCAGGATGTGCTGGATTTTCCCGGCTATCCGGAGAAGCTTGCCGCCCAGAGCAGCAAGACCGGCTTGAAAGAGGCAGTGGTCACCGGCATCGGGCGCATTGAGGGCACGGCGGTGGTGGCGGCAGTGCTGGACAGCCGCTTTTTCATGGGCAGCATGAGTACCGCCGTAGGCGAAAAGATCACCCGGGCGGTGGAGTATGCCGCTGCAAAGCGTCTGCCCCTGATCATCTTTTCCGCCAGCGGCGGAGCACGGATGCAGGAAGGTATTTTCAGCCTGATGCAGATGGCAAAGACCTCTGCCGCCATCCAGCGCTTTTCCGCCAGAGGGGGGCTGTACATCAGCGTGCTGACCCACCCCACTACCGGCGGCGTCACCGCCAGCTTTGCAAGTCTGGGTGACATCATGCTGGCGGAGCCCGGGGCGCTCATCGGCTTTGCCGGTCCCCGGGTCATTGAACAGACCATTGGCGAAAAACTGCCTGCCGGGTTCCAGCGCAGCGAGTTCCAGCACCAGCACGGCTTTGTGGACAAGGTGGTGCCCCGCACCGAGATGCGGGAGACGCTGGCACAGCTGCTGCGGCTCCACGCAGCAGGGCAGGGAAGGAGACATGCCTGACCATGATCAAGGAGATTTTACAGCAGCTGACGCCTCTGGATGCAAGGATCGCCGCTTTGCGGGGAGACCCGGCGGACGACAGCATGACCGATATCACCGTCCACGCCGCAGAGCTGGCAGAGCTTTCGGCACAGGAGGACGCCATCCTTGCCGGGGTGGGAGCGCTTACCGCTGAGGACCGGGTATTTCTGGCACGGCATCCGGAACGCCCCCACATCGACGAGATCGTGGACACTCTGTTCACCGATTTCTTTGAGCAGTGCGGCGACCGCCAGTGCAAGGAGGACCCCGCCATTCTGGGCGGCGTGGCAATGTTCCACGGTATGCCGGTGACCGTCATCGGACACCGGAAGGGCACCACTCTGGAAGAGAACATGGGCTGCAACTTTGGCATGCCGGGACCGGAAGGCTACCGGAAGGCGCTGCGGCTCATGAAGCAGGCAGAAAAGTTCGGGCGTCCCATCATCACCTTCATCGACACCCCCGGCGCTTACCCCGGCAAGGACGCCGAGGAGCGGGGACAGGGCGAGGCGATCGCCCGGAACCTGATGGAGATGAGCGGGCTTACGGTGCCGGTGATCGCAGTGGTCACCGGCGAGGGCTCCTCCGGCGGCGCACTGGCACTGGGTGTGGCAAACCACATCCTGATGCTGGAAAACGCCGTGTATTCGGTGCTGAGCCCCGAGGGCTTTGCCAGCATCCTGTGGAAGGATGCATCCCGCAGCGGGGAGGCGTGTGAGATCATGAAGCTCACCGCCCAGGACCTGTACCGGGACGGCATCGTGGAGCAGGTGATCCCGGAGCCGGTGGGCGGTGCCCAGCGGTGCCACCGGGCACTGTTTGAGTCCATGGACGCTGCCCTGCGGACCCATCTGCGGGAGCTTTGCCGCATGAACGGCAAGGCGCTGGCAGACCAGCGATACCAGAAATTCCGTCAGATCGGAGAAATGAGGAAAGCATGAACAGTCTGCAGCTGATCGCTACCGGCGGGGCACTGCCCGGGCGGACGGTCACCAATCAGGATCTGAGCCGCACCGTGGACACCAGCGACGAGTGGATCACCACCCGCACCGGCATCCGCACCCGGCACTACTGCACCGAGGAAGAAAACGCCGCCACTCTGGCGATCCGGGCGGCACGGCAGGCGCTGGAGCGCAGCGGGCTGCAGCCGGAACAGATCGGCTGCTGCGTCTGCGCCACCCTTTCGGCACCGGACGCTACCCCCAGTGTGGCGTGTCAGGTGCAGGCAGCGCTGGGTCTGCCGGAGGACCGCCCCGCACTGGACGTGAACGCCGCCTGCTCCGGCTTCCTGTACGCCACCGCTGTGGCACGGGGACTGCTGACCACCATGGGCGGACAGTACGGGCTGGTCATCGGCTGCGAGGCGCTGTCCCGGCTCATGGACCCGGCAGACCGCTCCACCTGCGTGCTCTTTGGAGACGGCGCAGGGGCGGCGGTGTACCGGCTGGGAGCGGAGACCACCCCCTTTGCTTTGACGCTGGGGGCACGGGGCAATGCCGCCATCCACGCCGGGGGACCCAGCCGCACAGGCTCTGCCCCCATCTCCATGGACGGCAGGGCGGTGTTCCGCTTTGCGGTGGAGGCGCTGCCCCGGTGCCTGTACACCGTACTGGAGGACACCGGCATGACTCTGGAGGACCTTGCGTGGGTGGTGTGCCATCAGGCAAACAGCCGCATCATCGACCACTGCGTCCGCGCCCTCCATGCAGACGGCGAAAAATTCTACAAGAACATGGACCGTCACGGCAACACCAGCGCCGCCAGCATCCCGGTGGCACTCAACGAGCTGGCAGAGACCGGGAAACTGCAGCCGGGGCAGACCATTGCCTGCATCGGCTTTGGCGGCGGTCTTACATGGGGCGGCATGATCCTGCAATACGACCCTCTCTGGCAGTGAGCCGGCGGCTCCCTCTTTTTCCGGCAGCGTCTTTCCCGGCGGGAAAGGACACCGGAGGGGGAGCTTTTGCAAAAGAGGGACACTTTATCCGATACAGAAGGCTCCCCTTGGGCGGGGGCAGGCAATGCTTTTCCGGGCATTGACCGGGAGGTTTTAATGAAACTGTTGAACGAGATCCTGGGCACAGAATACCCCATCATTCAGGGCGGTATGGCAAACATTGCCACCGGCGAGTTTGCCGCCGCCTGCTCCAACGCCGGAGCGCTGGGCATCATCGGGGCAGGGGGCATGGACGCCGACACCCTGCGCCGGAACATCCGCCGGTGCAAGGAGCTGACCGACAAGCCCTTTGGGGTCAACATCATGCTCATGCACCCCCAGGCAGACCTCTTTGCCCAGATCGTGGTGGAAGAGGGGGTGCCGGTGGTGACCACCGGTGCCGGCAACCCGGGAAAGTACATCCCCCAATGGAAAGCCGCCGGCATCAAGGTGATCCCGGTGGTGGCTGCGGCGGTGCTGGCAAGGCATCTGGAGCCGCTGGGCATGGACGCCGTCATTGCCGAGGGCACCGAGAGCGGTGGGCACGTAGGGGAAATGACCACCATGGCACTGGTGCCTCAGGTGGTGGACGCCGTAAAGGTGCCGGTGATCGCCGCAGGAGGCATTGCCGACGGGCGGCAGCTTGCCGCGGCGCTGGCACTGGGAGCATGCGGGGTGCAGGTAGGCACCTGCCTGCTGACCAGCGAGGAGTGCCCCATCCACCCCAACTACAAGCAGGCACTGCTGAACGCAAAGGACAGCGATACCATTGTCACCGGACGCACCGTAGGCGCCCCGGTGCGGGTGCTGAAGAACCGCATGAGCCGGGAATATGTCCGGCAGGAAAAGGCAGGCGCAGACAAGATGGAACTGGAAAAGTATACCCTTGGCAGCCTGCGCCGTGCGGTCTTTGAGGGAGACACCGTTACCGGCAGCCTGATGGCTGGACAGGTGGCGGGGATGCTCCACGAGGTGCGCCCGGTGGCACAGATCCTTGCGGACCTGTGGGACGGCGGGAGGCAGCGCATCGCCGCGCTGGCAGAAGAATGCTGACCCTCCGGGGCAAGCCTTTGCAGGTGCCCATCCTGCAGGGCGGCATGGGAGTAGGCGTTTCTCTGGGCGGGCTGGCAGGAGCCGTGGCAGGCTGCGGCGGCATGGGGTGCATCTCCACCGCCGATGCAGGCTACCGGGAACCGGATTTTGCCCGTGACCCGGCGGCGGCGAACCACCGTGCCCTCACCGCAGAGGTACAAAAGGCAAAGCAGCTGGCAAAGGGCAGGGGACTGGTGGCGATAAACGCCATGGTCGCCACCCGGGACTACGCCGATGCCATCCGCATGGCGGTAAAAGCCGGAGTGGATGCGGTGGTGTCCGGGGCGGGACTGCCGCTGGAGCTGCCGGACATCGTGGGGGATGCAGATGTTGCCATCGCTCCCATCGTGTCCAGCGCCCGGGCGGCAAAGCTGATCCTGCGCCGGTGGGCAAAGGCATTTGACCGCACCGCCGATTTTGTGGTCATCGAGGGCTGCAAGGCGGGTGGACATCTGGGCTTTGCAGAAGAGGATCTTCTTGCCCACCGCTGCCAGACACTGGACCAGATCCTGCCGGAGGTGCTGCAGGAGCTGCGCCCCTACGAGGAGCAGTTCGGGCACCGGATCCCGGTGTTTGTGGCGGGGGGCGTGTATACCGGGGCAGACATGGCGCACTACACCGCCATGGGCGCTGCCGGAGTGCAGCTTGCCACCCGATTCATTACTACCTACGAGTGCGACGCCGCTCCGGCGTACAAAGAAGTGATGCTCCACGCTGCTGCAGAGGATGTGCGCATCATCCACAGCCCGGTGGGGATGCCGGGACGGGCGCTGAACACCCCGCTGGTGCAGGCGCTGGCAGAGGGCAAACGCTTTGCCCCCCGCCGCTGCGCCCGATGTCTCAAGACCTGCGACCCCGCTACGGTACCCTACTGCATCACCCACGCCCTCAT
The DNA here is from genome assembly GCA_004558805.1 of Faecalibacterium prausnitzii. GTDB lineage: Bacteria > Bacillota > Clostridia > Oscillospirales > Ruminococcaceae > Faecalibacterium > Faecalibacterium prausnitzii_M. The sequence goes on along the minus strand of SFDE01000007.1, from coordinate 64,756 downwards.
CGAGGCGGTAAAGGGCAATGTGGAAGAGGGACTGTTCTTTTGCGGGGACAACGTGGGCAGGCTGGACCGGATGTACACCGTGGCAGAGCTGATGGAAGAACTAGTGACCGAATGGAGGCAGAATCAATGAAACTGGCAGTCCTGTACGCCGGGCAGGGGGCACAGCACCCCGGCATGGGCAAGGAATTTTACGAGGCATATCCGGCGTTCCGCACCGCCTTTGACAGCGGCAAGCTGGAGTTTGACCTGCACAAGGTGTGTTTTGAGGACCCGGACGGGGTGCTGAACCAGACCCAGTATACCCAGCCCTGCATGGTCGCCTTTGCCTGCGGAGTCACCGCAGTGCTGCGGCAAAAGGGCATCCGCCCGGACTACGTGGCAGGGCTTTCGCTGGGAGAATACTCGGCGCTGGAGGCAGCGGGGGTGTTCACCCCCGGGCAGGCGATCCGTCTGGCGGCATACCGGGGCAATGCAATGGCAAAGGCAGCGGAAGGCATCCAGTGCGGCATGACCGCCGTGCTGGGGCTGGACCGGGACGCCCTTGCCGCCTGTTGCCGGGAGGCAGAGACGCTGGGCTGCGTGGAGATCTGCAACTACAACTGCCCGGGGCAGCTGGTCATCGGCGGCGAAAAGGCTGCGGTGGACCGTGCGGCTCAACTGGCTAAGGAGGCGGGGGCACGGCGCTGCCTGCCTTTGAAGGTGAGCGGACCCTTCCACACCCGGCTCATGGCACCGGCAGGGCAGGCGCTGGAGCAGCGCTTTGCCGCCGAACCCTTTGGGGAGATGGAGATCCCGGTGCTGTTCAACTGTCTGGGCAGAGAAAAGGCAGACCAGACCATCCCCCAGCTGCTGGTAAAGCAGGTCCAGAGCAGCGTCTACATGGAGGACATCCTGCGGCGGCTGGGAGAGCTGGGGGTGGACCATATTCTGGAAGTTGGTCCCGGCACCGCTCTTTCCGGCTTTGTAAAAAAGACTCTGGGCTCTGCGGTGGCGTGCGCCGCCGTGGAGACCCCGGAACAGCTGGAGGCAGCTGTGGCACAGTGGAGGGAAGAAGCAGATGGCTGAAGAAAAACTGACCCGCACCGCCGTGGTCACCGGCGGCAGCCGGGGCATCGGGCGGGCGGTGTGCGTCGCCCTTGCAAAGCAGGGCTGCCGGGTGGTGGTGAACTACTGCCACGGGGAAGCCGCCGCCGCACAGACGGTGGAGCTGTGCCGGCAGCAGGGTGTGGACGCTGTGGCAGTGCAGGGAGATGTCTCCACGGCAGAGGGCTGCAAAAAGCTCTTTGACGCCGCCATGGAGGCATACGGACGGGTGGATATCCTGGTGAACAACGCAGGCATCACCCGGGACAACCTGCTGCTGCGGATGACCGAAGCGGACTTTGACGCCGTGCTGAACGCCAACCTGAAGGGTGCCTTCCTCTGCTGCAAGGAGGCGGCACGGCGGATGGTGCGGCAGCGGTACGGACGGATCATCAACCTCAGCAGCGTGGTAGCGCTGCGGGGCAACCCGGGGCAGGCAAACTACGCTGCCAGCAAGGCGGGACTCATCGGTCTTACCAAGAGTCTGGCACGGGAGCTGGCAAGCCGGAATGTGACGGTAAACGCCGTGGCACCGGGCTTTATCGAGACGGATATGACCGCCGCCCTGCCGGAGGCGGTGCGCACCGCCATGACCGGGGATATCCCGCTGCAGCGTCCGGGCACCCCGGAGGATGTGGCAAATGCGGTGGCATTTTTTGCGGCGGAACAAAGCGGCTATCTCACCGGGCAGGTGCTCTGTGCAGACGGCGGCATGGCAATGTGATAAGGAGATACCTGTATGGAAAAACGCAGAGTGGTGATCACCGGCATGGGTACCGTGAACCCGCTGGGCAACACCGTGGCGGAGAGCTGGGAAGCGGCACGTGCCGGTAAATGCGGCATCGGTCCTATTACCCAGTTTGACACCACCGGCTTCAAGTGCCGTCTGGCAGGCGAGGTAAAGGGCTTTGACCCGGAGACCGTCGCCGACAAAAAGGAAGCCCGCAAGATGGCACGGTTCACCCTGCTGGCACTTGCTGCCGCACAGGAGGCGATCGCCGACAGCGGCATCGACACCGAGGCAGAGGCAAAGCAGGTGGGCGTCATCGTGTCCAGCGGCATCGGGGGTCTGCCCACCATCGAGGAGCAGCACGCCCGGGGCGAGGAAAAGGGCATGGAGAAGGTAAGCCCCTACTTTGTGCCCATGTCCATTGCCAACATGGCAGCGGCGCAGATCGCCATCCGTTTTGGGCTCAAGGGCATCTGCACCTGCCCGGTGACCGCCTGTGCCGGCGGCACCAACGCTGTAGGCGATGCCTTCCACCGGATCCGGGATGGCTACGAGACCGTGATGGTCTGCGGCGGTGCCGAGAGCTGCATCAGCCCTCTGGGCATCGGCGGCTTTACCAGCATGAAGGCACTTTCCACTGCCACCGACCCGGAGGCGGCAAGCCTGCCCTTTGACGCCCGCCGCGGCGGCTTTGTCATGGGCGAGGGCAGCGGCATTCTGGTGCTGGAGGCACTGGACCACGCTCTGGCTCGCGGGGCTAAGATCTACGCCGAGGTGGTGGGCTACGGAGCAAACTGCGACGCCTATCACTTTACCGCACCCGCTCCCGGCGGCGTGGGTGCCATCGACTGCATGAAGCTGACCCTGGCAGACGCCGGTATTGCCCCGGAGCAGGTGGACCACATCAACGCCCACGGCACCGGCACCCACATGAACGACGCCTGCGAGACGGCGGCGATCCACGGGGTCTTTGGCAGCCACGCCGGGGAGATGACGGTGGTGAGCACCAAGAGCATGACCGGGCACCTGCTGGGGGGCGCCGGTGGTGTGGAGGCGGTGTTTACCGCTCTGGCACTGCGGGACCAGTTTGCCCCGCCTACCGTCCACTACGCCCAGCCGGACCCGGAGTGCGATCTGGACTATGTGCCCAACGAGGGTCGCAGCCAGCACATCCGGTACGCCCTGAGCAACAGTCTGGGCTTTGGCGGGCACAACGCCTGCATCGCCCTGAAGCACTGGGAGGGCTGAGCCATGGCAGAACTGCTTACGGTGCGGCAGGAGCCCAACGCTTACGACAGCGAGGCGATCGCCGCCATCCTGCCCCACCGCTATCCCTTTGCCCTTGTGGACCGTATTCTGGACTGCGAGCCGGGCAAGTGGGCGATCGGGCGCAAGTGCGTGTCCCGCAACGAGGGATTTTTCTGCGGGCACTTCCCGGGACAGCCGGTGATGCCCGGGGTGCTGATCCTGGAAGCACTGGCGCAGACCGGTGCGGTGGCGGCACTGACCCTGCCGGAGAACCGGGGCAAGCTGGCGCTCTTTGGGGGCATCAAGAACGCCCGGTTCCGCAAACAGGTGACCCCCGGAGACGTGCTGACCCTGCACTGTGAGCTGCTGGAGCAGCACGGACCGGTGGGGGTGGGCAAGGCTGCCGCCTATGTGGACGGCAAGTGCGCCGCCACGGCGGAGCTGACCTTTGTGCTGACCCAGCCGGACCGGAACTTGAGCCGGTAAAGACCAATAAAAAAATGCCACCTGCAGCCCTGCCGGCGCTTTGTCCGGCAAGGGGCGGCAGGTGTTTTTTGTGCCTTCCCCCTTTTTTGACGGCAAAAAAGCGGCAAAGAGGGGGGCGATTGTTTTATTTTTGTTTACAAAGCGTACCTTGACACCGTAATATCCTTTCTGTAATCTAAAAAGGAACCGATTTTAACAGATGGGAAAGGAGCAATTGGCGGATGGACTACTTGCAGAATGTGATGGGATACTTTGAGCAGCAGCAGCCTCTGTGCGCAGAACACGATAAGATCAGCAAGGACCTGTATCAGGAATTTGGGGTCAAGGCAGGACTCCGGGACGAAAACGGCAAGGGCGTGCTGGCAGGACTGACCAACATCTCGGATATCCGTGCCTTTAAGTATGTGGACGGAGTCAAGCAGCCCAGCGACGGACAGCTGCTGTACCGGGGCTACGATGTAAAGGACCTGATCAACGGCAGCCGGGGCGGACGCTTTGCCTTTGAGGAGGCAGGGTATCTTTTGCTGTTCGGGGAGCTGCCCACCCCGGAAAAGCTGGAGGAGTTCTGCGGGGTGCTGGGCGAGTGCCGCACCATGCCCACCAACTTTACCCGGGATGTGATCATGAAGGCGCCCAGCCATGACATCATGAACTCCATGGCACGGAGCGTGCTGACCCTTGCCTCCTACGACCCCAAGGCGGCGGACCTGAGCATCCCCAACGTGCTGCGCCAGAGCATCCAGCTTGCCAGCATCTTCCCCATGCTGGCGGTGTACAGCTACCACGCCTACAACCACTACGAAAACGACGAGAGCATGTACATCCACCGCCCGGATCCCGGCCTGTCCACGGCGGAAAACTTTTTGCGGATGCTGCGCCCGGATATGCAGTACACCCCGCTGGAAGCACGGGTGCTGGACGTGGCTCTGCTGCTCCATGCAGAGCACGGCGGCGGCAACAACTCCACCTTTACCACCCGTGTGGTCACCTCCTCCGGCACCGACACCTACTCCGCCATGGCGGCGGCGCTGTGCTCCCTGAAGGGTCCCCGCCACGGCGGCGCCAACCTGATGGTGATGCAGATGATGCAGGACATCCGGGACCATCTGAGAGACCCGGAGGACGATGAGGAGCTGGAAGCATACCTGAAAAAGCTGCTCCATGGGGAGGCTTTTGACCGCAAGGGACTGATCTACGGTATGGGACATGCGGTCTACTCCCTCAGCGACCCCCGTGAGGTGGTGTTCAAGGGCTATGTGGAGCAGCTGGCACACGAAAAGGGCAAGGAAAAGGACCTTGCCCTCTACAGCAGGATCGAGCGGATGGCACCCCAGCTCATTGCCGGAGAGCGCAAGATCTTTAAGGGCGTCAGCCCCAACGTGGACTTTTACAGCGGCTTTGTGTACGATATGCTGGGCATCCCCATGGAGCTGTACACCCCCCTGTTTGCCGTGGCACGGATCGCCGGCTGGAGCGCCCACCGCATCGAGGAGCTGCTCAGCGCCAACAAGATCATCCGTCCCGCTTACAAGAGTCTGGGGGGCGACCACACCTATATCCCCCGGGACGCCCGCTGACAGGAGGTATCACCTATGAAACAGCAAGCTATGCAGAACCATCCGGAAGAATGGTTCTTTCTCCACAATTTTGATCTGGACCGGGTGTTCCGCACCATCCGCCGGGCGGACTATCTGGTGCTGTTCTACATCCAGACCCGGCAGGAGACCGACCCGGAAGAAAAGCTCTACCTCACCGACCTTGCCAATACCATGGGCATCCGGGTGACGGATCTGTCCAAAGGGATAGAAAAGCTCCAGGATCAGGGCTATGTCCGGTGGCTCACCGACCGGGACGCCGGGCGCACCTATGTGGAGCTTACCAGCAAGGCAGTGGAGCTGATGGCGGAGGAGCAGCAGTACATGAAGCGCTGCTACGCCCGGATGCAGGCAGAGGTGGGGGAGGAAGAACTCCGCCGCACCGTGAACAGCCTGCAGAAGATCCTGCAGATCTTTAAAGAGGAACGATAAGGGCTGGGTCTTTCCCGGCGGTATGCGGGAAAAGGCGTGGGTGCATTGTTTTTGACGCTATAAAAAAGGGAGCCGCCCCGGGCAGGGGCGGCTCCTGTGTTGTTTTATGAAAGGAAAAAAGGCTTATTCCTCGTAGCTGAGGACGGCGTAGGGATAGAAGATGTTGGCATCCAGATAGCCTGCCCAGCGTCCGGGCTTACGGGTGTAGTAGCCGATGGGGATTTCGCCGCGGATGACGCCCTTTACAAGGATCAGCATATGACGGAGGTACTCCACGCTGAAGGGGTTCAGGTTCTCCCAGTGACCGGTGAGGAGCTCGTAGTCCACACCCTTGTCCCGCAGCAGAACCTCTGCCATAAAGTGCTCCAGACCCGGCAGGTAGGTGTCGGTGGCAGCTTCCATCATGAACAGGTCGCCGGAGCCAACGGCATCGCCGGTGAAGATATAGTCCTTGTAGAAGAACACCACAGAGCCCTTGGTGTGTCCGGGCACAGCCACCACTTCCAGCTCCTCAGAGCCGATGCGGACGGTGTCTCCGTCTACGATGTTCACCAGCTTCAGATCCTCGGCGGTGATCCCGAAGAAATTCTTCATGCTGGTGAGCAGGTCCTCCCGGTCATCGGGGTGGATGTAGGTGCGGCGGACCTTGCCGGACTTCAGCAGGGAGGGGATGCCCAGGATGTGGTCGCCGTGTTTGTGGGTCAGCAGGATATCCAGCTCAGCGTCAGGGTTGGTCAGCACGTTCTCACGCAGGTAGGCGTAGAGGTCGGCAGCGCCGGAGCCGCCCATGGCGGTGTCGATGATCAGGGCTTCCTTGCCCAGATCCAGCACCCACAGGGTGTCCATGCCAAAGTCCATGACCCGGGTGATGTTGTACTTGACCGGGTAGTGGCTGAACATCATGTTGGGGTTCAGCTTGCCGTGCTGGGTGCGGGCAAGGGACTGGGTGAACATCCAGTTGTAGGGAGTGCCGATGCTGTACACCCGCTCCCACACCTTGTGAGGCTCCGGCATGGAACCGGCGGTAAAGCCCTCGTACTTCACGCAGGAGCAGCCGGCGTCCTTCAGAGCCTGCACAGCCTTGGCGGTCTCCGCTTCGGGCATTTCCGGGTCATCCTTGCAGTGATATGCCCAGACCGGGGTGTTCTTGATCGCCTCAAAGGCACCGGGGGTGCTGTACCACCGGGCAGGCACCATGCCGCACATGGGGATGGCGGCGGCAAAGAAGTAGGGGTAGGACAGGATCATGTTCCAGACACCGGTGCCGCCCATGGACATACCTTCGATGTAGATGCGGTCCGGGTCGATGCGGTGGGAGGAAACATAGCTGTCAATGGCAGCCTTCAGGGCGGCGACCGTCTCCGGGTCGGTCCAGTTCTTGCCGGGGCACTGGGGTGCAAACAGGTAGGTGGGGTTCTTCCGGATCATCTCATCGGAGATGTAGAAGGTGGCGCCGTCGTTGGCGGTGAGCTGGGTGCCGTTGACGCCCACACCGTCCTCACCGTGGAGGAAAACGATCAGGGGCAGGTCCCCCTTGAGAGTGAGGTCGTAGCGGTGGGGATTGTAGGCGCAGTACTCCACACCGGCGGCTTTGCCAGCCTTGAAACGCTTGGCAAGGGCGCTGCGGTCGGTGCCGTCTACCTTTACCAGACAGTTCTGGTCGGCATCCTCGGCAAAGGCGATGCCGCTGGTGCCAAGGACACTTGCCACGGCGGCGAAAGCGGCGGTGCTGCGCATGAAATCACGTCTGCTCAGTTCCATAGTCTTTTCTCCTCTTCTCTTTTTACAGAAAGATACGAACGGAAATACTGACCAAAAATTTCTCACAGTAAGCGAGAAATCCTGTTACTAATATATTAGTATACTGACGATGCACTGTCAAGAAGGGACGAAAAACTTTGGAAAAAACTCTAAGACGGGTCCCTGGCTCTTGTCGAAAATGACGAAAGTCGTCCTGCAAAAAAGCCCCCTGCAGCAGTTGGGTGCCGCTGCAGGGGGTGTGGGATGTTCCGGTTACTTCCGGGCGATCATTTCGGTGTAGGCAAGCACAAGGGGACCTACGCCCTTGGCGTCGTTGCAGACCACCGGCTCGCTGAAGTAGTAGGCAAGGGAGCCGTCCCGGTGGTCCTTGCCGCCCAGACCTGCCACAAGGCAGATGCCGTCCAGCTGCAGGCTGCCGTCGGGGTTCCGGGACAGGTACTTATCGCAGGTGCCGTAGAATGCCTCTTCTGCCCATGCAGCCATCCGCTGGGGCAGGTAGCCCAGCCGGACCCCCTTCAGCACGGCGTAGGCAAACAGGGCGGTGCCGCTGGTCTCCAGATAGTTGCCCTCCACGCCGGGGTGGTCCATGACCTGCCAGAACATACCGGTGTCCTCGTCCTGGAACTTGTGCACGTCCTCGATGGTCTGTTTGAACATCGCCATGATGCCCCGGTACTCGTTGTACAGCTGCTCGTCCATCCGCTCCAGCACGTCCACCATTGCCACCATGAACCAGCCCATGGCACGGAGCCAGAAGTTGGGGCTGCAGCCGGTGACCGGGTCTGCCCAGTACATCTGGCGGCTCTCGTCGTAGCCGTGGTAGTACAGACCGGTCTTTTCGTCCCGCATATGCTTTTGGATGTTCATGAACTGCTTGTAGCTGTCGATGCAGCCCTGCATCTTGTTGTAGCGGGTCTCGTACTCCATGTAGAAGGGCTGTGCCATGTAGGTGCCGTCCAGCCATACCTGCCAGGGGTAGATGTCCTTGTGCCAGAAGTTGCCTTCTTTGGTGCGGGGCTGGGTCAGCAGCTGGCTGCGGATGGTGTCCATGGCACGGCGGTACTTTTCGTCCCCAAAGATGTCGTAGAGAACAAACAGGTTCTTGCCCTGATTGATGTTGTCCAGATTGTACTCCTTGGGGTCGTAGGTCTTGATGGAGCCGTCCTCCTGCACAAAGTAGTCCAGAAACTTTTTGGAAAAGTCCAGATACTTTTTGTCCCCGGTGGTCTTGTACAGGCTCAGGGTGGCGGTGATCATGCAGCCGTCGATGTAGTTCCACTTATTGGGCTTGCCGCTGCGGACCTTCTCGATGTTCCACATGGGTGCTTCGGCGCTGGAGTTGGCGATCAGGTAGTCCACGTAATCGCCCAGCATGGACAGGATCTCTGCGTGTGTCATGGTGTCAGTCCTCCTCAAAATGTCCTACGTTTGCAAAGTGCAGCCGCTCGCCCTCGTAGCCTTCGATCTTTACGTTGTGGAGGACGATCTCCTTCACGTTTTCGGCGTAGAGGGCAAGCTTTTTCACCAGCGGGCGGTTGTCTGCCATAGCCGCCTGCCCTTCCTTGGCGTCGGGGTCAAAGGTGATGGTGACGTTCTTCATGGTCACCTTCTCGATGGGCTGCTCCGGCAGACCGTCAAAGTAGCAGCCGGCAAACTGGGCGTCGGTGGCAACGATGTCCTCCATGGTCAGGCTGCCCAGCTTGGGGGTGTACTGGTCCACCGGCAGAGCCTCCCGGCACTGGACGTAGGGACCGTGACCGTCCGGGTCGCAGAAGTAGAACATATTGATGACGAAGGGTGCCTTGACCCCCCGCATCTCCACGTTGCGGAACACCAGCCCGTCAATGACGGCGGTGTTGCCGCGACCCCGGCGGGTCTTGACCCGCAAGCCCCGGTCGGTGTGGTCCATGAGGCACTGGGTCACCACCATGTCCTTGACGCCGCCGCTCATCTCGCTGCCGATGACAATGCCGCCGTGTCCCTTGTCCAGCAGGCAGTTGCGGATCACCGTGTGCTCACAGCTCTTTTTCAGCTTCATGCCCAGAAATACCTTGCTTGCCTTCATGGCGATGCAGTCGTCGCCCACGTGGATGTTGACCCCGATGATGCGGGTGTACTGGCAGCTCTCCGGGTCGATGCCGTCGGTGTTGGGGGCGTTGTAGGGGTTGTTGATGTTGAAGTTCAGCAGGTCCAGATGCTTCACAAAGATGGGGTGGATGGTCCAGGAGTAGCTGTTCTGCACCGTGATGCCGTGGAGGCAGACGTTCTCGCTGTCCACTGCTGCCACCGCCCGGGGACGCCATGCAATGCGCTTGACCTTGGGGTTGACCCACCAGTCGCCGTTCTGGGCGTCGCAGTCCAGAGTGCCCTCGCCGGTGACCACCACGTCATGGACCTGGGTGATGTTCAGCAGTCCCGCAAAGCTGTCCAGGGGGTTGCCCTCCCAGCCGGTGAGATAGTACTCGTCCACCTCATTCTGGCAGGGCAGCACCCCGGGCAGGATGGGGTAATGGGTGCGGTCGTTGTCTCCCAGCAGCACGGCACCTTTTTCCAGATACAGGGTAGTGCAGCTCTTCATGAACAGGCTGGCAGTGCGGTACCGTCCGGCAGGCACATAGACCGTGCCGCCCTTGGGGCAGGTGGACAGCGCCGCCTGCAGCCGCACCGTGTTGTCGGTGGTGCCGTCTGCCACCAGACCGTACCGGGAGGCGTCCACAAAAAAGGTCTCCGCCTCGGTGGTGAAGGTAAGGCTCAGGGTCTCCCCCTCAGCCTGCACCCCTAGGGTGTAGGTGGTGTCGGGCAGCAGGGAGAACAGGGAAAACACATTGGTGTTGCAGCTCTCGTAGACGGTGACGCCATCAAGGGTCACGGTAAAGGGATGTGCCGGACGATAGCACAGACCGTTTTCCAGCTCGAAAACGGCGCTGCGGGTCATGGAGCGGATAAGGGACAGATTCATGATCGAACCTCCTGACAAATGGTTGGACTTGCCCGCAGGAAGCGGGCGTGTTATGATACAATAAACAGAGAGACCGCCCACAGAGGACAGGGTCCCGGCGGGAAAACAAAAGGGGGAGAGAACAATGAAGGCAGAACGGGAAAAGCCCGGGGCAGGAGTGGCGGCGGCAACTCTGCGCCTCCACAGCGGGGAGCTGCTGCTGCCGCCGGAGGAGGATACCTGCTATCTGCTGCTGGTATCCGGAGGCAGCTGTCAGCTGGAATCGGGAGACCAGAGCCTGCTGGTGAACCCCGGCAGTGCTTTGCTGGTGGGCGCCGGCGGGGGACGCTTTGTGCAGGCGGGATACGCTGTGCCGGAGCTGGTGGGCTGCCGTTTTCCCCTTGGCGTACTGCAGGAGATGCGCAGCGTCACCCAGCGGGACTTTGCCCGGCTCTTTGCGCCGGGGCAGGTGACGGCGCTCTACGGCTCGGTCCAGTGGACCAACCGCATCCGCACCCTGCTGGAGATGATGGGGGCTGCCATGGAGGAGCCGGACTACCCCGGTGCGCTGTACCTGATGCTGGTGCTCCACTATGTGGAGCAGGAGTGTCTTGCCGAGAGCACCGCCGGAGCACGACCCCGGAACGAGACGGTGGAAAAGATCTGCGCCTACCTTGCCGCCGACTATCGCCAGAAGTTTTCTCTCAGCGAGGTGGCAGCACGGTTCTATCTTTCCCCTTACTACCTGAGCCGACTGTTCAAGCGGGTGACGGGGCAGTCCATCGTGGACTACATCAACAACCGCCGCATCGAGGCGGCACAGAAGCTGCTGGAGACCACCGACCTGTCCATCAACGACGTGGCGGAGCAGACCGGTTTTGCCAGCGCCGCTCATTTCCGACGGGTGTTCCGGGAGGTCATGGGCATGGGTCCGCTGCAGTACCGGAAAGGACACCGGAAATAAGCCGGCTGACCCAGGCAGATACAGTACAAAAAACACCCTCTGCGCCATACGGGAATGGCACAGGGGGTGTTTGTCTGTATCAGGAGTTCTTTGCGCAATGCGCCGGGGGCTTAGCCCTTGACGGCACCGGCAGAGATACCTTCAACGAACTGATCCTGTGCACAGAAGAAGACGATCAGCTGCGGCAGGATAGAGATCAGGGACAGAGCAAGGATGCGGTTCCAGTTAAAGCCGGTATCGCCATCCATGGACAGCTTGACAAAGATGGACATGGGGTACTTGCCGGGGCTGCTGACGTACAGCAGGGGACCCATAAAGTCGTTGCAGCTCCACATGAACTGGAACAGGGCGCAGGACACCAGAGCAGGTGCCAGCATGGGCACGATGACCTTGTACAGGGTCTGGAAGGAGTTGCAGCCGTCGATGGCGGCAGCCTCGTCCAGATCCCGGGGAACGTTGCGCATGAACTGCACCAGCTGGTAGACGAAGTAGGTCTCGGTAGCAAAGGCGCAATGGACCCAGATCGCCAGATAGAAGGGGCTGTCCACCCAGCCGAACTTGTTGTACAGCAGGAACTGAGGCACGTTCAGCACCACCTGGGGCAGGAACAGGGTGGCAAGCATGATGCTGAACAGCAGCTTGCGGCCGGGGAAGTCAAAGCGACCAAAGCCGTAGGCTGCGATGCAGGAGGACAGGACGGTAAAGAACACCTTGGGCAGAACGTAGGAGTAGGTGTTCAGCATAGCCTGCAGGATGTTGATGGAGCCGCCAAAGTTATCCAGCGCACTGCGGTAGCCGTCCAGAGTGGGGTGCTTGATCCACAGGCTGATGCCGGAGAAGATCTCGCTGTTGTCCTTAAAGGTGGCACTGATCATCCACAGCAGGGGATAGATCATGATAAGACCCACAAGGATCAGTACGAAGTACTTGAAAAAGGTCGCGACCTTATTTGCAGTTTTCATTCCCATACTGTTTCACCTTACCTTTCGTCCGAGTAGTGGACCCACTTCTTCTGGCTGGTGAACGCAATGATGGTGAGGATGCACACGATGATGAACATGATCCATGCAAGGGCGGATGCCATGCCCATCTTGTACTCCTTAAAGGCGTTCTGGTAGACCAGCAGAGAGATCAGGGTAGTTGCGCCGCGGGGACCACCGTTGGTGATGATGTAGGGTCCATTGAACTCCTGGAATGCCTGGCAGATCTGAGTGACCAGGTTGTAGAAGATAATGGGGGTGATCATGGGCACGGTGATGGAGAAGAACTGCTTCCACTTACCGGCGCCGTCGATGGTGGCTGCCTCGTACAGGTCGGCGGGCACGCCCTTGAGGGCGGCAAGGAACAGCACCATGGCGGAACCAAACTGCCACACACGCAGCAGGCAGATGACCCACAGGGCGCAGCCGGATTCGGACAGCCAGGAGGGTCCGTTGAAGTGACCAAAGGTGATCATGTGGATCAGGGTGTTCAGCAGACCTTCGTCACGGAACACAGCCTTCCACAGCACGGCGATTGCCACAGAGCCGCCCAGGATGGAAGGGATGTAGTAAACGGTGCGGAAAATGTTGACGCATGCGATCTTGAAGTTCAGGATGTATGCGATGAACAGGGCGAACACCAGCTTCAGGGGCACGGTGATAAAGGCGTACTTGAAGGTGATGATCAGTGCCTTGGTGATCTTGGGGGTGGTAAAGGCGGTGATGTAGTTCTGCAGACCCACCCAGTTGATGGTGGAGTTGAAGAAGTTCATATCGGTGAAGCTGTAGTAAAGCGACTGACCGAAGGGGATCGCTTTAAAGACCACGAAACCGATGATCCAGGGGATCAGGTACAGAATGCCCTGGTATTTATCCAGCCACTTCTGGAAAGGGGTACGCACAGCAGAAGGCGCGGTAGCTTTTTTCATCTGGGAATCCTCCTTTTTTGGGATATCCGGAGCAGGGGGACAGGACACGGACCGGTCACGCTTTTTTCACGGACGCATAACATTTTTTACAGAAAAAGGGCAGCAGCCGTACGGGCAGCCGCTGCCCCCTGGTCCTGTATCGTCCTGCCTGCTCCCAGTCAGGTGCGGGAAACTCAGGCGATGGTGTAGCCGGCAGCTTCCATGCCGTCCAGCAGGATGTCAACAACGTCGGCGCCGCCCACGTTCTCGTAGTCCATGGTGTCGAACACTTCCTGGTATACGCCGGTGCCGGTAGCCTTCAGGCTGTTGTCCTCAAACAGGGGATCCAGCTGGCAGGTGGTAAATGCCATGACCTTGCCGTTTGCCTCAGCGACCATCTCGTCCACCACGCCTGCATCGGTAGCAAACTGCAGACCAGCCTTGGAAGCGGGCAGACCGCACTGGGTGCCCATGATCTCAGCGCCTTCCTTCTCGTTCAGCAGGAAGTTGATCAGCTGAGCAGCCTCAACGGGGTGCTGGCTGCTCTTGGTGACAGCCAGACCCATGGAGACCTTGGAGAAGCCGCCGTTGACGCTGCCGTACTTGATCTCCTCACCGATGGTGAAGCTGGGCTTGTTCTCGTCGTCCAGAGCGTCACGGTACTTGGAAGCAGCAGAGTCCCACTCGAAGGTGCCGGCGATCTTACCGGTGATCCACTCGTTGGTCTGGTGGCAGGCAGTGCCGTCGCCAGCCTTGCCGGCGTAGGTCTTGAGGTTCATGACAACGTGGTTATCCACCAGGCTCTTGATGAAGTCCAGACCCTCGATGATCTCTTCCTTGGTGTAGTTCAGGGTAGAGGTAGTGGGGTCAGCCCAGTTCTTGCCGTCGTGGGTGGACTCCAGATAGAAGGCGAGCATGATCATGCGGTCGTAACCGGACATGGCGAGGGGATAGTAATCGTCGCCCAGCTTCTCCTGGAATGCCTTGCCGGCGGCAAACAGATCTTCCTTGGTCTTGGGCACCTCGGTGATGCCGGCCTTATTAAAGGTGTTCATGTTCCAGTAGAAGATACGACCGGTCATGGCAACGGGCACGCACTGCTGGCTGTTTGCCACGTTGCAGGCGTCCATGGCGCTGGCATCCCACTGCGTCAGGTCGATGTAATCGGACAGGGTGTTCAGATCCACGAACTTGCTGCCGTCAGCAGAGTAGCTGAACAGCCAGCTCCAGTTGATCTGGCACACGTCCTGAGCGGTGCCTGCCATAAAGGAGGTAGCCATCTTCTCTTCCCAGCCGGACCATGCGCCAAAGCTGGGCTCCACGGTGACGTTGGAGTGGGCAGCAGAGAAAGCGGTCAGAGCCTTCTGGTATGCCTCGTGACGGGAATCGCCGCCCCACCAGCTCATGGTCAGAGCCACGGGACCATCGGACGGACCGGCAGCCACAGAAGCAGCAGTGGAAGAAGCAGTGGAAGAAGCGGTGTTGGAAGAACCGCCACAGGCGGCAAGCAGACCAGCAGCGCCCACAGCGCCGGTGACCTTCATGAAATCGCGACGGGAAATTGCCTTGCTCATTTTTGTTCTCCTCCTGATACAGAAAACATCAAACGTGGAACGGGGGATTCTGCACAGCCCCGTTGTATACAAATATGACAACAAAAGGCAGACAAAAAAGAAAGATATAAATTACGGCAATGACCAACAAAAACAAACAAATATTGCTCTGCTTTTTTCCTTGGATTTGACGTCATTGCTGAAATGAATAAACTTTGAATGAAAAACTGTGCAACTTGTATACTTCAACGTTTTGCATAGAAAACTGGGATGCATCAGAGAAAAACAACGAAAGTTGCAATAAATTTGTAAACTTCTGGCTTTTTGGGCCCGGCGGCGGCAGCCTGCATACAGGGCGGGGACGGCAGGACAGAGGAAAAAACGGAAAAGCAACTGATATATCAATAGCGCAAAAAAAGCACGTCCGGGCACTCGGACTGATATATCAATACCCCTCCCGTTCTGCCTGTAGTGGGGACAAACTGATATATCAATTGAAGAGGGCGGTGGTCAGTGATTAGTGGGGAGTGAACCCTCTCCGTCTGCTCCCTGCGGTCGCAGCCACTTTGTTCCCCTTTCTGCTGCCGTTGGCAACATCTGCTCCCCACTTTGTCACCTGCGGTGACATTTCTCCCCGGAGCGGGGAGAATCTATCCCCGACCGGGGGAAGGCTTCAGTGGAGACCGTCAGCGGCATGGCTGAGGGCGAGGGCGCTATCCGCCGCACAGCAAAAAAGCTCTCCCCCTCGGGAGAGCTGTCGAGCGGATGCGAGACTGAGAGGGTTTTACTCTCCCTCGATCTCCCGGTAGAGCCAGTGGAGGGCGTCAGAAAGCCCGCCCAGCTGGTCGATGAGCCCCTCCTTTACCGCACGGCGACCGTCCAGCACCGTGCCCATGTCCATTACCAGCTCCCCGGTGTGGAGCATCAGCTGGGTGTACCGCTTTTCGGTCATGGCGCTGTGGGACGCCACAAAACCGGTGATCCGCTGCTGCATCTGGTCAAACCAGTGCATGGTCTGGGGCACCCCCAGCATCACCCCGGAGTGCCGCACCGGGTGCACCGTCATGGTGGCAGTGGGCACGATGAAGCTGCGGCGGGCGCTGACTGCCAGCGGGATGCCGATGGAGTGCCCGCCGCCCAGCACTAAGGTGGCGCTGGGTTTGGACACGCTGGCGATCAGCTCTGCCAGCGCCAGACCCGCCTCCACGTCCCCGCCCACGGTGTTCAGCAGCACCAGCAGCCCCTCCACTGCCGGGTCCTCCTGTGCCGCCACCAGCCGGGGGATCACGTGCTCGTACTTGGTGGTCTTTTGCCCTGCCGGTGCCTCGCTGTGCCCCTCGATCTGCCCGATGACCGTAAGGCAGTGGATCACATGGTCCCCCTGGGCGCACAGCAGGGTGCCTTCCTCCTGCGCTTGGTGTTCTCGGTCTTCTGCCATGGTGCCTCTCTCCTTTTATGGTGTGCTACCCTCCCAGTCTGCCCGTGCCCTGCCCGCTCTATACATCCCGCCCAAATCTGGCGGAGTTTTTTGGAGAATTTTACGGTTTTTATTGATAATAAATTGACATTCTGCATCTGTGCTGTATACTTCAAATGATTGACAACGGTATGCAAAGGCATTGTTTGTGCCGCCTGGGTTTTGTGATACGGCAAAAGCGGCGGCAACTCAGAAAATCAACAAGAAAGGAGACTCTTTCTTATGAACAATCCTACAAAAGCTTCTCTTCCTGTCATCAAGCGGCTGCCCAAATACTACCGCTACCTGTGCTCGCTGCAGGAAGACGGCATCACCAGCATTTCCTCCCGGGAGCTGGCGGCACAGATGGGTACCACTGCCTCTCAGGTCCGGCAGGACTTTAACTGCATCGGGGACGTCAACGGCAGGCAGGGCATCGGCTATTCGGTGGAGAACCTGCTGTCCATTCTGGAACAGCTGCTTTTTGGGGACGGAGACCTTCTGCCCACCATCCTCATCGGCTGCGGTCGTCTGGGCAAGGCGGTGAGCCGGTTCATCACCACTGACACCAACGGATACAAGCTCATTGCCGCCTTTGACGTGGCAAAGGAGGAAGTGGGTCGGGAGATCAACGGCATCCCCATCCGCCACATCGACGAGCTGGAAGCCTTCTGCGCCCAGAATCACCCCAAGGCGGCGGTGCTCTGTGTCCCCCGGGAAGGGGCACGGGAGGTCAGCGGACGGCTGGTGGACCTGGGCATTGAGGGCTTTTGGAACTTTTCCCACTACGACTTGTCGGTGTCCTACCCCGACGTGGTGGTGGAGAACGTCCACTTGGGCGACAGCCTCATGAGTCTGGGCTACCGGCTGCGGAATCAGGAGTGATCCCCTACCTATAAGAGTAGAACCACAGGGACCCTCTCGCCATGGCTGCCAGCCGTCCAGGAGGGTCCGCTGTCAGTAAGGAGAAATTTCTATGGCAAAACTTTACTTCCGCTATGGCGCCATGAACAGCGGCAAGAGCACCGCCCTGATGCAGGTGGCGCACAACTACGAAGAACAGGGCATGCGGGTGCTGATCCTGAAACCGCAGGTGGACACCAAGGGCGGCGGGGAGCTGGTGAGCCGTCTGGGGGTCCGCCGCAAAGCGGACCTGCTGGTGCCCCCGGAGATGGACGTGGCGGCGGCAGTCGCCGCTGCCAACAGCCCCCAAAAACCGCTGGCGTGCGTGCTCTGCGACGAGAGCCAGTTCTTTACCCCGGAGCAGGCGGAGCAGCTGTTTATGGTGACGGTGGACCTGAACATCCCGGTGATCTGCTACGGGCTGCGGGCGGATTTTTCCCTCAAGGGCTTCCCCGGCTCCACCCGGCTGCTGGAGCTGGCGCACACCATCGAGGAGATGAAGACTATCTGCACCTGCGGGCGCAAGGCGATCTGCAACTGCCGGAAGGTGGACGGACGGTTTGTGTTTGAGGGGGAGCAGGTGGCGATCGACCAGCAGGACCACGTGCAGTACGTCAGCATGTGCCCCCAGTGCTACTTTAAAGCACGGCGCGCCTTTTACGCCGGCAAGGATAAGACCTGAACCAAAGGACTGCCGCATGGACTGCAGTGGTCCTTTTTTGGTGAGAACTCTCTCCGTCACGGCTTGCGCCGTGCTACCCGCTCCCCGCTCCGGGGAGAATCTTTCCCGAAGGGGGAAGGCTTCAGTGGAGACCGGCAGCGGCATGGCTGAGAGGGCGAGGACGCGATCCACCGCACCGCAAAAGACTCCCCCTCGAGGGAGCGGACCCACGGAGTGGGACGGAGGGGGATCACAGCAGGTGGAGCTGCACAAAAATGTGAAAAAATCCGGTTTATCCCTTGACCGTTGTGACGGTTCGCTGTAAAATCGGGCTAGGTATTTTTAATTGGACGGCTCCCGGGCAGGCGGAGGCACGGGGGCGGGGGGCGAGTCGTCGGCGGAAAGGCGGCGGACCCCTGCTTGCGGAGGTGAAAGAATGGCGATCCGGCAATGTGCAAACCATCACTTTTACGATGACGAAAAATTTGAGGTCTGCCCTGTCTGTCTGCTGGAGCAGCAGCAAGGGACGTCCGTGGGGGACGAGACGGTGGGCTACACGGTGCCTCTGGAGGATGAGGACGACGTGACCCGGGGCTTGTGCCTGCTGGAAGCGGACAGCCTTGCCAAGCCGGTGGTAGGCTGGCTGGTCTGTGTCCGGGGTCCGGAGCAGGGCAGAGACTGGCGTCTGCAGGAAGGGCGCAACGACGTGGGAACAACGGTGGATGCGGATGTGCACCTTGCGGAAAAGGGGGCACAGAAACACCGGTACTGTTCCGTGATCTACGATGGCAAACACCGGGAATTCCTTGTCGTGCCCGGCAGGGATGCGCTGGTGTATCACAATGGGGTATTACTGACCCAGCCGGAACCGTTGCAGGACGGGGACGTGCTGGGGGTAGGTGATGAGGAGGTTCTGCTATGTTTTCAGAGTTTTTGCAAAAAAGAAAAGATCTACTGGTAAGCCTTGTTCTCCCGCTGCTGCTGGCACTGGGGGCAGCAGGGCTTTTTGCGCCTTCTGCCGCCGCCGACACCCTTACGGGGCTGACGGTGGAGCAGGCACGGGCGGATATGCCGCAGGTGCGGCTCTACGTCTACGACGAGGCGGGGAGCCTTGCCGCCGCCCCGGAGGCGTATCTGGACGGCAGCCCCCTGACCTACACCGGCACCGAGAGCTGCGACGCCCAGGGCACCTCTTACATCGTGATGCTGGACGTGTCCGGCTCCATCCGCAAGGGGTACTTTGAGGCGGCAAAGCAGCAGGTCCTTGCCTTGGGGGATGCTCTGGGGCAGAAGGACAGCGTTACCCTGATCACCTTTGGCGATGAAGTAAAGCTGCAGGCGGCAGGCTGCCGCAGCAGGGCAGAGCTGGAACCGGTGCTGGCAGAGCTGACGGCACGGGACCAGAGGACCCGGCTCTACGAGGCGGTGGAAAAGGGCCTGGACTACGCCGCCACCACCGGCAGCAGACAGCGGCAGGTGATGCTCATCGTCTCCGACGGCATTCAGGACACCGACAGCGTAGGCGTGTCCCGGCAGGAGATCACCGACCGGCTGGAACAGGCAAGTATGCCGGTGTACTCCTTCTGCGTGGACTATGCCGACCGTGCTGCACAGGAGGAGTTCGGGCAGTTTGCCCGCACCACCGGCGGCGAGTTTGAGGTGTTTTCCGCCAGCAGCGCCGCCGCCGTGTGGGACGGCTGGCAGACCCGGCTGAAGCAGGCAAAGGCGCTGACCTTTACCGCCGCAACCAACCATGTGGACGGCAGCACCCACACCCTGCTGTTAAAGGTAGGGGACGAAAACTACACCCGGACCCTTGCGCTGGTGGACTGGGCGGCAGACAACACCCCGCCGGAGCTGGTGTCCGCCGTCTACGACCAAAAGACCAACACCCTGACGGTGGGCTTTTCCGAGTCGGTGCTGGGGGCAGAGGACCCGGCAGCATACCAGCTGCAGAAAAAGAACAAGACCCTTGCCCCCCTGTCGGTGACGGCGCAGGAAGATGGCAGCTATCAGTTGCAGCTGCCCAGACTGACGCCCGGCAGCTGGACCTTGAGCTGTACCGGCATCCGGGACGACTCCATGGAGCAGAACCCCCTTGCCGACGGCAGCTTTACCTTTAAGCGGTCCTTGACCTTTATGGACCTGGTGCCCTTTATCGCCGCCGCAGCAGCGGTGGTGGTGCTGGTGCTGGTGGTGGTGCTGCTGATCCGCAAAAAGCCCCGGACCCAGACCGTACAGGTGCCGGTACCGGTGCCCGCACCGCCTCAGGAAGTGCACCACGACTACAACTATCAGGTGCAGCATCTGGACATCGCCCCGGGGATGGAAGTCCACGGAGCCGGTGCCGCCCCGGAAGCAAAGGTCCGGTTTGAGATCACCACCGGACCCCAGAAGGGACAGTCCTTTGAGGTCCAGATCACCAAAAGTGCCATCTGGGGACGCAGCAGGGAGATGTGCGACATCTGTCTGGACGACCACCGGATCTCCCGGCAGCACTGTGTGCTGGAGACCGCTGAGGGTGGGGTCCGGATCACCGACCTTGGGTCCCAGAACGGCACCTACCTCAACGGCATCCGGATCCAGCAGCCCCGGCTCCTGACCAAGGGAGATACGGTGCAGCTGGGCAACACGGTGCTGCGGGTGGCAGCCATCCTGCTGTAAGGCAGACAACAAACCGAATGGTCCCTGCCCCGGAAGGTCCGGGGCAGTGCCTATAAAATCTTTATTATCTGAGGAGGATACGATTATGACTTTGGTAAAATGCCCCAACGGACACTACTACGATGCTTCCCGTTTTGGCAGCAACTGCCCCCATTGCGGAATGAGCGGGGTCCCTGCTTCCAACGGTGACTCCACCACCATGCCCATGAACGTTCCCGGCGGGATGGACGCCTGTGACGTCACCATGCCTCTGGACGTTACCATCCCCAACACGTCTTCTGTGGCACCTGCCCCTGTGGCACCCGCTCCTGTGGCACCCGCTCCTGTGGCACCCGCTCCTGTGGCACCCGCTCCGGCACCGGCACCTGCCCCTGCCCCTGTGGCACCGGCACCCGCTCCGGCTCCTGCTCCCGTGGCTCCGGCTCCCGCACCGGAATCCATCACCATCCCGGAAACTGAGGACAAGACCCTGCCGGTGACGGCGGATATGCTCACCGGTGATGTGGGCACGGCTACTCCTGTGGTGGGCTGGCTGGTGTGCACCGGCGGCGTCAACAAGGGCTGCGACTACCGGCTCCATCAGGGTCGCAACTTCATCGGTCGCTCCATGGAGATGGACATCTGCCTCATGGGGGACAACACCGTTTCCCGCAGCTCCCACGCCGTTGTGGTCTATGACCCCCGGGGCAATGTGTATCTGGCACAGCCCGGCGAGTCCAAGGAGCTGCTGTACATCAACGACAAGCTGGTGCTGAACACCGTGGAGCTGAAGCCTATGGACATCCTGAGCCTGGGCGATACCAAGCTGATGTTCGTGCCTCTTTGCGGCGAGGCATTCCACTGGTAAGCCAAAGGAGGAGCAGTCATGATCAATCGAGTTGCGCATAAAGACCTTGCAAAAGGCTATCTGCGTCAAAACGGCAACCAGTCCGGCATGGTAGGTGCCGAGATCCTGTACAGCGTGCTGGCGACCATCACTAACGGTGCCTTTGCCGGGGCGTTCGTCGCTCTTGTCATCTACCGCCTGATCTTCAACGCTCTGGGCGCTGTGCTGGGCGGGGCGCTGGTGCCCCTGTTCACGGTGGTATTCACGGTGATCACCACCATGCTCACCGCCGCCATCATTGCCCCCTTTGCGGTGGGCAGAGGGCGGTACTACCTGCATCTGCGGAAAAACGGCAGCCGTACCAGCGTTACCAAGCTTTTTGAAGGCTACGATTATTTTCTGGAATTTGCCAGCGTAGAGGCACGGCGGCAGTTTTCCATCCTGTGGCTGCCCACGGCGATCCTGGCAGCCGCCTCCCTTGCCAGCGGCATCATCGTGGCGGTCTGCGGCGGCGTAGGCGGTCTGCTGGGCAGCGCATCCGGATACTACAACTTCTATGGCTACAACTACGGCGGCTATGCCGGTGCAGCACAGGGCGTGGCAGTGGGCGTGATCTTTGCCCTGCTGATCCTTGGTGCAGCTGCCATCGCAGCTGCCATCATCAAGATCTACCGGGACCTGCAGCTGTGGGCGGTGGAGTGGATCCTTGCGGACCACCCCGGCATGACCGCAGATCAGGTGCTCCACTACAGCCGTCAGCTCACCAAGGGTCATATCTGGGACCTGTTCGTCTACAAGCTCAGCTTCCTGGGCTGGCGGATCCTCAGCTGGCTCACCGGCGGCATCATGGGCTTTGTGTTCGTGGAACCCTACTACAACATGACCAACGCCCTGCTCTACGAGGAGCTGAAGGGCGGTGCCATTGAGCTGGAAGCCATCCCCGGCAACAGCAATCTGCAGGACCTGAGCCGCCGGGTAAAGCCCATGGATGGTTACCCGCCCGTAAAGCCGGCTCCTCAGCCTGCACAGCCTGCGCAGCCGGAACCGGCACTGCGGGGCGTTGCGGGCATGTACGCCGGGTCTGTCTTTAAGATCAAGCCGGACCAGACGGTGGTGCTGGGTCGTGACCCCAAGCAGGCACAGATCGTGTTCAGTCAGGGGGCGGACAAGATCAGCCGCCGCCACTGCTCGGTGATGTTCTCCAGCCGTCTGGGACAGTATCAGGTGGTGGACCACTCCAGCAACGGCACCTTTGTGTCCGGCAGCCGTCTGCAGCTCAACGTGCCGGTGACCCTGCCCCGGGGCACTCAGCTGGCACTGGGCAGCAACGACAACATCATCCGGCTGGAGTAAGGGCACCGGATGGCAGTACAACAGTCCGGCACCGCCCCCCGGCAGTCGGTGCCCGGTAAAAAAAACATCCCCCGCCGCAGCTTTGCGCTCTACCTGCTGCTCTGCCTTGTCACCTGCGGGCTGTACCATTTCTGGTTTCTGTCCCGGTGGGCAAAGGATGTAAACACCATCTGCGCAGGGGACGGAGAGCGCACCCTGCCGGTGTGGGAGATGCTGGCACTGGGTATCCCCACTTTGGGGGTCTACCCTCTGCTGTGGCAGGCGTGGCTGCTGGACCGGATGTACAACAACGCCCCCCACTACGGGGCGGACGTCCGGGGAGACGGCGAAAGCTTTTTCCTCTGGGTGATGCTGCTGCCGCTGGCGGGACCGCTGGTGGCAATGGCGCTGGCAGTCCGGGACATGAACCGCCTTGCCGCCGCCTACGAGGAGTACCAGCCTCTGCCGGAACCCCGGCAGGAACACCGGCAGGAACACCGGCAGTCCCCCGCCCCGGCACCGGAGACCCCGGAGCCGCCCCGGCAGGGCGGGCTGCGGGGGCTTACGGGCTGCTGCGCCGGACAGAAGATCCCCCTGCGCCCCGGCGAAAAGATCCGTCTGGGACGGGACGCCGCAAAGGTGTCGGTGGTGGTCACCGGCGATCGGGTGAGCCGGGTCCATTGCACGGTGCAGTACTACGGCGAAAAGCTGGGCTACAGCATCGAGGACCGGAGCCGCAACGGGGTGCTGCTCAACGGCAAAAGGCTCCGCCCCGGGCAGCCGGCATACGCCGCCCCCGGCTCGGTGCTTGCCCTTGCGGATGGCGGCAATAAGTTCCAGCTGCTGTGAATCACTAAATAAACCCCGCACATCAAAACACAGAAACCTCTACAGGGAGGTTTCAGAGGGAAAAACATGAAAAAATTGGTTATCGGTGCAGTGTCCGCCCTGCTTGCGGCGGCGCTGCTGACGGCGTGCGGACCCCGCAACGCCATGTCTACTCTGTCCAAGGAGGACGAGGAGGACGCTTCCTCCCTGTTCTCCCTGACCAAGGTGCTGGACCTTGGGGCAAACTATCTGGTGTCTCTGGATTACGAGAACGCCATCCAGCAGTATGTGGAGATCATCCGCCACGACCCCCAGAACAAGGATGCCTATGCAGGCTTGTATGCGGCGTACTCCGCTCTGGGCAAAAAGGATGAGGCAAAGGACGTGCTGGATAAGGCAAAGCAGGAGTTTGGCAGCGAAGGCGAAATCATGGACCTGCTGATCAACGATGCGGATCTGGTGCTGGAAAACGGCGGCGGAGACAGCGTGTTCCGGGACCTGTCGGACCGGTACATGGCAGACCTTGCAGATCTGGATGCCGAAAACTCTGCATGGGTCCAGAACATCGGTGACGCATGGCTGGCGGCAGACCCCTCCAGCACCGAGCCCTACGCCGTGCTGAGCACCCTGTACCTTGCCAATGGCGAGGACGACAAGGTCAACGACCTGATGGACAAGGCAGAGGAAAACGGCATCGCCTTTGACAACATCAAGACCAGCGTGGAGGCAAAGTCCAACGGCAGCCTGACCCTGAAGCTGGATCTTGGCAAGGACACCGCCCCGGTGGAGGTGGAAGTGACTCCCCAGGACGATGCCCAGACCGTTACCACCAAGGTGGCGCAAAAGGCAGCGGACAACGCCGCCAGCAAGGCGGTCAAGGACAGCGGTCTCACCGGACAGGCGGCAAGCACCGCCAACTCCATGGCACAGGATGCTTTGCAGGCAGGGCTGAGTGCGCTGCCGGACATGCCCGGTGTGGACATGGATGCTCTGCTGGGCGGAGGCAACTGAGAATATCCTGAAAAACAACAGGGAGAATTGCGGAAATGGATTACAATGAGTACAACCAGTGGCAGGCAGACCTTGGCGGCGGCTACAGCAACATCCGTCCTCTGGATGAGGGCGGCATGGGCACCCTGTATCAGGCGCACAAGGACAGTCTGGACGTGGATGTGGTCATCAAGCGGGTAAAGCAGAAGTTCAAGGGCAGAATGGACGAGCGGGCGGAGGCAAACATCCTCAAGACCCTCAAGCACAAGTACCTGCCCCGGATCTACGATGTCATCGAAAGCCCCAGCGGCTACGTCTACACCATCATGGACCTGATCCAGGGCGAGAATATGCAAAAGTATGTTCAGCTCCACGGTCCTGCAGACCAAAAGACCGCCTACCGCTGGGCATGCCAGCTGTGCGAGGTGGTGGCGTATCTTCACGCCCAGACCCCGCCCATCCTTCATTGCGACTTGAAACCCAGCAACATCATGATCACCCCCGCGGGGGATATCTGCGTCATCGACTTCAACACCTCGCTGGTGTTCTCCAAGGGCGTGCTGGCGATCGGTGCCACTCCGGGCTATGCGGCGCCGGAACAGTATTCCCGTCCCGACACCCAGCCCCAGCCCCAGTACACCGCCCAGCAGGGCACCGGCACGGTGCCCATGGGCTATGCTGCCGCCGGGGAGACGGTGCCGCTGGACGCCACCATGCC
Source organism: Faecalibacterium prausnitzii (assembly GCA_004558805.1). Classification (GTDB taxonomy): domain Bacteria; phylum Bacillota; class Clostridia; order Oscillospirales; family Ruminococcaceae; genus Faecalibacterium; species Faecalibacterium prausnitzii_M. The sequence continues at coordinate 39,700 of SFDE01000007.1, read as the reverse complement.
CATGCGGGGCTACGGCAACGCCCAGGCATACCAGAACCCCCATGTGCCTCCCATGACCCCGGCACAGTCTTCGTCCATGTCCTCCCAGTACTCGGTGACGGCGGCGCAGGCAACGGGGGCAGGCATCTACGGCACCATCAGCAAGCGCACCGACGTCTACGGCATCGGCGCCACCCTGTACTACGCAGTGACCGGGCAGGCGCCCGCCCACTCGCTCAAGCAGGTGCGCCCCATCACCAGCTACAAGCTCCGGCTCAGCCGCAGCTTTGTTTCCATCATCGACCGTGCCATGATCAAGCAGCAGGAGGGTCGGTTCTGCGATGCACAGGAGATGCTCCGTGCTTTGCAGGACATCCACGCCATTGACGGACGGTACAAGAGCGTGGTCCGCAGCCAGCGGCTGGTGGCAGTGCTGGCAGTGGTCCTTGCCATCCTTGGCGGCATCCTTATTGCAGTGGGTGTCCGGCGCATCGGCGTGGAGCGGTATGCCGCCTACGACGAGCTGGTGCGCAAGGGCAGGACTGCCGGTGAGTCCATGCAGTTTGAAGAGGCAGAAGAGGACCTGCAAAAGGCGATCGCTATCTACGACGACCAGCTGGAAGCATATGTGGAACAGGCAGTGCTGCTGTACCGGCAGGGCAGGTATCAGGAGTGCATCGACGCAGTGGATACCACCCGCTCCCGACCGCTGAAGTATTACAGCAGCCAGAGCGTGGCAAACCTCTACAGCGTGGGTGCCGAGAGCTACTACGCACTGGGCAACTACGAAAACGCCGTTGTCATGTACAAAAAGGCGCAGGAGTATGCGCCGGATGTGCCCCGGTACTACCAGCAGACCGCCACCGCCCAGCTGCAGCTGGGGGACTACACCGCCGCCCAGCAGACCCTGGACCAGATGGTGCAGGCGATCCCCGGCGCACAGAACACCGGTGACTACCAGATCGTTCTGGGCGAGCTGGCACGGCGGCAGGGCGACCTGCTCACCGCCCTCAATGCGGCACAGTCCGCCATCAGCGCCAGCGGCTCCGACAGCCAGCTGATGGCACGCGCCTACCGTCTGGCGGCAGATGTGTGTCAGGAGTCCGGCAACGTGGAGATGGAGATCTCCCTGCTGGAAGAGGGCGTCGCCGCCCTGCCCGCAGGCTACTACAACGCCCTTGCAGGGCAGCTTGCCGCCGCCTACCTGCAGCAGGCAGAGGACACCGGCTTTGATTCCAGCCGCCAGAAGGCGCTGGAGGTGTACCAGAAGATGCTGTCCATGGGCAACACCAGTCTGGAAGTGCGGCTGAACATCGCCATGCTCCAGTACCAGACCAAAAAGTTCGGGGATGCTCTTACCACCCTGCAGGCGCTGGAGGGGGATTACCCCAGCGACTACCGGGTCTACGAGTGGCTCGCCTTTGTGGACGGTGAGCTGGCAGCACAGAAGGGCAGCGGCTACCAGCAGACGCTGGCATACTACAACAAGGCAATGGAGCTGTACCAGACGGCGCAGGCGCAGGGCGTCTACGACCCCCAGATGGACCAGCTGAAACGGATGGCTGCCAATTACTGGCAGTAAGGGAGAGGAGTGATCAGGATGTCGATGGGACAGATCCTGCTGGCGGCAGGCATTGCACTGGTGGTTGCCGCCGTGCTTCTGGCGATCATTGGCAGCGCAGTGCTCCATGGACGCAAGAAAAAGGTCCTGCAGGAGATCCAGCGGGAGTACCGCTGAGAGAAGGCAGGGCAGGCGCATGGAGTTTCGTTCGGCGTGTTATACGGACATCGGGGTCCGCAAAAAAACCAATCAGGATGCCCTGCTGCTGCTCCACGCCCGGGACCCGGAGGGGCAGGAGATGGTCCTTGCCGCCATCTGTGACGGCGTAGGCGGGCTGAAGATGGGGGAGCTGGCAAGCGCACTGGTGGTGCAGCAGCTCCATCAGTGGTTCTGTCAGCGGATGCCCCAGCTCTGCCGGGACCCGGACCCGGAGGGAGAGATCTTCCGGGAGTGGGCGCAGCTCATCGAAGAGGTCCACGGGGCATTAAAGACCTTTTCGGAAGAAAAGGGCTTTCAGCTGGGCACCACGGTGGAGATATTGCTGCTGCTGGCTGGCAGGTACTACATCTGCCACGTGGGGGACTGCCGGGTGTATTCCCTGACCGACTGCTTTACCCAGCTCACCAAGGATCACTCTCTGGTGCAGCAGGAGATAGACGCAGGGCGGCTCACCCCAGAGCAGGCACGGCGGGACCCCCGCCAGAACCTGCTGTGGCAGTGTGTGGGGGCAGGGGAGCTGCCCAACCCGGATTTCCTCTACGGCACCGTGGAGCCGGGGCAGAGCTTTTTGCTTTGCTGTGACGGCTTCCGCCGCCGGGTGACTGCCGGGGAGCTGGAAAACTTCTGCCGCAGCACCGAGGAGGACCGGATGGCACAGGGACTGGAAAAGGTCACCCGGCTGTGTGAGCGCCGGGGAGAAACCGACAACATCACCAGCATCCTGGTCCACAGCTGCCGCCCCCGGCGCTCCCTGTGGGGGCTGCTGCATCCGGAGCCGCAGCCCGCAGGCACCGGGCAGTTCCGGCTCACCCGGGAGATCCTGGAGGAGCACGCCCATGCCGGAGTCCCGGAGCAGGGAAAATGAACAAGGGGTAAGTCTTTGGACTACAAACGATTTTAAAGGAGGTTCCATGGTATGAATACGGAACAGAAATTTGCAACCTTTTTTGGCAAAGCCTCGCTGGGTCGCAAGCTGGGCGCAGTGATGGTATGGCTGGCATCGGTGATGCTGGTGGTGGCACTCTTTGTGCCGGCATACAAGGTCACCTACACCGACAACACCACTGGGGAAAAGTACAAACTCGTCGAGACGGATTATGAGGATTTCCGGGAGCTGCTGAAGCCTGCTACCCCCGAGGAAGAGGCAGCAAGTGACATCCTTGCAGGCAAGCCCACCAGTGTGACCTCCTACCTGACCAAGGCAGAGAAGGCATTTGCAAAGGCAGAGCTGCACAACAAGGTCACCGAGAAGGAAGCTGCCGGCTGGGTAGCTCCGGTGCTGCTGGCAGTCTTTGCCGCTCTGGTGGTTGTCGCTGTGGTCACTTCCCTGTTCACCATGAACGTCGTCAGCTTTGTGGCTGTGGCAGGCGCTGTGGCGGAGCTGCTGCTGGTGTACTTCCTGCGGTTTGCCAAGCATGTGAACATCGCGATTGCCGGCTACGGCAAGGAGACGATGAGCAGCTACCTGTCCGGTTCCACCCCCAAGCCCGGTATGCATCTGGCACTGATCCTTCTCGTGGTGGCAGCCGTGGTGCTGGCACTGGTGGGTGTGATCCTGACCTATGCAGTCAAGGGCAAAGCCGCTCCGGAAGAGAGCTACGACTGGGATGACCCGGATCGGAACAGTGACACCGGCATCGTCAACATCAACGCAGGCGGCAATGCAGGCGGCAGCGTGGGCAGCGGCACCGAGAACGAGGTGGTCGCCACTCTGGTACAGATGAACACCGGCAAGGTCTTTATGCTCAAGAACAACACCGAGATGGTGCTGGGCAAGGGCTCTGCAGCGGATATCATCATCCCCAACCCCATCATCAGCCGCACCCACGCCAAGATCATCTGCAGCCGGGGCGTGTGCACCCTGCAGGACCTTGGCTCCAAGAACGGCACCTTTGTGGGAGACGACAAGATCCCCGCAGGTTCCAGCGTAGTGCTCAACAGCGGTGCCTATATCACTCTGGGCAACGAGATCTTTGAGTTCAATGCCTGATAAACAAACCTGTACAGGCAAGATGAAGGAGCGGTCATGACCAGCGTAACGGACACCCTCTGCCCCTCCTGTTTTCAGGAGGGAGTGGTAAAGGGCAGATGCCCCCACTGCGGCTTCTCGCAGCTGGAGCACCCGGCGGACCCAAGATTCCTGCCCTGGTTCTCCATCCTCAATGCCCGGTATCTGGTGGGCAAAAGTCTGGGACAGGGAGGCTTTGGCATCACCTATCTCGCCAAGGATATGCTCACCGGCAGCATCTGCTGCATCAAGGAATACTACCCCAACAACCTGATCTCCGGGCGCACATCCCGGGGGGATATCTGCCTTGGGGCGGATGCAGACCGGGAGGAGTTTGAGCAGGGCAAGCGGCAGTTCATCGAAGAGGCACGTGCCTTGCAGGAGCTGCAGGGCAACATCACGGTGGTGGACATTCGGGGGTTCTTTGAGGAAAACTCCACCGCCTACTTTGTCATGGAGTATCTGGACGGCTGCAACCTCCGGGGCTTCCAGCGGGACCACACCCCGGAGCAGAACTACCGGATGTCTTTGCAGATGCTGTTCCTTGTGGGCAGCGCTCTGGCGGAGGTCCACCGGTTTGGTCTGCTCCACGGGGATATCAGCCCGGAGAACATCCTCATTACCACCTCCGGCGACATCAAGCTCATCGACTTTGGCGCCGCCAGCAGCTTCCGCCACCGGGGCACCGGGGGCAAAAAGATCTACCTCAAGCCCAACTACGCCCCCTACGAGCAGTATACCCTCAAGCCTTATCAGGGTCCCTGGACCGACCTGTACGCTCTGGCAGCCACCTTCTACTTCATCGTCTCCGGACAGAAGATGATCGACGCTCCCAGCCGTGCCAAGGGGGCGCAGTACACCCCGCTGTGGCAGCTGTCCCCCTGCGTGTCCCGGGAGCTTTCGGAGGTCATAGACCGGGCGCTGGCGTTTGACTACCACGACCGGTACCGCAGCTTGCTGGAATTTATGGCGGATCTGGAAAAGGTCACCCGCCCTGAGGAGTTCAACATCGATCTCCGGGCGCTGATGCCCCAGCCCGCCCCGGTACAGCCGGTGCAGCAGCCGGTGCAGCAGTCGGTGCAACAGTCGGTACAGCAGTCGGTGCAGCAGGTGCGCCCCACCCCCCTGCCTCCCCAGCCGGAGGAAGAAAAGGAGCAGCAGTGCGCCGTGGAAGAACAGTCCATGCCGGAACACAAGGGTCTGGGGGGACTGTTCCACCGGAAAAAGCAGATGGCGTATCTGGATCTGGCGATCTTTGGCGAGAACATCGTCTCCCGCCGCCGCTGGCTCATCGAGCCCAACCGCACGGTGCGCATCGGCAGACTGGCAAACAGCGATGTGATGATGCCGGCAGACAACCTGATCAGCCGCACCCACTGCGAGCTGTATTACAACGAAAAACGCAAAGAGTTCATCCTGCGGGATCTGTCCAAATTCGGCACCCTGTTGGAAGACAAAAAACCGATGGAAAAGAACCGCCCCTATACCCTCAAGGACAATGCGGTCTTTTACGTCCTGTCCCCCAAGTATAAGTTTAGGTTGGTGATTGAAAAGTGATCCCTTTCTGGAAGAATCTCTTCAAAAAAGACTCCCCCAGACCCGACAGCACCCGGCAGGTGCCGGAAATGGACCTGCCGCTGGCGCTCTGGACGGAACCGGCGGATGCAGACCGCACCGTGATGCGGGACCCGGCGTCGGTGTTCGGCGATGGGCTGGACGACGCGACCCAGACCCTTGCGGTGCCTTTGCTGGACCAGGAGCCGGACAACGCCGGACAGAGCATTGAGACCCGGCAGACCGAAGTTGCCAGCTACACCTCCGTGGGCACCCGCCGGAACCAGCAGGATTCCGTCTGCTTTGACGGCAGCGACGACCGTACGGTCTGCGTGCTCTGCGACGGCATGGGCGGTCTGGAAGGCGGGGAGCTGGCAAGCGCCCTTGCGGCACAGGGGATGACCCAGCACCTGATGGACACCGCCTCCGAGGACATCCCCACCGAGATGGGCAGGGCCGCCCTCCGGGTCAACGGAGAGGTGCGGCAGCTCCGGGACGGGCAGGGTCGCCCGCTGGAGGCAGGCACCACCCTGACGGTGGTGTTTATCCGGGACCGGCAGCTGTACTGGAGCAACGTAGGCGACAGCCACATCTACCTGTGGCGTGCCGGGGAGCTGCAGCAGCTCAATCTGGACCACAATCTGGGGGTCCGTCTGGACCAGATGGTGCAGGAGGGCACCCTTTCCCCCGCCGAGGCGCAGTGCCACCCCCAGCGGGCGGCGCTGACCAGCTATCTGGGCATCCCCGAGCTGAGCCTCATCGGCGGCAACCGCAATCCCATGGAGCTGCAGCCCGGAGATATCCTGGTGCAGTGCTCCGACGGACTGTACCGCTGCCTGTCGGATGAGCGTCTGGCACAGATGCTGGGACAGGAGCAGGACCTTCTGGCACTGGCAAAAAAGCTGGTGGATACGGCTCTGCTGGTGCCCGGCAGCCACGACAATACCACCGTGGTGCTCACCCGCATCAAGGGGTAAAAATCGCTTTCGCCGTCTCCCCCGTTGGAAGGGGAACGGTGGATATAAAAATCAAAGGAGTTTTGAATCATGAAAAACTACGAACTGAAAATGCCCGCATCCTGCGCAATGATGAACGAGGAAGAGATGACCTACACCCAGGGCGGCGGCATCATGGCAGAGGTGTTCTACGCCTTTGGCAGAATGTTCGGCCATGCCGTCTACGACACCTGGGATTCCGAGTTTGAGAGCCTGAAGCAGGCACACGGTGCGATCGTTTCCAGGAAGGGCAATGTCTGCACCTATTCCGACGGCTATGTCTATACCTCTGAGCACGGCAGCTCCCTGAGCCTGGTCATCGGCGATTTCTTCTACGGCATCGGCGATCTGTTCTATGCCTTTGGTCTGTAAGACCCCGGCGTAAAGCCCTGTAAAAACAGCTCTCCAAGGGGAGTACGATCTCGAAGAGAGCGTATACCTAAGGAGTGTTGTGTTATGAAAGACCATGATCTGCAGCTGCCCGCATCCTGCGCAATGCTGGATGAGGAAGAAATGATCTGTACCCAGGGCGGCGGCATCATCGCAGAGGTGTTCTACGCCTTTGGCAGAATGTTCAGCCATTTCGTCTACGACACCTGGGATTCCGAGTCCAAGACCCTGCAGCAGGCACACGGTGCAGTTGTTTCCCAGAAGGGCAATGTCTACACCTATTCCGACGGCTATGTCTACACCGCTGACCGCGGCGGCTGCACCCTGGGTGTGACCATCGGCGATTTCTTCTACGGCATCGGCGACCTGTTCTATGCTTTTGGTCTGTAAGACCCCGGCGTAAAGCCGTGTAAAAACAGCTCTCCAAGGAGAGTACGATCTCGAAGAGAGCGTATACCTAAGGAGTGTTGTGTTATGAAAGACCATGATCTGCAGCTGCCCGCTTCCTGCGCAATGCTGAACGAGAAAGAAATGACCTGTACCCAGGGCGGCGGCATCATTGCCGAGGCGTTCTACGCCTTTGGAAGAACGTTCCGCATTGCCTGGTACGATACCGGAAATTACGATTCCGAGGACCTGCAGGCGATATGCCGTCATCCTCTTTCCCAAAAGGACAGTGGCTACACTGCTGACCACGGCAGCTCCCTGAGCCGGAGCATCGGCATTTTCTTCTGCGGCATCAGCTACGGCATCGGCGATTTCTTCTACGGCATCGGCGACCTGTTCAACGCATTTGGTCTGTAAGCCCGGCGTAAAGCCGTGTAAAAACAGCTCTCCAAGGGGAATGCAATAACAAAACTGGAAGAGAGCGTATACCTAAGGAGTGTTGCATCATGAAAAACAATAACCTGCAGCTGCCCGCTTCCTGCGCAATGCTGAACGAGGAAGAAATGACCTATACCCAGGGCGGCGGCATCATCGCAGAGGTGTTCTACGCCTTTGGCAGAATGTTCCGCAATACCAGATACGATACCTGGGATTCCGAGTCCAAGACTCTGCAGCAGGCACACGGTGCAGTTGTTTCCCAGAAGGGCAATGTCTACACCTATTCCGACGGCTATGTCTACACTGCTGACCACGGCAGCTCCCTGAGCCTGACCATCGGCGATTTCTTCTACGGCATCGGCGACCTGTTCAACGCATTTGGTCTGTAAAAAGAAACGCTGCTGATCTGATTTTAAAACGATCAAGATAATCGGCGCGTCTCTTCCAGTTTTATTATTGCATTCCCCGGCTGCCGCACCCTCAGGGTGCGGCAGTTTTTTGTGGTATCCCTCCCTTTCAGTGACTAGTGACTAGTGACTGACCACTGACCCGGCGGTTTCCACTGAAGGCTTCCCCCGGTCGGGGGAAAGCATTGACAAAACCGCTAGCAACAACATCCAGGGTAACGGGCAAAAGCTGCCACGCAAACCCTCTCAGTCTCGCATCCGCTCGACAGCTCTCCCGAGGGGAGAGCTAGTGGCTGGTGATCAGTGGGCAGCAAAAAAGCTCTCCCCTGAGGGGAGAGCTTTGAGCCAATGGAAAAGATTTACCGGATAAAGCTGGTGATGGGGCGGGGCGGGTTTTCCGGGTGGCAGATGCCTGCCGCCTTGCCTGCCTCGATGCACTGCAGCAGCCACGCCATGTTGCGTCCCAGCTGCTGCATCACGGCGCAGCCCTCGGCGTCCTGCAGTACCTGCTGGGCGTCGGAGCCGTGGACCATTGCCCAGTAGGAGCCGTTTACCAGCGGCATATGGAAGAACTGCGGGTACTTCACCAGCTGGTCCAGCGTGGTGGTGGTACCGGCACGGCGGGCAGAGCAGCAGATGGCAGCAGGCTTGTAGGCAAGGTACTTGCCGCCGGCGTAGGCAAGCCGGTCCATAAAGCTGGTCATGTTGCCGCTGGCAGAAGCGTAGTGCACCGGGCTGCCAAACACAAAGCCGTCGGCGGTCTTTGCCTTTTCGATCGCCTCGTTTACCACCCCGCCATAGACGCAGCCGTTGCCGCTGCGGCAGCCGCCGCAGCCCATGCAGCCGCCCACCGGCTGCCCGCCTACGTGGAGAATCTCGGTGTCGATGCCGGCGGCGTTCAGCTCTCCGGCAATGAGGGAAAGGGCGGTGTAGGTGCAGCCCTTCTGGTGAGGGCTGCCGTTGATCAGCAGAACTTTCATAATAATACTCTCCTTTGGTGCAGGATCCGCCGCAAAAACCCCGGCGGAACTGCTATCATTGTAGCACAAAGCCCCCCGCCCCGCAATGGATGGGGGGAGGGATCAGTGGCTAGCGATTAGTAGCTGCCCAGTTGCAGTGACCCAGCGGTTTCCTGCAAAGCCTTCCCCTGGTCGGGGACAGATTCTCCCCGTTCCGGGGAGAAATGTCACCGCAGGTGACAAAGTGGGGAACAGGTGGCTGCGACCGGAGGGAGCAGACGAATGAGGGCGCACCGCTAGATGGTGCTAACGGCTGCTCACCCCTCATCCGGCACTTCGTGCCACCTGTTCCCCTTCTGGCACTTCGTGCCACCTCCCCCGGAGCGGGGGAGTCTTTCCCCCAAGGGGGGAAGGCATTGACAAAACCGCTAGCAACAGCATCCAGGGTAATGGGCAAAAGCTGCCACGCAAACCCTCTCAGTCACCTGCGGTGACAGCTCTCCCAAAGGGAGAGCCCTTGGCAAAACCAAAAGCTTTGCCGTACTGCCAAAGCCTCTCCCCTCGGGAGAGGCGGCACGGCGCAAGCCGTGACGGAGAGGGTATGTTTCCCCGCAGGGGCACTTGACAATACTATGCGGTTTGGCGATAATAATAGACACCGAAAATCATTTCAACGAACACACAGCCCCCGGCGTATGGGTGCCGGGGCGGCTGCAAGAGGAGGTCTATCATGCGCGTAGTTGCAGGGGAAGCACGGGGCAGACGGCTGGAGGCATTGCCCGGTACCGACGTCACCCGTCCCACCCTTTCTCAGGTAAAGGAGGCGATGTTCAGCATCGTACAGTTCGACCTGCCGGGGGCGCGGGTGCTGGACCTGTTTGCCGGAAGCGGACAGCTTGGCATCGAGGCACTGAGCCGGGGTGCGGCACGGTGCGTATTTCTGGACGAGAACCGGGAGGCGGTCAACATTATCCTGCGCAACTGCAAGGCGTGCGGGCTGTTTGACCGCAGCCGGGTGAATGTGGGCGAGGCAGCACGGTACCTGTCTGCCTGCCGGGAACAGTTTGACGTGGTGCTGCTGGACCCGCCCTTCCGCAACGGGATGCTGGAAAAGATCCTGCCGGCGGTGGACAAGTGCACCGCCCCCGGGGGCGTGGTGCTCTGCGAGAGCGAGACCGGCATCGTACTGCCGGTACAGGCAGGGGGACTGACCCTGCAAAAACAATATAAGTACGGCAAAGTGCTGCTGTGGAAGTATACCAAACCCCAGCAGCTGCCGGAGGGAGAAGAGTTATGAACGTAACGGAGCTTCTGGATACCATCGAGGATGCTTTGGAGGAAAGTGCCGGCATGCCGCTGTCCGGCGGCAAGAGGATCGTGGACGTGGAGCAGATCCGGGATTATCTGGACGAGATCCGCGCTAACCTGCCCGGAGAGCTGCGGCAGGCGCAGCAGATCGTCAACGACCGTGCCCAGATCCTGGACAGCGCCAACGCACAGGCGCAGGTCATCGTAAAAAAGGCAGAGGAGCGTGCCCGGGTGCTGGTAAGCGAGGCGGAGATCGTCCGTGCTGCCCAGCAGCGTGCCGCCGAGATCACCTCCGCCGCCCAGAGCGAGTCCCGGACCCTGCGGCAGACCGTCACCGACTACTGTGACAACATGCTCAAGAACACCGAGGACACCATGACGGAAAACGCCGCACAGGTGCGCAGCGTCCGTGCAAACCTGCGCCAGAACGCCAAGAAAAACGGCTGATACGGACCGGGTTTTCATACAAATTACACATCCGGAAAAACAGGGGGTCCCTGCGGGCAAAAATGACGGCTCGCAGGGACTTTTTTTGTTACATTTTGCCGCAAATTTCCAATGGAAAAACCTTGAAATCAACAGAGCCTTTTGCTACAATAAATATGTATCGGTGGAGCAAAGTGGGCAAAAGTGGGGTGTGTTCCCCTCTCCGGTACCCAAAAGGGGGAACTGAGGATGTTCTTTGGCAGATATGATTACACCATCGACGCCAAAGGGCGGCTGAATTTCCCCGCCAAATTCCGGGACGCCATGGGGGAAAGCTTCGTGGTGCTGGAATGGGTGGACCGCTGCCTCTTCGTGCTGCCTCTTCCGGAGGTAGAAAAGCTGGCGGACAAGCTGGAAGGCGATGAGCTGATGGACAGCTGGGAGATCACCGGCGACCTGTTCAGCACCGCCTGCGAGGTGACCCCGGACAAGCAGGGACGGATCCTGCTGCCGGCAGAGCTGCGGCAGTACGCCGGGCTGGAAAAGGACGTCACCATCATCGGCAACCGCAGCCATGCGGAGATTTGGGCGACCGAAACATGGGAGACACGCCGTGCCGCCATCACCAACCAGCAGCGTGCCCAGCGCCTGCGGAGCCTCCACCTCTGATGCAAAAAAATAACGGGAAAGGAGGTCGCGCCAATGGACCTCGAAGAAAAACAGTCGTTTGACCCGACCTCGTTTGAACATATCCCGGTGCTGCTGCACGAATGTCTGGAGGGGCTGGCGATCGACCCGGCAGGCACCTATCTGGACGGCACCGCCGGAGGGGCGGGGCATTCCCGCCAGATCGCCCTGCGGCTGGACGGCGCAAAGGGCGGGCGGCTGATCTCGCTGGATCAGGACCCGGATGCGGTGCAGACCGCCCGTGCCCGCCTTGCGGGGCTGCCTGCCACCGTGGTGCAGATCAACTTCCGCTATGCCGGACAGGCACTGGAGCAGCTGGGCATCGACACCATCAACGGCGCCCTGCTGGATCTGGGCGTTTCCAGCCACCAGCTGGACGATGCGGCACGGGGATTTTCGTACCGGGCGGACGCCCCGCTGGATATGCGGATGAGCCAGCAGGGAGAGACCGCTGCCGACCTTGTGAACACCCAGAGCCGGGAAGATCTGGCACGGATCCTCCGGGACTACGGCGAGGAGCCTTTTGCGTGGCAGATCGCCGGCAAGATCGTGGAGGCACGGGAGACTGCCCCCATCCAGACCACCCTGCAGCTGGCGGACATCGTGGCAAGCGCCATGCCCGCTGCAGAGCGGCGCAAGAACAAGAACCCTTCCCGCCGCACCTTTCAGGCGCTGCGCATTGCGGTGAACCATGAGCTGGACGCACTGGAAGAGGGTCTGGACACCATTTTTGAACACCTTGCCCCCGGCGGGCGGCTGTGCGTCATCACCTTCCACTCGCTGGAGGACCGGCTGGTGAAGAACAAGTTCCGCCGTTGGTCCACTGCCTGCACCTGCCCCCCGGAGTTTCCGGTGTGCGTCTGCGGCGGCAGGGCAAAGGCAAAGCTTATCACACGCAAACCCATCGAAGCGGATCCCCGGGAACTGGAGGAGAACCGGCGCAGCCGGTCCGCCCGTCTGCGGGTACTGGAAAAATGCTGAGCAGCAGATAGCTGGTATTGAGGAGGAGAGGAGAGCATGGCTCAGGCGGCATACGATTATAACACAGCGCGGCGGCGGAAGGCGGCGCAGCCCCAGCGGAAGACGAACCTGCGGGTGGAAAAGGGAGGTAAGCCCCATCTTACCCCCCGGCAGGTAGCAAGACGAAATCTGGGCGGTCTTATGGCTGCGGCACTGCTCATTGGCTTTGCCATCAGCCTGCTGTGGAGCGAGGCGCAGCTGGTGGAGCTGAACGACCAGATCCAGGATGCCAAGGCGCAGCTGGTGAGCCAGCAGAGCCAGTACACCTACTACACCAGCACCCTCAACAGCAAGACCAACATTGCCAGTGTGGAGGATACCGCCGGTCGGCTGGGTCTCATGAAGATCGACCCCAGCCAGATCACCTATATCCGGCTGGCGGAGTCGGATATGCTGGTGCGCAAAGAATCCACCCTGCGTCAGTGGACCGACCTTGTCTACAACGGTGCCGTGACCATTCTGGGCACGGTAAAATAAACCAGAACAGAGAAAGCGTGCGGCGGCGCACGCTTTTTCGGTTTTATCTGAAAATACAGCGGCAGAGGGCATCCTTACGGACCCTCTGCGGGAGAACAGTATGCAGGAATCGACAAAGAACAATAACGCCGGGCGGGGTTACCGTCTGCGCAATGCCAGCCCCCGGGACCATCTCAGCACCCCGGTACGGAAATTCTGCTCCGTGGCGGCAATAGCAGTGGTGGTGCTCGCCGCCGCCTTCATCATCGGACGGCTCTATCTGATCCAGATCTGGGACGGGGACCGGTACCGCCAGTATGCGGCGCAGCAGCAGCTGCTGGACGCCACCATCAAGGCGACCCGGGGCGAGATCTACGATGCCAACGGCATCACGCTTGCCTCCACCAGCGTGGTGTGGACCATCTGGGCGGACGCCAAGTACAGCGACATCCTCCACACCACCTCCAAGGACGAAAACGGCAACACGGTGCGGACTCTGATCCCTTCCATGTGCGAGGAGGTGAGCCGGGAGCTGACCCTGCGGCTGCTGTCCGGCAACGGCGAGGATCTGGATGCGGTGGATACCTCCTCCGACTCCTACAAACAGCAGTACGAAAAGGTCTACAGCCAGCTGTCCCGGGTGGATTCCTCCTATGTGGTCCTTGCTACCAAGGTGAACAACGCCGTAAAGCTTTCCATCGAGAAATACGTTTCCGATTTCAATAAACAGCACAAGCGTGCCACCGACACCTCCCAGAAGGGGCGCATCTCGGTGTCTGCCGAAAAAAGCTCCCAGCGGAACTATCCCTACGGCGCTTTTGCGGCAGCGGTGATCGGCTTTACCAACGCCGACGACATCGGCACCTATGGGCTGGAAAAATCCTACCAGTCCACCCTAGCAGGGGTGGATGGGCGCACCATCACCCGGCGCAACGCCGTGGGCAACGCCATTGTGGACCCCAACGCCACCACCTTTGCCGCCAAGGACGGCTCCAATCTGGTGCTGTCTCTGGACGTCAATGTGCAGGAGATCGTAGAGCGGTACCTCAACGAGGCAATCGCCGCCAACACGGTGGAGAACCGGGGCTGCGCCATCGTCATGAACGTCAAGACCGGTGCCATCCTTGCCATGGCATCCAAGCCGGACTTTGACCCCAACACCCCCCTGAGCTACGCTGCCAACGAGGCGTACCTCAACGAGCTGGTCCATGCAGAGCCGGAGCTTTACGGCATCTACAAAAAGAACGAGGACGGCAGCTACGTCACCGACGAGGAGGGCAACCGGGTGCTGGACCCGGAGGCGGATTACTCCGGCTATTACCGGGACATCCAGTGGAAGAACAAGGCGATCACCGAGCTGTATTACCCCGGCAGTATCTTCAAGGTCATCACCTCCGCCATGGGCATCGACTCTGGTGTGGCGACCATGAACACCACCTTTAACTGTTCCGGTGCCTACACGGTGGTAAAGCAGACCTACCACTGCGCCGGGCGCAAGTCCCACGGCACCCTGAACATGGCAGAGGCACTGCGGAAGAGCTGCAACATCTACTACATCCAGCTGGCACAGCGGGTGGGGTCCAAGCAGTTCTACGACTACTTTGACGCCTTTGGCTTTACTGCCCAGACTGGGGTGGACCTGCCCAGCGAGACCAGCTTTATGCAGTACTACGACGCCTCCCAGCTGGGAGAGGTGCAGCTTGCCTCCTCCGCCTTTGGACAGGCAATGGCGATCACCCCCCTGCAGATGTGCACCGCCGTGGCGGCAGCCGCCAACGGCGGCTATCTGGTGACCCCCCACGTGGTGGACAAGATCACCGACGCCAACGGCAACGTGGTTCAGGAGATCGGTGCCAACGTCCGCCGTCAGGTCATCAGCGAAAGCAGCAGTGCCGTGATCCGGCAGATGATGGAATACGAGGTGGGCAACGGCACCGGCGGCGGCAAAAACGCCTATGTGTCCGGCTACCGCATCGGCGGCAAGTCCGGCACCTCGGAACAGCTGAATATGGACCGCCGTGCCGACGGCGACTACAAAAAGGTGGCGTCCTTTGCGGCAGTGCTGCCGGCAGACGACCCGGAGATCCTGGTCTATGTGATGCTGGACGACCCCAACAACGCCCGCAGCGACTACTCCTCCATCCTTGCCGCCCCGGTGGCAGGCAACATCATCAGCGAAGTGGCACCCTATCTGGGCATCGCCACCGACGGTGAGGACCGGAGCCAGACCACCGTTACGGTACCCAACCTGCTGAGCACCGAGTGGAGCAACGCACAGGTAAAGCTGAACATTCAGGGTCTCAAGCACCAACTGGTGGAGAGCACCGCCGACCAGACCGCCGCACTGGTGACCTACCAGTACCCCCGCGCCGGGTCCAAGGTGCCCTACGGCACCACCATCTACCTGTATACCGACACCTACGAGGGCAGCCACGCCCAGGTGCCGGACGTGACCGGCAAGAGCGGGGATTTTGCCCGGCAGATGCTTGCCGCCGCCGGCTTCAACTGCGTGGTGGAAGGCGACGGGCAGGGCACTGTCCAGAGCCAGAGCGAGGCAGCCGGCTCTTCCGTCCAGCGGGGCACCATCGTCACGGTGACCTGCGGATAAAAAGGCATAGGACTCTTGCTCAAAAGGGCTTTTTACAGAACAACGAGAGGGGAAAGAACAATGGAAAAGATCCATGCAAGCAAGCTTCTGGCAGGGCTGGTGCCTGCCGGATTTCTCACAGCGGACCCGGAGGTGGAACTGGTGACCACCGACAGCCGGGAGCTGCGCCCGGGCTGTGTCTTTGTGGCGTTTCCCGGCGAGCGGTTCGACGGGCACGACTTTGCCGCCAAGACAGCTGCCGAGGGGGCGGCATTTGTAGTGGTGAACCACCCGGTGGAGGGGGTCCCGGCAGAAAAGATGGTGGTGTGCCCCGACAGCTACCACGCCATGATGGTCATGGGGGCAAACTACCGCAGCCAGTACCACCCCAAGGTGGTGGGTGTCACCGGCAGCGTGGGCAAGACCACCACCAAGCAGATGACCTACGCCGCCCTCAGCGGCTTTGGCAATACCATCAAGACCGAGGGCAACCAGAACAACGAGCTGGGGATGCCCCGGACCCTCATGCGCCTTGCCTCGGACACGGAGTACGCCGTCATTGAGATGGGCATGAGCCACGCCGGAGAGATCCACCGCCTTGCACAGGCGGCACGCCCCGATGTGGGCATCATCACCTGCATCGGTGTGTCCCACATCGGCAATCTGGGCAGTCAGGAGAACATCTGCAAGGCAAAGCTGGAGATCTGCGACGGTCTGCCGGAGGGTGCGCCGCTGGTGCTGAACTACGACGACCCCTTCCTGCGCAAGGCAGAGCTGCCGGGGCATGTGCGCCCGGTGTGGTTCAGCATGGTAGACGAGAACGCCGATGTCTGCGCCCTGTCCATCCGGCAGGAGAAAGAGGGCATGAGCTTCCTGCTGGAAGATCAGGAGGCAGGCACCTTTATGGTGCGGATCCCCGCCATGGGTCGCCATAACGTGGCAAACGCACTGGCGGCATACTGCGCCGCCACCCGTCTGGGCTGCGCCCCCCGCCGGGTCATTCAGGGTCTGAGCGACTTTGAGCAGACCGGTCGCCGGCAGAAGCTGGTGGACTGCAACGGCATCACGGTCATTGAGGACTGCTACAACGCCAACCCCGACAGCATGAAGGCGGCGCTGGCAATGTTCAAGGAGTTTCCCTGCAAGCGCCGGTTTGCCCTGCTGGGAGATATGCTGGAGCTGGGGCAGATGAGCCGGGAAGCACACGAGGAGCTGGGACGCCTTGCCGCCGACAGCGACCTGTATTGCCTGATCACCTACGGCGAATGTGCAAAGCGCACCGCCGTGGTGGCTGCGGCAAAGGGGCTCAAGACCCTCCACGCCGCAACCTACCGGGAGGCGGCGGATGCTCTGCTGAGCCGCATGGCTCCCGGGGATGCCCTGCTGGTAAAAGCAAGCCGGGGCATGGCACTGGAAAAGGTGCTGGAGATCTTCTATGCAGAGTATAAAAAAGCTGAGGAATAACTTCCCGGCTAAAATTGGAGTATCAGACTTATGATTCGTTTCGCCTTGGTGGTCGCCTCAACACTGGGCTTTGTGTTGACGGCGGCGCTCGGCAATCTAATGGTGCCCATGCTGCGGGAGCTGGAGCGTTCCCGGCAGCGGCGGGAGGACCCTGCCGCCCCGGAGCAGCCCCCTGCACTGGGGGGACTCTGCCTTATGGTGGGTACCCTTGCCGCCGTAGGAGTGGGCTGGGTGGCGGCGTGCGCCGCACAGCCGGACCTGCTGGGCACCGATGCGCAGTATGTGGGGCGTCTGCTGACGGCATTGCTGGGGGCAGCCCTCTTTGGTGCCGTGGGTCTGTGGGATGACCTGCTGCGCCTTGGCAGCCCCGGCGGGCTGGGTCTGCGCCGCCTGCCCCGGCTGGGGCTGGAAGCCGCTGCCGCCGCCGTGGTGGAGCTGCTGCTGGCAGCAAAGGGCTGCCTGCCCACCGGCACGGTGCTGCCGGGCGGCGGCTATCTGGAGCTGGGCGCTGCTGCTCCCCTTGTGTGGGGGCTGGTGCTGGTGGCTCTGGCAGAGTGCGGCAGGGTGGCGGACGGTGCCGATGGCACGGTCTGCGGCACGGCATTCGTGGCGATGCTGGGGCTTATGATGCTGGCGACCCGTCTGGGCTGGTTCCCGCTGGCGGTGCTGCCGGCGGCGCTGGCAGGGGCGCTGATGGCGTTTTTGCTGTGGAACTTCCCCCCCGCAAAGCTCCACCCGGGGCACTGTGGCAGCCTGTTCCTTGCAGGGGCAGTGGGCTGCATCCCCCTGTGCATGGGCTACGGGGAGCTGGCGGTGCCTTTGGCGCTGCCTCTGTGGGCAGAGGGTGCCATGATGGGGCTGCAGCTGCTGGCTGCCCGCTTTGCAGGCAGACCCTTGTTCCGTGCCGCCCCCCTGCACCGGTGGCTGGAAAAACGGGGCTGTGACCCGGTGACGGTATTTTACTGGCTGTGCGCTCTTGCGGTGTGCGGCGTGGCTCTTGCGGTGCAGCTGGCAAGCTGAGGCAGGGGCGTATACAGATCTTTACAGAGGAAGAGGGGAGCAGATGGCAACCATCCGCAAAAAACACAAAGGACCGCTTTCCTGGTACCAGAAGGACCCGGGACCCTGGTCCCACCTGCTAATCAACTGGCTTGCCACGCTGGCGGTGATCATGGTGTTTGGTCTGGTGATGCTGTTCAGCGCCAGCTACACCACCGGCTACCTGCGCATGGGCAGCAGTTTCCATTACATCAGCCGACAGCTGCTGTACGCCGCAGCGGGGCTGGTGCTCATGGTCGCCATGAGCCATGTGGACCACCGTGCCCTGCGCCGGTTGGCGGTGCCGGGCTACTGGGTGGTGGTGGCGCTGCTGGCAGTCACCCTTACCATGGCACCCCTCAACGGCTGCAGGAGGTGGCTCCGGTTTGGCGGCTTTACCATCCAGACCTCCGAGGTGGCTAAGTTTGAGATGATCCTGCTGTGCTCCGGCATCGCCGCAAAGGCACAGCAGTTTGAGCGGCTGGACTCGGACCGCCTGCTGATCAAGCCCACCTTCCGCCAGTGGCTGAAGGTCCGGGTGTGGCAGCAGCTGGTCAAGCCGGTGGCACCTCTGGTGCCGGTGCTGGGACTGCTGGCGCTGGAGCCTCACATGTCCGGCATCGTGCTGACGGTGGCGATCGTAGGCACCATCCTGCTGCTGACCGGCAGCGGCGGCATCCTGACATGGGTGGGGGCGATCACCGCCGGAGGTCTGCTGGAAACGGTGCTGTCCCACGTGGACTCCATCCCCTACCTGCAGGACCGTCTGGAGGACTGGAGCCAGGATCTGGACAAGGTCAGCGACCAGACCCTTCAGAGCCTGTACGCCATCGGTTCCGGCGGGCTCAAGGGGCTGGGGCTGGGCAACAGCGTGGAAAAACAGCTCTGGCTGCCGGAAAGCACCAACGACTTTATCTTCAGCGTGGTCTGCGAGGAGCTGGGCTTTATCGGGGCGACCCTTATCATCCTGCTCTTTGTGCTGTTCATCGTGCAGGGGCTCCTCATTGCCTACCGGGCAGAGAACCTGTACTGCACCATGGTGGGCATTGGCATCATGGCACAGATCGCATGGCAGATGTTCTGCAACATCGCCGTGGTCACCAACACCCTGCCCAACACCGGCATCAGCCTGCCCTTTTTCTCCTCCGGCGGTTCCAGTCTCATGCTGCTGCTGGCAGAGATGGGGGTCATGGTGAACATCGGGCGCAACGGACAGCGGGCGGCGCAGCAGCGACAGGCAGCCCGTGCCCAGCGGGAGGCGGAACGCACCGCCCGGCAGGCGAAAAATATCGTGCTGGCAGATGTCCGCGCACAGCGCAGCAGCCGCCACTGAATCACAGGAATTACAGGAGGGATCCTTATGCGTGTACTTATTGCAGCCGGCGGCACTGCCGGACACATCAACCCCGCACTTGCCATTGCAGGTGCATTAAAAAAGGCAGACCCCACGGCAGAGATCCACTTTGCCGGCAGAAAAGAAGGCATGGAGTATCGTCTGGTGACTCAGGCGGGCTACCCCTTCCATCACATCGAGATCACCGGTTTTCAGCGGCACCTGTCCCTGCACAACATCAAGCGGAACATCATTACCCTGTGGAATCTGGCACTTTCCGGACCCAAGGCAAAGGCGATGATGAAGCAGGTGCAGCCGGACCTTGTCATTGGCTGCGGCGGCTATGTGTCCGGTCCGGTGGTGCGCTGCGCCGCCAAAATGGGCATCCACACCGCCATCCATGAGCAGAATGCCTTCCCCGGCGTCACCAACAAGCTCCTTGCCCCGGATGTGGACATCGTGTTTGCAGCGGTGCCTGCGGCGGTGGAAAAGCTGGGCGCCCCTGCCAAGACCACGGTGGTGGGCAACCCGGTGCGCCCGGAGGTGTTCACCAGGGCAAAGGACCGGGATGCCATCCGGCAGCAGCTGGGTGCCGGGGACCGCACCGTGATCCTGTCCTTTGGCGGCAGCCTGGGGGCACGGCGAGTCAATCAGGTGGTGGCAGACCTGTGCGCATGGGAGCAGCAGGAGCACAAGCCGGTGCTCCATCTCCATGCCACCGGACAGTACGGGGTGGAACTGTTCCAGGATCTGGAAAAGCAGAAGGGTTTTGCCCCCGGCGACAGCCTTGTGGTAAAGGAATACATCAACAATATGCCGGAGCTGCTGGCAGCGGCAGATCTGGTCATCAGCCGTGCCGGTGCCCTGACGCTGGCAGAGCTGGAGGCTGTGGGGCGTGCCGCCGTGCTGATCCCCAGCCCCAACGTGGCGGAGAACCACCAGTACTACAACGCCATGGAGCTGCAAAAGGCAGGCGCCGCCGTGGTCATTGAAGAAAAGGACCTTACGGGAGAAAAGCTGGTGGACACCGTGTCCGCCCTGCTGGCACAGCCCGGCAAGCTGGCGCAGATGGGCAAAAATGCCCGCAGCCTGTCGGTGGATGACAGTCTGGACCGCATCACCGCAGCTCTGCTGGAGCTGGTGAATAAAAACTGACGCAAGAACGTTGAAAGGAGGCGCGGAGGATGCAGCGATACGGCAGCAGGGGACCCTACGACCAGCGGCGGGACCCCTACGGCAGCTCTCCCCGGCAGCAGGGCAGCGTCCCCCCGGTGAGCACCGACAACGGCTGCGGCTTTAACGGAGAGCCTTTGAGCCGTCCCCCTGCCCGCTCTGCCAGCGGCACGGTGCGCCGTTCCCGCACCGACAACAGCATCGAGTTTCCCGCCCAGCCCCGGCGTCCGGCGGGCACTGCCCGGAACAGCTCCGGCACCAGCCGCCCCCGGCAGGGCAGCCGGAACCCCCAAGGCAGCCGGAACAGCCGGAACGTCCGCTCCGGTGCCCGGCAGTACAATAAAAACCAGAAGCTGCGCCCCACGGGGCAGAGCCGGGAACCCATCCGCCGGGAGCGGCAGAACCAGCGGCGGCTGACCCGTGCCGCCATGCGCCGCCGGCGGTTGATGGGCAAGCTTACGGCGCTGGGGCTGCTGCTCTGCGTCATCGGGGCAGGAACGTACCTGACAGTCACCATGCTGTTCCGCATCAACTCCATCCAGCTGCAGTCCGCCGAGGGCAAGCCGGTGGAGACGGCGGCAGGCTACACCGCAGAACAGATCCTGCAGACACTGGGGCTTAAAGAGGAGGAGAACATCTTCAGCTTTGACCCCTCCGCCAAGGAAGCGGTGCTGGAAAAGCAGTTCCCCCTGCTGGAATCCATCAAGGTCATCCGGGATTACCCCAGCACCGTGGTGGTGCGGGTCACCGAGGCAGTGCCTGCCTACACCATGAGCACTGCCGGCGGCTGGCTGACCCTTTCGGACCAGTTCAAGATCCTTGCCTGCGACGCCGCCCAGCCTGCCGGGCTGTGCACCCTCTACGGCGGGGAACCGGACTCCACTACCCCCGGCGACCAGCTCACCTTTACCCCGGAGGCAGGCAGCGACTCGGCGGCGTCTGATGCCTTGGCGGCGTCCGATGCCTCGGAGCCTGCTGCCGCCGACGGACGGCTGGAGGCACTCCACACTCTGGAAGCAAAGCTGGAGGAATACGGTCTGCTGTCGGAGGTGACCCGGCTGGAGTTTGGGGACACCGAGCAGATGGCGTTTTTGTATCAGGACCGCATCAGCGTGCTGCTGGGCACCCTCAACGATCTGGATTATAAGCTGGACCGTGCCCGCTACGTGCTGACCGATGCCGACGGCAAGGGCTGCGGTCCCACGGATACCGGAAAGCTGGACTTCAGCCACACCGTCAGCGCCGACAGCACCCGCAAGATCTATTTTGCTCAGGGAGAGCCCACTTTGCCCTCCGGCTATGTGGTGCCTCCCAAGGCGGAGGAAACGGCAGAGCCGGACCAGACGGCAGACGCCGCCCCGGATGCCGCTGCTGCCCAGCCCTCCCAGACGGAGACCGATGCCCAGACGGCGCAGACCGCAGAGGGCACCGACCCCGCCGCCCCGGCGCAGACCGACCCGGAGCAGACCGAAACGGCAGCCGCCCCCGCCGAGGAAGAACATCCCATGTGATCCTGTCCGGAAACGGAACATATAACAGAGGAGATATCCTATGAAACTGGAACAACTGATGGAAGGCGTGCCCTTTACCCTTGTACAGGGCAGCCTGGATACCGAAATTGCCGACATCATCTACGACAGCCGCAAGGCGGCGCCGGGGCTTTTGTTCGTCTGCATCGTGGGCACCCAGCGGGACAGCCACGAGTTTGCGGCGGACTGCGCCGCCAAGGGGGTCAGCGCACTGGTGATCCAGCACGACATTGACCTGTCCGCTGTGCCGGATGTAACGGTGGTCAAGGTGGAAAGCAGCCGCTACGCCATGGCGCTTATGAGCGGCAACCTCTTTGGCAACCCCTCCCGGCAGATGACCATGATCGGCGTCACCGGCACCAAGGGCAAGACCACCACCACCCACATGATCAAGAGCGTGCTGGAAGCCGCCGGACGCAAGGTGGGCATGATCGGTACCAACGGCGTCTACTTTATGGGACACCACCGGGACACCGCCAACACCACCCCGGAAAGCTACGAGCTGCAAAAGACCTTTCGGGAGTTTCTGGACGCTGGCTGCGACACCGCCCTTATGGAGGTGTCCAGTCAGGGTCTTATGATGGACCGGGTGGCAGGGGTCCACTACAATGTGGGTGTGTTCACCAACCTTTCCCCGGACCACATCGGACCCGGTGAGCACAAGACCTTTGAGGAGTACCGCAGCTGGAAGGGACAGCTGTTCCGCCGCTGCGACGTGGGCGTGGTGAACGTGGACGACGAAAACACCGTCCCCCTGCTGGAAGGGCACACCTGCAAGCTGGTGACCTACGGGCACAGCAAAGAGGCAGACTACCGTGCCACCGGCTACCAGCTGCTGCGGACCCACGATTTTCTGGGGGTCCAGTTCCATGTCACCGGCAAGGATGAGATGGATGTAAAGGTGAATATGCCCGGTGAGTTCAGCGTCTACAATGCGCTGGCAGCGCTGGCAGTGGGCAAGGTACTGGGTCTGGCAGATGCCGCCATCCACGAGGGTCTGGCAAACTGCGTGGTAAAGGGACGTGTGGAGCTGGTGCCCATCAGCAAAAAGTTTACCATCCTGCTGGACTACGCCCACAACGAGGTGTCCACCGAGAGCCTGCTGACCACCCTGCGTGCCTACAAGCCCCACCGTCTGGTGGTGGTGTTTGGCTGCGGCGGCAACCGCTCCAAGCTGCGGCGGTACGGCATGGGCGAGATCTGCGCCAAAATGGCAGATTTTTCCATACTCACCGAGGACAACAACCGCCTTGAAAAGGTGGAGGACATCCTTGCAGACATCCGGGTGGGCATGAACAAGGGCAACCCGGAGGCAAAGTTTGTGGAGATCCCGGACCGTCTGGACGCATTGCACTACGCCGTGGACCACGCACAGGAAGGGGACCTGATCGCCGTCATCGGCAAGGGTCACGAGACCTACCGGGACCGGGAAGGGGTCAAGACCCCCTTCCTGGAGCGGGAGCTGCTGGAAGAGTACGCTCAGCAGAAGGGTCTGGAATAAAAGTTTTTTCCGGGTATTGCCTTGCTTTGATGAGGGAATACGAGAGGATAAAAGTGGCGTGAACAACGTTGTTTAAGAAACGATAAAGAAGAAAAGTCGGCTGCCTGCAACGATGTCGCAGGTAGTTTCCACTGAAGGCTTCCCCCGGTCGGGAAAGATTCTCCCCGTTCCGGGGAGAAATGTCACCGTAGGTGACAAAGTGGGGAACAGCTGTCACCGTAGGTGACTGATGAGGGCGCACCGACAACAATGTGGCGGTGAATATTTCTATTTGTTCTAACGCAGAAAGGCTGCTGCACGGTGTGTGCAGCAGCCTTTTCTGTGTTTATCTCAGACGGAAGAGGGAGATCAGATCTCCTTCTTCAGGGTCTCGCCCATGATGTAGCCGTAGGTCAGAGCAGCGTCAAAGCCCATGCCGTACTGCTTTGCGTCCTTCTCCTCGATGGAGCCGCAGACGTCGCCGGCAGCGCCAAGATACCCCTGCTGGACTACCCCCCGGTGACGGTGGAGATCGCCGCCATGCGCCACATCCCCCGGCTGGAGGTCCAGTCCTTCATCGAGATCGCCAAGCGGCACTACAGCCGTTATCACCCGGATCACTCCCTGCTGGAAAGCACCACCCTGTAAGAAACGAAAAAAAGACCCGCAGCATTTGTTGAAAATGCTGCAGGTCCTTGTGAAGGCATGCTTGTTTTACAGGATGCGTACCCGGATCACGGCGGGGATGGCGCTGAGCTTCTCCCGGAGCTTGTCGTCCACCGCACCGGTGGCGTCCAGCATGGTGTATGCCATGTTCTTTTTGCTCTTGTTCACCATGTTTTCGATGTTCAGTCCGGCGGCGGTGGTCAGGGCGGTGATCTGGCTGATCATGCCCGGCTCGTTGCGGTGGATGATGCAGATGCGCTTGCCGCCGGCACGGGGCTGATGCACTTCCGGCATGTTCACCGAGTGGGTGATGTTGCCGTTTTTCAGGTAGTCGCTGATCTCCCGTGCCGCCATCACGGCGCAGTTGTCCTCCGCCTCCGGGGTGGAAGCTCCCAGATGGGGAGTGCAGACGATGCCGGGCTTGCCCAGAAGCGCCTCTGCCGGGAAGTCGGTCATGTAGCCGGATACCTTGCCGGTGTCCATTGCATCCAGCAGGGCGGCGGTGTTCACCAGCTCGCCCCGGGCGTAGTTCAGGATCTTTACCCCGTCCTTGCACAGGGCAAGGGTCTGGGCGTTGATGGTGTCCTTGGTGGTGGGCAGGTAGGGCACATGGATGGTGATGTAGTCGCACAGGGGCAGCATGTCGTTGAGGTTTACGCAGTGTTTTACCTGACTGCTCAGGTTCCACGCCGCATCAATGGAGATGTAGGGGTCGTAGCCATAGACCTCCATGCCCAGCTCAATGGCGCAGTTTGCCACCCGGGAGCCGATGGCACCCAGACCGATGACGCCAAGGGTCTTGCCCTTGATCTCGTTGCCCACAAACTTTTTCTTGCCCTTTTCCACCGTCTTGGACATGGCGGGGTCTCCGGCAAGTTCCTGACACCACTGGGCGGCAGCGGCAACGTTGCGGCTGCCGGCAATGAGCATCCCGATGACCAGTTCCGCCACCGAGTTGGCGTTGGCACCGGGGGTGTTGAACACCACGATGCCCTGCTCGCTGCAGCGGTCCAGCGGGATGTTGTTGACACCGGCACCGGCACGGGCAATGGCAAGAAGATTGTCGTTGAAGGTGGTGTTCAGCAGATCGGCGCTGCGCACCAGAATGCCGTCGGGGGTGTCGGTGTCCACCGCCACGTCAAACAGGTTCTTGTTCAGCTTGGCGAGACCCACCGGGCTGATGGCGTTGAGAGTTTTGATGGTGTACATAGTTTCACTTTCCCTTCTATTATGCAGGAACCCTCTCTGTCACGGCTTGTGCCGTGCCGGCTCTCCCCAAGGGAGGACCCTTGGCATAAAGCTGAAGTTTGCATGGACTGCCAAAGCCTCTCCCTTTGACCGACTTCCCCCGGTCGGGGGAAGATGGCGAAGCCAAAAAGGGGAACAAGGTGGCATTGCGTCAGCAATGACGGAGAGGGCGAGTCTGTTAATATTTACGCATTCTCTTTGCGGAACTTCTCCATAAAGTCCACCAGCTTGTCCACACCCTCGGCAGGCATGGCATTATAGATGGAGGCGCGCATACCGCCTACCAGACGGTGCCCCTTCAGGTTCACAAAGCCCGCCTCGGCGGCTTCGGCGCAGAACTTTTTGTCCAGTTCGGGGTCGGGGCTGGTAAAGGTGACGTTCATGGTGCTGCGGTAGCGGTGCTCCACCGGATTAGTAAAGAAGTCCTGCCCGTCCAGATAGTCGTACAGCACTTTTGCCTTTGCCTCGTTGATCTTCTGCATGTTGGCAAGACCGCCAATGTCGTTTTCCAGATACTTCAGCACCAGCCCGGTCATGTAGATGCACCAGCAGGGGGGCGTGTTGTACATGCTGTCCTTGTCCAGCAGAGTGGTGTAGTTCATCA
Organism: Faecalibacterium prausnitzii; assembly: GCA_004558805.1. GTDB lineage: Bacteria > Bacillota > Clostridia > Oscillospirales > Ruminococcaceae > Faecalibacterium > Faecalibacterium prausnitzii_M. The sequence continues at coordinate 13,784 of SFDE01000007.1, read as the reverse complement.
TGGTGGGCACGTTGTCCGCTGCATGACCCAGCAGGTCCTCCCGGACGATGGCGATTGCCATGCCTGCCGGTGCCACGTTCTTCTGGACACCAAAGTAGATGCAGCCGTACTTGCTCACGTCCACCGGCTTGGACAGGATCATGGAGCTCATGTCCGCCACCAGCGGCACCCCCTCCACCTGAGGCAGTTCCACATACTGGGTGCCAAAGATGGTGTTGTTCTGGCAGATGTGGATGTAGCTGGCATCCTTGTGGTAGTCGATGGCGTTCACATCCGGGATGTAGGTAAAGTTCTTGTCCTTGCTGGAGGCAACGATGTTCACCTCACCGAACTTTGCCGCCTCCTTTGCCGCCAGATTGGAAAAGTTGCCGGTGACCAGATAGTCTGCCTTGCCGGTGGTCATAAAGTTCAGGGGCACCATGGCAAACTGCTGGGTGGCACCGCCCTGAAAAAAGCCCACCTTGTAGTTGTCGGGGATGTTCATCACCCGGCGCAGGGAAGCTTCCGTGTCCTTGATGATGGCGTCGAACCACTTGCTGCGGTGGCTCATCTCCATGACGCTCTGCCCGCTGTCACCGTATTCCAGCAGTTCTGCCTGTGCCTGCCGCAGCACCTTCTCGGGCAGCATGCTGGGACCTGCGCTGAAGTTGTACACTCTTGCCATAATGAACGCTCCTTTTCCTCTATACACATGGCACCGCCTCTTTTTGCGGTGCACCGGAAGTCTTGCGGTAGCCGTAGTATACCGGTTTTCGGGGGGAGAAAACAAGTGGTTCTTTGCACAAAGATGAAGCCCCGGAAATGTCCGTGGATCCACAAAGCACACAAATGTTCATGCTGGAACTACAAAATCAGAGACAAACGTAAAAATATCCCCAAAATGCTTGGAATCATCCCGGTTTTTCCCTCTTGCAGTTTGGGATAAAATAGGCTATACTGATAGAACAGAGACAAATGTAAAATACAAAAAACTAAAAAAGAAAGGGGGAAAAGACCGTGTACGGCTTACCGGATACCCTGCGGCAGCTTTCGGCGGCGGAGGAACAGGTGATGCTGGCGATGTGGGGCTGCCGTGCCCCGGCGATGCGGGGAGACATCCAGCGCCGTCTGCAGCAAAAAGGCTGGACAGCGGCAACGGTGCTGAACTTTCTCTACCGGCTGGAAGAAAAGGGCTGGGTAAAAAGCGGCAAGCAGGGCAACTGCAACACCTACACCCCCCTTATCACCCGGCGTGCCTACTGCGTGTGGAGCATGCGCCAGCGGCTGGACCTGCTTTTTGAGGGGGATCTGGCGGCGGCGGTGCAGGCGCTGGTCAGCGAGAGCGGCTGCGGGCAGAGCGAGCTGGAACAGGCAATAAAGGTGTTGGAAGAAAAGCATCTGGAAGCAGAAGAATACGATCTGTACGACCCCTACGGGTAAAGGAGAGGAATACAATGGATTGCAAGCTCAAGGCAAAACACTGCGGCGGCTGCCCCCTGCTGGGGCTGGACTATTCCGCCCAGCTGAAACAGAAGGAAGATAAGGTCCGTGCCCTTGTGGGGCGGTATGGTCCGGTGGACCCCATCCGGGGTATGGCAGAGCCATGGCACTACCGCAATAAGGTGATCTCCACCTTTGCCCCGGCTGCCGGTGGAAAACTCACCTCCGGCATCTACGCCGCCAACAGCCACAAGGTGCTGCCGGTGGAAAGCTGCCTGCTGCAGGATGAGGTGCTGGATAAGACCATGGAGGCGGTGCGTGCCGCCGCCAACGCCTGCCGCTACCAGCCCTACAACGAGGACAAGGGCACCGGGCTTTTGCGTCACTGCCTGCTGCGCCGGGGCGTGGCAACGGGACAGGTGATGGTGGTGCTGGTGACGGCGCAGCCGGTGCTGCCCGGGGCAAAGAACTTTGTCAAGGCGCTGCTGGCAGAAGCAGAAAAACGGGGGGTCACCGTCACCACCGTGGTGCAGAACCTCAACAGCCGCAAGACCAGCGTGGTGCTGGGGGAGGCGGAAAAGGTGCTCTACGGCAAGGGGTACATTCTGGACACTCTCTGCGGCAGGACCTACGCCCTCAGTCCCCGGAGCTTTTATCAGGTGAACCCCGTCCAGACCGAGGTGCTGTACGGTCTGGCGGTGGAGGCGGCACAGCTCACCGGCAGAGAGGTGGTGCTGGACGCCTACTGCGGCATCGGCACCATCGGTCTCACCGCCGCCGGACAGGCAAAGCAGGTGGTGGGAGTGGAGCTGAACCGGGACGCCGTACAGGACGCCATAGGCAATGCCCGGCACAACGGGGTAAAGAACGCCCGGTTCTTTGCCGCCGACGCCACCCGCTGGATCAGCGAAGCGGCACAGGAAGGGGAGCGGGCAGACGTGATCTTTATGGATCCGCCCCGGGAAGGCTCCACCCCTCAGTTCCTCCAGAGCGTGGTGCAGATGGCACCCCGGCGGGTGGTCTACGTCAGCTGCAACCCCGAGACCCTGGCACGGGACCTTGCTCTGCTGACCCAAAAGGGCTACCGGGTAGACCGCAGCACCCCCGTGGATATGTTCCCCCACACCGAGCATATCGAGGTGGTCTGCGCCCTGTCCCGGGTGGACGCCGGCGGGAAAAAACATGCAGGGAGACGGTCCGGCAAGGGCTGAGGATACAAATAGCTCTGTTGTAAAGGAGGGGGACGGTCATGAGCGAATTTTCTCATCTGAAGAATAAGCTGCTGGCGGAGCAGGTGGAGGACCAGATCTACCATTACATCTTGGACACACCCCTTGAACCGGGGGCAAAACTGCCCAACGAGTTTGAACTGGGAGAAAAGTTCCGGGTAGGGCGCAGCACCATCCGGGAGGCGGTAAAGCTGCTGTCCAGCAAGGGCATCCTGGAGGTGCGCCGGGGCTCCGGCACCTACGTGGTCACCACCACCAAGGGGCTGTCGGATCCGCTGGGTCTGCGGTCGGTAAAGGACAAAAACGCTCTGGCGCTGGATCTGGTGAACGTCCGCCTGCTGCTGGAGCCGGGCATTGCGGAGATGGCGGCACAGAACGCCACCGATGAGGACATTGAGCGGCTGCGGCGGCTCTGCGAACGGGTGGAGAACAAGATCCACGACGGGGACCGCTACATTGAGGACGACATCGCCTTCCACACCTGCATTGCCGAGAGCAGCAAAAATCTGGTGGTGGGGCAGCTGGTGCCCGTCATCGACACGGCGGTGATGATGTTCGTCAACGTCACCCACAAAAAGCTCATTGATGAGACCATCATGACCCACCGGATGATCCTGGAGGCGATCGCCAACCACGACCCCATCGGGGCAAGGTCCGCCATGGTGATGCACCTGAACTTCAACCGCAGCTATATCAAAAAGGTCTATGACGGCGAGGACCCCGATGACGGTACCATTGGTATGGCGGCGTATGTTCATCCATAAAAAAGAGGACAGGACCCTCTAAATCATCACTGCGCAATGCCGGCTCCCCCGAAAGGGGGAGCCGGCATTGCGTTATCCGGTCAGCAGGACGAAAGTCCCTCAAGGGGCAAGCCGGAAAAAACGGCTTTAGCGTCCTCGCCCTCTCAGGCGCTTTGCGCCAGCTCTCCCAAAGGAAGAGCCCTTGGCAGTACGATAAAGTTTCCGGTTCCGCCAAAGGCTCCCTCCCGGAGGGGGCTGGCTGCGACCAACGGGAGCAGACTGGGGGAGTTTCTTTAGAAGGCGAGGACGCCGACCCTGCTGTCCTTCTCTCAAAAATCATCAGACAACTTTTTTCTCCGGATTTTTTCAAAAGCCGCTTTCGGGGATGAAAAAGTGCAAATATCACCGGGAATTGGGCGAAATGCTTGATGTATACCAGCTTTTTTGCGCAAATAGTGGGATGTATCGGGGACAACTTGCAAAGAGAACGCCGGAGATTTACAATAAAGCCGTAAGATGTCCTACAGAAAACGGACGAGAGAAGAGAGTATTCGGGAGGTAAAGAATATGGAATTGCGTTCTCAGAAAGTGCGCACCTTGGCACCGGAAAACGACCCGCTGAAGATGGGCATGGGATGGAAGGTGGAGGACCTTGCAAAGCCCCAGATCATGGTGGAAAGCACCTTTGGCGACAGCCACCCCGGCAGCGCCCATCTGGACCAGTTTGTCACGCAGGCTGTGCAGGCAGTCAATGACAACGGCGGCAAGGCGGCACGGTATTTTGCCACCGATATGTGCGACGGCATCGCACAGGGTCATGACGGCATCAACTACTCCCTGCCCCACCGGGACGCCATCGTGAATCTGGTGGAAGCGCAGGCGAACGCCAGTGTCTACGACGGCGGCGTGTTCATTGCCAGCTGCGACAAGTCCATGCCCGCCATGCTCATGAGCATCGGTCGGCTGAAGGATATGAGCGCCATCGTGGTCACCGGCGGTGTCATGGAGGCACACACCCTGCCCAAAGAGTATGTGGTCAAGGACCCTGCCTGCGCCATCAACGAGCTGCTGACTCTGGAGCAGATCGGCAAGTTTGACGCATGGGAAAAGACCGGCGTCATCCCCAACAGCCAGCTGGATTACTACAAGCACAACGCCTGCCCCAGCTGCGGGGCATGCTCCTTTATGGGCACCGCCTCCACCATGCAGATCATGGCAGAGGCACTGGGTCTGATGCTGCCGGGCACCGCCCTGATGCCCGCCACCGCCCCGGAGCTGAAGCAGGCAGCATACGACGCAGGCAAGCAGCTGATGGAGCTGGTGAAGAAGGGCATTACCGCCAAGGACATCGTCACCAAAAAGAGCTTTGAGAACGCCATCATGGTCCACGCCGCCATTTCCGGCTCCACCAACGCCACCATGCACCTGCCCGCCATCGCCCACGAGTTTGGCATTGAGATCGACGCCGACACCTTTGACCGGATGCACCGGGGCGCTCATTACCTGCTGAACATCCGCCCCTCCGGCGATTGGCCTGCACAGTACTTCTACTACGCCGGCGGCGTGCCCCGGGTGATGGAGGAGATCAAGTCCATGCTGCATCTGGACGTGATGACCGTCACCGGCAAGACCCTGGGCGAGAATCTGGAGGAGCTGAAGCAGAACGGCTTCTACCAGCACTGCGACGCCATTCTGGCGGAAAAGACCGCCGGTTTTGCCCGCCCGGTCAGCCGGGAGGACATCATCCACAGCTTTGACAATGCCAAGGGCACCGATGGCAGCATCGCCATCCTCAAGGGCAATCTTGCCCCGGAAGGCTGCGTCATCAAGCACACCGCCTGCCCCAGGAATATGTTTGAAGCCACCCTGCGCGCCAAGCCCTACGACAGCGAGGAAGAGTGCATTGCCGCTGTTCTCCACGGGGAGGTAAAGCCCGGCGACGCCATCTTTATCCGGTACGAAGGTCCCCGGGGCAGCGGCATGCCGGAGATGTTCTACACCGGTGAGGCAATCTGCGCCGACCCCAAGCTTGCCTCCAGCGTGGCACTGATCACCGATGGTCGCTTTTCCGGTGCAAGCCGTGGTCCGGTCATCGGTCATGTAAGCCCGGAGGCGGCAGTGGGCGGTCCCATCGCTCTGGTGGAGCAGGACGACCTGATCCAGATCGATGTCCACAACCGCAAGATCGCCATTGTAGGCGTGAAGGGGGAGGCAAAGACCCCCGAGGAGATGGACGCCATTCTGGCACAGCGCCGTGCCAACTGGAAGCCCAAGGCTCCCAAGTACACCAAGGGTCTGCTGAAGCTCTACTCTCAGCACGCCGTCAGCCCCATGAAGGGCGCATACATGGAGTAAACCGCTCCGCATAAACAACCAAAAGTAAACTGCCCGGCGGGCTTTGCCGGACGGTTTGGATAAGTGCAACCTAAAATCGAAAAAACGGAGGAATTTTTATGACAGCAGTTGCAACGCCCGATGCGGCACGGCTGGTATTCGCTGCGGTGGCAGGTCTGATCCTGCTGCTGGTTCTCATCATCAAGTTCAAGGTCCACGCCATGATCTCTATTCTGGTGGGCGCCGTAGGCATCGGTCTCATGGCAGGTATGCCTCTGTCCGACATCATCGGCTCGGTAAACGAGGGCATCGGCAACACCTTAAAGGGCATCGCTCTTCTGGTGGGTCTGGGTTCTATGTTCGGTGCAATTCTGGAAGAATCCGGCGGCGCACAGACCCTGGCGGTGACCATGGTGCGGAAGTTCGGTGACGAAAAAGCTGCATGGGCACTGGGTATCACCGGTCTGGTGGTTGCCATGCCGGTGTTCTTCGACGCCGGTCTTATCATCCTGATCCCTCTTGCCTTCTCTCTGGCAAAGCGTACCAAGCGTTCCGTCCTGTACTACGTTATCCCCCTGCTGGCAGGTCTGGCGGTGGGTCACGCCTTTATCCCTCCCACGCCGGGTCCCGTGCTGGTTGCCACCATGCTGGGTGTGGACCTGGGCTGGGTCATCCTCATCGGCATCTTCTGCGGTATCTTTGCCATGATCGCCGCCGGTCCCATCTGGGGCTCCTTCTGCGGTAAAAAGTTCATGATCGAAGTTCCCGAGCACGTGGCACAGCAGGCAGACATGGATGAAAGCAAGCTGCCCAAGTTTGGCACCATCGTGGGCATCATCCTGATCCCTCTGGTGCTCATCATCGCCAATTCCGTGGCAAAGGTGGTGCCCGCACTTGCCGGCATCCAGCCGGTGCTTGCCTTCCTGGGTGAGCCCTTTATGGCTCTGCTCCTTGCCACCATCGCCGCCATGTATCTGCTGGGCACCCGCCACGGCTACACCAACGCCCAGCTGGAAAAGATCATGACCAGATCTCTGGAGCCCACCGGTATGATCCTGCTGGTCACCGCCTGCGGCGGCGTGCTGCGGTACATGCTGCAGAATTCCGGTCTGGGCGATGTCATCGGCAACGCCGTGGCAAACGCCAGCCTGCCGCTGGTGCTGGTGGCATTCATCGTGGCAGCTCTGGTGCGCATCTCCGTGGGCTCCTCCACCGTGGCAATGACCATGGCAGCCGGCATCATCTCCGCCATGCCCGGCATCAGCCAGCTGAGCCCCCTGTACCTCGCCTGTGTCACCGCTGCCATTGCAGGCGGCTCCACTGTCTGCTCCCACTTCAACGACTCCGGCTTCTGGCTGGTCAAGAGCCTTGTGGGCATGGACGAAAAGACCACCCTCAAGACCTGGACCATCATGGAGACTCTGGTAGGCGGCGTGGGCTTCCTGGTGGCACTGATCATCTCCTTCTTTGCCTGATCGCTGCCCGGGTCCTGCACCCCGGGGCAAGCGTTGGGATCGTTCTCCAACCCTTATTCATTCACCTTTTACCTCCTTCAAAAAAGCCGTCCCGGTCCGCTTTGCCCGGGACAGCTTTTTTGCACAGTTCTGAGTACAATGTGTGGTGAACTTTGGCGGGAATCACGGTTGATGCAGCACCCGGGATGCGGTATACTTTTGAATTAGTACGACCTATAAAAAGTGCATGATATCGGATAAGAAAAGGAGTGTTCTGGTACGAAATATCTGTTTCAGTTCGCACGCATCCTTGCCTTCTGTTTTCTGGGCGAGGTGCTCCACGCAGTGCTTCCGCTGCCGGTGCCGGCAAGCGTTTACGGGCTGCTGCTGCTGTTAGCAGCGCTGAATTTCCGCATCGTCCGGCTGGAGGATGTAAAGGAAGTGGGCAACTACCTTACGGGCATTTTCCCGCTGCTGTTCGTGCCTGCCGCTGCAGGGGTCATGGAACTGTGGGTGGAAATGGGGCAGATGCTGATCCCCATCCTCATTGCGGTGATCCCGGTGACGGTGCTGGTAATGGTGTCCGCAGGTAAGACCACTCAGGTGCTGACCGGGCTGGGAAAGAAGGAGGCGGACCATGACTGAACTGATCCAGGGCTTTCTGTCCGGCTCCGCCGCATGGGGGGTGCTGCTGACGCTGGCAGCCTTTGCGCTGGGTGCCCTCATCAACCGGCTCACCGGCAAGGCGATCTTTAACCCCCTGTTGCTGGGAGCCATTTTTGTGATCGTTTTTCTGTCGGTGTGCAACATCCCCTACGGGGACTACAAGGCAAGCGCTGCACCGGTAAACTACCTGCTGCTGCCTGCCACCGTGGCACTGGCGATCCCCCTGTACGAAAAGCTGGACCTGCTGAAGGCAAACGCCGCCGCCATCATTGCCGGCATCTCGGTGGGTTCTCTGGTCAGTCTGGGCAGCGCTCTGGTGCTGGCACTGGCACTGGACCTGACTAAAGAGCAGTACGCCACCCTTCTGCCCAAGTCGGTGACCACCGCCATCAGCATGGACGTGGCGGCGGAGCTGGGGGGCATCGCCGCTCTTACCGGTGCCATCGTGATCCTTACCGGCATTGCAGGCAACCTGCTGGCAGAGACGGTGTGCCGGGTGTTCCACATCACCGACCCCATTGCCAAGGGGGTGGGCATCGGCACCTCTGCCCACGCCGTGGGTACCAGCAAGGCGCTGCAGATGGGCGAGGTGGAAGGCGCCATGAGCGGCTTGTCCATCGCCGTTGCCGGTGTCCTTACCGCCGTGCTCTGCCCGGTGTTCGTCAACCTGCTCCACTGAGCATAAACCATGTCTACGGACATAAAAAACCTCCCTGTGTTTTTGCACAGGGAGGTTTTTTGGTCTCGGGTCTCTTGCGACTGCGAGACCGTTGTTGGAAGAAGGTTTGAGATAGGTTCTGAAGTACCTTAGGAGGTCTTGGCTGGCTTATGCGGGCTGTGCCTTACTGCCGTTCTTTTTGGCGGTGACCATGCAGTAGGCAATGACCAGCACGCAGCCGATGATGCCCACGATGTCAGACAGAGAGCTGGGCAGGATGAAGATAAACGCCACCACATAGCAGGCGATGCGCTCCCACAGCTTCAGGGGGCGGAACAGGTAACCGGCAATGCCGCAGGCAAGGAGGTAGGTGGCGGCAATGACGATGAAGTAGGCGGTGATGATCTCCACAGGGTTGCCCTCCAGCAGGATGGCAGGACGGTAGACAAAGGCAAAGGGCACGATGAAGGCAGTAATGGCAAAGGAGAATGCCTTCCATCCGGTCTTCCACGCACTGGCACCGGCGATACCGGCAGCGGTAAAGGAAGCCAGGCAGACGGGAGGAGTGATCTGTGCCACCACGCCAAAGTAGAAGATGAACATGTTGGTGACCAGAGGGCTGATGCCCAGACCCTGGATGGCAGAGGCAAACAGGGTGACGGCGATCAGGTAGGCGGCGACGGTGGGCAGAGCCATGCCCAGCAGCAGGCAGCCCAGAGCGGCGATGAGCAGAGCCAGGAACAGGCTGCCCTCACCGGAGGTGCCGATGAGCTTTGCGATCTTGACTGCAACGCCGGAGTTGACCACGATGCCGATCATGATGCCGCAGGCAGCGGTGGGAATGGCGATGTTTGCTGCCTGACGGACGCCGTCCATCAGGGTCTCCAGCAGTTTACGGGGACCCATGCGGGTCTCGGGAGAGATGGCTGCAATGATGATGGAAAAGACGGTGCAGTAGATGGCGGAACGGGGCAGGGAATAGCCCATGATGATCATGACCACCAGCACGATGATGGGCAGCAGCCGGTAGACCCGGGGCAGGATGGGCTTGCCCTCGTAGTGGACGCCGGAGTCCTTGCCCAGACCCTTTTTCTTGGCGATCATGTGGACCAGAATAAACACGGCAAGGAAGTATGCCACAGCCGGCAGCACTGCCGCCGCAGCGATCTTGGCGTACTGCACGCCGATGATCTCTGCCATGATAAAGGCACCGGCACCCATGATGGGGGGCATGATCTGACCGCCGGTGGAAGCCACAGACTCAACGGCAGCTGCCTCTTCCGGGTCATAGCCGGTCTTTTTCATCAGAGGAATGGTAAGAACGCCGGTGGTGGAAACATTGGCAATGGCAGAGCCGGAGACCATGCCCAGCAGACCGGAGGAGATGACGGCTGCCTTGGCAGGACCGCCTACGGTCTTATCACTGAGCTTCATGCCGCCGTCGATAAGGACGCCGCCGCCGCCGCAGTTGGAGAAGAAAGTGCCGAACACCAGGAAGTAGAACAGGGTGCCCAGGGAGGTGACCAGCGGGGAACCGAAGATGCCGTTTTCACCGTACATCAGCACCTCCATCAGCTTGGGGAAGCTGATGCCGGAGAAGCGGAACAGACCCGGGATGTACTGACCAAACCATGCGTAGGCAAGGAAGAAGCAGATGACCCAGAACAGGGACATGCTCACCACCCGGCGCACCGCCTCCATGACATTGATCACCAGCAGCACTGCCACGATGACCTCGGTAGTTGTCATGACGTCCACGTTGAAGATGCGGTAGTTCAGCTGCTCGGCGTGGGTCACAAAGAAGAAGCAGATAAAGCAGCTGGATGCGATCAGGAAGATATCGTAGATCCACCACAGCTTATTGTGGCTTTTGGATTTTTCCACCATGGGGTTGTACAGCCACACCACCACCAGTGCCAGGCACATGTGCAGGGGCAGCTGGAACCAGGGGTCCAGGGGCTTTACCAGCTTGATGTACAGCTGGAAAACAGTCCAGACCACGGTCAGCACTGCAAGGGAGTAAAAACGCCACTTGGGCATATGCTTCAGCATTCGGGCGATCTTGGTATCCTCGTCCTCTTCGTTTGCCAGAGCCTTCGCCTTGGCATCCAGAGCAGATACCTTGGATTCTTTTTCGTTGCTCATAGTATCCTCCGTATTCTCCCCTGTGAAAGCAAAAACCGGGCACCGCAAAGCGTCCGGTTTTTGCCTACGGTCAGGGGATCATGTGGTAACGGACGGAAGCCCCCGTCCGGATTTGCTGGGAAAGCTTACTTCATGTAGCCTGCTTCCTTGTAGTACTTCTCGGCACCGGGATGCAGGGGGCAGCCGCCCCGCTTCATCTCTTCCCATGCGGTCTCAGGCTCCCAGGGAGACAGAGAGTTGTACTCGGCGACCAGAGCATCGCGGTTCTCGCTGAGGCTCTTGGTGATGGCGTAGACCACATCCTCGCTGAGGCTCTCCTTGCAGAATACGCAGTCGGGAGTACCGGGCAGGGTCAGTTCCTTGTCCTGTCCCTTGAAGGAGTTGGCGGGGATGGTGATCAGGTCAAAGCCCTTTTCGGTGACGAACCAGTTGCACAGGTCGTCGCCCCACTGCAGGAAGGTGACGTCCACGCTGGTGGCGATCTGTGCCATGGTGGAAGAAGCGGAAGAGGTGTGGTCGATGTAGAAGTCGATCTGACCATCGGAGATAGCGTCGGCATTGGCATCGCCGCCCTGGTTGGTGATGGAGCCGCCCCAGCTCTTCAGGTCGTCCTCGGTGACACCGAAGTACTCCAGCAGCAGGTAGGCGCCCTCAGCATCCATGGAGCCCTTGGCGGAGCAGCCGATGCGCAGAGGCAGCTTCTTCTCAAAGATCTCCTCGATGGTGGACACGTTGTGCTTCTGCAGGAAGGCGTTGGACACGCAGTTGATGTAGCACACAGCGGTCAGACCGCCGATGACAGCTGCATAGCCGCTGGTAGCGGGCTTGCCCAGAGTGCCTTCTTCCATTGCCCACTTGGCGGGAGCGCCGTTGATGAAGGCAAGGTCGGTGCTGCCGGAAGCAAACAGGTAAGGAGCGCCCATGCCGCCGGGAGAGTCAGGGTTCACGTTGACAGTCTGGAAGCCGCCTGCCTTCTCCAGGACCTTGGACATTGCCACGATCATGTTGTAGGAACCGGAACCGACCTTATCGGAGCTGAAGTTCAGGGTCTGCTTGCTCATATCCGGCAGACCTTCCACAGCGGTGGTGGCAATGGATACTGCCTCGCTGGAAGCGGTGCTGGTAGAGGAGGAAGAGCCACCGCAGGCGGCAAGGACACCGGCGGCTGCCAGAGTACCGGAAGCTTTCAGAAAGCTGCGACGAGAGATCTTTTTCATGGTAGTTTCTCCTTTTCTTTGCTAGATTGTCTCATGCTTGCGGGCAAGCCCCCCGGGATATGGAAAGCGTCCCGTTCAGGTCCGGGTCGCTTTTTGTTTTTTCCTGTCCGCTTTTGTTGACACGATTATACCCGTTTTGGACAGGTCCCACAACGCATAATTGCTGCAAATGTGTTCCATTTTGAAACTATATTGGAATTTACCAACAAAAACCTGTTTAAAAGTGTAACATTTTGGAACAAACTCGACAAAACTGTCTAAAAGGATGTTTCGAGATTGAACCCTTTTTCCCGGCTCAGTTTTTTGCGCCGGTCATCTTGACCGCATACTTGATGGCGTTGACAAGGCTCAGCTCATTGCCGTTGCCCTTGCCGGCGTGGTAGAAGTCGGTGCCGTGGTCCACGCTGGCGCGGATGATGGGCAGACCCAGGGTGACATTGACCCCTTCCACCGCCTTCCAGTCCTGCTTTTCCCGGTCATAGACAAAGCCCACGGTCTTGAGGGGGATGTGACCCTGATCGTGGTACATGCACACCACGATGTCATACCAGCCACCCAGCGCCTGCGAAAAGACGCTGTCCGGGGGGCAGGGACCCACCACCCCGGTGATGCCCTCTGCCTTTGCCGCCTCGATGGCGGGGGTGATCTCCTCGATCTCCTCCCGACCAAACAGCCCGTTCTCTCCGCAGTGGGGGTTCAGCCCTGCCACGGCGATGCGGGGGTTCTGGATGCCCATATCCCGGCACGCCTTGTGAGCGATCTCAATGACCTCCAGCACCCGGTCCTTCTTGACCCGGTCGCATGCCTCCCGCAGGGAAACATGGGTGGAGACATGGACCACCCGCAGGTCGTGGTGTGCCAGCATCATGGTGTACTTTTTGGTGTGGGTGTAGGTGGCGTAGATCTCGGTGTGTCCGTCAAAGTGGGTGTACCCGTCGGACTTTTCGCCGTGGTAGTACTCCAGTGCCTTGTTCATTGCCTCCTTGTTCAGGGCGTTGGTGCAGGTGGCATCCACCTCGCCCGCCATGGCAAGCTCAATGACCTTTTTCACGCACTGGAAGGCGGCGTTGCCCCCCTCCACACTGACCTTTGCCAGCTGGAACTTGCTGACGTCCTCAATAAGGTCCAGATGCAGCACATCGATGGTGCCGGGGGTGAACAGGGCATCGGATACCTTTTGGCAGCGGTGGATGACGATATCCTCCCGCCCCACAAACTTCTTTGCCTGTTCCATGATCTTTGCGTCCCCCACCACGATGGGGCGGCAGTAGCTGTACTGGGCAGGGTCCGCCAGCGCCTTTACGGTGATCTCAGGACCGGACCCGGCGGGGTCGCCCATGGTAATGCCAACGATGGGTTTGTTCATAGCAGCCTCCTCCTTTTCTCAGTGCAGACCTTTTGCCTCGTTCTCCGCCAGTACCTTCCGGATCGCCTCCATGCCTTCCTCCGGCACATAGTTGAAGGGGGCGCGGCACTTGCCCACAGGGTGACCCTGCAGCGCCACGGCGGTCTTGATGATGGTGTTGGGGTTGCCGTACTTAAAGGTCTGCTGCAGGATGGCAATGGCGTCCTGTGCCGCCTGTGCCCCCTCCAGGTCCCCAGCCTTAAAGCAGTCGTAGATCTTTGCCACGGTGGCAGGCCAGATGTTGGCACGCCCGGCAATGCCGCCGGCGCCGCCTTCCTTCAGGCAGGTGAGGATGGCACCGTCGTTGCCTGCAAGGATCGCCACATCCTTGTCCAGCTCCCGGGTCAGGCGGATGTACGCCTTCAGGTTCTCAATGTCGCCGCTGGAATCCTTTGCGCCCACGATGTTCTCCACATCCCGGCACAGCGCCTGCACCGTCTCCGGCAGCAGCTTGTTGCCGGTGCGGGGCGGGATGTTGTACAGGATGATGGGCAGGTCCACTGCCTTTGCCACG
>SFDE01000035.1 GCA_004558805.1 Faecalibacterium prausnitzii | reverse complement strand
GTGCCATCGGGCTTGACGGACACCTTGCCGGAGGTATCAGGAACCTGCTTTACACAAACAATTGCTTTCATTGTAACTCTTGCCTCCCTTACTTCAGCAACGCACCGGAAATGACCATCATCTGCACTTCGCTGGTGCCCTCGTAGATCTCGGTGATCTTGGCATCACGCATCATGCGCTCGATGGGATAGTCACGGGTGTAGCCGTAACCGCCGAACAGCTGCAGGCAGCGGCGGGTCACATCGCTGGCAGTACGGGCAGCCACCAGCTTTGCCTCGGCAGCCTCCACGCTGTAGCGGACCTTTGCGCCGTCCATCGCCTGCTGCTTCTTCTGTGCAGCAGCGTAGACCAGATACTTAGCAGCATCCACACGAGCCTTCATCTCAGCAAGCTCGAACTGGGTGTTCTGGAAAGCAGAAATGCTGCGACCAAACTGCTTACGCTCCTTGACGTAGGCAATGGTCTCGTCCAGAGCGCCCTCGGCGATGCCCAGAGCCTGGGAAGCGATACCGATACGACCGCCGTCCAGAGTAGCCATAGCAAGCTGGAAGCCCTTGCCCCGCACGCCCAGCATACGGTCCTTGGGGATACGGCAGTCCTCGAAGATCAGCTCGCAGGTAGAAGAACCGCGGATGCCCATCTTGTCCTCAGCCTTGCCCACAGAGAAGCCCGGATCGGTGCGCTCCACGATGAAAGCAGAGCACAGCTTGGTGGGACGGCCGCGCTTGTCCAGCACGTTGTCGGTGACAGCGATGACGATGAACACATCAGCAAAGCCAGCGTTGGTGATGAAGATCTTGGAGCCGTTCAGGACCCAGCAGTCATCCTCTTCCTTGGCAATGGTCTGCTGACCCTGTGCGTCGGTGCCGGCGCCGGGCTCGGTCAGACCAAAGGCACCCAGCCACTCGCCGCTGCACAGCTTGGGCAGGTACTTTGCCTTCTGCTCGGGGGTGCCGTTCTCATAAATGGGAGCAGCGCACAGGCTGGTGTGAGCAGACACGATGACACCGGTGGTGCCGCAGACCTTGCTCAGCTCTTCCACAGCCATGACGTAGGACAGCACATCGCCGCCTGCACCGCCCACCTCAGTGGGGAAGTAGATGCCCATCATGCCCAGCTTGCCCATCTTTTCGACGGTCTCCTTGGGGAAATACTCTTCTGCATCCACCTTCTTGGCAAGAGGCTTGACTTCGTTCTCAGCAAACTCGCGGTACATCTTCTGCACCATCTGCTGCTGCTTGGACAGAGTAAAATCCATCACTATATCCTCCTAACGGGTATTTTTATCATACCTGCACGATTTTTTATGTCAATGCAGTGCAAACAAATTCCTCCCGACCGCTTTCCCACGGTCGGGAGAAACGTTTATCAGAATTTACAGCTGGTCAACAGGGGTCTTGGTGCGGTCTGCGTTGTAAACGTAGAAGCCCTTGCCGGTCTTGCAGCCCAGGTTGCCGCCGCGGACCATCTTGCGGAGCAGCGGGCAAGCACGGTACTTGCTGTCACCGGTCTCCTTGTACAGCACGTCCATGATGGCGAGGCAGATGTCCAGACCAATGAAGTCGCCCAGTTCCAGGGGTCCCATGGGGTGGTTTGCGCCCAGCTTCATAGCGGTGTCGATGCCGGCGATGTCAGAAACGCCTTCCATCTTGATAAAGGCTGCCTCGTTGATCATGGGGATCAGGATGCGGTTGACCACGAAGCCTGCAGCCTCGTTGACCTGCACCGGCTGCTTGCCGATCGCCACGGAGATCTCCTTGATCTTCTCAACGGTCTCTGCGGGGGTGTTGCAGCCTGCGATGACCTCGATGAGCTTCATGCGGTCAGCGGGGTTGAAGAAGTGCATACCGATCAGGGGACGGGTCAGACCCTTGCCGATCTCAGTGATGGACAGAGAAGAAGTGTTGGAAGCAAAGACGCACTCGGGCTTGCAGATCTTATCCAGCTCACCAAAGGTGGTCTGCTTGACCTTCATATCCTCAAAGGCTGCCTCCACGACCAGATCGCAGTCAGCGCACAGGTCTTCCTTCAGACCCGGGGTGATGGCTGCAACGGCCCACTCCTGCTTGATGTCGCACAGAGCAACGGTGTTGCCCTCAACCTGTGCAAATGCCTTTGCGATGCCCTGACCCATAGTGCCAGCGCCGATAACACCGATCTTCATAGGAAATCTCTCCTTTAAATATCTAAATATCAAAAATTGTGTAGTTGATTAGTTGTTGGTGAACACTGCCTTGGGCTTGGGTTTCTCACGGGACAGGAAGCATGCCATGCCCTCCTGCTGGTCGTGGGTCTCGAAGCAAGCGCCGAACAGCTTTTCCTCAACCTCAACAGCCTTCTCGATGGGCAGGCTGATGCCGTCGTCCATAGCCTTCTTGCAGTTGCGCACGGCGATGGGGGCGTTCTTGGCGATCTTGCCGGCAAGCTTCAGCACGTTCTCCATCAGCTCAGCCTGGGGATACACAGCGTTCACCAGACCGATGCGGTATGCCTCGTCTGCCTTGATGTTCAGGGCAGAGTAGACCAGCTGCTTTGCCATGCCCATGCCCACCAGACGTGCCAGACGCTGGGTGCCGCCGAAGCCCGGGGTGATGCCCAGACCCACTTCCGGCTGACCGAACACAGCGTTGTCGGAGCAGATGCGGATGTCGCAGCTCATGGCAAGCTCGTTGCCACCGCCCAGTGCAAAGCCGTTGACGGCTGCGATGACGGGGATGGGGAAATGCTCGATCATCAGGAACACATCATTGCCCAGCTTGCCGAAAGCCTCGCCCTCAGCCTTGGTCATGGTGCTCATGGAGCCGATATCGGCACCGGCAACAAAGCTCTTGTCGCCTTCGCCGGTAAGAACAATGCAGCGGATAGCGTCCTGATCCACAGCCTCAAATGCTGCCTTCAGGTCTGCCAGAACTTCGGGGTTCAGGGCATTCAGTGCCTTGGGACGGTCGATGGTGATGATCTCAACTGCGCCCTGCACCTCGGTTTTTACAAATGCCATTGTGAAAACCTCCATTTCAATCTTATCAATATTCAAAACGGTCCCCGTGCCGGGAGGGCTCTCCGGTTCCCTGCCGGCACGGGTCCGTTATTCAGTCAGGATTCAGAAAAACGTGCTTAGTCCATCTCAACGATGGTAGCGCAGCCCATGCCGCCGCCGATGCACAGGGTGGCAAGACCCTTGTGAGCACCACGGTGCTTCATAGCGTACAGCAGGGTGACCAGGATACGAGCACCGGAAGCGCCCACCGGATGACCCAGAGCGATTGCGCCGCCGTTGACGTTCAGCTTGTCCTTGTCAAAGCCCAGAGCCTCGCCCACAGCGATGGACTGTGCTGCAAATGCCTCGTTTGCCTCGATGAGGTCCATGTCGGCAACGGTCATGCCGGTCTTAGCCATGACCTTCTTGGTAGCAGCGATGGGACCCAGACCCATGACCTCAGGCTCGACACCGGCAAGAGCGCCTGCGACCCAGGTAGCAAGAGGCTTCACGCCCAGCTCCTTAGCCTTCTCCTCGCTCATGATGACCAGAGCAGCAGCGCCGTCGTTGATGGCGGAGGAGTTACCAGCGGTAACGATGCCGTCCTTGGTGAAGGCGGGCTTCAGCTTTGCCAGCACTTCGGGAGCGCTCAGACGGGGACCCTCATCGGTATCGAACACAGTGTCGCCCTTCTTGCCCTTGATGACAACAGGAACGATCTCGTCCTTGAAAGCGCCGTCCTTGATCGCCTTGTCAGCCTTCAGCTGGCTGTTGTATGCAAACTCGTCCAGCATCTCGCGGTTGATGGGGCTGTAGCCGTACTTCTTCTGGTAGGTCTCGTTGGTGCAGACATTCTCAGCGGTCATGCCCATGTGCTTGTTGAAGCCGCAGGCATCCCACAGTGCATCGTTGACCATGGTATCCACGATCTCGCTCTTGCCCATGGGAGCGCCCATGCGGTAGCCGTAGCGAGCCTTCTGCAGTGCAAAGGGAGCCATGTCCATGTTCTCCATGCCGCCTGCGACCACGATATCAGCATCGCCTGCCTCGATCATCTGAGCAGCCATGTTGACGCAGTTCAGACCGGAGCCGCAGACCACGTTGACGGTGACAGCGGGGGTCTCGATGGGCAGACCAGCCTTCAGGGAAGCCTGACGTGCCACGTTCTGACCCAGACCTGCCTGAATGACACAGCCCATGTAAACATGATCGACCTGCTCGGGCTTCACGTTTGCACGGTTCAGAGCCTCCTTGATGACGATGGAGCCCAGCTCAGCAGCAGGGACGTTGGCAAGGGTGCCGCCAAACTTACCGATAGCAGTACGGCATGCAGATGCGATAACGATCTTTTTCATGTGAATAGCCTCCTGAATTGTGTATGTGTTTCTTTTCGTAAGACCTTTTTATCAAAATGCCCTGCGGGCAATTTTGCAATGATGGGTTTCAGAGCTTCCCACTCTGACGCAGCAGCGCATACTTCTCGCTCACCGCCTTTTCCACATTGGGGGTAACGAACTTGCTGATGTCGCTGCCGTAAAATGCTGCTTCCTTTACGATGGTGGAAGACAGGTAGCTCCATTTGATGCTGGTGGCGAGAAACATGGTCTCGATGCCGGGCATCAGGGCGTGGTTTGTGTGGGCGAGCTGGATCTCATTTTCAAAATCCGTCACCGCCCGCAGCCCCCGCACCATAACGGAAGCGTGGCGCTTTTTGGCAAACTCCACGGTAAGACCGTCGAAGCTCTCTACCGTCACATTGGGGATGCCCTTGCAGCACTCGGTGAGCATCTCCACCCTCTCCTCTACTGTGAACAGGGGATTTTTTGCGCTGTTGTTGAGCACCGCTACGATGAGCCGGTCATTGACCTTTGCGGCACGCTTGATGATGTCCAGATGACCCTTGGTGACCGGGTCGAAAGAACCGGGATAAACTGCTGTTGCCATGGATCGGTTTTTCCTCCTTGAGCGCCGTGAAAAGCGCATTGTGGTCCTGCCATGATAGCACTTTCCGGTTACAGGTGCAAGGGAGAAGCGTTTGCCGGCAAAGTATCGTTAAATTTTAAACAATCAATGCTGTGCCGGACTGCAGTTCCTTGCTACACTCTTAGTAAAGCACATCGTCAAAATTTTATCAAGTGTTTTTTGCAAGTTTTTGTTTTTCTCGCCACAAACAATTGGCACAAAAAGCAAAGATTTTTAGTCAAGATGCCAGTTGGGCAATTTTTTTCACGATAAACTATTGATTCTGTACATTGTTAATGTTATAACTAAGTTGTGCAGCTCTCTGCGCCGGTCTCTGTGCCTCAGCACGCTTTCATGGTATCCGGCAGATGTGGTAAAGCTGTGTGAGAACTGCAAACAGCCTGTAAAAAACAGGGCTGGTTTTTTGTCCGTACAGGATTGTGATTCTTCTTTCTTCGGAAGGAGCAAAATTTACAATTCTTTTATGTATTTTAAGAGAGGATGGTTTATAATGGATTTTATGGATCTGTATGCGCAGAAACGCATGACGGCTGCCGAAGCTGCTGCTCTGGTCAAGAGCGGTGACTGGGTGGACTACGGCTGGGCGGTAAACACCCCTGTGGCGGTGGATGCCGAGCTGGCAAAGCGGCTGCCGGAGCTGGAAGGGGTCAACTTCCGGGGCGGCATCCTGATGTGGGTGCCGGAGATCTTCCAGATTGAGGACCCCGCTGCCCACATGACCTGGAACAGCTGGCATATGGGCGGCATTGAGCGCAAGGCGATCGCTCAGGGCTTTTCCTTCTACTCCCCCATCCGCTACTCCGAGCTGCCCCGCTACTACCGGGAAAGCGCAGATCCTGTGGACGTCGCCGTTTTTCAGGTGACCCCCATGGACGCCCACGGTTACTTCAACTTTGGTCCCAGCGCCTCCCATCTGGGTGCCGTGTGCCAGAAGGCAAAAAAGATCATCGTGGAAGTCAACACCAACATGCCCCGGTGCCTGGGCGGCATGGAGAACTGCGTGCACATCTCTCAGGTCACCGGCATCGTGGAGGGCAGCAATCCTCCCATCGGGCAGATGGCTGCTCCCGGCGCTGCCACCGAAGTGGATCTGAAGGTCGCCAACCTCATCGTGCCCCAGATCCCCAACGGTGCCTGCCTGCAGCTGGGCATCGGCGGTATGCCCAACGCCATCGGCGGTCTTATCGCCCAGAGCGACCTGAAGGATCTGGGCGTCCATACCGAGATGTATGTGGATGCCTTTGTGGACATTGCCAAGGCTGGCAAGATCAACGGCAGCCGCAAGCAGCTGGATAAGGGTCGTCAGGTCTACGCCTTCGGTGCAGGCACCCAGAAGATGTACGACTACCTCAACGACAACCCCGAGTGCATGTCTGCTCCCGTGGACTACACCAACGATATCCGCAGCATCTCTGCTCTGGACAACTTCATCTCCATCAACAATGCGGTGGACATTGACCTGTTCGGTCAGGTGAACGCCGAAAGTGCCGGCATCAAGCACATCTCCGGCGCAGGCGGTCAGCTGGACTTTGTTCTGGGCGCCTACCTGTCCAAGGGCGGCAAGAGCTTTATCTGCCTGTCCTCCACCTTCTTTAATAAGAAGACCGGCAAGATGGAGAGCCGCATCCGTCCCACTCTGGAAAACGGCAGCATCGTCACCGACACCCGCGCCAATATCCACTACCTGTGCACCGAGTACGGCTGCGTGAACCTGAAGGGTCTCACCAGCTGGCAGAAGGCAGAGGCTCTGATCAGCGTGGCACACCCGGACTTCCGGGAGGAGCTGATCCGGGAGGCAGACAAGCTGCATATCTGGCGCAGAAGCAATAAAATCTAACTGTTGCTGGGGGCATTTCTGCTGCCCACAGCAGAAATGGAGTCTATCATGATGGAAAAAAAGCCCCACGTAAAACCCTATGTCTACGGGATGCTTGCCGGTTTCGGTGCCATCTCCCTGAGCATCGTCTTTTTCTTCCTGATCTACCGGTTTGACGGCTTTGGGGATGCCATCTCCACCCTTACCGGTATCCTGATGCCCTTCATCTACGGCACAGTCATCGCCTACCTGCTGAAGCCGGTGTGTAACACCATCGAAGGTTTTCTGCGGCGGTTCATCCCGGAAAAGATGAGTGGGCTTATCAATGTCCTGTCGGTGACCTTTACCATCCTGTTCGGGCTGCTGATCGTCTATGCCCTGATCATGATGATCGTGCCTCAGCTGATCACCAGCGTCACCACCCTGTACTACACGGCACAGGCAAATATTACCAAGTTTATAAACTGGGCAAGCCATGTGGAGTTCATTGAAAACAACGAGCAGATCATGCGTCTGCTGAACTCGGCGTACAACACCCTCCATACCAATCTGGACACCTGGGTCAAGAACACCCTGCTGCCCTCCATGCAGAACATCGTCAGCGGTGCCGCCGTGGGAGTACTGAACGTGGTGGTGGTCGCCAAGAATCTGGTCATCGGCATCATCGTAGCGGTGTATGTGCTGGGCAGCCGCAAGCGGTTTGTACAGCAGGCAAAGCTGGTGCTCTACAGCATCTTCAAGCCCCACTGGGCACAGCTCATCACCGAAGAAGCTCTCTATGCAGACCGGATGTTCGGTGGCTTCATCAACGGCAAGATCATGGACTCCGCCATCATCGGCGTGCTGTGCTACATTGGCTGCCTGATCTTCCGGTTTCCCAGTGCGCTGCTGGTGTCGGTGATCATCGGCGTCACCAACGTGATCCCCTTCTTTGGTCCCTTCATCGGTGCCATCCCCGCCACATTGCTCATCCTCATCCAGAACCCCATCAAGGCACTGTGGTTCGTCCTGTTTGTTCTGGTGCTGCAGCAGCTGGACGGCAACATCATCGGACCCAAGATCCTGGGCAATACCACCGGTCTTTCCAGCTTCTGGGTGCTGTTTGCCATCCTGCTCTTCGGCGGTCTGTGGGGCTTTGTGGGCATGATCATCGGCGTGCCCCTGTTTGCTGTCATCTACGACATCCTCAAAAAACTGGTGATCCACGGTCTGCACCGGCACGATGAGCTGGAGCTGCTGCAGGATTACCACGACAGCTTCGGGGATCCGGCAGACGATGCCGCCGCCCCGCAATCTACAGAAAATCACTAAATCTTCCCCGCCCCGCATCCGAGCACTTCCGATGCGGGGTATTTTTAATCATATTACAAATTATAAATCGGAATTTGTGAAGGAGGAATATACTATGAATATAGGGTTTTGGCTATGTGGAGTTTTGGTTATTCCATTTGTGATTATAGGAGTGTTATTTGCAATATTTAAAGAAAAAGCGGCTAAATTTGTTT
>SFDE01000034.1 GCA_004558805.1 Faecalibacterium prausnitzii | reverse complement strand
TGGAGAAATGTCACTGCAGGTGACAAAGAGGGGAGCAGACGTCGCCAACGGCGGCAGAAAGGGGAACAAGGCGGATTTGCGCAGCAAAGACGGAGAGGGCGAGGATGCTGCCCCTTTGCCGTGGCACGGCGGTGTAATACCCCTCAACCGCACTGCGTGCCGCCGCCCTGTTCAAATCCCGCCGCGAATAAAAAAAGACCAGTACACAGATGTGTAGCAGCTTCTCCCCGGGTAGACATTCCTGCCGGGTGACACCCGCGGGCTAAGCAACAGCCCACTGGGCTGATTGCTTACGGCACTGCGTGCCGCCGCCCTGTTCAAATCCCGCCGCTCCGACCCAAACAAAAAAGCAGACACACGAATGTGTGTCTGCTTTTTTTGGTCGGAGCAGCGGGATTTGAACCCACGGCCTCCTCGTCCCGAACGAGGCGCGCTACCAACTGCGCTATGCCCCGAAAATACCGCAGCCGGTTGAGGCTGCGGTTTTCTGGTTGGGGATGAGAGAATCGAACTCCCACAAGTAGAGTCAGAGTCTACCGCACTACCACTATGCAAATCCCCATCATTCTTTTCTTCAGAAGCGGCTCGGCGCTGTTGACAGGGAATATTATACCCGAAGGCATAGCAGTTGTCAACTACTTTTTTTACTTTTTTTGCAAAAGTTTCTGTGTCTCCTCCTCCCCTGCGTTCTGATGTAAATTTTTTGTGTGGATGCTTGACACCTGCCCCGGTTCGGAATACTCTTATATTATAATTGTACAGGGCGTTCCGGCGCTGTCTGCGCCCCGCCCTGAATCTCAAAAGAAAGAGGGCTTTTGAATGAAAAAACGTGTAGGGATCCTGACCTCCGGCGGTGACTGCCCGGGTCTCAACGCCACCATCCGGGGCGTTGCAAAAGCACTGTATGCCCGCATGGGCGAAAATGTGGAGATCGTGGGTATCCTCAACGGCTACCACGGTCTGATCAACGGAGAGTACAAGGAGATGTGCGAGGATGACTTCCGGGGCATCCTGACACTGGGCGGCACCATTCTGGGCACCAAGCGCACCCCCTTTAAGATGATGCGGGTGGTGGAGGACGACAACATCGACAAGGTCGCCGCCATGAAAAAGACTTATAAGGAAGCAAAGCTGGACTGCCTGCTGTGTCTGGGCGGCAACGGCACCCACAAGACCGCCAACCTCCTGTCTCAGGAAGGGCTGAACATCATCGGTCTGCCCAAGACCATCGACAATGATATCTACGGCACCGATGTGACCTTTGGCTTCCACACCGCTGTGGACATTGCCACCGACGTCATCGATCGCATCCACACCACCGCCGGCAGCCACAGCCGGGTGATGTGCATCGAGATCATGGGCAACAAGGCAGGCTGGCTCACCCTGTATTCCGGCATTGCCGGCGGTGCCGACATCATCCTGCTGCCGGAGATGCCCTACGACATCGACCGGGTGTGTGACGCCGTGGAGCGCCGTGCCAAAAAGGGTTCCAACTTCTCCATCCTTGCAGTGGCAGAGGGTGCCATGAACACCGAGGAAGCACGGATGAAGCGGAAAGACTGGATGGCAAAGCGTGCCGAAGAAGGCTTCGGCGTCACCGCCACCAACCGCATTGCCCAGGCGGTGCAGAAAAAGACCGGCATGGAGACCCGGGTATGCATCCCCGGACATATGCAGCGGGGCGGCAGTCCCAGCGCCTATGACCGTGTGCTTGCTACCCAGTTTGGCAGCTATGCTGCAAAGCTGGTGGAGATCGAACGCTACGGCGTCACTGTAGCAATGGTCAACGGTCATGTCACCGAGAACCGTCTTGCCGACATTGCCGGCAAGACCCGCAACGTGCCCGAAGGCTGTGACCTGCTCACCGTGGCACGGCGCATGGGCGTCTGCCTGGGCTGATCCGGCAGCCTGACCCTTATACTTTATAAAAGACCAAAACAAAAAAGTATCTGCAGGACCCTCCACGATCTCCGAGACCCGGAGAAGAGGGGATGCAGATACTTTTTTTGTTTCCTGTATACTTCTCAGCGGCTCAGCGGTTGGTCACATCGTGGCGGGTGGGAGAGCCTTCTGCAAAGGCGGCGGCGCTTTCCATGACGCCCCGCACCATGCTCTTTACATCCTCGTAGGTATAGAACGCCGTGTGGTCCGTAAGGATCACGTTGGGCATTGCCCGCAGGGCTGCCAGCTCCGGGTTGGGGATCACATCCCCCATGCGGTCGTAGTAGTACAGTCCGTTCTCATTTTCCAGCACATCCAGACCGGCGGCACCCACCTGCCCGCTTTCCAGCGCTGCCAGCAGAGCATCACTGTCAATGAGCTTGCCCCGGGCGGTGTTGACGATGGTGACCCCGGGACGCATTTTGGCAAACGCCTCGGCGTTCAGCAGGTGGTGGTTCTCCTCGGTGGCGTTGGTGTGGAGGGTGATCACATCGCTTTCCGCCAGCAGAGTGTCCAGCGGCACATACTCGGCGATCTTCTTTACCTCTTCGTTGGGGTAGAGGTCGTAGGCAAGGAGGCTGCAGCCAAAGCCGGACAGGTGCTTCAGCACCGTCTGCCCGATGCGACCGGTGCCGATGACCCCCACGGTACAGTTGGAAATGTCCCGTCCGATCTTGCCCTTGAGGGAATAATCCTGCACCTCGCCCCGCTTCAGGATATGTCCTGCCTTGCGGAGGCTCATGAGCATCAGCATGATGGCAAAGTTTGCCACGCCGTCGGGGGGATAGTCCACGTTGGACACCTTCATGCCCAGCTCCCGTGCCTTTTCCAGATCCACATGGTCGTAGCCGATGGAGCGGCAGCAGATCGCCTTTACCCCCAGATCGTGGAACCGCTGCAGCATAGGTGCGCTCATGTCACAGGGCGTCACCGATACGGCGTCGTAGCCTGCGGCAAGCTGCGCATTTTCCATGGTGGGGTACTCCTCGGTATAGCCGTATTCAATGTCTTTCTGTTTTGCCAGTTCCTGCGCTATGCCCTGCTCATCGAAGGGTCGCAGCGTGTAGAAAAATACTTTTGCTGCCATAAAGCTCTACCTCCTGCCGGTGCCTGTCTCTCCAGGTCTTTCTGCCTTTGCACAGAACTGCCCGGTCTCTCTTTGTACCCTTCTATTGTAGCACGTTTATTCTTCATGGATACAGAATTTAAGATGAATTTTGTTCATTTTGCTGTTGAATTTCCCCCTTTCTGCCACAAATCTGCAAAAAAGGTTGTCAAACCACCAAAAACAGGGTATGATAGAGCAGACGGCAGGTCCTCTTTGCGGGGTGCCTCCTCTACTACTGATAAAGGAGTGTGCTGCTATGCGCGCTTATGAACGACTGTTGAATTATGTCCGTGTCCACACCACCTCGGACCCGGAGTCCGGCACCCATCCTTCCGCACAGCGGGAGTTTGACCTTGCCTACAAGCTGGCAGAGGAGCTAAAGGCACTGGGCGTGGAGGATGCCCGGGTGGACGAGCACTGCTACGTCTACGGCAGCCTGCCTGCCACCCCCGGCTATGAGGACCGGCACGCTCTGGGTCTTATTGCCCACATGGACACCGCCCCGGATGCCAGCGGCGAAAATGTGAACCCCATCCTCCACGAGGACTATGACGGCAAGGACGTGGTCCTGCCTGCCACCGGCATGGTCATGAAGGTCTCTGCCTTCCCCTTCCTTGCCTCCATGAAGGGGGAGACCCTCATCACCACCGACGGCACCACCCTGCTGGGTGCAGACGACAAGGCAGGCGTGGCGGAGATCATGACCGCTGTGGAGATGATCCTTGAGCAGGGACTGCCTCACGGCAAGCTGTGCATCGCCTTTACCCCCGATGAGGAGATCGGCGAGGGTGCCGACCTCTTCGACATCCCGGGCTTCGGCGCAGACTTTGCCTATACCGTGGACGGCGGAGACGCCGGCTGCATCGAATACGAGAACTTCAATGCTGCTGCCGCCACTGTGACCATCCACGGTTTCTCGGTGCATCCCGGCTCCGCCAAGGATACCATGATCAATGCTTCCAACGTGGCAATGGAGTTCCACAACGCCCTGCCCGTAATGGCACGCCCGGAGACCACCGAGGACCGGCAGGGCTTCTACCACCTTTGCCAGATGTACGGCGATGTCACCGACGCAAAGCTGGGCTACATCCTCCGGGACCACGATGCTTCCAAGCTCCAGTTCAAGAAGGAAAACATGCTGGACATTGCCGACTACCTCAACGGCAAGTACGGCGCAGGCACCGTGGAAGTGGAGATCAAGGACAGCTACCGCAACATGCTGGAAAAGATCAAGCCTCATTTCCATCTGGTAGAATCTGCCCGGCAGGCGATCCGCATGGCAGGTCTGGAGCCGGAGGAGGTCCCGGTCCGGGGCGGCACCGATGGTGCTACCCTGAGCTGGATGGGTCTGCCCTGCCCCAACCTGGGCACCGGCGGTTTCAACTTCCACGGCGTGTGTGAGTGCACTACCGTGGAGCGGATGGACCGCTGCACCCAGATCCTGCTGAACATCGTCAGCATCTACGCAAAGTAATTTCAAGCTTTCTTATAACAAAAATCTCCCGGTCACGCCTTCTGCCGTGACCGGGAGATTTTTCTATCTGTATTATCCTACGTTGATATGACCCACAGGCATGATTTTCCGCTTGTTGTCATCGGGTTTTGCGGTAAGGCTCATGGCAAGGGATACAGGACCCACACGACCCATGAACATCACCAGCATATACAATACCTTTGCGCCAGTGTTCAGTCGTCCGGTGACCCCTACCGACAAGCCCACAGTGCCAAAGGCAGAGCAGGACTCAAAGATACAGTCGATGACCGACACCACCTCGGCAGTGTTGTAGTACACCACCACCGCCGAGCCAAAGGCTGCCAGCGCACCGATAAAGATGATGGTCAGGGCACGGTACACGGTCTTGGACTCGATGTGGTGGTCCGCAATAACGCAGTCGTCTCTGCCCTGCGCCACACTGCGGATGGTCAGGATCACCACTGCAAAGGTGGTCACCTTTACGCCGCCGCCGGTGGAGCCGGGGGCAGCGCCGATGAACTGCAGCATACTCATCAGCAGCTTGCTGATGGGGCTGCACGCCGCCAGATCAATGGTGTTCATACCGGCGGTACGGGTGGACACCGACTGGAACAGCGCTGCCATGACCCTGCCCGGCACGCTGAGCTGCCCCATGGTAGCAGGGTTGTTCCACTCCAGCAAAGCAAGAAGCACTGCGCCGCCTATCCACAGGAGCAGCGAGAAGCTCAGCACCACTCTGGCATGAAGGGACAGCCGGTGCTTTTTGTGCCACTCGCCCAGCTCCACCCAGACCATAAAGCCCAAGCCGCCGGCAATGATCATAAAGATGATCACCGCCTGCACATAGTAGTTGTTCACATAGGGCACCAGCGAGGAATACGCTCCGAACCGCCCGAACAGATCAAAACCGGCGTTGCAGAATGCTGAGATGGCGGTAAAGATGCTGATCCAGATGCCCTCGGCACCGTACTGGGGCACAAAGGCAAACAGCAGCAGCAGGATGCCCACGCCCTCAAACAGCGCCGCCAGACCTACCACGATCTTCAGCACATCCTTTGCCTGTGCATAGCCGTCTGCCGAGACGCTTTCTCCCAGCAGCCGCAGGTCCCGGAATCCCATGCGCCGCCGCATGGCAAGCGCAAAAAAGCTGGTAAGGGTCACAAGACCCAAGCCGCCGATCTGGATCAGCAGCAGGATCACCAGCTGCCCAAAGCCGGTAAACTGGGTCCATGTGTCCCGGACCACCAACCCGGTAACACAGGTGGCGCTGGTGGCGGTAAACATGGCGTCAACCACCCCCAGCCTGCCCTGCCTGCTTGCCACCGGCAGACTCAGCAGCACGGTACCCAGTGCGATGACCACCACAAAGCTCACGCAGATGATCTGGGTGGGGCTGCGCCCCTTGAGAACGGCGTGGGGCTTGCCCCTGCCGTGAAACAGCTTTTTGAACTTTATTTTTTTCATAGGCTCCTCCGCAGACGCCGCCCGGCGGCATCCGGTTTACTTACCCTTATAGCATACACCATTTTCTTCATTGGTTCAACTTGATTTTATTTTACGGATGCGGTATTATAATAGGGCGGTGCCTCCGGGCACCCGGAACTTTGTCTCAGTAGCTCAGTTGGATAGAGCGTCCCCCTCCTAAGGTTACGTTACAACGCTCACCTTGGAAAAACCTTAGTTGGGAGCTGAGTCCGATAATTACGGAGGCTGACAAAAAAATTAAATACGTCCCA
>SFDE01000033.1 GCA_004558805.1 Faecalibacterium prausnitzii | reverse complement strand
TACGGTGTCAAAATCCTCCACTGCATAGCCGCCGTCGTTGTGGGGATGGGGCATCTGCAAAAGGGGCATCAGGTGCAGATAAGTCAGCTTCTGCTCCTTGAGGTAGGGCAGCTTCTTTGCCAGTTCTTTCAGATTTCCGGCAAAAAGATCGGTGTACATGGTCATGCCGAACATATTGCCCCGCTTGTACCACTCCGGGTCGGCAGAGCGTGCCTTGTCCAGCGCTTTCAGCTCGGCGCTGCGGGCGTTGTAGGCGTCTGCCATCTCCCGCTCCAGAACCTCCAGCCCTTCCCGGTTGTGGTACAGCTCCATGAACAGCCATTCCAGCTCGTCCTTGTGCTTGGCAAACCGGGATGCGAATTCCTGTTTTGTTGCCATGGTTCAGCCCTCCACTTCCGCAAGGGTGGGCATGGCGGGGATAGCACCATGCCGGCTGGTGGTGATGCTTGCCGCCTTGTTGGCAAAGGCAAGAATGCTTTCCAGTTTGTCCACCGTCAGGGTGTCCAGCTCCTCCTTGCAGAGCTTGGAAAGTGCCGCACCAAAGAAGGTGTCGCCTGCGCCGTTGGTGTCGCCTACCTTGCAGGGGACGCCCGCCACATGACCGGTCTTATCCCCAAAGCGGTAGAATACGCCGTCCGGTCCCAGGGTGACGAAAATCAGCCGGATGCCGTTCTGTGCCAGCTGTGCCGTGCCGCTTTCACAGTCGGTGGTGCCGGTGAGCAGGGGCAGTTCCTCATCGGACACCTTCAGGATATCCACCAGCGGCAGGGGAGCTTTCATCTGTGCCACAGCATCTTCTTTGTTCTTCCAGAGGTTGGCACGGTAGTTGGGGTCGTAGGTGATGGTAGCACCCAGCTTTTTGGCACGGGCAGCAGCGTCCAGCGTGGCAGTGCGGGAGGGGTCAGCGGTGAGGCTCACAGAGCCGAAGTGGACGATTTTGGCAGCTTTCAGAGCCTCGTCCGAAATATCCTCTTTGCACAGCATCACGTCAGCGTTGGCACTGCGGTAGAAGCTGAAATCCCGCTCGCCGGTGGCATCCACCGAGACCACAGCCATGGTGGTGGGGTGGTCTGCATCCACCGCCATGCCGGAAACGTCCACCTTGTTCTCTGCCAGAACCTCTTTCAGGTAGCGACCAAAGGCATCCGCACCCACCTTGCCGATAAAGGCGGTCTGTGCGCCCAGTCTGGAAGCAGCCACCGCCAGATTTGCCGGGGCACCGCCGGGGTTTGCGGCAAACTGGGGGATGCCCTTTTCATCCTTGCCGGTCTGGGTCAGGTCGATCAAAACTTCACCAATCGTTAAAATGTCCATAATAAATCTCCTTATTCCTGATGTGAAACCCAACGATTACCGCTGGAACAGATAATGAATGTAAGCGGCTGCACGCTCCGGGTGCGGTGCATTCTGCACTACCCCAAGATAGACCCTGCCAGAAAAACCTGCCTGCCTGACAAACGGCGTGTCCGAAATATCCAGCACGGTCCCACCGGCGTTCAGACCCGACAGTGCACGGAAAGACGCATCCAGCGTCCGCAGATCGAGAAAATAATCATCTGCCAACAGTCGATCCCGTGCATATTCGTCCATCAGAACAACATCCAATCGCTGGGCACTGACTGCACCCAGCAGCTTCATCTCCGAAGCATAGACATACTGCTCCTCTGCGCTTTCGCTCTCGCTGAGCAGCAAGCCGGACAGCAGATCGACCTGTTGCTTTTTGGTCAGACCCTGCGCCTTGGCAAAGCCGGTGGTAAGCTGTTCCGTCAGATCAGACCCGGCAGTGATATTTACCAGACCAAGGTAAAGCACATCCTCTTTTTTCGTCACATGACGGTAGGCTGCATAGCCAAGGATATAGACGACGATGAGCACGATCGCAATGGGCAGCTTGTAATATGCCCAGATGTGCTCCCACTTTTTGCGCCCATGGAGGGAGCGGAGCGTATCCCGGTCAGTTTTTGTCATGGTCGTATTCCTCGTGTACTGCATCAGGGTCTCCGCCGATCAGATAGAGGATCCGAAGCATCAGAAAGGAGCAGAGCATGGCGCAGAAGCCCATGCCCAGCAGGAACGCAGGCGTGAACACAAACACGATGACGTACCCCATGACGCCATAGATCGCCGCCATCAGCAGGGTGCAAAACAGATACCGGACACCCACGAGAAACGCTGTTTTCAGGATGCCGAAGGTGGTGTTTTCAAACCGTGCCAGCAGAGGAAAGGCATACAGCAGAACGATGCCGTACAGAACTGCCGCACCAATAAGCACTGCAGTGAGCAGCGTCCAGAAAATGTTTTCGCTCCACATTCGGCTCAGCACAAAGCCATCCGCAGCCAGAAAACAGCCCACTGCCAGCAGGATAAGCCAGAGTTTTGTGGCAGGCTTAAAATTTTCCCGGAACGCCTTAAAAAACATCCGGGTCAGACCATCGTCCCGATCTTCTGCCATTTTGAGTGTGACGTAGAACAAGGCGGTCGTAGAAGCCCCTATGGTAACGATGGGCAGGCTGCACACCAGCCATAAGATGTTCAGGTAAGCACTGTAAGTCAATTTCGTCAGCACGGCAAACAGCGGCTTGTCCGTATTGCACAGGTCACGCATGGGGGTTCTCCTTTCGCTCAATCTCCTGTGGATTCGCGCAGGATCAGGTTGGTTTCTGTATAGACGGTGCGATAGTTCAGCGAGGGTTCTTCGATGCGGGTCACAAGCAGATTGGCAGCGGTGTAGCCCATGATCTGTTCATGGATATGGATCGAAGTCAGACGGGGGGCAAAGTAGGAAGCCTCCTGACTGTCATCGAAGCCGCAGACCCAGATATCATCGGGAACCGAATATCCCAGCTCATTCAAGGCCTTGACCAGATCCATGGCAACAAAGTCATTGGCGCAGACAAAGGCATCCGGCATCGTTTTGAACCGACGCATGGTTTCGTACAGGGATACCGGATAGTCCTGCTGTCCAGATGGCATCGCACAGGTGCTCAGACCTTCTGTCAGACCAAAGTGCTCCACTGCATCCTTATAAGCCATATAACGCTCAAAGAAGGACTGACAGTGGTTTTTATCCCCCGCAAAGCTGATGCGTTTTTTGCCGCGCTGGACCATGTGGGCAACCGCATTCTGGATCTCAATGCGGTTTTCCATATAAAGGCGGTCAGCTTTAAGAGGAGGACGCATATCCATCACAGGGGTGTCTACAAACAGCAGCGGAACATCCAGATCGCACAGCATCTGTGCGTAGTCATAGTCGAATACTTCAAAGCAGATGATGCCGGCTGTGCGCTGGATGTTGAGAGAAGATGGAAGTTTTTTCTCTTTCAGCTCTATGGGAGAAATGCGATGAATGGTCATGCTGCTGTGCAGATGGTCGATTTCCGACTGGAAACGATCCAGCATCATGGAGGAAAAGTGAGAGCTGCTCAGAAACTGGGTCGTCAGCATGGCGATCTCCCGTTTGTCACTCGGCAGAATGGAAGACTCTGCTGCTTTTGCAGCGTCTCCCTGAAACAGCGGCAGATAGGCAAACTGCTTATAGCCCATTTCGGCGGCTTTGCGCAGGATCTTCTCCCGTGTGGCATCTGCCAGCACACCGGTGTTGTTGATGGCCTTTGAAACTGTGTTGCGGGAAAGTTGCAGTTCGTTTGCAATATCCTGAATGGTGACCTTGGTTGCCATAAGTCATTCTCTTTCTTTATAATACAGGAGCGGATGTTCTTTCTTTTATAGATAAAGTCTGGTGCTTTTATAGATAAAGTCTGGTGACGGATCTTATTCTTTGCGACTCCAGTATAGTGCAAATGCACAAATTAGTCAAATGCAAAAACGCAAATCATCATTTTGCATATTTGCGCACTTTTGAATTTGTGCATCTGTACAAATCCACAGTATTTTTTGATAGATACCATGAATTATCGTTGACATTTGCTTGCATGAGTGGTATAAATAAATCACAGAGTTTTACATTTGCACAATCAAAGTAAAAAACGTAAAATCCAAAGGTGCAAATGTAAAACGAAAATCAAACGGCAAGCAAATCAAAAAGGAGGAGAATGATTCATGAAAGCAAAGACGGCCTCGCCGGAAACGGCTGTGCTGACAGCAGAACGCAAGCTGCACAACACATGGGTCTACATGAAACGGCATTGGCAGCTTTACCTGTTGTTCCTGCTGCCTGCCGTGGCGCTGACGCTGGTGTTCAAGTACGCTCCCATGGGCGGTGTGCTGATCGCGTTCCAGAAGTACAATCCCTTCAAGGGCATCTGGGGCAGCGAGTGGGTAGGCTTCAAAAACTTTACCCGCTTCATGTCCTCACCGGACTTCCGGCGTTATCTGATCAACACCCTGAAGCTGAGCGTCTACGGTCTGCTGTGGGGCTTCCCGATCCCCATCCTGCTGGCATTCCTGCTCAACCGTATCGAGAGCAAGAAGATCAAGCAGAAGGTGCAGCTGGTGCTGTATATGCCCAACTTCATCTCGGTCATCGTGCTGTGCGGTATCGTCCGGGTGCTGCTGAGTGTCACCGGTCCGGTGAACGGTCTGTTTCACACCAGCATCAACTTCATGACGCTGCCGGAAGCGTTCCGCCCCATCTACATCATCAGCGGCATCTGGCAGGGCGCCGGCTGGGCATCCATCATGTACACCGCATCCCTTTCTAACGCCAGCAAGGATCTGAAGGAAGCTGCTATGATCGACGGTGCAAACCTGATCCAGCAGATCATGACGGTGGAGTGGCCCGCCATCAAGGATATGGTCGTTATTCAGTTCATCCTGCAGGCAGGCAACATCATGAGCATCGGTTTTGAAAAGGCATATGCCCTGCAGACCGACCTGAACCTGAACACTGCCGAGATCATTGCAACGTACGTTTATAAAAAGGGTCTGTTGGACGGCGATTACAGCTTTTCCACGGCAGTCGGTCTGTTCAACACCGTTGTCAACGTCATCCTGCTGATCGCAGTGAACAAGATCGTTGCCAAAATGAACGATGGCAAGGGCTTGTAAGGAGGGGTTTACCATGGCAAAACAGAAAAAATCAAAAATGGCCCTCTACACCAGACAAGATAAGATCATCCTGTACTGCGGCTACGCACTTCTGGGCTTGTTCCTGCTGGCGATCATCGTTCCGATGATCTACATTGTCATCGCATCCTTTATGGACCCAGTCACTCTGCAAAACAAGGGCATCTCCTTTGATTTCAGCAAGTGGAGTCTGGATGCTTACCAGCGTGTCGTTTCGGACAAGCAGATCTGGGTCGGCTTCAAGAACGCGGTACTTTACTCGATCATCTTCACCATCATCTCGGTAGCTGTGACGATGCTTGCCGCTTATCCCATGTCGCTGCCGGACTTCAAAGGCAAAAAGCTCTTCAACACCTTGTTTGTAATCACGATGTTTTTCAGCGGCGGTCTGATCCCCACCTACCTGCTCATCAACAATCTGGGTCTGCTGGATTCCATGTGGGCGGTCATTCTGCCGGGAGCATTCAGCGTGTGGAACATGATCATTGCCCGTACCTATTATCAAGGCATCCCGCGTGAGCTGCGTGAAGCTGCGGATGTGGATGGAGCCAGTGAGATGCTTTACTTCTTCAAGATCCTGCTGCCCGTCTGCATGCCGGTGGTGGCAGTTCTGGCTCTGTGGCAGTTCGTGGCAATGTGGAACAGCTACTTTGACGCCATGATCTACCTGAACAGCGCATCGAAGCAGCCGCTGCAGCTGGTGCTGCGTTCCATCCTGATCCAGAGCCAGCCGGAATCCGGCATGATCGCAGATATCCAGAGTACTGCCGAACGTGCTAAGATGGCAGAGCTGCTCAAATATGCAACCATCATTATTTCCAGTCTGCCGCTGCTGGTGATGTATCCCTTCTTCCAGAAGTATTTTGATGCCGGCATCATGGCTGGTTCCATTAAAGGCTGAAGATATTCCAGAATTTTATAAGCAGGTACGCTCATCTGTTACACGAAAAAAGAAACATAAAAAAGGAGAAAATACCATGAAAAAGCTGATCTCTCGCCGCAACTTCCTCAAGGTCTGCGCTCTGGCAGGCTCTGCCGCTGCTCTGTCTGCCTGTGGCGGCGGCAAATCCGCCGGCAGCAGCAATTCTGCTGCCGCAGCTGTGGACGTGACCGGTGCCGTTGATCTTCAAGCGTCTGGAAGAGCAGACCAATGTGCACATCGACTGGACCGCCATCCAGTCCGACCAGTGGAGCGATAAGATCACCCTGAATATGTCCAACCCCAGCACCCTGACGGATTTTGTTTTTACTGCTGATTTTACCGACAGCAATCTGCTGCGTTACGCAGATCAGGGGGTCATCCTCAATCTGGAAGACTACATTGACAACAATATGCCTAATCTCCAGAAGGTCTTTGAGCAGTACCCGGAGTACCGCACCATGTGCACCGACAGCGAGGGTCACATCTGGGCACTGCCTTGGATCGAGCAGCTCGGCGCAGAAAAGACCGCCATCCAGACCATTGGCAACATGAGCTTCATCAATACCAAGTGGCTGAACTTCCTCGGTCTGTCGATGCCCACCACGGTGGACGAGTTTGAGCAGGTGCTGATGGCATTCCGTGATAATGCCGCTTCTATCAAGGCAGAGTATGGCATTGACGGCGACATCATCCCCATGTCCTGCATCGTCAACAACGGCGATCAGGACCCCAGCATCCTCATCAATGGCTTTGGCGAAGGCTACGGCGACGCAGACAAAGACCGCCATATCGCCGTTACCAACGACCGGAAAGTCATCTGTGCCGCCACCCAGCAGGGCTACCGCGATGGTCTGGACTGGCTGCACAAGCTGTATGCCGAGAAGCTCATTGACCCGGAGTGCTTCACGCAGGAGTGGTCCACCTATGTTTCCAAGGGCAAGGCTGGTCGCTATGGTGTCTGCTTCAGCTGGGATATTGCCAACATTGACAACCTGACCGACTGGGAGCCGCTGCCTGCCCTGACCGCCGATACCCGCAATATCACCCCGCAGAACGGCTCTTTCACCAGCGGCTTTGCCCGCGGCAAGTGCGTTGTCACCGCAAAGGCGACTAATCCTGCACTGGTTTGTGCATGGCTGGATCAGATGTACGCACCCCTCCAGTCTCCGCAGAACAACTGGGGTACTTACGGCGATACGGAAGGCTTTAACATTTTTGAAATGTCCACCAACGATAAGGGCGAGCCCATGCTGAAGCACGCTCCTCTGGGCGATGCTTCTCCCGTGGAAGTCCGTGAGGCGCAGTGTGTCGGCGGACCTCTGGCGGTTCTGGATGATTACTATGATGTATATGTTACCTGCCCGGACGATGCACAGTACCGTCTGGACTGGATCAAGGATATCTACACCCCGGATATGAACAACGATTATGTCTATCCCAATGTCTTTATGAGCAACGAGGACACCGAGCAGGTCTCTAACCTGCAGGCAGATCTGCAGACCTACATGAATACGCAGAAGGCAAACTGGATCATGAACGGCACTACGGATGCAGAGTGGAACGAATATCTGAGCAAGCTGGAAGCCTACGGTCTGTCCGACTATCTGGGCATTATGCAGAAATATCTGGATGCTTTCTACGCATGAGAATTCTTTCCCTTGGAGGATTCCATGAACGAGTTGACTTTACAAAAAGCCCGTGCCTACGAGGCCGAGCACAGCGCTGCCATTTCCCCGGCGGAACGCCCTGCCTACCACATGACTCCTTATGTGGGCTGGCTCAACGACCCCAACGGCTTCTCCTACTATAAAGGGAAGTATCATCAGTTCTATCAGTATAATCCCTATGCGACCCACTGGGGTCCCATGCACTGGGGTCACGCCGTCAGTACTGACCTGCTGCACTGGGAGTATCTGCCCTGTGCGCTGGCACCGGATTCCCCGGCGGACAATGGCCCCGGCTGCTTCTCCGGCTCTGCCACCCAGATGGATGACGGCAAGCAGCTGCTGATGTACACCAGCGTGGTGGCAGAAAAGCAGCCCAATGGGGAGATGCGGGACATCCAGACCCAGAGTATTGCCATCGGTGACGGTCTCGACTACGAAAAGCCTGCCTGCAACCCGGTGCTGACCCAGAAAGACCTGCCGGAAGGCTTCAGCAGGTTCGATTTCCGGGACCCCAAGATCTGGCGTGAGACCGACGGCACCTACTCTGCCGTCACCGTCTGCCTTGCCGAGGATGGCAGCGGCGCAGCGGCACTGTTCCAGAGCAAGGACGGCTTCCACTGGCACTTTGTCACGGTGCTGGAACGCTGCAACAACCAGTATGGAAAAATGTGGGAATGCCCGGACTTCTTCCCGCTGGACGGCAAGCAGGTCCTGATGCTGGGGCCCATGGAGATGCTGCCCAAGGGCGAGTTCCACAACGGTCACAATGTGATTGCCTTCATCGGCAGCTATGACGAAGCCACCCACACTTTCACCAAGGAAAATGTGCAGCTGATGGACGGCGGCATCGACTTCTACGCAACCCAGACGACGCTGGCACCGGATGGCCGCCGCATCATGACCGCATGGCTGCAGACCTGGTCGGACACCGAGGATAAACCTAAGGGCTGCAAGTGGTTCGGGCAGACCATCTGCCCCCGGGAGCTGCACATCAAGGATGGGCGCATTATTCAGACCCCCGTGCGGGAGCTGGATGCCGTCCACGGTAAGCGCACCTGCCACGAAAATGTGACGGTGCAAAGCGAAACTTCTCTGGAAGGCATCAAGGGTCGTGTGGCGGACCTGACCGTCACGGTACAGCCCGGCGAATACCGCTCCTTCACCCTGAAGATGGCCGCCGATGCAGACCATCACACCAGACTGACCTACGATCCCTACACCTCCGAGCTGACGCTGGATCGCAGCTATGCCGGTTCCCGTGCCGACATCGTTCACAGCCGCAGCTGCAAGGTTCGCAGCCAGAACGGTGTGCTCAAGCTCCGCATCCTGCTGGATAAAAACAGCATCGAAGTTTTCGCCAACGATGGCGAGCAGACCATGACCGCATGGATCTACACCCCTCAGTCTGCCGATGGCATCACCTTTGCTGCCGATGGCAAAGCAACTGTTACGGTGGAACAGTTTGAGCTGAATCTGTAACCTGATATTCCCTTCATTTCTCCTTCATTGAATACAGCCCCGCTTTGGCTTCTTCTTCACCAAAGCGGGGCTGTGTTTGTTATGTCATTGATCTTCCAGTCTGCCGTGGTCGCAGCCAAGCGAGAGATAATGCCTGATCTCCCCTCTCAGCACAAGCTGAGCATACTCCAGCGGCTTATTGTACAGCAGCCAGCCCAGTTCTGCCCGCTGTGCCGGGGTGTTGCCGTACTCGTCCTCAATAGTGATGCAGTCGATGGCAAGGACGGCTTCATCCTCGAACCGGGCTTCCACCCGGTTGGTATCCATGTTATAGTGGCAGGAAAGCAATTTGTTCATAAGAAAGCCTCCATGTTTTTCACATTTACTTCTTCTGCGGTGGAAAGTTCCTGCTGTCCGTTTGCAGATCTATAAATCCACTTTCTGATGCAGCCCTTTGCAGGTCTACACTCATCCACCACACGCTCCAATTTTACGCTAAACGCGAACTTGTCGGGGCGAGGCCCCTCCATCTTGCTGCGCAAGACCGTTCTGTCGCTTAAAAGCCCCACTGGGGCTTTCATTGCTCCGCTTCGCTG
>SFDE01000020.1 GCA_004558805.1 Faecalibacterium prausnitzii | reverse complement strand
ATTGGAGAAGGGTTCGGATTTTTCGTTTTCTTCGGGTACAACAATGAAGGCTCCCGTGGACGGCGCAAAACTCTGATGCCTTGTCATAGACCGTAAGCCAATAACAAGATTTGGAGGGTATGATTATGAAGTACGATGAAAGAGCCTGTTCGTTCAGCATGGACACCGGCTGTGTGGAACTGTTGCTCCGGGATGGGAGAATCAACTCCACGCAGGCAGCGGTCGTTGTTGCGGTTCAAGTCCTCTTTCGCACCGAAAAAGAAAAACCAGAACACAAACGTGCCCTAGTTTTTCCTGGTGCGGATAAGAGGACTTGAACCTCCACCGAGTTGCCCCGATTAGAACCTGAATCTAACGCGTCTGCCAATTCCGCCATATCCGCTTATTCTGTTTTGTTCGTGAGCTGCAACGCTCGGAACGATAGTTATTATACCAGATACAGCAGAAATGTCAAGCACTAATTACAATTTTTTTCGACAAATTTTATCCAGAAAATTGATGCACTCCGTACAGGGCTTTCCGGCGCAAAACCCGGCAAAAGTATGTTATAATAGAACAATCGGCAGGCACTGCCTGCACAAAATAAAAAAAGAGGAAATATAGATGTTCAATGTTCTGATTTTTTTGCTGGGCGCATGTCTCATGTTTTTTATGGCGCTGCGCAGCGTCCTGCGGCGGCGCACCCTGTGCACAAAAGGCGAAAAGGTCTCCGCCGTGGTAAGCGGCACTGTCCAGAGCCGGGACGGCGTGGCGTATGTACTGGAATTTTCCACTGCAGGCGGCAGCCACCGGCTGCAGTACCCCAAGCCTTCCCGGGGCAAGTGCTTTGCCGAGGGCAGTACTGTGACCCTGTACTACGACCCGGAGGACCCGGAAAAGATGTACGTTGACGGAGACCGCTCGGTGCTGGGAGCAGAGATCCTGTATTTCTGCCTTGGTGCAGCGCTGCTGGCGCTGATGTTCGGGCTGATGTAACAGAGGGAGGACCACATGAAACTGGAACATTTCGGGCTTGCTGAGCCCGGCGACTGCCGGCTGGTATTTACCGCCGATGCACAGGAGCTGGCGCACTCTCTGGAAGCAGAGCGGCAGACCAACCCCACCCAGGACGAGGAAGAGCTGTTGACGGCGGCGGTGAACCGCACCATTCTGGAAGGCTTTGCACCGCTGTACAACCGGCTGGTGCAGGAAAACGAGCTTGTGCCGGTGACCGACCCGGATTTTGAGCTGCTGGCAGTAAACAAGGCGGAAGGCTTCCGGGCGGGGGCGCAGTTTTACGCCCTGCCGCCCCTTGAGCTGGGTCGTTACACCGGCTTCGTGCAGCCGGTGCAGCCCCATCCCCTTCGTCAGCTGACCATTGAACTGGAGATCAACCGTCATTACGGAGACGAAGAGCGTGCCGCCGACGCCGAGGGCAAGCGTGCCCTGCGTCAGAAGGTTACCCGGGAGCTTTACACCAGACGCTGTCAGCAGGCGGAAGAGGTAGCACGCCGGGAGCTGGTGTGGCAGCTGGGCGATCAGGTGTTCGGCGCTCTGCCCCGGCAGCTGGAGGCAGGCAACTACTTTGCGGAGCAGCGGCAGTTCAACCTGCGGATGCAGGCAAACGGCATCAATTTTGACCAGTATCTCAAGGTGCAGGGGCAGACGGTGGAGGAGTTCCGCAGCTGGCTCCACCAGTACGCTCAGCGAAAGCTGCGCAGCTGGCTGGGACTGCTGCTGGTGGCAGAGAGAGAAAACCTGCTGCCCACTCAGGAGGAGCTGGATACCGCCATGGCGCACTGGGACGAAAAGCTGGACGGGGCGCGCACCTTCCCGGAAAACGACCTGCGGAAGGTACGCCAGCGGCTGATGCGCCAGCGGGCAGAGGCATTTGTGGTGGATCATTCCACCCTGACACCGCCGCCTGCCCAGCCTCTGGTGCAGGAGCTGGGATAAGAGCTTCCGGGCAGAGCCGAAGAATGACCGCTCCCAATAGGGAAATTGCAGAGACAGAAAGCCCAGCCATGGGATGCCCGTCGGGCAAAGCCCACACGCAAAAAGAGCGCCGGTTTCGGCGCTCTTTTGCTTTTTATTCAGCCTTCGTGCTTCACCCGCTGGATCTCTCCCAGATCGTAGGGGGTGTTCTGGTAGACGTAGTAGTTCAGCCAGTTTTCATACAGCAGATGGGCGTGGGCACGCCAGCGGAACAGCGGCGGCTTTGCGGGGTCATCGTCCGGGTAGTAGTTTGCCGGCACACAGATGGGCAGTCCCTTATCCACGTCCCGCCGGTACTCTGCATCCAGAGTATACTTATCGTACTCCGGGTGCCCGGTGACAAAGATCTGCCGCCCGTTTTCGGTGCTCATGAGGAAGGGACCCGCCACATCACTTTCTGCAAGGATGCGCAGGGCACTGCACCGGTCCACGTCCTCCCGACTGATGCCGGTGTGGCGGCTGTGGGGGGCGTAGAACACCTCATCAAAGCCCCGCACCAGAGGATTGGAGGGGCGGGTGACCCGGTGCTCAAAGACGCCGAACATCTTTTCCGGCAGCAGCTCCTTGCGGACCCCGTAGTGGTAGTACAGCCCCGCCTGTGCCCCCCAGCACACATGAAGGGTGGAATAGACGTTGGACTCGCTGAAGTCCATGATCTCGCACAGCTCGCTCCAGTAGTCCACCTGCTCAAAGTCCATGGTCTCCACCGGGGCTCCGGTGATGATCATGCCGTCGTAGCGCCGGTTTTTCACCTCGTCAAAGGTCTTGTAAAACGCCCCCAGATGCGCCGCAGATACGTGGGTGGCGGCGTGGCTGGCAGTCTGCAGCAGGGTCATGTGTACCTGCAGGGGGGTGTTTGCCAGCAGCCGGGCGATCTGGGTCTCGGTGGCGATCTTGGTGGGCATCAGGTTCAGGATCAGGATCTCCAACGGACGGATATGCTGTGCCAGCGCCCGTTCCCGGTGCATGACAAAGACGTTCTCCTCATACAGGGCATCGTAGGCGGGCAGGGTCTTGGGAATGATCAGCGGCATAAAACAGTCGCTCCTTTGCTAAACGTTTCAGAATGGTTCCGCATTTGCTTTGCCATATTCAGGAAAATCAGGATCTCTGCTCTGGCATCAAAGCGGTTGCGCAAGGGCAGCAGCCCCGCCTCACGGCATAACGATGCATGCTCCGGGGACTGCCAAAGGCTCTCCCTTTAGGAGAGCTGTCACCGCAGGTGACTGAGAGGGCGAGCACATTAAAGCAAAGACCGATGATCTTCTGAGATTCAGGATGTACGATCACAAACTGCCGCTTTGCATCACACTTTTTCCAGTGCCTGTGCGATGTCTGCGATCAGGTCCTCGCTGCTTTCCAGTCCACAGCTCATACGCACCAGCTCTGCCGGCACACCGGCAGCCGCCAGCTGCTCATCGGTCATCTGGCGATGGGTGCTGGATGCAGGGTTCAGGCAGCAGGTGCGGGCGTCTGCCACATGGGTCTCGATGGCGGCAAGCTTCAGCTCCCGCATAAAGGTGCTGGCAGCTTCCCGTCCCCCGGCAAGACCAAAGCTCACCACGCCGCAGCTGCCCTTGGGCAGGTACTTCTGCGCCAGAGCGTGGTAGGGGCTGCTTTCCAGTCCGCAGTAGTTGACATACGCCACCTTGGGATGTGCCTCCAGGAACTTTGCCACTGCCATGCCGTTTTCGCAATGGCGCTGCATCCGCACGTGGAGGCTCTCCAGACCCAGATTCAGCATATAGGCGTTCATGGGAGACTGCATGGAGCCAAAGTCCCGCATGAGCTGCGCCGTTGCCTTGGTGATGAAGGCACCTTCCTTGCCAAAACGCTCTGCATAGGTGATGCCGTGGTAGCTTTCGTCGGGGGTGCACAGACCGGGGAACTTCTCGGCGTATGCCATCCAGTCGAACCTGCCGCTGTCCACGATGGCACCCCCCAGCACTGCGCCGTGACCGTCCATGTACTTGGTGGTGGAGTGGGTGACGATGTCTGCCCCCCACTCAAAGGGGCGGCAGTTCACCGGGGTGGGGAAGGTGTTGTCCACCACCAGGGGCACCCCGTGGGCGTGTGCCGCTCTGGCAAACTTTTCGATGTCCAGCACCGTCAGGGCGGGGTTGGCGATGGTCTCGCCGAACACCACCTTCGTGTTGGGGCGGAAAGCGGCGTCCAGCTCCTCCTCGGTGCACAGAGGGTCCACAAAGGTCGCCTCAATGCCCATCTTTTTCATGGTCACCGAGATCAGGTTGAAGGTGCCGCCGTAGATGGTGCTGGATGCCACGATGTGGTCCCCTGCCTCGCAGATGTTAAACAGGGCAAAGAAGTTTGCCGCCTGCCCGCTGGATGTGAGCATGGCGGCGGTGCCGCCTTCCAGCTCACAGATCTTTTTTGCCACAAGGTCGCAGGTGGGGTTCTGGAGGCGGGAGTAGAAGTAGCCCTCCGCTTCCAGATCAAAAAGCTTGCCCATGTCCTCGCTGGTGGCATACTTAAAGGTAGTGGACTGGATGATGGGGATCTGGCGGGGCTCGCCGTTGCCGGGGGTATAACCTCCCTGCACGCAGATAGTATCACGATTCATACAAGTATCCTCCTTTGCCGGATCGGTCTGTAGGGCAGGATTCCCCGCAGGAGGCGGGTGCTCCGGCGGGGAATCCTGTGGTTGCATCTTTGGTTGAAGGGGCGGTTATTTCCGCAGCCGCTTGTCGCTTCTGGTCGCCCAGAGGGTACCCACGGACTGGAACGCCTGCACCATCAGCACCAGCAGCACCACGCAGACCACCATGATGCCGGTCTGGTAGCGGTAGTAGCCGTAGGACAGGGCGATCTTGCCCAGACCGCCGCCGCCGATGACGCCGGACATGGCGGAATAGCCCAGAATGGTGGTCAGAGCTGTGGTCATGCTGGAGATCAGCCCGGGGAGGCACTCGGGGATCATCACCTTGGTGATGATCTGGAAGGGGGTGGCGCCCATGCTCTCCGCCGCTTCCACTACACCTTCATCCAGCTCCCGGAGACTGGTCTCCACCAGACGTGCCACAAAGGGGAAGGCAGCCACCACCAGCGGCACGATGGTCGCCTTGGTGCCCACCGTGGTGCCCACGATGAGGCGGGTCATGGGGAAGACACAGATCATCAGGATCAGGAAAGGTACGCTGCGCAGGATGTTGATGACCACGTTCAGCAGGTGCATCAGCCAGCCGGGCAGGGGCAGGATGCCGTCCTTATCCCCTGCCACCAGCAGCACGCCCAAAGGCAGACCCAGCACCAGTGCAAAGGCGGTGGACAGCACCGTCACATAAAAAGTTTCCCAAATGGCAAAGCCATAATCTGCAATACTCATTCGCCAATGACCTCCTCCACCGTGATACCGGGCTGGCTGCGGATATAGTCCACCGCCCGTCTTGCTTCGTTTACGTCTGCCGGCAGCTTCAGCAGCATGGAGCCGTAGCACTGCCCGCTCAGGTCACGGGTGTCTGCACTGAGCACCGACACCAGAATGCCCTTTTCTGCCGCAAGGCTTGCCACCAGCGGCTTTGCGGTGGAGGAACCATTAAAGGCAACACGGACCACATGATCGTCCGGGGCAAAGCTGGACAGATCCCGGGCAGCTGCGCCGCCGTTGGGTGCCACCAGCTTTTTTGCAGCGGCGGTCTGGGGATTGGCAAAGATCTCCTGTACCGAGCCCTGTTCCACCACCATGCCGCCGTCCAGGATCGCCACCTGGTCGCAGATCTCCTCCACAACACTCATCTGGTGGGTGATCACCACCACGGTGATGCCCAGCTTCCGGTTGATGTCCTTGATCAGGGTCAGGATGGCGTGGGTGGTGTTGGGATCCAGCGCACTGGTCGCCTCATCGCACAGCAGCACCTTGGGGTTGGTGGCAAGGGCGCGGGCAATGGCGATGCGCTGCTTCTGTCCGCCGGACAGCTGTGCCGGATAGGCGTTTGCCTTGTCGGGCAGACCCACCATCTCCAGCAGCTCCCGGGCACGCTTTTCTGCCTCTGCCTTTTTTACACCTGCCAGCTCCATGGGGAAGCAGATGTTCTTCAGGCAGGTGCGCTGCATCAGCAGGTTGAACTGCTGGAAGATCATGGTGATCTCCCGGCGGCGCTGCCGCAGGGACGCCGGAGACAAGGTCTCCATGGCAACACCGTCAATGATGACGCTGCCGCCGGTGGGACGCTCCAGCAGGTTGATGCAGCGTACCAGCGTGGATTTGCCTGCACCAGACATGCCGATGATGCCGTAGATGGAACCATCCGGAATAGTCAGGTTGATGTTCTGCAGCGCTTTTACAGCGCCGTCCTTCATCTGGAAGGTCTTGGAAAGATACTTGATCTCGATCACAGAAATACTCCTTGCTTTATGGAAAAACTCCTTCAGTCAGACCTGCACAGGTCTGTCTTAGCGATACGGGAAAGCTGCCTCCTTGCGAAACCCTCCCGCTGGCAGGGAGGCGGCATCGCAGATGCGATGACGGAAGGAGTTCATTTTTTACCCCTCAATGGGTGCAAGGCTGTCCTGCTTGCCGCCGTAGATGCCCATGGGCTCCACGTGGATGCCTGCAACGGTCACCAGATGGGTGCCTTTTTCCTCATTGAAGTTGTCCAGATAGGGCTGGTGCTGGAAGTAGTTGGTGTCGCACTGACCATCCTCCACGATGGTGTTGGGGATCACATAGTCGTCATACTCCTGGATATCCAGAGTGATGCCCTTGGCGGCAAGGATCTCCTTGCAGACCTCCAGCACCTCGCAGTGGGGAGCGGGAGTGGCAGCGCAGCTGACGGTCTCGCCGTTCAGTGCATCGTAATCCAGAGTGGAGTCGTAGCCGTCGGTGGGGTTTTCCACTACGGACACCACAGCGCCCTTGTAGGTCTCGTCCATGAAGTCCTTTACCTTCTGGCTCTGGAGGGCAGCCACCAGTGCCTTGATCTTGGGCTGATCCTGATTGCCGTCCTTGCACACCAGAA
Source organism: Faecalibacterium prausnitzii (assembly GCA_004558805.1). Lineage (GTDB taxonomy): Bacteria > Bacillota > Clostridia > Oscillospirales > Ruminococcaceae > Faecalibacterium > Faecalibacterium prausnitzii_M. The sequence continues at coordinate 24,238 of SFDE01000020.1, read as the reverse complement.
CGTTGACGTAGGCAGAGGTGCCGTCCTCCATTGCCAGTGCATCGTTCATGGGGTCCAGACCGGCAGAGATGGCGTAGTTGGAGTTGATGACGGCATAGTCCTCATCCTGCAGCACGTTGGGCACCTGTGCTGCCTCCACCTCGTCCACCGTAACGTTCAGGGGGTTCTCCTCAATGTCGTTCTTGGTGGCGGTAAGACCGGCGTCTGCCTTCAGCTTAAAAAAGCCGTTCTTCTCCAGCAGGGTCAGGGCACGAGCCTCGTTGGTGGTGTCGTTGGGCACTGCCACCTTGATCTTGCTCAGCTTGGCTGCAGCAGAGGAGGCGGTGCTGCCGGCGGTGCTGGCAGTGCTGGAGGCGGCAGAAGAGCCACCGCAGGCAGTCAGGGCAGCAGCTGCGGCTGCCACACCGGAAACTTTCAAAAATTCGCGACGAGTGATCATAATTTTTTCCCTCTTTATTCTCTAATTATTATAATGTGCGGTGACCCCTGCGGCACCCTTCCGCAGGCGGTCGTGAACGGAAGAATGAAAAAACTCCCGTCCTTACACAGGGCAAAGACCCCAGCAAGGACGGGAGCATTAAAATACTTCCGCGGTACCACCTTGGTTTACTGTACCCTTGCGGGCACAGCCTCGACGCTGCGGCAGCCCTACGCTGCTTACAGCCGGACGCTGTAACGGGCGCATCCCGTTGCGGACTTAGCACTCCTGCGCTTCGCCCGCACGGCTCCGAGACCATTTTCAGCTTCCTGTTTCCTGCCCTTTTCCACCGCCCGGGCTCTCTGGTAAGGATCAATGCGAATGCCTACTCTTCTCTTCACAGCCATTTTGTGATATTGCATTTATTTTAATCCCGCCGGAAGGATTTGTCAACAGGGGAAGCAAAAGTTTTTTGTGTAGGGAAATGGAAATTCTCTTGTTTGTGGGTGGCGCACATGTTAGAATAGGGTGACATACTTTGCAAAGGAGACAGACCAATGAGCAGCAGAGAACCCTTTCCGGACGAAGAACTCCGCCGCCGGATCATGGACTTTATTATGGCGGCGGGGCAGACCCTGCTGGAAAACGGCGCCGAAGTGTTCCGGGTGCAGCAGACCATGGAGATCATGGCAAAAAGCTTCCACCTGCGGGAGTTTCACGTCTATGTGCTGACCAACGGCATCTTTGCCAGTGCCGGCACCGCCGAGATCAGCGAGGTGCGGAACGTCCCCACCCGCACCACCCATCTTGGACGGGTGGCGGCGGTAAATGCCCTGTCCCGGGAGATCGCACTGAGGGATATGCCGCTGGACGAGGCGGAGCGCCGCCTGGTGCAGGCGCAGCAGATCCCCTTTCCCAAGGACTGGATGCAGCTGGTAAGCGGGGTGTGCGGTTCCTTCTGCTTTTCCATGATCTTTGGCGGCAGCCTGAAAGAAGGGCTGGTGGCGTCGGTGGCAGGGCTTTCTGCCATCTGGTATCTGCTGGCGTGCGACCGCAAGCAGCTGCCCGGAGGCTTTAAAAAGATCAGCTGCTCTGCCCTGATCACTCTGGTGTGCATCCTGCTGTGCAACCTGCTGCACTCCCCCGCAAGCCACGCCATCATCGGTTCTCTGATGATCCTGACCCCCGGCATCGCCTTTACCATGGGCATCCGGGACTTTGTGCAGGGGGATTATCTTTCCGGCACCATCCGCATGATCGATGCGCTGCTCATTGCTGCCAGCATCGCCATCGGCACCGGTCTGGTGCTGAGTTTTTACACACTGATTATGGGGGTCACCGTGGCATGAATCTTACCAGTACACAGATCGGGGAACTGATGATTCAGTTCATCCTTGCAGGGATGGGCACCCTGGGTTTTGCCGTCCTGTTCGCCTGTCCCCGCAGAAGCCTGCCCTTCTGCGCTTTGGTGGGAGCAGTAGGCTGGGTGATCTATGAGCTGCTGATCATGCTGGGGATCAACAATGCCGCTGCCGCCTTGCTGGCGGTAATGCCCCTGACCCTCCTTGCCCGGATCTTTGCCATCAGCCGCAAGGCCCCTGTGACCATCTTTCTGCTCTCGGGGATCTTTGCACTGGTGCCCGGTGCCGGCATCTACTACACCGCCTATTATTTCATCCAGAACGACAATGCTCTGGCACTTTCCACCGGCATCAACACCTTCAAGATCGCCGTGGCGCTTGCCGTGGGCATCTCTCTGGTGCTCAGCATCCCCCTGCCGGGATGGAAAAAGCAATAAGTAAAAACAGCAAAGGAGTGTTCATTATGTCTGTTATGGAATCTCTTGCCACCCGCCGCACCTACCGCCGCTTTGCTCAGCGCCCTGTGCCCCGGGACGTAGTGGAAGATATCGTGGAGGCGCTGCGCCTGTCCTCCTGCGGGGCAAACCGGCAGGCGGTGCGTCTGGTGGTGGTCCAGAGCCCGGAGCTGGTGGCAAAAGTACAGCCTCTGGTCAAGTGGGCGGCATACCTGCCCCCGGAACAGGGCACCCCCAAGGCAGAGGAGCTGCCCACCCTGTATGTGGCGGTGGTGCAGGACAGCTCCATCCCCGGAGACCTTGCCACCGACACCGGCATTGCGCTTGCCAACATGACCCTTGCTGCCTGGGATAAGGGGGTGGGCAGCTGCATCATGGGCGCCATCAACAAGCCGGAGCTGACAAAACTGCTGGGCATCACCGAGCCGGAAAAGCTTGCCTTTATGATCGCTTTTGGCTACCCCACCCACAGCTCCGCCGTGGTACCCATGACCCCGGACACCGGCGTAAAGTACTATCTGGACGACCAGCGCAACTACTGCGTGCCCAAGCGCAGCGCCGAGGAGATCGCAAGGATCCTGTAAAAAGGGCTTTATACTGCATATATTCATACATTTTCTTCGTCATTGCATAAATGTTTGCAAATTCGTTTCAATTTAGCGGATTATTATGCACAAGTATTGACTTTTTGTTTTGTACAAACTATACTAAGTGCGTTCCCCGAAAGTGAGATGAATCGCATCCCATCGGGAAAAACCAAATATATTGCATATATAGAGGAGTGTTTGAATATGAAAAAGATCTCTCGTCGCGGCTTCCTTGCTGCCGCCGGTCTGTCCGTTGCCGCTCTTGCCCTGACCGCCTGCGGCGGTTCTGCTTCCAGCGTGGCTTCTTCCGCTGCTGCTTCCTCTGTGGCAGGCAGCGCAGCTGCTTCTGCCGGCGCTGCTGGTGACCTTGCCACTGTGGTGGCAGGCAAGCTGACCATGGCTACCAACGCCACCTTCCCTCCCTACGAGATGACCACCGATTCCGGTGAGATCGAGGGCATTGATGTGGATACCGCCAAGGCGATCGCCGAAAAGCTGGGTCTGGAGCTGCAGATCGACGACATGGACTTTGACGCCGCACTGCTCAGCGTGCAGCAGGGCAAGGCTGACATCGTTATGGCTGGCGTCACCGTCACCGACGAGCGCAAGGCTGTGATGGATTTCTCCGACAGCTACGCCACCGGCATCCAGTCCATCATCGTGCCCAATGACTCCGACATTGCTTCCCCCGACGACCTCGCCGGCAAGAAGATCGGCACCCAGCGCGGCACCACCGGCTACATCTACTGCTCTGACGACTTCGGTGAGGATTCCGTGGTGGCATACGACAACGGTCTGACCGCTGTGCAGGCACTGAACAATGGTCAGGTGGACGCTGTGGTCATCGATGATGCTCCCGCCAAGGAGTACGTTGCAGCCAACCCCGGTCTGAAGGTGCTGGACACCAGCTACGCCGAGGAGGATTACGCCATCGGCATGGCAAAGGGCTCTGCTCTGGAGGACGCTGTCAACAAGGCTCTGGAGGAGCTGAAGGCAGACGGCACCCTGCAGTCCATCGTGGACAAGTACATCAACGCAAACTAAGCAGCGTGCCCTGTATCCTTTCCGTACCCAAGGAGGCGCCCCGCTCCGGGGCACCTCTTTTTTTGGAAAAAAGTGGTTACAATTTATTGACAAACAGAAAGTGAGGATGTGAATGGCTGCGCAATACGAACTGCTCAAAGAGCTGCTGAGCAGCGGCACAAAGCTAAGCTTTGGACAGGATTTCTTTTTCAAGTTTTATCAGGCATTTATCCTGAAGGACCGCTGGCTCCAGTACATCAGCGGCGTGGGCACCACCCTGCTGGTCACCGCACTGGCGCTGGCGCTGGGCGTGGTGCTGGGCAGCATGGTGGCAATGGTCCGTGTGACCCACGACCAGCAGCGCCCCGGTCACAAAAACCCGGTGCTGGGCTTTTTTAATGCGGTGTGTCAGGTGTACACCACCATCATCCGGGGCACGCCCATGATGGTGCAGCTGCTGATCATGAGCATGGTCATTTTTGCCAACAGCCGCAACTTTACCATGGTGGGTGCCCTGACCCTGGGCATCAACTCCGGCGCCTATGTGTCCGAGATCATCCGGGGCGGTCTGATGGCGGTGGACCCGGGGCAGATGGAAGCGGGACGCAGTCTGGGTCTCAACTACATGACCACCATGGTGGTCATCATCATCCCTCAGGCGATCCGTGCAGTGCTGCCTGCACTGGGCAACGAGTTCATCATCCTGCTCAAGGATACCTCCCTAATCACCACCATCGGCGGCAAGGAGCTGCTGTACGCCGCACAGGGCATTATGAACCGCACCTACGAAGCCATGTTCCCTCTGCTGGGCGTTGCACTGATCTACCTGATCCTTGTTATGCTGTTTACATGGCTGCTGAGCAAGTTTGAGAGGAGGCTGGCACAAAGTGACCGATAAGATTTTGGAAGTACGCAGTCTGACCAAGACCTACGGCGGCGTAAAAAAGCGGGGCGCCAAAAAGGCAGACCCCACTCTGGACGTGCTGAAGGGCATCGACCTTGACATCTACCGGGGCGATGTGGTCTGCCTCATCGGACCCTCCGGCTGCGGCAAGTCCACCTTCCTGCGGTGCCTGAACCGTCTGGAGATCCCCACCTCCGGCTCCATCAAGTTTGAGGGCGTAGAGGTAGACGAGGCACACATCGACGCCGTGCGCCAGAAGATGGGCATGGTGTTCCAGCACTTCAACCTCTTCCCCCACCTGACCGTCAAAAAGAATCTGGAGCTTGCCCCCAGCCTGCTGAAGCTGAAGGACAAGGCTGCCATCTCTGCTCGTGCCGACGAGCTGCTGGCTCGGGTGGGGCTTGCCGACAAGGCAGACGTCTACCCCAAGAGCCTGTCCGGCGGTCAGCAGCAGCGCATCGCCATCGCCCGCGCCCTTGCCATGGACCCGGACGTGATCCTGTTTGACGAACCCACCAGCGCCCTGGACCCCGAGATGGTGGGCGAGGTGCTGGAGCTGATGAAGGAACTGGCACACACCGGCATCACCATGCTGGTGGTGACCCACGAGATGGGCTTTGCCCGGGAGGTCTCCAACCGGGTCATCTTCATCGACGACGGCAAGATCCAGGAGGACGAGCCTCCTCAGGAACTGTTCACCAACCCCAAGCATCCCCGTCTGCAGGCATTCCTGTCCAAGATGCTCTGATCTTACCTGCAACAAAAGGCTCCGCTGCGGTTTGCAGCGGAGCTTTTTTGCGTGATCGCACTCTTATTTTATCCGGTCACAGGGTCTGGTCCGGGTCTCCGGAGCCCTGTTCGCTGGTGTACAGCATCATCAGGTGGTTGGCACTTTCTTCCAGCTGGCTCTTTGCCTGCCGCAGCGCCGCCTCCTCGGTCTCGCTCATCTTTTCCGGCTTATCCTTCCGCAGACAGCGGCGCAGGTTTGCCACGTCGCTCTTGATGCGGTTCTTTTCCTCCCGGTCCAGCTCCTTTTTGCACTTGGACAGTGCCTCCTCCACCTTAAAGGCAAGGACTTCTGCCTGATTGTGAAGCTCCAGCCGGTCCTTCCGGCGGCTGTCCTCCGCCTCGTAGGCGGCGGCGTCTGCCATGGCGCGCTGGATCTCGTTTTCCGAGAGGTTGGTGCTGCCGGTAATGGTGATGTTCTGCTCTCTGCCGGTACCCAGATCCTTGGCGGACACCTTTACCACGCCGTTGACGTCGATGTCAAAGGTCACCTCGATCTGGGGCTTTGCAGAGAAGCCGCTGCGGATGCCGTTGAGCTTGAACTTGCCCAGACTCTTGTTGTCCCGGGCAAAGTGACGCTCTCCCTGCAGCACGTTGATCTCCACGGTGGTCTGCATGGGGCGGGCGGTGGTAAAGATCTGGCTCTTGCGGGTGGGGATCATACTGTTGCGGGTGATCAGAGGGGTCGCCACCCCGCCCAGCGTCTCAATGGAAAGGGTCAGGGGGGTCACGTCCATCAGCACCAGCCCCTGGGCTGCTGCGCCGGTGGCGCCGGTGAGCTTGCCGCCGCCCTGCAGCAGTGCGCCCTGCACCGCCGCACCCATTGCCACGCACTCGTCGGGGTTCAAGCTGTGGCTGGGCTCTTTGCCCAGCAGCTCCCGTACCTGCCGCTCCACGGCGGGCATCCGGGTGGAGCCGCCTACCAGCAGCACCTTGCCCAGCTGGCTGGCGGCAATGCCGGCGTCCCGCAGGGCGTTCTGCACCGGGGTCACGGTCCGTGCCAGCAGGTCCCCGGTCATCATCTCAAACTGGGGACGGGACAGGGCAAGATCCAAATGATGGGGTCCGTCCTTACCCACGGCGATAAAGGGCAGGTTCAGCTGGGCGGAAGGGGCGCTGGAAAGCTCCTTTTTTGCCTTTTCCGCCTCCTCCTTCAGCCGTCCCATGGCGGCGGGGTCTTTGGTCAGGTCGATGCGGTCGGATTTTTTGAACTCTGCCACCGCATACTCCACGATGCGCTGGTCAAAGTCATCGCCGCCCAGATGGGTGTCGCCGCCGGTGGCAAGCACCGTAAAGGTGCCATCCTCGATCTCGATGATGGACACATCAAACGTACCGCCGCCCAGATCGTACACAAGGATCTTCTGTGCTGCCTCGTTGTCCAGACCGTAGGCGACTGCCGCCGCCGTAGGCTCATTGATGATCCGCAGCACCTTCAGCCCTGCAATGCGTCCGGCGTCCTGCGTCGCCTTGCGCTGGCTGTCGTCAAAGTAGGCAGGCACCGTGATCACTGCCTCGGTCACCGGCTCTCCCAGATAGCTCTCGGCGTCCCGGCGGATCTTAGCAAGGATCATGGCACTGATCTCCTGAGGGGTCAGGTCCCTGCCGTCGATGTGTACCCGGTGGTCGGTGCCCATGTACCGCTTGATGCTGGACACGGTGCGCCCGGAGTTAGTGGCGATCTGGCGTTTTGCCGCACCGCCTACCAGCCGCTCTCCATCCTTGGTAAATGCCACCACACTGGGGGTAGTGCGCTCGCCCTCTGCGTTGGTGATCACAACAGGCTTGCCGCCCTCCACCACTGCCACACAGGAATTGGTGGTGCCCAGATCAATGCCGATTACTTTACTCATGCTGTTTCCTCTCCGGTATCTGCGTTTTCTGCTCTTTCAGGATGTTTCCTGTATATTTTACCGTCCCGGTATGACCATTTCTTAGTCCAATTGTAAAGAATCTATGTTGTACGCCGTCCGGGGCTGGGGCTGGGCGGTAAGCTCCGTGATCAGCTGCTGCGCCTCTGCCAGCCACTGCCGGGCATCCGGCTCCCCTTCCCGTGCCCGGATGGCAAAGCCCTGTGCCGCCTCTGCTGCCAGCACCAGCGCCTTTTTCCGGGAGGTGTAGCGGGTCTCGGTCTGTGCCATCCGCAGGCAGACCTGCGGGGTGTACTCGATGTCCGGCATCCGTTCTGCTGCCTGCCGGGCACGGCGGTAATAGATCAGTGCCTTGCCGGCACCGTCCTTTCTGGCGGCACAGTCGTCCCCCAGCCCGATCATTGCCAGCACCTCCCCTGCCTGTGCTGCGGTGCGCCACATCCGGCGTGCCTCGGTGCGGTTTTTCTGGAAGCCCCGTCCCTTGTACAGGCAGTCGGCAAGCAGAGCAAGTCCGGTGGCGTTGCCTGCCTCTGCGGCACGATCGTAGCAGTCCGCCGCCGTGCGCCAGTCTCCCCGGCGTGCCGCCTCTTTGCCTGCCTCCACCTCTTCTCCCCCCGGCTCCTCCGGGGTGTGCGCCGCATGGAGCAAACCGTTGAGCAAAGCGCCGTCCAGAGTGGCAGACTGTCCCCAGGGGTCAATGACCACCCCGTCGATGCCCGGGGTGGACAGGGCAAGCTCCATGGCATCTGCCAGCGTCCGGTCCGCCATGGGGCGGGAGACGGTGCTGCGGTCTGCGCAGGCGGTCTCCCCGGAGGTGAACAGCGGCAGCCACCGGCGTCCCTTGTCGTTGCTGAGGGTCCACAGAGGCAGCCCCTCTGCCTTTTCTGCCGGCACCGGGTGTTCGGTCCAGGGGGTGGGCGCCGAGTGGGCGGACACCGCCGTCTGCAAAGGCACCAGCACATGGGTCTCCATCTCCAAAGCGTAGTTCAGCGCTCCCATAAGGGTCCAGAAGGTCTCCTCGTTCTGCCCGTGGTACAGCCTCTCCACCGCCTGCCGGATCGCCGGGCAGCCGGTGCCCATGGGAGAGTAACTGGGCGCAGGGGTGCTGTGCTTTCTGCAGTCTATGGGGCGGAACCGGATGCCGCCATCTGCTCTTTTTGCCATTTTGCTCACCGTTCTTCCATTATTTCTCAGGCTTAGTATAGCAGGTTTCTGCCCAATTCTCAATCGGTGGCGCAGAACCTTCTGCTGCACAAAAGGTTTTATCTGGTAATTCCATCACCGCTGCGCTATAATAGGTAGGATCAAAGGAGAGAAAGGGTGGATATACCTTGAACAAAATGGCGGGCTTTCTGAAGGGCTACCGTCGGGAAAGCGTCCTTGCGCCGCTTTTTAAGATGCTGGAAGCTACCTTCGACCTGTTTGTTCCGCTGGTCATGGCGGACATCGTCAACGTAGGCATTGCGGCACAGGACCTGCACTATATTCTGGTGCGCTGCGGCATCCTGCTGCTGCTGGCATTCATCGGACTTACCTGCAGCCTGACGGCGCAGTACTTTTCTGCCAAGGCGGCAGTGGGCTACTCCACCGCCCTGCGGCACGCCCTGTTTGAACACATCCAGAAGCTGAGCTTTTCCGAGATGGACACTCTGGGCACCAGCACCCTCATTACCCGGATGACCAGCGACGTAAATCAGGTGCAGAGCGGTCTGAACCTGTTTTTGCGACTGTTCCTCCGCAGCCCCTTTGTGGTGGTGGGTGCCATGGTCATGGCGTTTACCGTAAATCCCCGTGCCGCCGGGATCTTTGTGGTGGTCATCCCCCTGCTGAGCGTGGTAGTGTTCGGCATCATGGTGGTCACCCGCCCCCTGTACAGGACCGTGCAGACCCGGCTGGACCGGGTGCTGGGGCTGACCCGGGAGAACCTTACCGGCGTGCGGGTGGTCCGTGCCTTTGACAAGGAAAAGACCGAGGTGGACCGCTTTGAGTCCGCCAACGACCTGCTGACCCGGATGCAGCTCCATGTGGGGCACATCTCCGCCCTCATGAGCCCCCTGACCTATGTGCTCATCAACATTGCCATCGTGGCGCTGCTGTACGTGGGCAGCATTGAGATCAATGTGGGAGGCATGGCGTCCGGCGATGTCATTGCACTGGTAAACTACATGAACCAGATCCTTGTGGAGCTGGTAAAGCTTGCCACCCTCATCGTGCAGATCAGCAAGGCACTGGCATGTGCCGGACGGGTGCAGGCGGTGCTGGACACCCAGCCGGGGATGCAGTTTCCCCAGAGCCTTGCCGGAGAGGCAGACCCTGCCGCCCGGGACCATGCAGTGCGGTTTGACCATGTGGGACTCACCTACGCCGGTGCCGGCGCTCCCAGCCTTACGGACATCACCTTTACCGCCCGGCGGGGAGAGACCATCGGCGTCATCGGCGGCACCGGCAGCGGCAAATCCAGTCTGGTAAATCTGATCCCCCGGTTCTACGATGCCACCGAGGGCACCGTGGAGATCTTTGGACGACCTGCCGCCGCCTACCCCCGGGAGGCGCTGCGGAGCAAGGTCAGCGTCGTGATGCAGAAGGCGCAGCTCTTTGGGGGCACCATCCGCTCCAACCTGCTGTGGGGCAACAAGGATGCCACCGATGAGCAGCTCTGGGCGGCACTGGAGACCGCACAGGCGGCGGAATTTGTAAAAGCAAAGCCCCTTGGGCTGGACGAGCCGGTGGAGCAGGGAGGACGGAACCTGTCCGGCGGACAGAAGCAGCGTCTGACCATTGCCCGTGCCCTTGTGGGCAAGCCGGAGATCCTGATTTTGGACGACAGCGCCAGTGCGCTGGACTACGCCACCGACGCCGCCCTGCGGAAGGCGCTTGCCGCCCTGCCCGGGGAGCTGACGGTGTTCATCGTCAGCCAGCGTGCCGCCAGCCTCCAGCATGCGGACCAGATCCTTGTGCTGGATGACGGGCATCTGGTGGGCAGAGGCACCCACGACCAGCTGCGCCAGAGCTGCCCGGTGTACGAAGAGATCTACGAGAGCCAGTTCAAGAAAGGGGAGCAGCGGAAATGAGTGCAAAAGCAAAAAGCAGCCTGACCCCGGAACAGCGCAAAGCGACCCTGTCCCGGGTGCTGGAAAAGATCCGTCCCTACCGCCTCTTTGTGGTGTGCAGCCTTCTGGTGGCGGCGGTAAGCGTGGCGGCACAGCTGTACGTCCCCATCCTCTGCGGCAACGCCATCGACCTGATGCTGAGCAAAGGGCAGGTGGACTTTGCCGGTGTACGGCAGATCATCGTACAGATCCTTGTGGTGGCAGCAGCCGCCGCTCTGGCACAGTGGCTGCTGAGCGTCTGCAACAACCGCATCACCTTCTCGGTGAGCCGGGACCTGCGGAACGCCGCCCTGCGGAAGATCCAGACCCTGCCTTTGTCCTATCTGGACAGCCACCCCTCCGGCGACATCGTGAGCCGCATGGTGGCAGACGTGGACACCCTTGCCGACGGCTTGCTCGTGGGCTTTACCCAGCTGTTCTCCGGTGTCCTGACCATCCTTGGCACCCTGCTGTTCATGCTGAGCCAGAATGTGCCCATTACCCTTGTGGTGGTGTGCATCACCCCCCTGAGCCTTGTGGTGGCAAGCTTTCTTGCCAAGCGGAGCTACAGCTATTTCCAGAGCCAGAGCACCGTCCGGGGACAGCAGACCGCTCTGGTCAACGAAATGATCGAGGGACAGAAGGTGGTGCAGGCGTTCGGGCACGAAAGCGAGAGCCTTGCCGCTTTTGACCGGGTAAACGACCGGCTCCAGTCTGTGAGTCTGAAGGCGATCTTCTTTTCCAGCCTGACCAACCCCGCCACCCGGTTCGTGAACAACATCGTCTACGCCGGCGTGGGGCTGGTGGGCGCTCTGTACGCCGTTGCCGGGGGCATCACCATCGGTCAGCTCAGCATTTTCCTGAGCTACGCCAACCAGTACACCAAGCCCTTCAACGAGATCTCCGGCGTGATCACCGAGCTGCAGAACGCACTGGCGTGCGCCGCCCGGGTCTTTGAGCTGCTGGACGCCGAAGATCAGGTCCCGGAGGCAGAAAACGCCGTTGTCCTGCAGCCCGACGGGCATGTGGAGCTGCAAGATGTCGCTTTCCGCTACCAGCCGGACCGCCCCCTTATCGAGGAGCTGAGTCTGGACGTAAAGCCCGGACAGCGCATTGCCATCGTGGGACCCACCGGTTGTGGCAAGACCACCCTGATCAACCTGCTGATGCGGTTCTATGACGTAGACAGCGGCAGCATCCGGGTCTCCGGCACCGATGTCCGGCAGATGACCCGTGCCTCCCTCCGGAGCAGCTACGGCATGGTGCTGCAGGACACCTGGCTCCGTGCCGGTACCGTCCGGGAGAACATCGCCTACGGCAAGCCCGACGCCACCCTTGAAGAAATCGTGGCTGCCGCAAAAGCGGCACACGCAGACAGCTTTATCCGCCGTCTGCCGGAGGGCTACGATACGGTGATCGCCGAGGACGGCGGCAACATCAGTCAGGGACAGAAGCAGCTGCTGTGCATCGCCCGGGTGATGCTCTGCCTGCCGCCTATGCTGATCCTGGACGAGGCGACCTCCTCCATCGACACCCGCACCGAGGTGCGCATCCAGAAGGCATTTGCCCGGATGATGGAGGGACGCACCAGCTTTATCGTGGCACACCGGCTTTCCACCATCCGGGAAGCGGACGTCATCCTTGTGATGAAGGATGGTCACATCGTGGAGCAGGGCAATCACGACCAGCTGCTGGCACAGGGCGGTTTTTACGCCAAGCTGTACAACAGCCAGTTTGAGGGCGTCCAGACCTGAGTTTTCCGTATACGCCAAAGGGGCTGCTGCACCGGTCTGGTGCAGCAGCCCCTTTTTCTGTTTTATGCGCCGGAGCGATCAGCCTTTCAGGGGCACAAAGCCCACAAGGTCCTTGACCACCTCGCCGGCAATGATGAGCCCTGCCACCGAGGGCACAAAGGCGTTGGAGCCTGGCACGGCACGGCGGACAGTGCACTTGCGCTGGGTCCCCGGAGGGCAGATACAGTCGTGCTTGCAGCTGATGGAATCGTCCTCTATGGGGGTCATGGCAGGCTCCCGGGAGTAGACCACCTTCAGGTGTTTGATCTTCCGCTTGCGGCACTCGGTGCGCATGACCTTGGCAAGGGGGCACACCGAGGTCTTGTAGATGTCGGTGACCTCAAACCGGGTGGGATCCATCTTGTTGCCTGCACCCATGGAGCAGATGATGGGGGTGCCCGCCTCCTGACACTTCATCACCAGCGCCAGTTTGCCGGTGACCGTGTCGATGGCGTCCACTACATAGTCGTACTGGGTAAAATCGAACTGATCCTGGGTCTCCGGTCCAAAAAAGCACTTATGGGTGGTGACCTGAATATTGGGGTCGATGTCGTGGATGCGCTGCTGCGCCACCTCTACCTTGTACTGTCCCACGGTGCTGCGGGTGGCAATGATCTGACGGTTCAGGTTGGTCAGGCAGACCTTGTCGTCGTCGATAAGGTCCAGCGCCCCCACGCCGCTGCGTGCCAGCGCCTCCACCGTGTAGCCCCCCACGCCGCCGATGCCGAACACCGCCACCCGGGAGCCGTGAAGCTTTTCCATCGCCTGCGCACCCAGCAGCAGCTGGGTGCGGGAATACTGATCCTGCATATACTTCTCCTTACTTTTCCACTTTGGTAATGGTGCCGCCTCCCAGCACCACATCCCCCTGATACAGCACCACAGCCTGTCCCGGGGTGGGGGCGCGCTGGGGCTGGTCAAATTCCAGCCGGAAACCGTTTTCCGCCGGGTAGACGGTGGCGGTCTGCTCCGTCTGATGGTACCGGGTGCGGGCGGTGACCCGCAGCGGCTCGGTGAGAGCCGGGATGGCGATCCAGTTTACATCCTCTGCATACACGATGCGGTCAAAAAGCTCCGTCTCCGGACCCACCGTCACCGTGTTTGCCTGCATATCCTTGCCGCAGACGTACACCGGTGCCCCCATGGCAAGCCCCAAGCCCTTGCGCTGCCCCAGGGTGTAGCGCACCGCACCCTGATGCCTGCCTACTACCCTGCCGTCCCGGTCCACAAAATCTCCCGCCGGGTAGTGCTTGCCGGTAAAGTCCTCCATAAAGCGGGCGTAATCCCCATCCGGCACAAAGCAGATGTCCTGACTGTCCTGCTTGCGGGCGTTGACGAACTTTTGCTTTTCTGCGATCTGCCGCACCTCCGACTTATGCAGGGCACCCAGCGGCAGGCGGATGTGTGCCAGCTGCTCCTGGGTCAGATTGTACAGCACATAGCTCTGGTCCTTACCCTCGTCCAGACCCTTTTTCAACAGCCAGCGCCCTGCCGCCTCGTCCCACTCCACCCGGGCATAGTGTCCGGTGACCACATAGTCTATGTCGTGCTGCTGCGCCCATGTGAGCAGGTGGTGGAACTTCATATACTTGTTGCAGTCGATGCAGGGGTTGGGGGTGCCGCCTGCCTCGTAGACCCGGATAAATTTTTCGATGATCTTTTCCCGGAAGTCGGCGGTGAAGTCCAGCACCTCATAGGGGATGTCCAGCACAAACGCCACCTGTGCAGCGTCCTCGATGTCGGTCTCGGAGCAGCAGGTATGGAAGCCGGACTGCCCCAGTGTTTCGTTGCGGGTAAGGCGCATGGTGATGCCGGTGCACTGGTATCCTGCATCCTGCATCAGCCACGCCGCCACCGAGCTGTCCACGCCGCCGCTCATGGCGATGAGGGCACGGGGGGTGCAAAGGTCTGAGGTCTGAGTTGTCATAGGGTCTCCTTTATAATAAACACACTAAATCAGTAGTTATAATAGTAACGCAGTCCGCACCGGTTGTCAAGTCGCAGCAGACTGCACCGCCGCTGCCAGCAGCGGCTCTTTTTCGTTGGGCAGCTGTTCCCGGATCACCTGCTCCAGCAGCCGTTCCAAGGTGGAGCGCAGCGCCGGTCCCGCCGGGATCCCCGCTGCCATCAGGTCCCGCCCGTTTACCGCCAGCTGGGCGATACGGCAGCACAGCCCCGCTTCTTCCACCGCCCGGGCGGTCTGCAGGAGCTGCCGGTATCGGGGCTGGTTTTCCGGCTCCTTTGCGGCGCAGAGGGCGGCAAGCCCTTCCACCGTCTCCAGATCCTGCCTGCCCAGCAGTTTCCGCAGCCAGAGCTTCTGTTCCGGGGCGGCAAGGGTCCCCCAGCGGGCAAACTCCCGGTTCTCCCTTACCAGCACCGCCGTCTGCTCCACACAGGCGTTGGAGCAGCGCAGCCGGCGCAGGGTCCGGCGGACCCCCTCCTCTCCCAGACTTTCCAGCAGGGCAGCAAGCCGCACCGGCAGTGCTGCCTTTCCCGATGGGCAGGCGTCCACCACCGGTGCCGCCTTTGCCAGTGCCTGCCCGGACAGTTCCGGCAGGATCGCCGCCATGACCTCCGGCACAAGGTAGCCCCCGGGCTGGGGGGCGACAAGGAGCTTTGCCAGTTCCTCCTGGATCCGCTCCACCGACACGCAGTCCAGACGGCTGCACAGTGCCTTGGCGGCGGCATCGGTCTTTTCTTCGATGGCAAAGCCGAACCGTGCCCCAAAGCGGTACAGCCGCAGGATCCGCAGAGCATCCTCCTCAAACCGGGTGGCAGGGTCTCCCACCGCCCGGATGATCCTGTGCGCCAGATCCTCCTGCCCCCCAAAGGGGTCCACCAGCCCCCGCTGCCGGTTGTAGGCGATGGCGTTGATGGTAAGGTCCCGCCGTGCCAGATCTTCCTCCACCTTTGGCACAAACTGTACCCGGTCCGGGTGACGCCCATCGGTGTAGCTGCCCTCGGTGCGGAAGGTGGTGGTCTCGTAAAGCCTGCCTCCCTGTTTTATGGTGACGGTGCCATGCTGCAAGCCGGTGGGGATGCAGTTTTCCGCCCCAAACAGCTCCATTATCTGCCCGGGCAGGGCACTGGTGCACAGGTCCCAGTCCTGCGGGCAAAGCCCCAGCAGACTGTCCCGGACGCAGCCTCCCACCACAAATGCCTGATAGCCTGCGGCATGGAGCCGCTGCAGCAGCGCCGCCGCCCCCTCATCCAGCCGGATGTCCCTCATGATTCTGCCTCCTCATACCGCAGGGTGATGCACTTGCCGTCAAAGCCGCATTCCGCCGCCGGGAAAAACTCCCTCGCCCGGGGCAGCTCCGCCTCCGGGTCCAGGATCATAGGGGAATAGTGGGTCAGCCACAGCCGGTGTGTCCCCGCCTGCGCCGCAAGCCGGGCGCTCTGCCCAAAGGTGCTGTGCCCCCACTGCTTTGCCTGCACCTCCTGCTCCGGCAGGGCGTAGGTGGCATCGCAGATCAAAAGGTCGGTGTCCTTTGCCGCCGCAGCAAGGGAGCCGCAGGGCGCTGTATCCCCGGAGAATACCATGCTCAAGCCCCGGCGGGGTTCGCCCAGTACCTCCTGAGGCAGGACCCGACGTCCCGGCAGGTCCACCGGCTGCCCCTGCTGCAGCTGCTTCCACTGCTGCACCGGCACCTCCAGCGCCGCCGCTTTTTCCGGCATGAAACGCCCGGCACGGGGCAGCTCCAGCCGGTAGCCAAGGCTCCGGACCCGGTGGCAGGTGGCAAAGGGCAAAAGCGCCGCCCCCGGCGTCCAGCCGGCAGACAGCTGCTGCAGCGGCACCGGGCTATCCGCCTCCAGCTGCCGCAGCTGCACCGGGTAGGGCAGCGGTCCCGTAAGGGCACGCAGCACCCCGGCAAACTCCTCCAGCCCCTTGGGACCCAGCAGGGTCAGCGGTGCTTTACGCTCCTGACAGCCCAGAGTCTGCAAAAGCCCCGGCAGCCCGAATATATGGTCTCCATGGTAGTGGGTCAGGCAGATGCCGTCCGCCCGCATCAGGTTCACCCCGGCACGGCGTGCCGCCGCCTGTGTGCCCTCGCCGCAGTCAAACAGCAGCCCCTGCCCGCCGCACTGTACAAACGCCGCACTGAGAGCGCGGTCCGCCAGAGGCATGGTCGCCCCGGTGCCCAGCAATGTGATGGTCAGCATAAGCATTCTCCTTTGTTGTCTCTCTGTTATCTTACCACATCTGCCGTCGGTGCACAATTGCCGGTGCCGCCGCATAGGATGTGCCAAGTGGAATGGGGGCGGTTTTATGGCACGGAGAAGTCACGGCTTTTCCCGGCGGCGCAGCCGGTGGAAACGGCGGCTGCTGCTGGCAGGGCTGGTGGCGGTGCTGGCATTTCTGCTGTACAGCTGCGGGGTGCAGCGCATGGTGTACTCCGCCCGGGGCACCCTGATCTTTCTGCCGGACCTGCCCTGCGGATAAACAGACAGGGAGCACGTTGCAGCCCAACGCACTCCCTGTGTTCCTTTTATTTTCCATCGGAATAAGGCAGCTGCCCCCCAAGGGTCAGCACCTCGGTCAGTTCTTCCTCCGAGCGATAGCGCCACGCAGCGGCTCCCACCGACACATAGCACACTCCGCAGCGCCCCTGCTCCGACACCGCCATAATGGTGGTCTCCCCGTCCGACACCGCCGTCACGGTGCCGTCGGGGCTCACCTGCGCCACCGCCGGGTTGCTGCTGACCCATGTAAACTTTGCCTCCGGCTGGTCCGCCGCCTGTGCCGTAAGCTTCTGGCTGCCGCCTATGGTGGGCAGCAGCATGGCGCTTTTGCTTACGGTGACCTTGCCCACCTCAGAGCAGACCCGCACCACGCACCGCAGCACCTGTCCCCCGCTGGTCAGAGCACTGATGACGGCCCTGCCGGAGGTCTTAGCGGTGACCACCCCTTTATCCGATACAACAGCCACCGCCGGAGCGCTGCTGACCCACTGAGACACCCGGACAAGGGCGCCTTTCCCGCCGGTAAGCTCCAGCTGCCGGGAGGGGGTGGGGGTGTCGGCGGTGATGGTCAGTTCCATCTGGGCCTCATTGAGCACCGGCGGGGATGCTGTGCCCCGGCTCACCGTCACCTCACAGGACGCCTTCTCACCCCGCTCGGTGCAGGCGGTGATGGTCGCCTTGCCCTCTGCGTGTCCCGTCACCTTGCCGGTGCCGTCCACCGATGCCACCCGGGAATCGCTGCTGGACCAGATGACAAAAAAGTAATCATCGGGAGCATAAACGCACAGATACGCCACCGGCGCAGGGGCTTCCTGAGTCAGTTCCAGCGTAAGCTCCGGGGTGTCCAGAGTGATGCCGCTGTCCGGCACCGCCAGCAGATGCACAGCGGCGCTGTGCACCGGCGGCACAGCCATGCCCACCGCCGCAAAGGCACACAGGGTGCACAGCAGGATGCGGAACTTCTGCTTCATGGAACATGCCTCCCGTCCGTTGTTTTGTGCAATCTTCCTATCTCCGTATTATTTTACACGTCCTGCAAATTCGGGTCAAGTTTTTCCCGATGCTCTTTGCCGCAGTCGGTGGGATTTTGTCCAGCGTGCCAAAATCCTGCCGGTTTTTTTGTGCAAAAAGCCGCCGCATCCGGCGGCAATACCGGATGCGACGGCAGAAGAACCTTTATATTCCGGGCTTCTTACCCGTGCTGTTTCAGGGCACCCAGAGCAATGCTCAGGGCGCTCCACGCTGCCTGATACACCAGCAGATAGGTCACCGGCAGCTGCCAGATGCTGCCGGAGTAGGTCAGCAGCACCACAATGAGCACCGAGATGAGCACCGACACCATCTGTACCGTGGTGGCGGCGGTCTCTGCGTTCTGTGCCCGGTCCGCTGCCTGCAAGCCGCCGGTAAGGCTGGCAAAGCCCTTGGCGTGGTACATGCAGCAGGCATCCCGGGTGTCGGCGGCGTTTTCCACTGCGGCACACTGGTCCTGATCCAGCAGGACCACCATGCCCTCCGGCAGGCGGTACGCCTCGGTGATGTGCTGTGCGGTAAGGCTGGGATCCTGACAGCTCACCAGCAGACGGATGTTCTCCCTCTGCAATGCCGCCAGCCCTCTTGCCACGTTCCGCCCGCCCACATAGCGCAGCACGAACATGGCGTGGAGATTGCCGGACACTGCCAGATACAGGATCTGCAGCGCCCCGTCTTTGGAGTGTTCCTTTTCGTACTCCTCTTCCGGCAGCGCCACACCTTCCTGCTCCATGTAACGGCGGTTGCCGATGAGGATCCGATTGTTGTCGCACCATGCGGTAAAGCCCAGCCCCCGGTGGATCTCCAGATCCTTCACCGGGAACAGGATGTCGGTGCGGTCCTCCACGATCTGGCAAAACAGTCCCCGCAGGGTCTCACAGCTCTGGTTCAGCACACTGGCGGCGTAGAGGATGGCACGGTCGATGCGTCCGCCCTTAAAGATGCGGATATCCTCCAGCATCACGCCATCCCCGGTGAACAGGTCGTCTGCATCCACCTGAATGGTGTCGATGCCTCCCAGCTCCTGAATGGCTGCCCAGCCTGGCACCACAGCTCCTACGGCAGCGGCGGCACGCTGCAGCCGCAGAGAGGTAAGTCCGGCGATGAGGGTGGAGGACAGGGGCGCACCCATGCACAGCACTGCCGTCATTGCCGCCACCGCCTTGTTGGCATCTCCCTTCAGCAGGCAGACCACCCCGCTGAGCACCGCCACCGCAAGTAGGATATAGCTGTTTTTCCGGGCACGGCGCTCGCTGGCACGCTCTCCCAGACTCTGCTCCACAAAGTCGTCCTCCGCCTTCCGGGGACGGCTCAGCAGCACCCACGGATCCTTCTGTTCCAGATCCTTTGCCAGTGCACGGATCAGGTCCTTGTCCTTTGCCCGGCAGGCACCCTGCAGTTCCGGGTCCTCAAGGGCAAACTCGTAGCCGGCTTCCACAGCGGCAAGCAGGATACGGCTGCCCAGCAGCGCCAGAAACAGTCCCAGCGCCGCCACCCCGGTGAGCATGGACAGCCCTCCGGTGGCGCGGTAGGTGTTGGCGTTCAGCAGTGCCACCACCGCCTGCAGCAGTGCTGCCACTGCCGCAAGGGCAGGCATGGTCTCCGCCGAGGGACGTCCCCGCAGCCCGGACAAGCCGTCCCGCACCACAGGATAGCCCACCACCAGCGCCGCCGCGTACAGCAGCAGGTTAGCGGCATAGAAGGCTGCCGGGGCGGCGTCCGGGTCCAGCGCTGCCATGGCAGGCAGCAGCCGGTCTCCCACCAGCCCGAAATGCAGCAGCACCACCCCAAGAACTCCCGCCAGCACGCACCGCAGCGTCAGTTCTGCACTCATGCGGTGCAGCCGGTCTCCGGTGGATTCCGGCTCCTCCGGCTCTTCTGCCGGCAAGGCATCCTCAGCCTCGGTCTGCAGCGGGGGCTGGGCATCCTGCTCCGGGGCATCCCCGGCAGGCAGAACGGTCTCTCCGGCGGCTTCCGGTTCCCCGGGCAGCTGCACCGCAGGCTCTTCGGTCTCCCCGGTCTCTTCTCCCAGAGGCACCAGAGGCAGGCTCAGGGTATCCTCTTTTTTCTTCGGCGGTTCCGGTTGGGACGGCTCCGGCTGTTTTTCGTCCTCACCCACCCCGAACATCTGGAACACGGATTTCTTTTCCGGTTCCTTCTTCTGGGACGCCGCAAAGATCACTTCCGGCATTGCCGGTGCCGGTTCGGGAGCCTTTTCCGGCTCCGGGTCCGCTGCCGGCAAGCTCTTTTCCTGCCTAGGCGGCTGGGTGCCAGAGCGTTCCGGGCGGCTCATGCCCTTCAGCATCTCTTTGAACTGATTCAGTTCCTGCTGCTCCTGCTGTTCCTGAGGCAGCAGCACCTGCGGGGCAACTGCTGCTTTCCGCTTAGGCTCCGGCTTTTTCTCCAGCTTCTTTTCCGGCGCAGTGGGTTTGACTTTCACCTCCGGGGTCCGGGGCTTTTCCGTGTCCGGCACCGGCACAGGGCGCACCGCCGTGTCCGGGTCAGGCACACACCGTACCTCCGGTCTCCGGGGAGACAGCATTTCCGGCGGAATTTCCGGCGGCAGCACCGGCGTTTCTGCCGTCGGCTCTGTCGGTTTTTCCGGCTCCGGCGGACACAGGGGCAGGTCCGGCACAGGGTCTGCGGTGCGCAGCATCAGATCCAGATCCGCCTGTTTCTCCGGTTTTGCATCCGCTCCCAGCAGGATCTCACCGGTGGGGATCTCCAGCCCCGGTGCTTCCTGCAGCTCTTCCTTTGCCGTTCCGTGTCCCAGCAGTCGTCCCAGAACGCCCCGGGACTTCTCCTTTTTTTCCTCGTCCCGGCGGGTCATTTCTGCCGGCACATCCACCACACTGGTACTGAAAAAGTTGCGGAAACGTTCCTCCTGAGCAGCGCCGTCTCTCTTCGATGCGCTGTCCCGGTCATCATTTTTCTTTGGCATCCCTGTCGTCCCTCCTGTTCACTTTCTGGAGTTATACAGCGTTACACGTTCTGGGCTGCACGCTGGGACTGGATCTCGTACAGGATGATGCCGGCTGCCACTGATACATTGTAGCTGTCCACACCAGTGCCCTGTGCTGCCATATCCAGCCGCACCACGCCGTCACACAGCTTTTTTACCAGCTGGGAAACACCGCTGCCCTCACTGCCCAGCACAAGGGCAATGGGACCGGTAAGGTTGTTCTTCCGCAGGGGCACGCCGTCCATGTCGGCGCAGTAAACGAACACCCCCTGCTCCTTCAGGCGGCGGATGGTCTCCCCGATGTTTGCCACCCTTGCCACCGGCAGCCGCTCGGCAGCGCCTGCGCTGGACTTGATGACGGTGGGGGTCACCGATGCACCGCCCCGCTTGGGGATCACGATCCCGTGGGCGCCGCACAGCAGGGCACTGCGCATGACAGCGCCCAGATTGTGGGGGTCCTCAATGCCATCGCTGAGCACCAGAAAAGGTGCCTCCCCCTTTGCCTTGGCAGCGGCAAGCAGGTCCTCCACACTGGCATATTCGATCTCGCTGGCAAATGCTGCCACGCCCTGATGGCTCTCGGTGCCGGTCATGAGCCGCAGCTTATTGGGGTTCACCCGCTTCACCGCAGCGCCTGCCTCCTTGGCAAGGGCGGTGTAGTACGCCGCCACCGGCGGTGCCATGTTCTCGGCAATAAGCACCGTATCCACACCGGAACCGCTCTTCAGCAGCTCGGTCACCGGGTTCTTGCCGTAGACAAGGCTCTCGTTTTTCGGCTGTTCCTCTGCATTGCGGCGGGGACGGCGGGGCTGATTCTTCTCTTCCATGATTCTTACTCCTTCCGTTCTATCCGGGGCTGCGCCCTGACTGCGGCACCCGCCCCCAGGGGCATGGCTGCAGTTCCCATACTGCCGCCGCGCCCCGATGATCTTCGTTTATGGTAATCCAAAGTAAAGTATAGCATAAGCCGCCCTGCAATACCAGCAAAATAAACGGATTTGTCTTTCCCTTCCAAATTTTTTTCACATCCCGCCCCCTGCCTCTTTCTCTCCGGAGTTTTTGCAGAAATGTCTTGTCATCTGCGCTCCGCTGCCCCTGTTCGCAGCCGGTTTTTCCGCCGTTTTGCCGAGGCGGAAAGTTTTCCACAAACCGGCGCTATACAATGCGTAAAAGGCTTTGATTTTTTCCACATGTTGAAAACCCTGTGGAGAAAGTTAAAAAGTCCAGCTCCAAAGCCTGTTTTGCCCGTGGAATTCCACAGTTTCCACCAGGTTTTCAACAATCGTCCTTCCCTCAATTTTACTTTCTCCTTACAATTTGTAATTTTCAAGACGGAATTATGACAATTTTTCCGCTCAGATGCCGGCACATTTTGCAATATCCTCCAATATCATTTTGACGAATGTGAATAACTGTTGAAAAACGCCGTCTTTCTCTTCGCAGCGGATGTTGCGCTGTGCCATGATAATTGTTGCATCCGACCCTTCCCGTTTCCCTTCGCCGGTCTCCGACAGCATCCCCGCCGCCGTACAAGCGGGCAGTCCGGAGAGAAAAACCGCCCATTTGGATTGATTTTACCGGTTTTTTGGGGTATACTAGCACTGCAAGGTTTGTTAAGCCATGCACAATACAGGCATGAACAAACCGGTAACCCCAATGAATCTGTGGAGGTAATGAATAATGTTGGTAAATGCAACCGAAATGCTGATCAAGGCTCGTGACGGTCACTACGGTGTCCCTCAGTTCAACATCAACAACCTGGAGTGGACCAAGGCTGTCCTGACTGCTTGTGAGGAAATGAAGAGCCCCGTCATCCTGGGCGTGTCCGAGGGTGCAGGCAAGTACATGACCGGTTTCAAGACCGTTGCTGCCATGGTCAGCGCCATGGTGGATTCCATGGGCATCACCGTCCCCGTTGCCCTGCATCTGGACCACGGCACCTACGAAGGCTGCAAGGCTTGCGTTGAGGCAGGCTTCTCTTCCATCATGTTCGATGGCAGCCACTATCCCATCGAAGAGAACATCGAAAAGACCAAGGAGCTGGTTGCTCTGGCACACGCTCACGGCATGAGCATCGAGGCTGAGGTGGGTTCCATCGGCGGCGTCGAGGACGGCGTTGTGGGCAACGGCGAGATCGCAGACCCCGAGGAGTGCGCAAAGATCACCGCTCTGGGCGTTGACTTCCTGGCTGCCGGCATCGGCAACATCCACGGCGTCTACCCCGCAAACTGGAAGGGTCTGGACTTCGAGGCTCTGGACCGCATCCACAAGGCAACCAACAACATTCCTCTGGTGCTCCACGGCGGCACCGGCATCCCCGACGAGATGATCGCAAAGGCAATCAGCCTGGGCGTCTCCAAGATCAACATCAACACCGAGTGCCAGCTGGTGTTTGCTGAGGCCACCCGTAAGTACATCGAAGAGGGCAAGGATCAGCAGGGTAAGGGCTTTGACCCCCGCAAGCTGCTGGCTCCCGGCGCAAAGGCGATCGAGGCAAAGTGCAAGGAGAAGATCGAGCTGTTCGGCTGCGCAGGCAAGGGCTAAGCTGAGGCTCGTATCGTAACCGGTACACCACCCAATAAAGTATGCGACCCCGCCGCACTGCTATGCACAGCGCAGCGGGGTCGCTTTTTACTTTGAAATCCGGTAATGACCCACGATGTCGGTTCGTTTTGCCAGAATGTCCTGTTCGTAAGCCGTCTGCCATGGGTCATTGTGGTGAATGATATAAGGCACTCCGTTTTTATTTCGCCGGTCGGACACGATGCCGATATGGCTTTCAAAAAGTACAATATCGCCGCCCTGCCATTCTTCTATTTCCGAGGCATCTGTGGTCAGGGCAACTGCTGTGTGTGAAAAAAACACCTTCAGGTTCCGTACTCTTCGGAAATCTATGTTTGCATCCGGCTCCGCTACCATATAATCTTCTGGATGATCCCGGATATCTGTATCCACAAGTACCTGTAGATCATATCCGGCATTTTTCAACGCATAAGCAACTACATCGGTGCAAACTCCATAGCCATCGTCAGGATAACCGGTCTCATAATAGCGGCTTTTGTATTTTGGATGTGTGCTCACATAGGTCAGTGCACCGTTCAGAATATCCAACTGGTCATCTACACCGTCATCATCCCGATCCGCACTGCTATGAAACTGCGGTACCCTGTCCTGAAAGTCATCCTCCGGTCGGGACGCCGATGTGCACTGGTAATGTGTCTGCACATAAAATACGATGCTGCATAACAATAAAAGTGCCAGTACCGCTGTATAAAGCCTCACTGTACCTTTGCGGTTCCTGTCCGAACGCATATTCTCACCCTTTCATTCTTTGAGGATACCAGCTTTTTTCCCTTTCTGCAACCCCTTCGCATAGATGATCCTTCTCAAAAATCGGCGCAACAAAAAAGCCCTGAGATTTCTCTCAGAGCTTTCTGTTCAAGTCGGCGACTACCTATTTTCACAAGCCGTTTCCAGCTAACTATCTTCGGCACAA
>SFDE01000006.1 GCA_004558805.1 Faecalibacterium prausnitzii | reverse complement strand
TTTAACACGAATTTCCGACATCTTATTCCCTCCCTTGGACCGTGAGGCAGGAATTTCGTTGTTACATGGTAACTAACAGTAGACAGTATAGCGCATTTTATCCGGTTCGTCAACCTTTTTTTGAAAGTTTTTTGCTCAAATCTTTTGAAAGATCTTTGAACAGACGCTGCCGGATGTTCTGCGTACCGTCCGCCTCTGCGGGTGATGGTATCTAACACGCTTTTCAGCGCAGTAGCAGGGGTTATCAGCCCTTTACCGCCAGGTTCACCAGACGACCCTTGACGTATATCTCCTTCACCAGCTGCTTGCCCTCCAGAGCGGCGGCAACAGCGGGGTCTGCCTTGGCGGCGGCAATGGCGGCAGCAGCGTCGATGTCGGCGGCGACCTTCAGCCGTGCCTTCACCTTGCCGTTGACCTGCACGGCGATCTCCACCGTGCTCTCCACGCACTTAGCCTCCTCGTAGGCAGGCCAGGGGTAGTATGCCAGCTGCTCATCGTGACTGTGACCCAGCTTCTCCCACAGTTCCTCGGTCATGTGGGGAGCAAAGGGGTTCAGCAGCTGCACAACGGTCTCCAGCTCTGCCTTGGTGGCGCCGCCGTTGTCGTACAGGGCGTTTACCAGAGTCATGAGCTGGGCAATGGCGGTGTTCATCTTCAGACCCTCGATGTCGGCGCTGACCTTCTTGATGGTCTGGTGCATCAGGGTCTCCACGGCGGGACGATAGCCATCGCCTTCCACCAGCTTGTCGCTGAGTGCCCATACACGATCCAGGAAGCGGTTACAGCCGGCAATGGCAGAAGTCTGCCAGGGAGCAGCCTGCTCAAAGTCGCCCATGAACATCTCGTACAGACGCATGGTGTCGGCACCGTACTGGTCCACTACCTCGTCGGGGTTGATGACGTTGCCCAGGCTCTTGGACATCTTGACGATGGGATGGCGTGCCATCTCGCCGTACTTTTCTTCCAGCGCCTTCTCCGCTGCCTTCTGGCTGCCGTACTCCTTCAGCAGCTTCTCCTGCTCCTCAGCGGGCAGGTTCACAAAGCTGTGGGGGTTGAGACCCAGGATCATGCCATGGGCGGTGCGCTTCTGGTAGGGCTCTGCAGTGGGCACCACGCCGATGTCGTAGAGGAACTTGTGCCAGAAACGGCTGTACAGCAGGTGCAGGGTGGTGTGCTCCATGCCGCCGTTGTACCAGTCCACCGGAGACCAGTACTCCAGTGCTTCCTTGGAGGCAATGGCATCCTTGCAGTGGGGGTCCATGTACCGCAGGAAGTACCAGGAGGAACCTGCCCACTGGGGCATGGTATCGGTCTCACGGGTAGCAGCGCCGCCGCAGCAGGGGCAGGTGGTCTTGACCCAGTCGGTGTGGCGTGCCAGAGGGCTTTCGCCGTCGGGACCCGGCTCAAAGTCGGTGATGTCCGGCAGGGTCAGAGGCAGGCTGCTCTCGGGCAGAGGCTGCCAGCCGCACTTTTCGCAGTACACCATGGGGATGGGCTCGCCCCAGTAACGCTGACGGCTGAACACCCAGTCACGGAGCTTGTAGTTCACCTTATCCCGACCCTTGCCGGTCTCTTCCAGCCAGGCGATCATCTTTTTCTGGGCGTCAGCCACAGAAAGACCGTCCAGGAAGCCGGAGTTCACCATGGTGCCGGTGGCAACATCGGTAAAGGCAGCCTCTTCCAGATTGGACTCGGTCTCTCCCTTGACCACCTCGATGATGGGCAGACCAAACTTTTTGGCAAACTCCCAGTCGCGGCTGTCGTGGGCAGGCACTGCCATGATGGCACCGGTGCCATAGGTGGACAGCACGTAGTCGGAAATGAAGATGGGGATCTCCTTGTCGTTGACCGGGTTGATGCCCATGACGCCTTCCAGCTTGACGCCGGTCTTTTCCTTGTTCAGCTCACTGCGCTCAAAGTCGCTCTTGCGGGCAGCCTCTGCCTGATACGCCTTGACTGCATCGACATTCTTGATGATGCCCTTGTCCAGCCACTGCTTCACCATGGCGTGCTCCGGAGAGATGACCATGTAGGTGGCGCCAAACAGGGTGTCGCAGCGGGTGGTGTAGACGGTGAGGGAATCCCCGGCGGTGGTGCCAAAGTTTACCTCAGCGCCGTGGCTGCGACCGATCCAGTTCTTCTGCTGGGTCGCCACCCGCTCGATGTAATCCAGACCGTCCAGACCGTCGATGAGCTTATCGGCGTAGGCAGTGATCTTCAGCATCCACTGACTCTTGACCCGGTGGACCACCTCGCTGCCGCAGCGCTCGCAGACGCCGTTGACGACTTCCTCGTTTGCCAGCACGCACTTGCAGCCGGTGCACCAGTTGACGTTCATTTCCTTTTTGTATGCCAGACCGTGCTTGTACAGCTGCAGGAAGATCCACTGGGTCCACTTGTAGTACTCGGGATCGGTGGTGTTGATCTCCCGGTCCCAGTCAAAGGAGAAGCCCAGCGCCTTCAGCTGTGCACGGAAGTGGTCCACATTGCTCTTGGTAACGATCGCCGGGTGGATGTGGTTCTTCATGGCAAAGTTCTCGGTGGGCAGACCAAAAGCGTCCCAGCCCATGGGATACAGCACATTGTAACCATTCTTGCGGCGCTTGCGGCTGACGACATCCAGTGCCGTGTAGCTGCGGGGGTGACCCACGTGGAGACCGGCTCCCGAAGGATAGGGGAACTCCACCAGTGCATAGAACTTGGGCTTGGAGTGGTCGATCTCTGCGTGGAAGGTCTTTTCGTCCTCCCACACCTTCTGCCACTTTGCCTCTACTGCCTTGTAATCGTATTTCATCTTTGTGATCAGCTCCAGACTTTTACTTTAACCAAATTACCGTTGCCTTGGGGGTGTATGCTTTCAAGCCGTCTGCCTTTGCCAGAAAACCCTCTCCGTCATCGCTGTGCGATGCCACCTTCCCCGAGGGGGAGGTTTTTGCGCAGGCGTAACCTTCCCACTTTTGCATAAGCTCCCCCTCTCAGGGGAGTTGTCAGGGCGGATGCCCTGACTGAGAGGGTTCTTTTGGGGCACACAGCCGTTTGCCTTTTTTACTCTACGGTGCTATCCGGGGTCAGGTACTCCGAGATATCGATGGGCTCGCCGTCTGCCCACAGGTGCTCCAGATCGTAGTAGGTGCGGCTGTTGGGCACGAACACATGGACGATGACGTTGGAGTAGTCCAGCAGCACCCAGTTCTTGGAATCAAAGCCCTCGGTGCTGTAGGGTTCCAGACCCTTCTGGGAAAGCTGGTACTCCACCTCGTCTGCCAGAGACCCTACCTGCGTAGTGGAGGTGCCGGAGGCGATGACGAAGTAATCGGTCAGGACCGTCAGGCTCTCCACCTTGAGGACCCGCACGTCCTGTGCCTTTCTTTTATCCAGGATCTTGGCGATCTCGATCGCCAGTGCCTTGCTGTCGTTGAAATTATCCATCAGATTTCTCCCTTCTGTAGAAAAGATGAATCAATATACATCTTTGTTGATCTTACTGTGCGCTGCCTGCCGCCTGTCCGTCGGTGGTGACGGCACCGTCCAGATCGGTATCGCCGCTGAGGATGGCGTCATCGGACTCCTTGTCGATGCGCCCCATATACTGGATGTTGGCATCGGTGGATGCGCTGCCGTGGGGCCATTCATCGGTGACAAGGTTCATCTCGCTTACGTCCACCGGACCGGTGTAGGTACAGAAATACTGATTCAGCAGGTTTGCAATGGAACCGGCATCCGGCACCACGCAGGAGTAGCCTGCAAAGGTATCGGTCTTGCCCACGTTGGGCACGCCCATGAACACCGGAGTCTGCGCCAGAATGATGTTGGAGCTGTCGATCTTCAAAAAGGACACCACCAGTTTTGCAATGGTGGACAGGTCCATATCCGTCTTGATATAGTTCTTGAAGATCAGGGGCAGCTGGTTGAGGATATCGGTGACGCCCATGGACCGGGCACGCTTGAACAGACCGGCGTAGAAATACCGCTGCATGTTCAGGCGGTCGATATCCGAGTTGGCGTAGCCATCGCCGTGGCGGCAGCGGACAAAGAATTCTGCCGAGGCACCGTCCAGATTCCGGTAGCCCTTCAGCAGCTTGGAGCCGCCGTAGGACATATCCCGGGGGATATACACCTCGATGCCGCCAAAGTTATCCACCATTTCCACCAGTGCCTGCATATCCACCGACACATAGTAGTCGATGGGCAGACGGTACTGGTCGTAGATCACCTCCGCCAGCGCAGCGATGCTGCCGCCGTTGGACAGCGCCACCGAGTTGATCTGGTAGTTGGTGGCAGCGTAGGTCTTGCCGTTGGACAGGGTGATCTTTTTGTTTTTGGTGGTCACAAGGCTGTTGCGAGGGATCTGCAGCATCCGCAGTGCGCCGCCCTTGATATCAAACTGGCAGTACAGGATCATATCCGTCATGCCGTCGTTGGAGCTGGCGTCGCTGTAGCTGCGTCCTTCTTCGTAGTCGATGCCGCAGATCAGGATGTTTACCACATCGCCCTTGTATTCCTCGGCGGTCTTGACCTCTTCCTGGATCACCGGGGCGTTATCGTCGTGGAGCTTGTCGTCCACCCGGTTGACCACGCTGACACCGTAGACCACCACTCCAGAGATCACGGCGATCACCGCCATCACCACCGCAAAGGGCAGCCACAGGGGGGTCTTTTTCTGTTTTTTCCGGCGGCGGGGCGGCTCACTGCCTGCCGAGTGCCGAGCATTTCCCTCTCCTGCAGGGGCAGAGGGGGGCACACTGTGGGCTGCCCCCGCCGCCGGGCGGTTCAGGGAACGATCTGTATTGATATGGCGTGGGGTCTGACTCATGCTTTTTGTGCCCTCCAAGCTTTTCGGGGCTTTGCAGAAAGGTATCCCGCAAAACCTGTCATATCGTCTAGTATAGCATTGTCTGACAGAATCCGCAATGTGTTTTCTTCATCCAGTGCCGACGCCGGACCGCCGCCTGTCCGGTTCATTTTGTATTCTGTGCCCGGTGTGCCAGAATATCCTCGTATGCTGCCTTGGACATGGGGTCCAGAGGTTTGCCCTGAGAGCAGACGAAACCGTTGGTCTGTTCCAATGCTGCCAGCATCGCCTCGTCCAGATCCTTCATCTCCAGTTTCCGGAGCTTTTCCACCCCGTCCCAGTCCCGCTCTGCGCTGGTCATATCCGCCAGATACAGGACCTTGTCCAGTTTGGTCATGCCGGGCTTGCCTGCGGTGTGGCAGGCAATGGCAGAGAGCACCGCTTCATCGGTGACCCCCCACTGGGTCCGGGCAAGGATCGCCGCACACACCCCGTGCCACACGGGGGCAGGGCGTTCCTCCCCGCCCTGTGCATACTGCGGATACTGTGCCATAAGGGCACGCATCTGATCCTTGTCCATCTCCTTGGCGGCGTCGTGGAGCAGTGCCGCCAGTGCCGCCTGCTCCTGGTCCACATCGTAGTGCTTTGCCAGCTTTACCGCCATTTTTTTCACGTTGATGGTATGCTCATAGCGCTTGTCGCTGAGGCGGCTGCGCACAAGCTCCTTTGCCTCTTTCAGGTCCATTGATCCAGACTTCCTTTGTTATTGGATTTTCAGTCCCGGTACAGTCTCTCCCGGCGGATGACCTGCCGCACCGTCTCCGGCAGTTCCGCCTCGCAGCTGTCCCCCGCCTGCAGGCGGGCACGCAGCTGACTGCTTGCCATGGGCAGCGCCTCCACCGGGGCAAACAGAATGCGGTCGCCTGCCGGGTCCAGCTCAGATGCCTTGGCATGGAGCATCGGGTCGTCCCCGATGTTCCGGCTCACCACCACCAGATGGGCAATGCGCAGGATATCCTGCCAGCGGTGCCAGCCGTCAAAGCTCAGCAGCATATCGCTGCCCACCGCAAGGTACAGCTCTGCTCCCGGGTAGGTGTTGCGGAGCATTTCCAGCGTAAGTACGCTGTAATTTCGTTTGCCTTGCTGTGCCTGCTCCATCTCCCAGCCGCTTACCTCCAGCCGGGGGATCCCCCCGGAGCTTTGCTGCACAAGGGCACCAAAGCAGCGGCACATCTCCAGCCGCAGCGCCGCCGGGGCGGCGGTCTTCTGCTTGAAGGGGGAAAGTCCCGCCGGCATCACCACCACCAGATCCGGGCAGATCCGGGCGGCGGCGGCACGGATGTTATTCAGATGACCGTTGTGGGGCGGGTCAAAGGTGCCGCCGTACAGCAGTATCCTCATTTGAGCAGATCTGCGTAGGCGCTGTCTTTTTTCTTCTGCAGGTACAGCACGAACTTGGAGCCGATGACCTGCACGCAGTCGGAGCCGGTTGCCTCCGCCAGTTTGATGGAAGCCTCCCGGGCGTTGTACATGCTGTTTTCCAGCACCTTCAGCTTGATGAGTTCCCGGGCGTCCAGACAGTCCTTTACGCCCTGGATCATGGTCTCGTCGATCTCACCCTTGCCCACGATGAAAACGGGGTCCATGGTGTTTGCCTTGCCGCGCAGAATAGCGCGCTGTTTGCTCGTCAGCATAGTTTTTTCTCCTTTATTTTACGGTTGATGTTGCGGATCTTTCAATTTTGCTTTTTTGCAGGATGGGACGTATCTGTCAGCGCCCTCACCCTCTCAGGCGCTTTTGCGCCAGCTCTCCCAAAGGGAGAGCCTCTGGCGAGGAGATAAGGTTCGTGGTTTTGCCAAAGCCTCTCCCTCTGGGAGAGGTGCCGAACAAGGTGAGGCGGAGAGGGCGAGCCTGTTTCAGGCTTGCGATCCTTTCAGCTCGATGTCTACGTTTCCGGACACCTGTGCAAGGACCCCTTTTTCCGCAGCTGCACCCAGAAACTCCGGCAGCTGCTTTTCCATCTCTGCCAGAGCGTTGCCCCGGTGACTGATGGCGTCCTTTTCGTCGGGGGTCAGCTGAGCATAGCTGCGTCCCTCGGTGTTGGGGCGTTTGCCGGTCTTGCCCACGCCGCAGTCGGCGGGGATGAACAGGGGGTCGTAGCCAAAGCCGTAGTCCCCTGCCAGCCGCTCAAAGGCGATGCTGCCGGGGCACTCCCCCATGCAGGTCAGGTGCTGCCCGGTGGGCAGGATAAAGCATACCGCCGACACAAATTTTGCCCCCCGCTGTCCGGCGGGGATCTCCTTCATGGCGTCCAGCAGCTTGTCGTTGTTTGCCTCGTCGTCGCCGTGGTGACCGCAGTACCGGGCGCTGTAGACCCCGGGGGCTCCCCCCAGTGCCTCCACGCAAAGCCCGGAATCGTCGGCAATGGTGGGCAGACCGCTTGCCTTGCAGATGGTCTGCGCCTTGATAAGGGCGTTTGCTGCAAAGGTGGTGCCGGTCTCCTCCGGCTCAAGGGTGATGCCCAGTTCCTTCTGGCTCACCACCTCGTGTCCCTGCGCCTCCAGAATACGGCGCAGTTCCCGGAGCTTCCCGGCGTTGCCGGTGGCTGCACAAATTTTCATTTTCGCCCTCCTCAATGCTTCCACTGCCGGGGCAGCAGCTCTTCCACAAAGCCTTCCGGGGTAAAGGGCAGCAGGTCGTCGATGCCCTCACCCACGCCGATGAACCGCACCGGCAGACCCAGACGCTGCTTTACTGCCACGACGCAGCCGCCCTTGGCGGTGCCATCCAGCTTGGTAAGGATGATGCCGGTGGCGTCTGCCGCCTTGCAGAACTCCTTTGCCTGACTGATGGCGTTCTGTCCGGTAATGGCATCCAGCACCAGCAGGGTCTCCAGACTTGCCTCCGGGGACGCCTTTTTGACGCTGCGGCTGATCTTGGAAAGCTCTGCCATCAGGTTGGACTTGTTGTGCAGCCGTCCGGCGGTGTCGGCAATGACCATGTCGTAGCCCCGGGCGGTGGCGGACTTGACGGTGTCAAAGATGACTGCCGCCGGGTCTGCCCCCTCCCCTGCCTTGACGATGGGCACACCGGCACGGTCTGCCCAGATCTCCAGCTGCTCGCTGGCGGCGGCACGGAAGGTGTCTCCCGCTGCCAGCATCACCTTTTTGCCCTGACGGGTGTAGTAGTCCGCCAGCTTTGCGATGCTGGTGGTCTTGCCCACCCCGTTGACACCGATGACAAGGATCACCGCCGGCTTGCCGCCAAGATCCATCTCTGCCTCCGGGGTCATTTCCTCGGCGATCAGGTCCCGCAGAGCGTCTGCTGCCTGCTCGCCGGTCTTGAGCCCCTTTTCCCGCACCCGGTCCCGGAGCTTGTCCACCAGACGGACCGCCACCTCGCCGCCTACGTCTGCCAGGATCAGCTGCTCCTCCAGATCATCGTACATGTCATCGTCGATGACGCTGCCGGTGAGGCTGTTGAGAATGCTGCCCCAGAAGCCGGTGCGGGTCTTTTCCAGACCGGTCTTCATCTTTTCTTTTTCGGTTTCTTTATCTTTTTTTCCAAATCCGAAGAACCCCATGGTGTCCTCCTTTTATGTTTGATGTAGTGTTCCCTCCTGCCCTTTGGGGCAAAAGGGGGGCGTTCCCTGTTTATTTTATATCAGGAAACCAGCGTGGCGTCAACCTGTTCCAGATCCAGCCGCAGCAGACGGGACACGCCGTCCTCCTGCATGGTAACACCGTAGAGGACGTTTGCCGCCTCCATGGTGCCCCGGCGGTGGGTGATGACGATGAACTGGGTCTTATCGCTGACCCGGCGTAAGTACTGGGCAAACCGCACCACGTTGGCATCGTCCAATGCCGCCTCGATCTCATCCAGAATACAGAAGGGGGCGGGATTTACTGCCAGAATGGCAAAGTAGATGCTGATTGCCACCAGCGCCTGTTCGCCGCCGGAAAGCGCTTCCAGATTTTTGATGACCTTGCCCGGAGGTGCCACCCGGATGCCGATGCCGCAGGACAGCACGTCGGTCTCGTCCTCCAGCACAAGGCTTGCCTCGCCGCCGCCAAAGAGCTCGGCGAACACCCGCCCAAAGTTCTCGTTGATGGCACGGAAGCTGTCGGTAAAGATCTCCCGCATCTGGGAAGAAAGCCTGGAGATCATACGGTTCAGCTCGTTGCGGCTCTCCTCCACATCGGTGACCTGAGTCACCAGTGCGTCGTAGCGGCTCTTTACCTCTTTGTACTCCTCAATGGCGCTGACGTTGACGCTGCCAAGGGCACGGATCTTTCCCCGCAGGTCTGCCACCTGCGCCCGGAGGGCAGGCAGGCTGTCGAACTCCACGCAGAGGGTCTCTGCCTGACTTACCGTAAGCTGGTACTCGTCCCACAGCTTTGCCACGGTCTGGTCGTACTCGGTCTCTGCCGCCGCCTTGCGCTCTGCAAGCCGGGACATCTCCCGTCCCATCTCCTCCCGGCTGTCGGAAGAAGCACGGGCACGTGCCAGTGCGGCGGTCTCCGCCTGCTGCCGTTCCAGCCGCTGCTGGGTGGCAGTGCGGATCTCCGCTTCCTTCTGGGCGATCCGGGTCTGGCTGTCGGTCTTTGCCTGCCGGATGGCCGCGATCTCGGCACGGCAGGTCTCGGTGCGCTGCGCCAGCGCCTTCAGGCTCTCTTCCAGAGCGGTGCGGCGTTCTGCTGCGTCCTTGGCACGCTGTTCCAGTGCGGCGATCTGACTGTAGGCAAGCTCGGCGTCCTTCTGACGGGTCAGCTGCTCCAGCCGCTTTGCGCTGAGCTGCGCCGCCAGCTCGCTCTGCCGCTGCAGGAAGCTGTCGTCTCCCTTTGCCAGACGGCTGATCTCGGCGGTGAGCTGTTCCATCTGGGCGGTAAGCTCCGCCTGCTGCTGTGCCGCCGCCGCTGCTTTGCTGCGGCTGTCCTCCCGGGCGGCGTTCAGGTCCGCCGCTTCCTTTTCTGCCCCGGCAAGGGCAGTTTCCAGCTGCTGTACCAGTCCTTCCAGCCGCTTCTGCTCCGCCTCGGCACGGACCCGGTCGTTTGCTGCGGTGATCTGTTCGCTGGCGGTGGCGGTAAGCTCCGCCTGCAGTGCATCCGCCTGCTCCTTGCACCGGTCGGTCTTTTCCTGTGCGGCGATGCAGTCCTTCTGGAGCTTTGCCGCCCGGATGCGCAACTCTTCCATCTCCTGCTTCCGGGTAAAGAGCCCTGCGCTGCGCTGGACGCTGCCGCCGGTAAAGCTGCCGCCTGCATTGATGACCTGCCCGTCCATGGTGACCACCCTGCTGCGGAAGCCGTTGTCCCGTGCTACCCGGGACCCCTCGTTGATCTCATCCACCACGATGATCCGCCCCAGCAGGTTGGACACGATGTCAGCGTACCGGGAGTCTGCCTGCACCAGACTGGATGCAAGCCGTGCAGAGCCGGAAAGCCTGCCCCGGAACACCCCGGGCTGCACCGTATCCAGCGGCAGAAAGGTGGCACGTCCGGCATTGTCGCTGCGGAGCAGGGCGATCGCCGCCTTTGCCGCCGCCTCGTTTTCCACCACGATGTTCTGCAATGCGCCGCCCAGTGCGGTCTCCACCGCCACCTCGCAGCCCGGCTCCACCTTGAGGATATCGGACACCGGTCCGATGATGCCCCGGAGGCGGCGGGCAGCGGCGGCACGCATCACTGCCTTGACGGAATTCTGGTAGCCGTCCATATTCTTTTCCAGCTCCCGCAGCACCGACAGCCTCTGCCTTGCGGCGTCCAGTTCTCTGCCCAGCCGCTGCTCCGCATCGTCTGCCTCATTGAGGGCGGCGGTGCGATTCTTCAACTTCAGCTCCAGACCGGAGCGGACGTTTCCCAGCTGCTTTTCGCTGTCTGCCAGCTGCCGGAGGTACCGGACCGTGTCCTCAAGGTCCTGCTTTGCCTCATCCCGCCGGGCAGTGCCCTGTTCCACGGTCTGCTGCAGGGCGGGCAGACGCCGGGCAGCGGACTCCTCCGCTGCCTGCGCCGCTGCCTGCGCCACCTGTGCTTCGGTGCGGCGGGCGGTAAGGTCTGCCAGCTGCGCCTGCAGGCTGTCCTTCCGGGCACCGCTGGCGTTGGATTCCTCGTTGAGCTGTGCCAGCTCCCGGTTCAGTGCTTCGATGGCAGCGGCAAGCTTCTGCCCCTCCGCCTCCATCTTTTCTGCCACGGTGCGGTGCCTCTCCACGGCAGCGTCTGCCTCGGCGCTGTCCTGCTGCCCGGCGGCGATCTCCGCCTGCAGGGACCGGGCGCTTTCGTCGTTGCGGAGGATGTCGTTTTCCAGCACGGCGATGCGGCTGTCGGAGCCGCTGATCTGCTGGGTGATGCTGCGGATATCCCCATTCAGGCGCTCCACCCCGATGGTCAGCTGTTGTGCCTGCATCCGGATCTCCTCAGCCTCCTGCTGGGCAGCTTTTGTCTCCCGGTCAAACCGCTGGTAGTCCGCCTCGGCGGTCTCGTAGTCCCGCACCTGCTGGCGCACTGCGTCCCGGGCACGGTGGACCCCGTCGGTCCACAGGGTCACTTCCAGAGTTTTTTTCTGCCCGCTGAGGTCCAGAAATCTCTGCGCTTTGGCGCTTTCTTTTTCCAGCGGTGCCACCCGGCTTTCCAGCTCGCCCAGGATGTCCCGCAGCCGCTCCAGATTTTCGCCGGCGGCGGTCAGGCGGCGCTCCGCCTCGGTCTTGCGGTAGCGGTAGCGGGCAATGCCGCACGCCTCCTCAAAGATCTCCCGGCGCTCGCTGCTTTTTGCCGCCACGATCTCCGCAATGCGTCCCTGACCGATGACCGAATAGCCGTCCCGTCCGATGCCGGTGTCCAGCAGCAGCTCATACACATCCCGCAGACGGCACAACTGCCCGTTGATGGTATACTCGCTGTCGCCGGAGCGGTAGTATTTCCGCCCAATGGTCACCTCGTCGGCGTCCACATCCAGCTGGTGGGAGGTGTTGTCCAGGGTCAGACGCACCTGCGCAAAGCCCATGGCGCCCCGCCGCCGGGTGCCGCCAAAGATCACGTCCTCCATCTTTCCGGTGCCCCGGAGCTGCCGGGAGCTGGTCTCTCCCAGCACCCAGCGCACGGCGTCCGAAAGGTTGGACTTGCCGGACCCGTTGGGACCCACCACGCCGGTGACCCCCGTGTCAAAGGTGATCTTTACCTTATCGGGAAAGCTTTTAAAGCCCTGGATCTCCAGTTCCTTGAATACCATGTCTTACTTTTCCTTTATTACGCCCAGCAGTTTCAGGGCTTCTTTTGCGGCGCACTGCTCGGCTGCCTTTTTGCTGCGCCCCTCGCCCCGTGCCACCCGGTCGGAGTTGAACCGCACCGCCACCACAAAATGCTTGTCGTGGTCCGGTCCGGACTCGCTCTCCACCACATAGCTCAGCCGCTCCTCCGGGTTCTGCTGCACGATCTCCTGCAGGCGGGTCTTATAGTCCGCCTCGGCGTGCTTGCCCTCGGTGATAAAGGGCAGGATAAAGTTCCGTGCCACCTCCATGCCGCCGTCCAGATACAAAGCGGCGATCACCGCCTCAAAGGCGTCGGATACCACGCTGGGACGGGTGCGACCGCCGCAGCGCTCTTCGCCTCTGCCCAGACGCAGGTACTCTCCCAGATCGATCTCCTGAGCAAACTGGAACAGTGCCCCCTCGCTGACAAGGCTGGCGCGGATCCGGGTCAGGTCTCCCTCCGGGCGGTCGGCGTAGGCGTGGAACAGGTAATCTGCCGAAACGATCTGCAGCACACTGTCCCCCAGAAATTCCAGCCGCTCGTTGTGCTTTACCGGGGTGCGGCTCTCGTTGGCGTAGCTGGTGTGGGTCAGAGCGATGTCCAGCAGCTCCGGATTCTTGAATTTATAGCCGATGATGGTTTCCAACTGATGGCTCATAGTGGTTTTTACTCCCTTTTATTCCTCAGTTTTCTGTGCTGCCGCCAGCTCATCCAGTGCGGACTGCATGGTGCCGCACAGATCGTTTTCCACGCAGATCTTTGCCTGCCGGATGGCGTTCTTGATGCCCTTTGCCTCGGAGGAGCCGTGTGCCTTGATCACCGGCTGCTTTGCGCCCAGGAAGGGTGCTCCGCCGTACTCCTCGCTGTCCATCTGGTGCTTCAGGTCCTTGACGCCGCCCTTCAGCAGCAGGTAGGCGATCTTGCCCCCCAGATTTGCCAGGAACATCTGCTTGAGCATCCCCAGCAGCATCTTTGCCACACCCTCGGTAAGCTTCAGGATCACGTTGCCGGTAAAGCCGTCGCAGACCACCACATCCACCTCGCCATTGGGCACGTCCCGAGGCTCGATGTTGCCCACGAACCGGATGCCGGGAGTGGTCTTGAGCAGCTGGTGTGCCTCCTTGAGCATGGGGGTGCCCTTGGACTCCTCTGCGCCATTATTTGCCAGTGCCACGCTGGGGGACGGACGCCCCTCTACCCGGTTCACATAGCAGCTGCCCATGACCGCAAAGGCAGCAAGCATCTCCGGACGGCACTCCACGTTGGCACCGCAGTCCAGCAGCAGGTATGCCTGCTGTTTGGCGGGCACCATGGTGGCAAGGGCAGGGCGCTTGACCCCCCGCAGGGTGCGGACGATAAGGCTTGCACCCACATGGAGGGCACCGGTGCTGCCGGCGGACACAAAGGCATCGCCCTTGCCCTCCTTGAGCAGGTTCAGACCCACCACGATGGAGGAGTCCTTCTTGGTGCGGATTGCCCTGGCAGGCTCATCACACATATCGATGACCTGAGTACAGTTCACCAGCTCCATGCCCTCCAAGGAAATGTTGTTTTCCTGTGCGGTGCGGCGCACCAGCGCCTCGTCACCTACACCGATGACCGTAACGCCGTATTCCTTTACTGCCTGTGCTGCACCTTCCAGCACGGCACGGGGGGCGTTGTCGCCGCCCATCATATCCACGATGATCTTCATGAAGATTCTCCCTTCTTTTATTGGGGATGCGGATGGCTCCGGGCAGGGGATGCCTGCACCGGCACATCCGGTTTACAACGAAGTCTCATCCAGCCACTGCTGGAAGCTTGCCACCGCCCGCTCTGCCTGTGCCATATACCGCAGACGCTTGTCCCGGGGACGGCTCTCCGGCGGCAGGGGAGGCAGGATGCCCATGTTTGCACCCATGGGCTGGAAGTGCTTGTTCTCGGTGGTGAGATACTGGATCAGGGCACCGCACATGGTGTCTGCCGGAGGGGCGGGCAGCTGCCTGCCCTGCAGCCGGGCGTAGAGGCTGCGGGCGGCAAGGAGACCGCAGGCAGCGCTTTCCATATAGCCCTCAAAGCCGGTGATCTGCCCCGCAAAAAACACGTTGGGATGTTCCTTCAGGCACAGCTGGGCGCACAGCACCCGGGGCGCATCCAGAAAAGTGTTACGGTGCATGACACCGTACCGGACAAACTCGGCATTTTCCAATCCCGGGATCATGCTGAACACCCGCTTCTGCTCTCCCCACTTCAGGTTGGTCTGGAATCCCACGATATTATACAGGGTCCGTTCCTTATTTTCCGCCCGGAGCTGGACATTTGCCCAGGGACGGTGCCCGGTGCGGGGGTCCACCAGACCCACCGGACGCAGGGGACCGAACCGCATGGTGTCCGCCCCCCGTGCCGCCATGATCTCGATGGGCATACAACCCTCGTACACCGTCACCGTGTCCGCCTTTTTGCCGTGGGCATCCGGGTCCGGCTGTGCAGACTGTTCTGCCCCGGTGTCAAAGTCGTGGAGGGGGGCACGCTCTGCCCCGGCAAGCGCTGCATGGAACGCCTCGTACTCCGCCTTGTTGAAGGGGCAATTGAGGTAATCTGCCTCGCCCCGGTCATAACGGGAGGCTGCAAAGACCTTTTCGTAGTCCAGACTTTCCGCCGTGACGATGGGGGCGACGGCATCGTAGAAATGCAGCCGCTCATCTCCGGTAAGCTGCCCGATGCGCTCTGCCAAAGCACCGTCGGTCAGGGGCCCGGTCGCCACCAGCACCGGGACATCCTCTTCCACGGTCTCCACCTGCTGCCGGTGGACGGTGATGTTGGGGCACTGCTCCACCATCCGGGTCACCTCTGCGCTAAAGGCATCCCGGTCCACTGCCAGAGCACCGCCCGCCGCCACCCGGGCGGTCTCCGCCGCTTCCAGCAGGCGGCTGCCCATGCGGCGCATCTCTTCCTTCAGCAGACCGGAAGCGGAATCCAGCCGCTCTGCCTTGAGGCTGTTGGAGCAGATCAGCTCCGCAAAGCCCTCACTTTTGTGTGCGGGAGAAAAGTGCACAGGCTTCTGCTCGTACAGATCCACCTGCACCCCCTTGCCTGCCAGCCACAGTGCCGCCTCGCAGCCTGCCAGACCGGCGCCCAGAATGGTTACTTTATATTCGCTCATCCGTTTATTTTTCCTTTGTGTTCAACTCTCTCGGTCACTGCCTGCACAATGTCAGCTGCCCCCGGAGGGGCGTTTTTGCCCAAGAGGGCGGTTATAGCATATTCTCCAAAAAGCGTCTCCCTCGAGGGATGGCTTTTACCGGTCAGTCCTTTTTGGGCACCGGCATCTCAAAGCCGCAGCCCTCTTTTGCGCAGTAGAGCTTGGAGCCCTTGCGGAACAGGGTGGAGCCGCACTTTTCGCACTTGGTGGGCACCGGCATATCCCAGGTCATAAAATCGCAGTCCGGGTACCGCTCGCAGCCGTAGTAGATACGACCCTTGGAGCTTTTGCGCTCCAGCATACGACCCTTGCCGCACTTGGGGCAGATGCCGCCGGTATCCTTGACCAGCCGCTTGGTTCCCCGGCACTCCGGGAAGCCGCTGCAGGCAAGGAACTTGCCGTACTTGCCCACCTTGATGACCATAGGGCGACCGCACAGGTCGCACACCTCGCTGGAAGGCTCGTCCGGCACCTTGACCTTTTTGCCCTCCATATTCTTTTCTGCCTGCTCAAGGCTGGCGGCAAAGCCCTGATAGAAGTCGTCCACCGTCTTGTGCCAGTCTGCCTTGCCGCTTTCGATCTTATCCAGATTTTTTTCCATCTGGGCAGAGAAGTCCACGTCCACGATGTGGGGGAACTGCTCCAGCATCAGCCCGTCCACGGCACGACCCAGCAGGGTGGGCTTCAGCTTTTTCTGGTCCCGCTCCACATAGCCCCGGTCGATGATGGTGGTGATGATGGGAGCGTAGGTAGAGGGGCGACCGATGCCGTTTTCTTCCAGTGCCTTGATAAGGGTAGCTTCGGTGTACCGGGCGGGCGGCTGGGTGAACTTCTGCTCGCTCTTCAGGTCCCGGAGTTTCAGCACCTGTCCCTGTTCCAGAGGAGGCAGGGCGGTCTCCTTCTTTTCCTTCTCGTCGCTTGCCTCTTCGTACAGGGCGGTAAAGCCGTCAAAGGTGACGGTGTAGCCGCTTGCCTTGAACCGGTAGTCGGCGGCGCTTACGGTCACCGACACGGTGTCCTGCTGGCAGTCTGCCATCTGGCTTGCCATAAAGCGGCTCCAGATCATCCGGTAAAGCTTTGCGGTATCGCCGCTGATGCTCTTGTCCACCTCATCGGGAGTCAGGGAAGGCACCGAGGGACGGATCGCTTCATGGGCGTCCTGGGCTGCCGTAGCGCTCTTGGTCTTCCACACCCGCTTGTAGGGGCAGATATAGTTTTCGCCGTAGGCGGAGGCAATGTACTCCTTGGCGGCGGCAACTGCCTCGTCGGAGATCCGCAGACTGTCGGTACGCATATAGGTGATCAGACCCATGGTGCCGTGCCCCGCAATGTCCACACCTTCGTACAGGGTCTGGGCAGCACGCATGGTGCGGGTAGCGGTAAAGCCCAGACGGCGGGACGCCTCCTGCTGCAGGGTACTGGTGATAAAGGCGGGGGTGGGCTGCTTGGCACGCTTGCCCTTTTTCAGCTCCGCCACCACATACTCGGCACCTTCCAGTCCCTTTTCCACCGCCCGTGCCTCTGCCTCGGTCTTGGGCAGCAGCTTTTTGCCGGCAGCGTCGGTGGCAAGGCGGGCGGTAAAGCTCTTATGCCCTGCCCCCAGGGTCACGTCCACGTTCCAGTATTCATCAGGCTTGAAGCTCTCGATTTCCTTTTCCCGGTCGTCGATGAGCCGCACCGCCACGCTCTGGACCCGTCCTGCCGAAAGACCCCGGCGCACCTTACGCCACAAAAAGGGGCTGAGCTTGTAGCCCACCAGACGGTCCAGGATCCGCCGTGCCTGCTGGGCGTTGAACAGGTCCTCGTCGATGGCACGGGGGTGTGCCATGCCCTCCCGTACCCCTTTTTTGGTGATCTCGTCAAAGGTGATACGGTTGGGTTCGTGGGGGTCCAGCCCCAGAATATTTGCCAGATGCCAGCTGATTGCCTCACCTTCCCGGTCCGGGTCGGTTGCAAGCAGAACGCCGTCGGCGTGCTTTGCCTTGCTCTTCAGCTCCTTGATGAGCTTTTCCTTGCCCTTGATGCTGATGTACTGGGGGGCATAGTCGTGCTCCACATCAATACCCAGCTGGGAGGCAGGCAGGTCCCGGATATGCCCCATGCTGGCGGTGACTTCGTAGCCGTCTCCCAGATATTTGCCAATGGTCTTCGCCTTTGCAGGCGACTCCACGATTACCAGTTTAGCCATTCGTCTCTACTCCCTATTTCTATGGTACCACCCGCCGGTGCTTGGAACACCGGCAGGATAAATGCTCTTTTAAGGTCTGCGTCCCTATCATACCACAGCTGTTGTGTGCTTTACCAGCGGAAATTATGCTCAGCGCAAAATATACCGCTGCCCCGGCAGGGCACTGACCCTACCGGTAAGCTGCAGTTTCATCAGGGTACTCAGCAGCTCCGCCGTGGGCAGTCCCGTGGCGATGCGCAGTTCCTCCACCCCGGTGGGCTTGGCACCTATATGGTCCAGCACCAGCCGTTCTGTATCTCCCATCGGCTGGGGCTGACGGGGTGCGGCAGGCTTTGCGGCACAGAGCCGCAGCCCCAGATCCTCCATCAGGTCCTCGGCACGGCATGCTGCCTTGGCATGCCCCTCCCGCAGCAGACCGTTGGTGCCGGCAGAGTTTTCAGAATAGATGCTGCCGGGCACTGCGTACACCGGGGTGCCGTAGCGCTGAGCGTGTGCCACAGTGGACATGGTGCCGCTTTTTTCCCGTGCTTCCACCACCACCAGCGCTGCACACAGTCCTGCTATGAGACGGTTGCGCTGGAGAAAGCCGTTGGCACCCACCCCTGGGTGCAGAGGGGGATACTCACTGATGACACAGCCGTTCTGTTCCATTCGGCGGCGCAGGTCCCGGTTTGCCACCGGGTAGGTCCGGTCGATGGGCACCCCCAGCACCCCGATGGTGGGGCTGTGGTTCTTCACGGCGGCACGGTGTCCGGCGCTGTCCAGACCGTCTGCCAGACCGCTGACGATGATCGCCCCGTTCCGGGCAAGGGTGCCGCCTATGTCCTCTGCCACCTGTACGCCGTAGGGGGTAGGGACCCGGCTGCCCACCATGCCCACCCGGGCAGGCTCGTTGAGCCACACCGGGTCTCCGGTGCAGTACAGCACCACCGGCAGGTCCGGGGTCCGCCGCAGCTGCCGGGGATAGTCCCGGTGATCCGCCGGCAGGATCCGGATATTCTTTTTTTCACAGTGGCGGACCACCGGCGCAAAGGACGCCGGGTCCAGCTGCACCGCCCGCCTGGCGGCGGCGTCTCCTGCCAGCTGCCGGAACTCCGCCGTGCCCCGGGCACGCCATGCCTCCTGCCCGTCTCCAAACGCATCCAGCACTTCTTTTGCATGGAGGGACCCCGGACCCAGCACCTGCGCCAGCCACAGCCAGCACAGCAGCGGTTCCGGCGCCTGCTCCGGCGCAAAAAGGCTGGTCTGCCCCGCCGTCACAGGTCCTCCTGCCGGAAGTGCCACAGCAGGATGCTGCCGGCGATGCCGGCGTTCAGGCTCTCCACCCGGTCAGTCATGGGAATCCGGACGGTACAGTCGCAGGCAGCAATGGTCTGGTCCGTAAGACCCTGTCCCTCGCTGCCGATGACCACACAGACGCCGCCGGGGTAGCCTGCCTTTGCGGCGCTGAGGGGCTGAGATCGGTACAGTGCCGCCGCAAGGCAGGTGATGCCCTTTGCCTGCAGCTGCGCCACCGCCTCGGGCATCTCCCCGGTCTCGATCACCGGGATCCGTACCGCCGCCCCCATGGAGGCACGGAGGGTCTTGGGGGCGTACACCCCGGCACAGCCCTGACTGAGGATGACCCCGTCAAAGCCGAATGCCGCCGCAGACCGCAGCAGGGTGCCCACGTTGCCGGGGTCCTGCACCTGCTCAAGGGCAAGGTATCTGCCCCCGGTCTTTACTTCTTCCATGGTGTGCACCGGGGTGCGGAACACCCCGAACACCCCCTGATGGGTGCCCACATCTGCCAGCTTGTCCGCCACATGGTCCTCCACCAGATAGTGCTCCCCGGGCAGGTCGGCAAGCTCCGGGCACCGGTCCATGGCGGTCTGGGTGTAAAACAGGGTCTCCAGCTGCGCCCCCCGTGCCAGCTCCGGGCACAGCTTGCGCCCCTCTGCAAAAAAGCGTCCCTCGCTGCGGCGGAATGCTGCGCTGGAGGCAAGGCGGCAGGCATATTTGATCTTTGCGTTTTCCCGGCTGGTGATCTTTTCGTCCATGATGTACTCCTGCTTTAAAAAATGCAAAAAGGCAGCAAAAAGGGCAGCGTACTGCCACAAGGATCCTCGCGGCAGGGCGCTGCCCTGTGATCTGTTTGTTCCTGCCGCAAAAGCCCGGATACAAAACGGACGCCCGCGTATACGCGCGGGCGTCACGATTCAGTCTCTTGATCAGGCGTTCTTCACGGTCTCCACCAGAGCGGCAAAGCTCTTGGGATCGTTGATAGCCATCTCGGACAGCATCTTGCGGTTCAGCTCGATGCCAGCCTTCTTCAGACCAGCCATGAAGGTGGAGTAGTTCATGCCCAGAGGACGAACTGCGTTGTTGATGCGGCAGATCCACAGGTTGCGGAACTGACGCTTCTTCATGCGGCGGCCAGCCAGAGCGTAGTTGCCGCTCTTCATGACCTGCTGCTTAGCCATCTTAAAGTGCTTGCTCTTGCAGCCGTAGAAACCCTTGGCGAGCTTCAGCATCTTCTTACGACGTTTGTGAGTCATGGTTGCGCCCTTAATACGTGCCATTTTTTATATCTCCTTTAGTATCTCTGTAGAATGTCTGTTTGCCTGCGGCTCGCACTTAGGCGTAGGGCAGCATGCTCTTGATGGTAGCTGCGTTGGTCTTGTCAACGTAGCTGGG
The DNA here is from genome assembly GCA_004558805.1 of Faecalibacterium prausnitzii. Taxonomy (GTDB): domain Bacteria; phylum Bacillota; class Clostridia; order Oscillospirales; family Ruminococcaceae; genus Faecalibacterium; species Faecalibacterium prausnitzii_M. Next base: position 158,436 of record SFDE01000006.1, on the reverse strand, counting down.
CTGACGGTAGCCACGGGTCAGCTTGGTGGTCTTCTTGGTCAGGATGTGGCTGCGGAATGCGTGACCGCGCTTGATCTTGCCATTCTTGGTCAGCTTAAAGCGCTTCTTAGCGCCGGAGTGGGTCTTCAGTTTCATCTTAGCCATTTTAGTATCCTCCTAAAATCAGTCTTTATTGGGCTTCGGGATCAGCAGAATGGACATCGTACGACCCTCCAGCACCGGCGGCTTATCGGTAGTCGCCTGAGGCAGAGCCTCGGCAAAACGCTTGAGCACGTCGGCACCCAGAGCACTGTGCGCCATCTCACGACCGCGGAAGCGGATCGAAGCCTTCACCTTGTGACCGGCTGCCAGGAACTTGGCAGTCTGGTTCAGCTTGGTGTTGAAGTCGTTGGTGTCAATATTGAGCGAAAGGCGGGTCTCCTTAACCTCCACAACCTTCTGGTTCTTCTTGGCTTCCTTCTCCTTCTTCTGCTGTTCAAAACGGTACTTGCCGTAGTCCAGTACCTTGCACACAGGCGGCACTGCCTGCGGTGCGATCTTGACCAGATCGAGACCAGCCTCTTCGGCAGCGCGCATTGCGACCTGAATGGACACAACGCCCTTCTGCTCGCCGTCGGCTCCGATCAGGCGAACCTCACGGTCACGGATCTGACCGTTGATCTCCAGTTCCTTCGACTTTCCAGCGGTAGCGATAATGAATGCACCTCCAAACAAATATCCATAGTGTTGCAAAATTATTGGCATAAGAAAACGCGGCCGTCCAGTCGCTGGACAGCCGCGCAAAATTCACTCAAATCCGCAGTCCGCTCAACAGAACAGACTGTAGTTGGTATAGCCCGGGGACTCCTCCCACAAGGCGAGCGCGGCGTAGACCGTAGCTGCTTTCTTTACCCGGCTATTCTATCACAGCCTACGGCGGCTGTCAAGGACTTTTTATGCGTTTTGCGGAAAAATTATGACTCAACTCCTTCAGCCGCACTTCGTGCGCCAGCTCCCTCAAGGAGGGAGCCTTTGGTAATGCGGTCAGCTTTTCGGCTATACCAGAGCCTCCCTCAGTGAGGGAGGTGGCATTGCGCAGCGATGACGGAAGGAGTTTACACCTCAATGAGCTTGCCCAATTCCAGGGAGTAGATTGCCTTATAGGTCACCTTGCGGGGGGTAAACCGCCGGTCCAGAGCACGGGCGTAGAGTTCCAGCTGGGCATGGTAGTCCTGCCGCAGCTGCTCTTCAGTCTTGCGGCGGTCGGTCTTGTAGTCCAGCAGCTCCAGATGGTCCGGGTACACCAGCACAAGGTCTGCGATGCCCTGCACCAGCACTTCGGCATCCGGGGCGGCGGTGCCGTCGCCTCCCTGCGCCGCCGTCACCTCTGCGGCAGACAGCGCCGTGATAAAGGCGTACTCCCGCAGCAGCTGCTGTGCGCTGCAGATCCGCCGGAACGCCTCGCTGTCCACGAACCGGGCGATGCGGGTCACGTCCAGCTTTGCCGCCACTTCCGGGGCGGTGAGCTTTGCGGCGGTCTGCCGGTCCCGCTCGGCACGGATCGCCTCTTCCAGCCTGCCCTGTGCCTGCGCCGCTGCAAGGGCGGCAAAGTCTGCGTGCTCCAGAAAGCTGTGGAGGGCGGTGCCCATCTCGGCGGCGGTAAGCCCGTCCTTGGAGAGGAACGCCGGACGCTCCAGGGTGCCGGGGCGGCTGCCGTGGACGATGCCGGTGACGCTGACCTTTGCCGGCAGGGCGGACAGCGCCGCCCCGGGGTACTGCCACGCAAAGCCCTGCCGCAGCCGCTGCACCAGCTCCGGGTCCGGGGCGGGGGGTTCTTCCTCCGTGTCCCCCAGTTCAAAGGTCAGCTGCGGGGTGTAGCCCCACACCTTGATGTCCATGCGGCTGTCGGTGGGCACAAAGGGCAGCTCCAGCTCCCCTGCCAGCTTGCGCAGCACGCCGCCATCGGGGTGCACCAGCAGCGCCGCCCGCAGCCAGTCCGCAAAGCAGGATCCCTGCCGGTGCAGCGTCTCCCCTGCTCCTGCCGCCAGAAACGCCGCCGCCCTGCCAAAGGGTCTGGCGCTGGGACTGTTGCTCACCGGCACCGTAAGGATCAGCCGGTCCTGCGCCCGGGTCAGTGCCACATACAAAAGCCGCATCTGCTCGCTGCGCAGCTCCTGCCCGTGGACCATTGCCAGAGCGGTGTAGGCGGCGGTCTTGTAGGCGTCGCCGCCCTCCTCTGCCCGGAGCCGCAGTCCCGCCCCGTACTCCCGGTGCAGCAGCACCGGCTGGTACAGGTCGGTCTCATTGAACCGCCGCCCGGTGTTTGCCACGAACACCACCGGGAACTGCAAGCCCTTGGACCGGTGGATGGTCATGATGGTGACGCAGCCGGGACGTGCCCCGCCGGGAGCAGTGTCCTGCCCGGTGGACCCTGCCGCTGTTGCAGCATCAATGGCACGGACCAGTGCGGAGATGCCGTTTGCACCGGACTGGGCGCAGAAGGCGGCAAACCGGCGGGCGTCCTCCCGGCGGTGTGCCCCGTTCTCCATTGCACCCAGCGCCGACAGGTAGCCGGTGGAGGCAAAGATCTCCTCCATGAGCTGCTCCGCCGGGACGCTCCGTGCCAGCTGCCGCAGGGCGGTGAGCTGCCGGTAGAACTGCCGGACCTTCCGGGTAAAGGGGGTCTCCTCGTCCCCGTCCTCTGCCGCCAGCAGCACCGCCCCGTAAAGGCTCATGCGCTCCGGCTTCCGGTCCGGGGACTGTGCCTTCCGGACGGCGTTGCTGTAGGCACGGAGCCGCACCAGATCGTCGTCGGTGAAGCCGAACACCGGACCCAGCATCGCCGCCGCCAGATGGATATCCTGCGCCGGGTTGTCGATGACCCGCAGCAGAGAGATCAGAGGGCGGATGTGGGGGGCGGTCATCAGGTTTTCCCGGGTGTCTGCATACACCGGGATATTCTTTTCGGTAAGTGCCTCCACGTAGGTGGCAAACTCCCCTCGTGCCGCCAGCAGCACGCAGCAGTCCCCATACTGTACCGGGCGGGTGGTGCTGCCCTCCCGCACCGGGGTGCCTGCCTTTACCAGCTCCCTGATGCGGTCGGCGATCCAGCCTGCATCGGTCTTGGGGTCGTTGTCCGGGAGGAACTGTACCTCCACCGCCCCCTCGTACTCTCCGGGTGCGCCGCACACCAGCCGCTGCCCCTCGCCGTAGACCGTATCGCCCAGCCGGGGGGTCATGAGTTGCTCAAAGAGGAAGTTGATGCCTGCTACCACCTGAGGAGCGGAGCGGAAGTTGGCGTCCAGCGCCAGCAGGGCGTCGGTGCCGTCGACCCCCTCCGGCAGGCGGGGACGGGGCTGCTGCCCCGGCAGGGGCTTCCAGCTTTCCAGCTTGGCACGGAAGATGCCGGGGTCTGCCTGCCGGAACCGGTAGATGCTCTGCTTCAGGTCTCCCACCAGAAACAGATCATCCCCTGCGGGGGAGGCAAGGCAGCGGTACAGGGCGTCCTGCAAAGCGTTGGTGTCCTGATATTCGTCCACCATGACGGCGGCGTAGTTGCTGCGGATGTTCTGGCACAGGGGGGTGGGGTTTCCTTTTTCGTCCCGCAGCAGTCGCAGTGCCATGTGCTCAAAGTCGCTGAACTCCAGCACCTTCCGCTCCCTTTTCTTGGCGGCGAACCGGGCGTCAAAGTCCCGGACGGCGGCAAACAGGGCACGGAGCCGGGGCAGCGCTGCCTGCCGGTCCTGCTCTGCCTCCGCCTCGCTGCAGCAGATGAGGGCGGTGATCTGTTCAAAAAGGTCCGTTGCCGCATCGGCACGGGTGCGGATGGCAGTCTTGTGGTCTCCGCTCAGCCGCCGCTTCATGCCCTTGAGCCCCGGGGTCTCCTCCATGCCCAGCACAAAGGGGGTGAGCCGGTCGTAGAGGGGGGTCCACTGCCCCGCCTTTGCCAGCCGCTCCACCTCTTCCAACAGGGCTGCCGACCGCTTGAGCCTGCCCTGCACGTCATCGTACTTTTCCGACACGGCGTCCAGCACCTTTTTCTGGGCGGCGGCGGTCTTTTTCTCCTGCACCTTGTCCAGTTCCTGCACAAAGTCCGCCTCGCAGTCGGTCATTGCTGCTCCCAGCAGCTCCCGTGCCGCACCGGCGCACTGTGCCGCCTGTTCCAGAAGCAGGTGATGCCAGCAGGTGGAAGCAAAGCCGTTTTCCCTCTGCCACGGCTCCAGGAACTCCTCCAGCTTCCGGTCATAGTCCGGCATGGCACGGAGAAAATCATACAGGTGCAGCAGGGTCTTTTCTGCCGGTTTGTCGGTGCGCCCCTTGCCGTACAGGTCTGCAAAGGCGCAGAAATCCGGGTCCCGGCAGGCGTTTTCCATGGTCTCTGCCACGGCGGCGGCACGGAGCACCTCCACGGTGCCGGGGTCCGCCGGGGCAAAGTCCGGGGGGATGTCCAGTGCCTGAAAATGCTTGTGGAGCAGATCCAGACAAAAGGCGTCGATGGTGCAGATGGGAGCACGCTGCAGCAGCATCCGCTGACGGCGCAGGGAGGTGTTGCCGGGCTGCTGGCTGCTGAGCTGCAGCAGCGCCTGCCCGATGCGGGCACGGAGCTCTGCCGCCGCTGCGTTGGTAAAGGTGACGATGAGCAGCCGGTCTGCATCCACCGGGTGCTCCGGGTCGGTGATGAGCTGCACCGCCCGCTGGGTCAGCACGGCGGTCTTGCCGCTGCCGGCGGCAGCGCTCACCAGCAGAGAACCGCCCCGGTCCTCGATCGCCGCCTTCTGTGCCGGGGTCCACTTGGGTCCGCTCACGGCTGTTCCTCCTTTTCTTCCTCGTCGGTCTGTTCCGGCTCAAAGGGCTTTTGGGGGGCATCCAGCCCCCGCTCCCCTATGCCGGTCTCGTGGCAGCAGATAAAACTGTAATCGCAGTAGGTGCAGGGGTTCTTCTGCCCGGTCACCAGCGGCTCGGCGGCGATCTGTCCGCTGTAGAGCTGCTCTCCCATCTGGGTCACCAGATCGTCCAGATGGAGCTGGATCCGGTTGAGCTTGGCGATATCCGCCCGCCGGTCCTTCTGGTAAGGGCTGGGCTCCCCGTTGCGGTAGCCAAAGGGCAGGTATCGTCCGGTCTGTCCGGCGTCCATGGCGTCAAAGACCTTCTGCTGGTCCCGCACCAGTCCTTCCAGCTTGTACTCGGTGCCTTTGGACGCCCGGTCCCGGGTGGTGGTCTGAGGGGCGGGGTCCGCCATCAGATACAGCACCCCCGCCGGCTCCGCCCCGGTAAAACGCCCGCTGGCGTCCCGGGTAAGGCTGAACAGGTACAGCAGCATCTGGCAGTCCAGCCCGCAGTACACCTCCCGCAGGTCCAGCTTTTTGGTGCCGGTCTTGTAGTCCACCACCCGGACCCACCGGGTGCCGTCCTCTTCCACCCACTGGTCCGCCCGGTCCACCGAGCCGATGAGCTGCACCGTGCGCCCGTCCGACAGCCGGTACAGCTGCCCGGGCACCCCGTTTTCTCCGCCGCCGATCCGCAGCTCGCATGCCTCCGGGTGGAAGGCGGACTGGTTTTGTTCGTCCCGCAGATAGCACAGCAGCCCGGTCATGCTCTTTTTGAGCCGGGACAGCAGGTAGGCGAACCGGGCGGTGTTCTCCGGCAGGCAGCGCCTTGCGTACTCCTCCACCAGCCGGGACGCCAGCGCCGCCACCCCCTCGTCGTCCAGCCCAAGGAGGGCGGCAAGCCCCCCGCAGGGGTTGTCTGCCCCCGGGTGGGGGTCCAGTGCCATCTGCAGTACCCAGTGCATCAGGTTGCCGCTCTGGTCTGCGGACAGCTCTGCCCGCTTCCGGGGCTTCAGCCCCAGCACATATTGCAAAAAGTAGCCGTAGCGGCAGATATAATATTTTTCCAGCTGGCTGGGGGAGATCCGCAGCCGCCTGCCCAGCACCGTTTCCAGTGCCGGCAGGTCCTGCACCTGCCGGGGCGGGTTTTCCTTCATGCGATGGAACAGTTCCAGCTCCCGGGGGATGCTGCCGTCGGGCTGCTGCAGCGCCTGCACAAGGCTGGCACGCTGCTCCTCCGTCAGGACCCAGCCTCCTCCCAGAGCATCCAGTGCCCCGGCGGGGGTGGCGGCAAGGTCCTCCAGCTCCAGCGCCGGGGCGGCGGGGTCCAGCAGCTCCACCACCGGCTCCAGCGCCGCACACAGGGTCTGCCCCTCCCCTTTGGGATAGCTGAGCCACAGCCCCTTTGCGGGGGCGGTAAGCGCCTTGTAGAAGCACACCTGCTCCCGGATGACCCGGTTCTCAAAGCAGTCCGGCAGCTGGATCTCCTTTGCCATCAGGGCGTCCCGGTCGGCGTGGGTCAGCAGCCCCATCTCCCCGGGTGCGGCGGGGAATTCTCCCTCCGACAGCCCCAGCACCAGCACGTAGTCCGGGGCGTCCAGCCGCATCTTGCCGGCACTGGCAAGGACCACCGCATCCAGCGTCTGGGGGATGTGTCCCAGATCGCAGGACCGCAGCAGCAGCCCGAACAGGTCCTCGTACTCCGCCGCCGTGACACTCTGCTGCCCCAGCAGCACTGCCATCTGGTCCAGCAGTTCCATCACCACGTTCCACTCCCGGGCGGCTTCCTCCCCTGCCGGGATTCCCCGGGCGGCACGGATGCTCTCCACCAGCGCCGCCTGCTGTTCCGGAGCACCCAGCTCCTTCAGGCAGAAATACAGCGCCCGGCTGATCTGTTCGCCGTTTGCGCCCTTTACCCGGCTGCGGAGGGTCTCCACCGCCTCCACCAGCATCTGCCGTGCCTGCTCCGCCATGGACAGGTCCTGCAGGTCCTCCTCCGTCAGCTCCTGACTGCCAAAGCCCCGGGGGCTTTTTTCAAAGGCGGCGTGCCATGCCCCGGCGTTGGGGGACCAGGTGTAGGCGTAGTTTTCCAGTGCGCAGACCTGCTGTTCCGTCAGGCTGCACAGCCCGGTCTTGGCAAGGGTGGTAAGGTTCTCGGTCATGTCCGCTCCCCGCAGCAATGCCAGCAGGGCACGGACGGCGGCGGCAGGAGCGCTGAATTCCGGGGTGGTGGGCTCGTCGCAGTACAGGGGGATCTCTGCCATCCGGAACTCGTACCGCACGGCAGAGCGGTACCGCTCCATGTCCCGGCAGACCACGGCGATCCTGCTGCACGGCACCCCGTGTTTCATGAGACGGCGGATCGTCGCAGCGGCATACCGTGCCTCCTGCTGCCGGTTCTCTGCCGCCAGCAGACGGATCTCCGGTGCCGGCACCGGGTCACACTGCCCGGTCTCCAGCAGCCGGGTCACCGCTGCCAGCCCCGGGGCGTGGGCGTGGCGCAGGTCCCGGCGCAGCAACTCCGGCGCTGCCACCTTTGCCCCGTTTTTCCGTGCCAGCTGCCGCAACTGTGCCGCCACCTGCTTTGCGCCGGTAAACAGCCCCACATCCTCCGGGTCCAGCGGTGCGCCGTCGTCGCACAGCGCCACGGTCACCGTGGGCAGCGCCCCCAGCATGACCCCCATGAGCCGCTTTTTGGGGGCGTTGAAGGTGTCGAACTCGTCGATGAACACCTCCCGCCCCTGCAGAAACTCCGGCAGCTGTCCCCGGGCTGCGGCGGCTTCCAGCCGGTCTGCCGCCAGCTCCAGCCGGTCCGCCGGGTCCATGCCGGTGGCGGCAAGCAGGGTCTCGTAGCCCTCAAAGATCAGTGCCAGCTCCTCCAGCTTGCTGCTGGCGGTGCCGCAGTCCCGGGCAAGGCGGTGGAGCTGTGCGCCGGAAAGCCCGGCGCTCTTCAGCTCGTCGATGGTCTGTGCCGCCATCTGACAGAAAGCAGCGCTGCGGCGGTGGCGGTAGTAGTAGTGGATGTTGTCCTGCAGCTCCTCCAGCGCCCGGCGCACCAGCACCGCCCGTGCTGCGTCCCCCAGGGTCTGCACCGCTGCGCCGCCCTCGGCGGAAAGGATATGTTCCCCTAAGCTGGTAAAGGAATAGCTGTCCACCATGGCAGACAGCTTCTCTCCCAGCTCCCGGTAGATGCGTGCCTCGGTGCTGGAAGTGAACTGTTCCGGCACCAGCAGGATGCTGGGCAGCCCCGCCTGCGCACGTGCCCGGATCCGGGCGTACAGCAGACTGGTCTTGCCGCTGCCGGACCCTCCAAGGACCAGTTTGAGCATGGTTTTTCCCCCTTGTATCTGTGGTCTTTCCTGTATTGTAGCACGAAACCGGCGGCTGCACCACCTGTTTTCTTTGCAATGGACGCCGGGCTGTGGTACACTGAACAAAAACATTCTGCCCAGCAGGAAGGGGAATTTTTATGAAGATCCTAGCCGTGGACTACGGAGACAGCCGCACCGGTCTTGCCACCTGCGACCGCACCGAGTTCCTTACCACCCCCATCACCCCCCAGATCACCGTGAAGGCACGGAACAAGGTCGCCTCCCAGATCTGCGCCGTTGCCGCCGATATTCAGGCAGAGCTCATCGTCATCGGTCTGCCCCTGAACATGGACGGCACCGAAGGGGAACGTGCCGCCAAGAGCCGCAAGCTTGCAAAGACCGTGGAGCTGTGGAGCGGGCTGCCGGTGCGCATGTGGGACGAGCGCCAGACCACCTGTGCCGCCGCCGACCTTCTGGACGAAAGCGGCACCTTTGGCAGCAAACGCAAGGCGATCCTGGACTCGGTGAGCGCCACCGTGATCCTGGACGACTACCTTGCATGGCGCCGGGAGCACCCGGGGGAGATATAAGAAAAAGGACGCCTTCCGGCGTCCTTTTTTTGTTACTGATAGGTCTCGATGGTCACCGAGTTGATGGTGATGGTCTGGGTGGGGCACTGGCTTTCGTCCACGGGGCTCTGCCCCATGGCGTCCACCACCTCCATGCCCTCGTACACCTGCCCCAGCACCGTGTCGGTGTAGTCCAGATAGGGTGCGCCTCCGGCGGTCTGGTAGGCACTGACCACCTCCGGGCGGTAGCCGGCGGCGTTCATGCCGTCCACCAGCTCCTGGGTCACCGACTGGTCTCCCGGCAGGGTCTGCACCACATAAAAGACGCTGGCGCAGTCTCCGGAACCGTCGGTGCCCATGCACAGCGCCCCGGAATAGTGGTGGAGCTGGTCGGTGGCCTCCACCGGGTACCGTGCCCCGTCCTTCCAGATGGTGGTGCCTTTGCCGTCGGCACCCTGCCCGGCTCCCACCACAAAGTCCTTTTCCACCCGGGTCACCGTGAGACCGTTGTACCAGCCCTGCTGCACCAGACCCACAAAGTTATCGTATGCCTGCGGTGCCTGCTGCGGGAAAAGCACCGCCTTGAACACCCCGGCGGAGGTGTCGAACACCGCCACCGTGTCTCCCGCTGCCGGGTGGGTGAACTGCAGTTCCGCCGACTCCACCGCCGGACGGTCGATCTTTACGGCGGTGCTGCCGCTGCTGCCGCCAAAGCTGCAGCCGGCAAGCAGCAGGACTGCGGCAAGCATCAGTGCCGCAAACTGTTTTTTGTGCATCGTCTTTGCCCCCTCTTCATACTCTATAACAACCGCACCATGCGCCATGCACAGAGGATACAGAGGATAGTATATCACATTTTGGGCTCCAGTGCGAGGAAAATCGGATGAAAATTTCCTGCCGGATTTCTGTGCGAAAAAGCATCTTGACGAGGAGGCAAAAAAACGCTACACTATAGGCAGGCAAGGCGGACACCACAAAGCCGCCCACAGAACTGCTGTGCACTCATTACTGGATATAACAGGAGAACGGATCTTATGTCTGACGAAATCAAGAACCCGAATACCGAAGAGGAGTATCAGCCGGACCTGATGACCCTTCAGGATGAGGATGGCAACGAGGTCACGTTTGAAGTGATCGATGCGCTGGACTACAAGGGTGTGCATTACCTGGCAGTGGTCGAGTACGCCGAGAACGAAGAGGATATCAACGAGGACGCTCAGCTGGTGATCCTCAGCGTTGGCGAGGACGACGAAGGCGAATTCCTGGATGTCGTGGAAGATGACGAGACCCTGCTGGAAGTCAGCAAGCTCTTTGAAAAGCGCCTCAGCGACGAATACGACATCGAGTAAACTACCCCCACGGCAAGAAGCTGAACTTCCTGCCCGACTCGATTTGTTGCGGTTTATATGATCCTACTAATCATTCAACGGGAGCCCGGAGTTCTCCGGTGGATTGCAGACCTCCCCGCCATGGGTCGACCATGGAGGCTCGATGAGGAAGCGTGATTCCGGCGACAGGGCACCCACCTGTCCGCAAGGGTAGGTTTGATTGACCGCAGACGACCGGGCGGGATCTTTATAGTATCTCATCCACCACTGTCCCGCTTTGCAGCAGGATCGTGTGTGGATTTTTTTATCCACATTTCTACGCCCTGCGGCACGGCATTCTGCCGGAAAGGATGTGCATCACCATGAGCTCCGAGCATCTGCTGGGGACCTCTATCCCCCGCTTTACCTACGACACCCCCACAAGCCCCGGCAACGACTTTTACGCCCTGTGTGAGGGGCAGCAGCCGCTGGTTCTGATCTTTCTGCCGGGCTTTGACCACCCGGTGACCCGGGAATACATCACCCGGTATCTCCGCACCCTGCCTCAGCTGGAACAGGCACGGCTGGCGTGCGTGGTGCGGTCCTCTGCCAAAATGGTATCCACAGCGACCCACGGGGCGCAGTTTCCCTTCCCGGTGATCTGCGATGCTGCGGGGGTGCTGTACAGCTATCTGGGGGTGGAGCAGACCCAGGGGCTTCTGAGCTGGAGCTTTGCCGCCCAGCGCATCTACAAGTCCGCCCGGGACGCCGGGTATCACTACGACCGCAGCGCCCCCCAGCTGCTGCCTCTGACCCTTGTGGTGGGTCATATGGGCAAGGTGCTGTTCACCCACTCCGGGCGCAGCCAGACCGACCTGCCGGAGGACTGCGCCGCCGTCCGGGACATTGCCCTGGAGGTGACACAGACCCTTGCCGCCCAGCAGAGTGGCACCGCCTCCGACTGCTCAGATCAGATCCTTACCCTGCCGGACCTTGTGGGCTGGGAGGAGGACTTTCCCTCCCGGCAGGACCCCAAGGCATAAACCGCCAGAAATATTTTTAGGACGCCAAAATCCCCCCGTTGGCGTCCTATAGATCTATATAACATTATTACTACTTTTATTTTTGGCGTTTCAAAGCTTTTTGAGCGTAGACACGCTATATTTATACGTCGCCATTTTTGGCGTTCTAAAGATTCAGGCGTACTTTTCTACGCTTTTGGGTTTTAGGACGCCAAAATTCATGGGGGTCATAGGGAATATTGGCGGTCTATAAAGTGGCTGGTGGATAGTAACTGACCACTGGATAGCGTCCTCGCCCTCTCAGTCACCTGCGGTGACAGCTCTCCCAAGGGGAGAGCCCTTGGCAAAACCAAGAGCTTTTTCTCCTCGCCAGAGCCTCTCCCTTTGACAGACTTCCCCCGGTCGGGGGAAGATGGCGAAGCCAGAAAGGGGAACAAGGTGGCACGGCGCAAGCCGTGACGGAGAGGGTAGTCTCCCACCGGTTCTAGTCCTCCCCTTCTTCCGGGCGGAACAGGTCCGGCACGGTGCACAGCGCCGCCGCCCCTACCAGGGTAAACAGGATCCGGCTCCACACCGAGGTGCTGCCGCCCAGCAGCCAGCCCGCCAGATCAAACTGGAACATCCCCACCAGACCCCAGTTGATGCCTCCGGCAATGAGCAGCCCCAGACAGATCCGGTAAAATGTCTGCATAAAAAGACCTCCTTCCCTTTGGAGCCAGTGTGCCCCGGAGGAAGGAGGTCTATTCATTTTATTGCATTGCTGCAGGGTCCATCAGCGGAGCACCCGTGCCCCGCCCCGGTCCGGCTGCGCCACATACACCTGCTGCCACCGCTGCGCCGCTGCCTTGGCGGCACGGCAGGCGGAGTCCCGGTCCCGGAACACCCCAAACACCGCTGCGCCGCTGCCGGTCATCAGGGCGGTGACTGCCCCCTGCTGCCGGAGCAGGGTCTTGATGGACTGGTTGTCCCGTGCGCCGCTGCACTCTTCCAGAGCGTTGCCGGCGGCGGCACACAGCCCCTCCAGATCTCCGGTGCGGATGGCGGCTTCCTGGGCGGCGCAGTCCGGATGACTGCTGCTGCCCACCCGGTCGTAGGCGGCAAACGCCTCCGGGGTGGACACCCCGTAGTCCGGCATCACCACCGTAAACCAGCACTCCGGCATGGGGGGCAGCGCCTTGATCAGGTCCCCTACCCCCTGCACCCGGCAGGTGCCGCCCATAAGGGCAAAGGGCACGTCGGCACCGATCTTTGCTCCCAGTGCACACAGCTCGCTCATAGACAGCCTTGCGTCGTACAGGGCGTTGAGCCCCACCAGCACACCGGCAGCGTCGGCGCTGCCTCCTGCCATGCCGGCACGCACCGGAACGTTTTTGTGGACGGTGATGTCCACCCCCGCCAGCAAACCGGTGTAGTCAAAGAACGCCAGTGCCGCCTTGATGGCGGTGTTTTTCTCGTTGGGTGCCACCGGGCTGCCCGGCAAAGTCAGGTCCAGATAGGGGCTGCGGCGCAGGATGATGCGCTCGTAGAGGGTGATGGTCTGCATGGTCATATCCAGATCGTGGTAGCCGTTGGGCAGCAGCCCCACCACATCCAGTGCCAGATTGAGTTTTGCAGGCGCCAGCACCGTCACGCTGCTGCGCCCTGTGAGCTTTGACATCCGCCGTATCCTCCTTAGTTTCCGTTGTACAGATGGTTTTCCTGCAAGAACTCCCGGATTCGCTTCAGCGCCTCGGTGAGGTGCTCCACGCTGTAGGCGTAGGACACCCGGGCGTAGCCCTCGCCGGAGGAGCCAAAGGCGTTGCCGGGGATGATCGCCACGTGCTTTTCTTCCAGCAGCCGGGTGCAGAACTCCTCGCTGGACATGCCGGTGCTCTTGAGGCAGGGGAAGGCGTAGAAGGCGCCTCTGGGTTCAAAGCAGGTCAGCCCCATATCGTTGAAGCCGCGCACCACCAGACGGCGGCGCATATTGTATTCGTCCCGCATCCGGTCGATCTCGCCGTCGCACTCCCGCAGGGCGGTGATGGCGGCGTACTGACTGGTGGTGGGGGCGCTCATGATGGCGCTCTGGTGGATCTTGGTCATGATCTTGATGATGGGGGCGGGACCGCAGGCGTAGCCCAGCCGCCAGCCGGTCATGGCGTAGCTCTTGGAAAAGCCGTTGACCACCACCGTCCGCTCTGCCATGCCCGGCAGGCTGGCAATGGACACATGGGGGCGCAGCCCGTAGTTCAGCTCGGCGTAGATCTCATCGGACAGCACCATGATGTTGGTGTCCCGCAGCACCTGCGCCACCGCCTCCAGATCCTCCCGCTCCATCACCGCACCGGTGGGGTTGTTGGGGAAGGGCATGATCACCAGCTTGGTCTTAGGGGTGATCGCCGCCTTCAGGGCGTCGGCACGGAGCCGGAACTCATCCTCCTGCCGGCACGCCACGTGGACCGGCACACCGCCGGACAGGGTGGTGATGGGCTCGTAGCACACAAAGCAGGGTTCCGGGATGATCACCTCGTCCCCGGGCTGCACCAGGGTGCGGATGCACATGTCGATCGCCTCGCTGCCGCCTACGGTCACAAGGACCTGATGCAGAGGGTCATAGTGGAGCCCCATTCGCCGTTCCAGATACCGGCAGATCTCGGCACGCAGTTCCTTTAAGCCGGCGTTGGAGGTGTAGCGGGTGCGTCCGTGTTCCAGGCTCTCGATGCCTGCCTCCCGCACCGCCCAGGGGGTCTTGAAATCCGGCTCGCCTACGCCCAGACTGATGCACTCGGGCATGTCGGCGGCAAGGTCGAAAAATTTGCGGATGCCGGAGGGGCGCATCGCCTCGGCGGCAGGCGCGATCAGTTTATCATAATCCATCACAGCACCGTGCACTCTCTTTCGTCAATGTCTTCGTCCTGATACAGCCGCCCCTCTTTTTTGTAGGTGCGCAGCACAAAGTGGGTGGCAGTGGACAGCACATCGTCCAGCGGGCTCAGCCGCTTTGCCACGAACAGGGCGATCTCCTGAAAGGTCTGCCCCTTGATCACCAGCTGCAGGTCGTAGCCGCCGCTCATGAGCAGCACGCTCTCCACCTCGTCAAAGGCGGCAATGGTAGCGGCGATCTCGTCAAAGCCCCGGCTCTTTTTGGGGCTGACGTTCAGCTCGATGACCGCTTCCACCCGGTTCACCCCCGCCTTTTCCCAGTCCACAAGGGTCTTGTAGCCCTTGATGATGCCCTGCGCCCTCGCCAGGTCCATCATCGCCGCCACCTCGGCGGGAGACTTGTTCAGCATGGTGGCAATGTCCTCCACGGGCAGCCGTGCATTGTCTTCCAGGATCTTCAAAAGCTGTTCCATAATTATATACTCCTTCTCAGCGGTGGTTACCCACGCCCTCTGCTTGCGGCATTTTCCCCCGTATCAGGAGGAAATTACTTATAAGTATAGCACAAGGCACCGGGGATTGCATCTGATTTTTATATAGAATGTCTTTTCCCCCGGCAATCTGCTCTTTTTTACAAAAAGTGTGTTCAAATTTTGCCAAATCTGCTATACTAGAAGGGTAAGAGTGTGCCGCCCCCGGGTCCGGCACAGCAGAAACCATGGAAATGAGGGTGGATATTCAAATGAAAGCATTTATTACTGTCATGGGACACGACACTGTGGGCGTTGTAGCAAAGGTCTCCGGTCTTTGCAGCCAGCTGAACATCAACATCGAGGACGTGACCCAGAGTATCCTGCAGGGTATGTTCGCCATGATCATGCTGGTGGACCTGACCAACTGCAACGTGGACCACGAGGAGCTGCACCGGCGCACCGACGCCCTTGCCGCCGAGATGGGGATGCAGATCAATGTAACCCGTCAGGAAGTATTTGACGCCATGCACACCATCTGAGCAAAGGAGCCTACCGGAATGAGTATGTTTAACACCGGTGACATCCTCGAGACCATCGAGATGTTCACCCAGGACAATCTGGACGTGCGCACTGTGACCATGGGCATCAGCCTGCTGGACTGCATCGACCCGGACCCCAAAAAAGCATGTGAGAACATCTACAACAAGATCACCACCAAGGCAGCACAGCTGGTGCCTACAGTGGAGCACATCAGCGCCGAGTACGGCATCCCCATCATCAACAAGCGCATCAGCGTCACCCCCATCGCCATGCTGCTGGGTGCCTGCCCCGATGCAGACCCGGTGGATTTTGCCAAGACGCTGGACGCCGCCGGCAAAAAGGTGGGCGTCAACTTTGTGGGCGGTTACAGCGCACTGGTGCACAAGGGCTTTTCTGCCGGTGACCGACGCCTGATCCAGTCCATCCCCCGTGCTCTGGCAGAGACCGATATCGTGTGCAGCTCGGTGAACATCGGCGCCACCAAGGCAGGTCTCAACATGGACGCCGTAAAGCTCATGGGCGAGGCTGTCAAAAAGGCAAGTGAGCTGACGGCAGACCGTCAGTGCATCGGCGCCGCCAAGCTGGTGGTGTTCTGCAACGCCCCGGAGGACAACCCCTTTATGGCAGGCGCCTTCCACGGTCCCGGCGAGCCGGACTGCGAGATCCACGTAGGCGTTTCCGGTCCCGGTGCGGTCCGTGCCGCTCTGGCACGGCTGCCCAAGGACGCCCCCATCGACGAGGTAGCGGAGCTGGTCAAGCGCACCGCCTTTAAGATCACCCGTGTGGGTCAGCTGGTGGCAAACCTTGCCTCCAAGGCTCTGGGCGTCCCCGCCGGCATCATCGACCTGTCCCTTGCTCCCACTCCCGCCGTGGGCGACAGCGTGGCGAACATTCTGGAGGAGATGGGTCTGGAGACCTGCGGCTGCTGCGGCACCACCGCCTGCCTTGCCCTGCTGAACGACGCTGTCAAAAAAGGCGGCGTCATGGCGTCCAACCACGTGGGCGGTCTGTCCGGTGCCTTTATCCCGGTCAGTGAGGACGCAGGCATGATCCACGCCGCCGAGACCGGCTGCCTGACCATCGAAAAGCTGGAGGCTATGACCGCCGTCTGTTCCGTGGGCATCGACATGGTGATCATCCCCGGCGACACCACCCCTGCCGTCATCAGCGCCCTCATCGCAGACGAGGCTGCCATCGGCATGGTGAACAGCAAGACCACTGCCGTCCGTGTCATCCCCGCCATCGGACGCAAGGCAGGCGAGGTGCTGGACTTTGGCGGTCTGCTGGGCTACGGTCCCATCATGCCGGTAAACAGCCACGATCCCTCTGTGTTCATCAACCGCGGCGGTCGCCTGCCTGCCCCCATGCAGTCCCTGAAGAACTAAAGCCACGCTGTAGCGCCTTTGTTTCCCTCTGCATAGGATGGAGGGAAAGGAGCGTGGATCTTTATGGCGATCCCTGCATATGCTTCCCTGATGCAGCGCGGGTCCTACGGTCCGGACGTGGCTCTGGTACAGAACTGGCTCAACGGCGTCCGGGACCAGTGCACCTGGTATCAGCCCCTGAAGCCGGACGGAAAGTTCGGGCTCAGCACCGAACAGGCGGTGCAGGAGTTCCAGCTGAAAAACCGGATGACAGTGGACGGCAAGGTGGGGCGTAACACGTGGAACGTGCTCTATGCCCGCTACACCGCCAAACACGGGCTGGATGTGCCCTACCCCGGCATCCCCCTGCACAGCGGCAGTACCGGCGGCACGGTGCGGCTGATACAGCAGAAGCTGGATTCTCTGGGCGAGCGGCTTACCGCCGACGGCAGATTTGGTGACGCCACCGCTGACGCTGTCCGGCGGTTCCAGCGCCGTGCCGGGCTTACCGCCGACGGCATCGTCGGCAGCGCCACCTGGGAAAAGATGTTTTAAAAGTCAAGGGCGTTCCGGTATAAAAACGCCCCGGCAGACCCATCCTCTGGATATCATTTCCAGAAGAAGGGTCTGTTTTTTTATGGCATTTTTCTCCAAGCCTCTTACCCGCCGGGAGATGGCGGTACTCCTTGTCAGTTTGCTTGCCGGGCTTTGTCTCTGCAGTGCCGCCCACTGGGCAAAGACCCAGCTGGACACCGGAGCGGCGGTCTGCGCCCAGACCCTGCGGCTCCACATCCGGGCAGACAGCGACACGGTGGCAGACCAGACCGCCAAGCTCCGGGTCCGGGATGCGATACTGGACTACATCGCCGCCCGCTGCCCCGCCCACAGCAAGAGAGACGCCCTGCAGTGGGCGGCACAGAACCTGACCGGCATCCAGCTGACGGCGCTGCGGACCCTGCAGCAGTGGGGCAGCTCCGCCCCGGTGCAGGTGGGGCTGGTGACCATGTACTTTCCCACCCGGAAATACGCCGGTGCCGCCCTGCCCGCCGGACGATATCAGGCGCTGCGGGTGGATATCGGGGCAGACACCCGGTACGGCAAAAACTGGTGGTGCGTGCTCTACCCGGGGCTTTGCCGGCAGGTCTGCGGAGGCTACGCCCGGCAGCAGGAGACCGACCTTGTGTGGGGGGACTACCTGCTGCGGTTCCGGCTGGTGGAGTGGTGGCAGCGCCGCACCGCCTGCCGCACCGACCGGGTGCTGGTGTCCCAGTGACTGCCGGTGGACAAAGCCGCCGCCTTCTTCTATAATAGGAGCCGGAACTCCTATTTTTGAAAGGCGGTGTTTTTCTTGCGCTTTGCCCATCTTTCCGACCTTCACCTTGGCAAGCGGGTGTGCGAATTTTCCATGCTGGAGGACCAGCAGTACATTCTGGAACAGGTCCTTGCCCTGCTGGACCAGGATCCCGTGGACGGGGTCCTGCTGGCAGGAGACCTGTACGACAAGCCGGTGCCCCCTGCCGAGGCGGTGCGGCTGCTGGACTGGTTCCTGACCCAGCTGTCCCTGCGGCAGCTGCCGGTGTTTGCCATCAGCGGCAACCACGATTCCGCCGAGCGCATTGCCTTTGGCTCCCGGCTCCTTGCTTCCAGCCGGGTGTGGGTCAGCCCGGTGTTCCAGGGCGCTCCGGAACCCATCTCCCTGGAGGACCGGTACGGCACCGTGGACGTGTACCTGCTGCCCTTTTTAAAGCCTGCCGCCGTCCGTCACGTCTACCCGGACCAGACCATCGAGAGCTACAACGACGCCCTTGCCTGCGTGCTGCGCCACTGCGCCCCGGACCCCAGCCACCGGAACCTGCTGCTGGCACACCAGTTCGTGGCAGGTGCCGCCTCCTGCGAAAGCGAGGAGCCTTCGGTAGGCGGGGTAGACTGGGTGGACGCCGCCCTTTTTGACAGCTTTGACTATGTGGCGCTGGGACACCTCCACAGCCCCCAGAAGGTGGGGCGGGACACCATGCGGTACTGCGGCACCCCCCTGAAGTATTCCTTCTCCGAGGCGCACCAGAGCAAGAGCCTGACCTTTGTGGAGCTGGGGGCAAAGGGGGATGTGACGGTCACCACCGCCCCCCTGACCCCTCTGCGGGACCTGCGGGAGCTGCGGGGCAGCTACATGGAGCTTACCGACCGCCGCCGCTACGAGGGCACCCCCACCGGGGACTACCTCCACATTACCCTTACGGATGAGCAGGACGTGCCGGATGCACTGGCACGGCTCCGGGTCATCTACCCCAACCTGATGCGGCTGGACTACGACAACCTGCGCACCCGCACCGACAACACGGTCTGCGCCCCGGAGCAGACGGCACAGCGGAGCCCGCTGGACTATTTTGCGGATTTTTACCAGCTCCAGAACAACCAGCCCCTGACCCCGGAACAGGCGGCGTTCTGCCAGCAGCTCATTGAGACCATCTGGAAGGAGGAAGAAGCATGAGACCCATCCGGCTGACCCTGTCCGCCTTTGGACCCTACGCCGCCCCCACCACCCTTCCGCTGGAAAAACTGGGCAAGGGGGGCTTATACCTTGTTACCGGAGACACCGGTGCCGGCAAGACCACCCTTTTTGACGCTATCACCTACGCCCTCTACGACCATTCCAGCGGAGACGTACGGGACGGCAGTATGCTCCGCAGCAAGTACGCCGACCCCGGCACCCCCA
Organism: Faecalibacterium prausnitzii; assembly: GCA_004558805.1. Taxonomy (GTDB): domain Bacteria; phylum Bacillota; class Clostridia; order Oscillospirales; family Ruminococcaceae; genus Faecalibacterium; species Faecalibacterium prausnitzii_M. Next base: position 139,470 of record SFDE01000006.1, on the reverse strand, counting down.
CCTTTGTGGAGCTGGAATTTGAGGTGAACGGCAGGCGCTACACCGTGCGCCGGAACCCGGAGTACCTCCGTCCCAAGGCACGGGGGGAGGGTTTTACCACTGAAAAGGCAGACGCCACCCTGACCTACGGGGACGGTCGCCCGCCGGTGACCCGGGCACGGGAGGTGACTGCCGCCATCGTGGAGATCATCGGACTGGACTACAACCAGTTTTCCCAGATCGCCATGATCGCTCAGGGACAGTTCACCAAGCTGCTGAACGCCACCACCGAGGAGCGCAGCCGGATCTTCCGCAAGCTGTTCCGCACCCAGCGCTATGCCCGGCTGCAGGAGAAACTGCAGGAGGAGAACGCCGCCCTGACCCAGCAGCGCACCGCCCAGAACCTGAAGCTGGAGGGGATCCTATCCGGCATCCTCTACGACCCGGCAGACCCCGACGCCGACGCCCTTGCCACCCTGTCGCCCCAGACTCCCCCTGCGGCAGCTCTGGAGCTGCTGGAAGGGCTGGTGACCCGGCAGCTTGCCGCCCAGCAGAGTCTTGGGCAGGAGCTTGCCTCCCTTGAAAAGGAGCTGGAAGAGGTGCAGCAGCAGCTGGGTGCCGCCCGGAACGCCGCCCGGCTGGCGCAGCAGCTGGCACAGCAGCAGGCGGCGCTTGCCGCCGCCCAGCCGGAACTGGACGCTGCCCGCGCCGATGCCGCCGCCCACGCCGGGGACGCCGGACTGCTGGAAGAACTTGCTGGGCAGATCGCTCAGGCGCACACCGCCCTTGCCGCCTATGAGGAGGTGGAGGGGCTGTGCCGCCGCCGGAACGCCGCCCGGGATGCTGCCCAGCTTGCCGCCGCCGAAGCCCGGAAAAAACGGGGAGAGCTGGAGCAGCTCAACACCGCCCTTGCCGCCGCCGAAACCGAGCTGGCAGGGCTGGGAGACGCCGACGCCCGCCTTGTGACAGCGCAGAATCAGGCAGAGCAGCTGCAGCTCCGTGCCGCCGGGCTGAAAACTCTGGGGCAGAGCCTTACCGCCTGCAAAAAGCTGGCGCAGACCACCCGCCGGGCGCAGGAGGCATACCGCACCGCCGCCGAGACACAGACCCGGAGCCACCAGCTGCGGGACCGGCTGGAGCGGGTCTTTCTGGACGCACAGGCAGGCATTCTGGCACAGCAGCTGACTCCCGGCAGCCCCTGCCCGGTGTGCGGCAGCACCCATCACCCTGCCCCCGCCCTGCTGCCGGACACGGTGCCCACCGAGGCGCAGGTGGAGGATGCCAAGACCGCCGCCGCCAAGGCAGACGCCGCTGCCCAGCAGGCAAGCACCCATGCCCAGAGCGCCCTTGCCGCCGAGACCGAGGCACGGCGCAGCCTCCGCCGGGACGCCGAGGAGCTGCTGGCACAGCGGCTGGACCCGGCACAGGGCTTTACCTTTGCTCTGCTGGCAGACGCACTGGAGCAGGAGACCGCCGCTCTGGACGTTGCCCGGCAGGACTGCAGCCACACCCTTGCCGCCGCCCGCACCGCCTGCAGCCGCCGCACCGAACTGGAACAGCAGCGGCAGAAAGCCAGCCGCCTGCGTCCGGCGCTGGAAGCCGCCGTCTCCGGTGCCCAAGCCGCTGCCGCCGCCCAGCAGGCAGGCGCCGACGAACTGGACGGACAGATCCGCACCCGGCAGGATGCCCTGCCCTACCCCCGGAAGGAGCAGGCACAACAGGCGCTGGACCAGCTGGAACACCGTCGCCGCATCCTGCGCACCACCATGGACAGCACCCAAGCCCGGCTGCAGCAGGCGCAGGAAACTTACGCCGCCGCCCACGCCGCCGTGGAGGCGCTGGTGAGCCAGCAGCAGGCGGCGCAGGACGCCACCCCAGCCCTGCCGCCGGAGGAATTGCAGCAGCGTCTTGCCCAGCTCACTACCCGCCGCCAGCAGCTGCGCAGCGAGGAAAAGTTGGCTGCCGCCCGGCTGCTGCCCAACCGCACCGCCGTGGACCAGTACCGGGATGCCGCCGCCCGGCGGCAGGAACTGGAACAGCGGTGGCAGTGGGTCAACGCCCTTGCCGCCACCGCCGGAGGCACCCTTACCAGCAAGCAGAAGATCCGGTTGGAAGCATACATCCAGATGAACTATCTGGACCGGATCCTGGTCTACGCCAACACCCGCCTGATGCAGATGACCGCCGCCCAGTACGAGCTGGAGCGTATCGGGGCAGAGAACCAGCGCAGCCAGTCCGGGCTGGACCTTGGGGTCATTGACCACTACAACGGCACCCACCGCAGCGTCAAGACCCTTTCTGGCGGCGAGAGCTTCAAGGCGTCTCTGGCGCTGGCACTGGGACTTTCTGACGAGGTCCAGAGCGCCGCCGGAGGCATCCGGCTGGACACTCTGTTTCTGGACGAGGGCTTTGGCTCTCTGGACGAGGAATCCCTGGAACAGGCGATCCGTGTTCTGGCAGGTCTTACAGAAGGAGACCGGCTGGTGGGCATCATCTCCCATGTGGCGGCACTGAAGGACCGCATCGACCGGCAGGTGGTGGTGCGCAAGGCACGCACCGGCGGCTCCACCGTGGAACTGGTGGTCTGAGCCGTGCATTCCGGGACAGTATGCGGGGCATACTGGGGACGGAGGTGATCCCTATGAACTCTCTGACCCCCTTTATCCGCCACCGGCTGCAGGACCCGCCCGGCACATCCGGGGCACCCGGTGCCTCTTCCAGCTCTGTCCGCCCGCCCCTTGGCTCCCCGCCTCCGGACAGGATGCCGGAGCCTGTGTCCCCCACGCCGGAGCCTGCGCCCCCTGCAGGCGGGGTCCCCGTCACCGACGGCACCCCCTTGCCCTGTCGCCAGAAAAACGCCCGGGACTTTCTGGCAGGGGATGTGCAGGTAAGCGTCATGACCCACTACGCCCCGGGACTTTTCAGCACCCAGCAGCGGCTTTACAGCAAGGAGCCTGCCCCGGAAAAGGACCCTTCCGCCGTGGAAGAACTGACCCGCTGGCGGGAGGACGCCCCCTACGGCTGAAAAATTTTTCAAAGTTTTTTGCTTTTCCTGTTGAAATCTTCGTCCGCTTCCCTTATTATGGTAGCAAACAAAGATAAAGGCAGGTATTGCATCATGGCAGAGATCAAGTACGAAGTTGTCCAGAAACTGGCAGTCCTCTCTCAGCGCCCCCGGGGCTGGGAGCGTCAGCTGAACCTTATCAGCTGGAATGACGGCGAGCCCAAGTATGATATCCGGGACTGGTCTCCTGACGGCACCCGCATGGGCAAGGGCATCTCCCTGAGCCACGATGAGCTGGCGATCCTCAAGGGCATTCTGGACGATATGGAGCTGTGACCATGAGCCACCGCGAAGAGTTTTTGCAGATCTTCCGGCAGCACGTCACCCGCCCGGGCAGCGAAAAGCTGCTGGACTGGCTGGAGCACAAGACGGATTTCTTTTCCGCTCCCGCATCCACCCGGTTCCACGGGGCGTGCGAGGGGGGCTTGTGCATGCACAGCCTCAACGTGTACCACGCCCTTCACGACAGCTTTTTTGCGGAGGGCGAAAGCGAGGAGAGCTATGCCATCTGTGCCCTGCTCCACGACCTGTGCAAGGCGAACTACTACAAGCCCGGCACCCGGAACGTGAAGAACGAGCAGACCGGGCAGTGGGAAAAGGTGCCCAGCTACAGCGTGGAGGACCTGTTCCCCTACGGTCACGGGGAGAAAAGCGTCTTTCTCATCGAGCGGTTCATGAAACTGCGGGTGGAGGAGGCGGTGGCGATCCGCTGGCACATGGGGGGCTTTGATGATGCTGCACGGGGCGGCTGTTTTGCCATCTCGGAGGCATACGACAAGTATCCCCTTGCGGTAAAGCTCCACATCGCCGATCTGCAGGCGACCTATCTCATGGAACACCGCACCAGCGCCACCCGATAAAAACAGAAGCATCTGTCCAGGCGTTTCCGGCATCCCGTGGGGTCCGGAACCGGGACAGATGCTTTTTGTTTTGCGGGCAGCAAAAAGGAGCCGCCGCACCGGTCTTACCTGTGCAGCAGCTCCTGCTGTGTTTTCTGTTATGAGGTCCTTTTGTCAGGGGACGTTTTCTGCCATCATCCGGTCAAAGCAGCGGATCAGCTCTGCGGCGATCTGCTGCAGCTCGGTGAGAGGCTGCTGCACCGTGGGCGGGTCCTCCCGGGGCTTTTCCGCCGGGTCCGGCAGGGCAGCTTCCGGCTCGGCGGCAGCCTTTTCCGGCTGTTCTGCCTCCCCAAGGGCGCACTGCGCCTGTAATGCCGCCAGCTGCTGCTCCGCTGTCTGCGCACGGCACACAGCATCCTGTGCGTCCTGCCGTGCTTCTTCGCAGGCGGATTCCAGCTCTGCATTCTCCCGCCGGAGAGCGATCACCTGCCGCTCGTAGGCAAACAGCTTGGTCTGGTACCGGCGCAGCTCCGCATGGGCGGCGTTGAGCTTCCGGCTCAGCAGGGCAAGCTGCTCCCGTCCGGCGGCAGCCGACAGCACACCCTGCGGCTGCACCGCAAGGCGCTGCCGCATTGCACTGTTCTCCTGCCTTCCCTGCGCCATGATGTCCTCCGTTCCCTGTGGGTCCCGGAGTCGTTTTCAGCGCCAGAGCGTATCATGGACCCGAAAACAGCTCCTTACTTACGCTTATTCAGGATCGCCAGCAGCTCATCGTAGTAACGGTTGTCGCTGCTGTCCTCCTCCACCGGCTTTGCGGCAGGCTTTGCCGCCGGGGCAGCCTGCTGGGCGGTGGTGTCGCTGCTGAACACCGCAGAGGGCACAGACTGTGCACCCAGTGCGTTGTTGATGCTGTTGCGCAGCTCACTGGGGGTCTTGTTGTCAAAACCGGTGGCGACCACGGTGACCCGCATCTCGTCGGACAGGTTCTCGTCAAAGGCAGTACCCCAGATGATGTTGGCATCCGGATGTGCGCTCTGGGTAATGAGCCCTGCAGCGGTCTCCACGTCCTCCAAGCCGATGTCCGGGCTGGAAGTGATGTTGATGATGACGCCGTGAGCGCCGGCAATACTGGTCTCCAGCAGGGGGCTGGAAATTGCTGCCTTGGCGGCGTTCTCTGCCTTGCCTGCACCCTTGGCGCTGCCCACGCCCATATGGGCATAGCCGGCGTCCTTCATGATGGAGCGCACGTCCGCAAAGTCCAGATTGATAAAGGCGGGCACGTTGATCAGGGCGGAGATGGACTCCACGCCCTGACGCAGCACGTTATCCGCTGCCTGGAAGGCGTTCATCAGGGTGATCTTTTCCTGGCTGATCATCTTCAGCCGCTCATTGGGGATGACGATGAGGCTGTCCACGTGCATCAGCAGGTTTGCAATGCCCTGCTCGGCAAGACCCATCTTCCGCTTGCCCTCAAAAGAGAAGGGCTTGGTGACGATGCCCACGGTAAGGATGCCCAGATCGTGTGCCACCTCTGCCACCACCGGCGCTGCACCGGTGCCGGTACCGCCGCCCATACCGGCGGTGATGAACACCATCTGCGAGCCCTTCAGGGCGTTGGCGATCTCATCCTTGCTCTCCTCAGCAGCACGCTGACCGATCTCCGGGTCTGCACCTGCGCCGCGACCCTTGGTGAGCTTGGAACCCAGCTGCACCTTGACGGCTGCGTGGTTCTTTGCCAGAGCCTGCTGGTCGGTGTTCATTGCAATGAAGTCAACGCCCTGCAGACCATCGCTGACCATGCGGTTCACCGCATTGCCGCCGCCACCGCCAACACCAATAACCTTGATCGTCGTAACGTTCTCGTCCATTTCTTCATCGAGCATCAATGCCATAACTTTGTCCTCCATCGGGTTTTATCTCCACTGCGCCAGACGCACAGAAAATATCACTAGATACTTATATACTGTATCGTATCATCTTTTTGCCGTGAATGCAAGTCAAAATTACGTTTTTGAGGTTCTTTTTTTGTGTACAGCACGCCTTCACCGTATTTCCCGCTCAATTTGCGCTCCCAGCGACGCCAGTTCCCGGTCAAATTCCGCATAGCCCCGATGGATGCAGCCGGTGCGGGATACCCGGGTCTTTCCCTTTGCCGCCAGCGCCGCCACTACCAGCGCCGCCCCGCCCCGCAGGTCCGGTGCTGTCACTTCTGTACCCCGCAGCACCCCGCCGGGCTGCGCCGAGAACTGCCGCCCCCGGACCCGGACCCTTGCACCCATGGCGGCAAAGCCCTCTGCACAGCCAAAACGCCGCTCAAAGATCACATCCTCCACGCTGCTGCCGCTCTGGGCGCAGACCATCACCGCCGCCAGCAGCGGTGCCGCATCAGTGGCAAGCCCGGGATACGCCCCGGTGAACACTTTGCCCGCTCCCCACAGCTTGCCGTAGCGGGAAACCTCCGCAGCATCCTGCCCCCGCTGCACCCGGCAGCCCATTTGTTCCAGAATTTCCAGCACCGGGGCATACAGCGCCGGGGCACAGCCTGCCAGTTCCACCCTGCCGCCCGCTGCAGCGCAGGCACAGGCAAAGGTTGCAGCGGCAATACGGTCCGCCACCGGGGTGTAGCGGCAGCCTGTCAGCAGCCGTCTGCCCTGCACCCGCACCGTGCTGCTGCCTGCCCCCTGCACCACTGCGCCGCACCGGTTCAGAAAGGCGGCAAGGTCTGCGATCTCCGGTTCCCGTGCTGCGCCCCGCAGCACCGTTTCCCCCTGCGCCAGCGCCGCCGCCAGCAGCAGGGTCTCGGTGGCGCCTACGCTGGGAAAGTCCAGGGTGATCTGTGCCCCGTGGAGCCCGCCGGGTGCCGTGAGCACCAGCCGGTCACCGGCAAAAAAGCTGTGGACGCCCATCTTTTCCAGCCCTTTCCGGTGCAGGTCGATGGGTCGTGCCCCGATGTCGCAGCCTCCGGGCAGCACCGTCTCCGCCCTGCCCAGCCTTGCCAGCAAGGGGGCGCAGAACAGGATGGAGGCACGCATCTGCGCCGCCGGACCTGCCGCCAGAACGCAGCTGCGGGGCTGCCCTTCCACCACCAGTTCCCTGCCCTGCCGCTGTGCCCGGCAGCCGACGGCGCACAACAATGCCATGGACTGGTCCACGTCCGACAGCTCCGGCACCCCCTGCAGCACCACCCTGCCGCTGCACAGCAGGGTGGCTGCCAGAAGAGGCAGCACGCTGTTTTTTGCCGCCGGGATCTGCACCCGCCCTTCCAGCGGGTGTCCCCCTGTGATCACAAAGTCCCCTGCCATAAAAAGCCCCCCGTTCTGTCCATGATATCCCATGGTATGCACAGCGGGGGAGATTTGTCTGTTCATTTGTCCCTTTTTTGTACTGTTTTGCAGCCTTTGCGGCGGCTTTCTGCCAGAAACTGCAGGAACTATGTTTCCCCACGGGAAACCGACAGCACGATGCCCATCTCTCCCAGCAGCATCAGCAGACTGGTGCCGCCGGAAGAGAAAAAAGGCAGGCTGATGCCGGTGTTGGGGATGGTGTTGGTGACCACGGCGATGTTCAGCACCGCCTGCAGCGCCACCTGCACCACAAAGCCTACCACCAGCAGCGCCCCAAAGCGGTCCGGGGCGTTTACCGCCAGAGTGATGCCCCGCCACAGCAGCAGCACGAACAGCAGGATCACCCCCGATGCCCCCACAAAGCCCAGCTCCTCGCAGAGGATGGAAAAGATAAAGTCATTCTGGGGTTCCGGCACAAAAAGATGCTTTTGCCGGCTGTTGCCCAGTCCCAGCCCCGCCGCCCCGCCGGAGCCGATGGCATACAGGCTCTGGATGGTCTGATGTCCGGCGCCCAGCGGGTCCGCAAAGGGGTCCAGCCAGGAGCTGAGCCGGTTTGCGGCGTAGGGCACCAGGTCCGGCATGATCAGGACGGCGCTGCCCACCGCCGCTGCACCCCCTGCCCCTGCAAAGATAAACCATTTCAGCCCGGTGCCCCCTACGAACATCAGCACCGCCCCGATGCAGAGGATCAGCACCGTGCCGGACAGGTGAGGCTCCAGCAGCATCAGCGTCGCCACCACCCCCAGCACCAGCACAAAGGGCAGCACTCCCACCCCAAAGCTGCCCATCCGGCTGTGGTTCAGGGAGATGATGTGGGCAAACACCAGCACCACCGCAAATTTGGCGATCTCGCTGGGCTGCAGCGTGCCCAGCCCCGGCAGCACCAGCCAGCGGCGGCAGCCGTTGTACTCCGGCATAAACAGCACCGCCGTCAGCAGCACCAGCGACACCGCCAGCAGCCCCCACGCCAGCCGGTGGTAGATGTGATAGTCCACCCGGCTTGCCACCCACATGGCGGCGATGCCCAGAGCCGCATACAGCAGCTGGGGACGCAGGTAGGCATAGGGGTCCCCCCGGCGGTACAGTGCCACGGCGCTGCTGGCACTGCCCAGCATCACCAGCCCTGTCCCCACCAGCGCCAGCACCAGCAGCAGAAAGGGCAGATCCATGGCAGGCAGCTGCCGCAGACCCCTTGCTTTTGGGCGATGTGCCGCCTGTATTGCATTTTGTTTGTGCATTTCTGCCACCTCCCGGCTCTTCTATTGTACGCAGAAGCGCCGCCGGTTATCGCCCCGGAGCAAAAAAGCATATCCGCCGCTCCGGCTCCATAGGCTGTAGCGATACCGAAAGGAGGTGCCGCCATGGCTCAAGATCTGCGCAGTCTGCCGGAGAGTGCCTTCCGTGCCCGGGGGCGGCTGGTAGCGGTGCTGCTGTGCGGAATCTGCTTTGCAGGGCTGCTGGGACGACTGTGCTGGCTGCAGCTGGTCTCCGGCAGCTGGTACACCCGGCGGGCACTGGGGCAGCAGCTGCGGGATACGGTGGTGCCCGCCCACCGGGGCAGGATCTACAGCGCCGACAGCACCCTTCTTGCCGCCAACGCCAGCTGCTGGACCCTCCGTGCCAGCCCCCGGGAGATGCCGGAAGAAAAGCTGGAGCTGGCGGCACAGGGGCTGGCAGAGCTGCTGGAATTGGACCGGGACGCCCTGCTGGAAAAGTTCCGGGACCGGAAGTCCAACGACTGCCTGCTGCGCCGCCGGGTGGACCGGGACACGGCGCAGGCGGTGCGGAGCTTCTGCAGGGAGAACGCCCTTACCGGCATCCGCATCCTGCCGGACAGCAAACGCTGGTACCCCCAGGGAGACTTTCTCGCCTCGGTGCTGGGCTTTACCAACGTGGACAACGCCGGGGTCTGTGGGCTGGAACTGGAATACGACCGGCTTCTCACCGGAAAAAACGGGGTGGTGCTCACCGCCGTCAATGCCTGGGGCTACCCGTTGGAACAGAGCTATGCCACCGCCATTGCCCCGGAGGAGGGCTGCGGGCTGCGGCTGACCATCGACTCAAGTATTCAACATTTTCTTGAAAATGCGTTGAATTATGCGGTGCAGGAGCACCATGTTGCCGCCCGTGCCGTGGGCATCGTCATGGAGGTAAACACCGGGGCGGTGCTGGCAATGTCCACCACCCCCGCCTACGACCCCAACCAGCCCCGGCAGATCTACGACAGCGCCCTGCGGGAGGCGGTGGACGCCCTGCCCGGGGAGCAGCGTGCCGCCGCCCTGCAGCAGGCACAGCAGAGCCAGTGGCGCAACAAGGCGGTCAGCGACCTGTACGAGCCGGGCAGCGTGTTCAAGCTCATCACCTGCGCCGCAGCGCTGGACGCCGGTGCGGTGACCAAAAACTCCACCTTCTACTGCGGGGAATCCCTTACGGTGGCAGGCACCCGGTTCCACTGCGCCAACCACAAGCGTCACGGCAGCCAGACCGTGACCCAGGCGCTGGAAAATTCCTGCAACCAGAGCTTTATCCAGATCGGGGCACGGCTGGGAAAAGAGGGCTTCTGCAACTACTTTGCCGCCTTTGGGCTCCGGGGCGCCACCGGCATCGACCTGCCCGGGGAGCCTAAAAAGAGCCTGTACTACACTGCCGACCGCATGGGTCCGGTGGAGCTTGCCTCCTGCGCCTTTGGGCAGAGCAGCAAGGTGTCCTATCCGGGCATTGCCGCCGCCGTCTGCGCTGTGGTCAACGGGGGAAAGCTTATGAAACCATACGTAGTATCGGACATTCTGGACCCGGAGGGCAGGGTACTGGAGCACCGGGACCCCGTGTGCAAAGGGCAGGTGATCCGCCCGGAGACCTCGGCGGTGATGCGGGAGATGATGGAGGCGGTGGTGCTCTACGGCGGCGGACGCAACGCTGCCATTCCCGGCTACCGGGTGGGAGGAAAAAGCGGCACCAGCCAGAAGCTGGACAGTGCCGACGACAAGGCACGGATCGCCAGTTTTGTGGCAGTCGCCCCCATGGAGGACCCCCGGTTTTTATGTCTGGTGTGTCTGGACGAACCTCACAGCTGGACCACCGCCGGCGGCAGCCTTTCCGCCCCGGTCTGCGCCGAGGTGCTGCGGCAGACCCTCCTTTATAAAGGTATCCCTGCCGCCCTGCCCGAGGAAGAGGCGCAGCAGACCCTTGCCCTCCCCGACGGAGACAGCCCCGACGGAACATAAAAAGAGCCGCCGCACAAAAACTGTGCAGCGGCTCCTGAACATACAGGGTCCGGATCAGTGCTGGTGGGGCTGGGGGCGGAAGGTGATCTCGCCGGTGGCGCTGTCCATAGCGTCCACAATGGCAAGACTTTCCAGCTGGATTCCCTTGCTGCGGATCAGCTCACCGCCCTGCTGGAAGCCCTTTTCCACGGCAATGCCGACGCCTTCCACCGTAGCGCCTGCCTCCTTTGCCAGGTCCAGCAGACCCATCAGGGCGCAGCCGTTGGCAAGGAAGTCGTCGATGATCAGAACATGGTCCTCCGGAGTCAGGAACTTTTTGGAAACGATGACGTTATAGATCTTTTTGTGGGTGAAGGACTGGATCTTGGTCTCGTAGTTGTCGTAATCCAGATTGATGCTCATGGACTTTTTGGCAAAGACCACCGGCACATTCAGCTCGCTTGCCACCACCGCTGCAATGCCAATACCGCTTGCCTCAATGGTAAGCACCTTGTTGATGGGCTTGCCGGCAAACAGCCGCTTCCACTCCTGCGCCATCTCCCGGAACAGCGGGATATCCATCTGGTGGTTGATAAAGCTGTCCACCTTTAATACGTTGCCTTCCCGTACGATACCGTCTGCGCGGATACGATCTTCCAGCATTTTCATAGAATCTTGTCCTCCAACCTATTCCCTGCCGGCGCACTCGGGGCACCCCGTGCATATAAACTTTATTTCCACTTAGTATACCGGAACCGCTGTATTTTGGCAAGAGTTTTTCTACCCAAATTTGACAATAAATCCCTCTGGTTTTCGAGCTTTTGCGGCAAAAGTACGACCATGGCATAAGTAACAGAAAAGTCCCTTCAATGGTACGGTGTTTTTTGGATTTTCGCCCCTTGTACTTTCGGGAATTTTGAGTATACTTGAACTATCAACGGCAGGAGCCGGCGGACTGTGCGCCGGTATATGGGTAATATGGGAGAAGGAGTTTTGTATGAAAACAGGGCTTGTGATGGAAGGCGGCGCCATGCGCGGTATGTTCACGGCAGGCGTCCTTGATGTGCTCATGGAGCACGATATCAAGCTGGATGGTGCCATCGGCGTATCGGCAGGCGCTGTCTTTGGCTGCAACTACAAATCCCACCAGATCGGGCGGGTCATCCGTTACAGCACCGAATACTGCGACGATAAGCGGTATGCCAGCTTTGGCAACCTGCTGCGCACCGGCAACCTGTACAGCGAAAAGTTCTGCTACCACACAGTGCCGGAAAAGCTGGATCCCTTTGACGACAAGACCTTCCGGGAAGATCCCATGGATTTCTTTGTGGTCTGCACCGATGTGCGCACCGGCGACCCTATCTATCACAAGTGCCGCACCGGCGACGAAGAGGACGTGCAGTGGATGCGTGCTTCCTCCGCCATGCCCCTTGCTTCCAACATCGTAAAGATCGGGCACTATTCCCTGCTGGACGGCGGCATTGCGGATTCCATCCCGGTGCGGTTCTTTGAGTCCATCGGCTACAAGCGCAACCTGATCATCCTCACCCAGCCCAAGGGCTTTGTGAAAAAGAAGAACAAGATGCTGCCCACCATCCGGCTGCGCTATCTGGGCTACCCCGCCTTTGTGGAGGCAGTGGCAGACCGCCACGAGCGATACAACGAGACTCTGGCACATGTGGCGATGCTGGAGCAGACCGGCAAGGCACTGGTCATCCGTCCCCCCATCCCACTGGAGATCGGCTCCATGGAGCGGGACCCGGTGCAGCTGCGCCGGGTCTACGAGACCGGGCGTGCCGTGGCAGAAAACCAGCTGGACAAGATCATCGCCTTTGTGGAAAGCTCCAAGGCAGCCGCCGACTGATACCGGTCTAAAAAACATAGAACGCACAAAACCGCAGGTCCTTCTTGGGAAAGACCTGCGGCTTTCTTTATGTCCGGGGCAGCCGCCCCTTTATTTTATCAGTCGGAATCACAGCTGGCTCTTGTACAGCTCCACGATCTCCTCCACGCTGGTGTCACGGGGGTTGCCGGGACGGCAGGCGTCTGCAAAGGCGGACTCGGCAAGGAACTGCACATCCTCTTCCTTCAGGATGCCATGGAGGTTTGCGGGGATGCCCACATCTGCGCTCAGCTGCTTGACAGCGGCGATGGTGGCATCAGCAGCCTCGGTATCGTTCATCTCGTCAATGCCCACAACGCCCATTGCTTTGCCTACGGCACGGTAACGCTCACCGGCAACGGTCTTGTTGTACTCCAGACCCACCGGCAGCAGGATGGCACATGCCACACCGTGGGGGGTATCATACAGAGCGGACAGACCGTGTGCCATGGAGTGGACGATGCCCAGACCCACGTTGGAGAAGCCCATACCGGCAATGTACTGACCCAGTGCCATGCCTTCCCGACCTTCCGGGGTGTTCTGGACAGCGCCGCGGAGGCTCTGGCTGATGAGCTTGATCGCCTCCAGATGGAACATATCGGAGATGACGCAGTGACCCTTGGTGATGTAGCCCTCAATGGCGTGGGTCAGGGCGTCCATACCGGTGGCGGCGGTGAGACCCTTGGGCATGGAAGCCATCATATCCGGGTCCACCACAGCGATCTCGGGGATGTCGTTGGTGTCCACGCAGACGAACTTGCGCTTCTTCTCCACGTCGGTGATGACGTAGTTGATGGTGACCTCAGCAGCGGTGCCGGCGGTGGTGGGCACTGCGATGGTGAACACGGCGTGGTTCTTGGTGGGGGCAACGCCTTCCAGAGAGCGGACGTCCGCAAACTCCGGGTTATTGATGATAATGCCGATCGCCTTTGCGGTATCCATGGAGGAACCGCCGCCGATGGTGACGATGCAGTCTGCCTGGGCAGCCTTGAAAGCGGCAACGCCGTCCTGCACGTTGGCGATGGTGGGGTTGGGCTTGATCTCGCTGTAAACGGCGTAGGCAAAGTTTGCAGCGTCCAGCAGGTCGGTGACCTTCTTGGTGACGCCAAACTTGATCAGGTCGGGGTCAGAGCAGACAAAAGCCTTGTGGTAGCCACGGGCGGTCAGCTCGGGCACGATGTTCTCGATGGCACCATGACCATGGTAGGAAATAGTATTCAGAACGATGCGGTCAGCCATAATTAAAACTCCCTCCGGATCTTTACATTTATGCTGCCGGGTCCGGCAGCGCTTCTATAGTTCAGCATACCATATTTCCGGCGGCATTTCCATGTGTTTTTAATGCTTTTGTTGTAAAGTTTTTATCATCGTATTTTGTTTTTGAACGCATTGCACAATTCCAGCAGGAACATTTTTCTGTTTTCCACAATCAAAAAGGACCGTCCCCCAAAGTCTGGGGAGCGGTCCTCCGGTCCTGTTGTTCTTCAGCAGTTGTCGTACTGTTTCTGCAGGAACTCACGGCACGCCACGGCATTTTCCGGGGTGGTATTTTCCAGCGTAGCAAAGACAAAGGGCTTTTCCTGCTTTGCAAAACGCAGGATAGTGGAGTAATCCCCCATCTCGCCCTGCCCTGCGCCGCACGCCTTCAGCTGACCGTCGGCGTCCTGACGGAGGAAATCCTTAAAGTGGATCATTGCCACGTCCTTGCCCAGCAGCTCGATCGCCTCGGCAAAGACTTCTTCCCGGCGGTCCACGTTGTCCATGCTCAGCATATTGACAGGGTCCAGAAGGATCTGCAGGTTGTGGCTGCCGATCTCATCCAACACCAGCCGTGCACGCTTTGCATCGTAGACGATGTGCCGTGCCACCGGCTCGATTGCCACCGTCACACCGTACTGCTCGGCGCAGCGGACCACCGGCTTCAGGTTTTTGATAAAGGTGATCAGCGCCTTGTCGCTGCGGCACTCGGGGCAGAACTTGTACTCCGGGTTGGGTGCACCGGTCTCGGTGCCCACCATGCCGCAGCCCAGCAGGCTGGCAAACCGGATGTGGGCGTAGTACTTTTCCTGCATATCCTTTACCGCATCCGGGTCCGGATGGGCAAGGTTCAGGTAGTTGCCCAGCACCGCCACGTCGATGCCGTTTTTCTCAAACAGATGGCGCAGATACAGCGCATAACCCGGGGTCAGGGCGCCGGGGGTGCAGGGATACCCCTTCATTGCCTTGCTGAGGGCAAGGTGTGCGCAGGTAAAGCCCTTTTCCTTTACCAGCGGAAGCAGCTGCTCCATGGGCAGCTTTTCCGCATCGTGGAGACGCAGACCAAATTGGATCATGGGATGTTCCTCCTTTTCCTGTCAGCCGTGCAGCAGTGCCACTGCCACATCGTTCACGTTGGTGCCGGTGGGTCCGGTCACCAGCAGACCATCCACTGCTTTCAGTGCATGGTAGGCATCGTTGTTGTGCAGCACCTCAAACACATCCAGCCCCTTTGCCGCAAGGGCGGCGGCGGTCTCTCCGTCCACATAGCCGCCGGCTGCATCGGTGGGACCGTCGGTGCCGTCGCTGCCTGCGGAGAACACCGCTGCGTCCAGCCCGGCAATGCCGGGGGCGGCGGCAAGAGCCAGCTCCTGATTCCGTCCGCCCAGACCCTTGCCGGTCAGGTGGACCACCGTTTCGCCGCCTGCAAGGAAGGCAAGCTTTCTGCCCTGTCCTGCGTGGCTTTTCAGGATGCTTGCCAAAAAGCTGCCTGCCTCCCGTGCCTCGCAGCAGAGCTGGTCTGTGAGCATGACCGGCTCATAGCCCAGAGCGCTGCACTCCTTTGCGGCGGCAGCGCACAGCTCCCGGACGCTGCCGGTAATGCGGGTGGTGACGTTGTCCAGCGTCTTGGGGGTCTCCTGCTCCAGCAGCGCCTGTGCCTTTGGGGAAAGCTTCAGCTGGTATTTTTCTGCGATCGCCAGTGCCTCGGCACAGGTGCTGCTGTCCGGGCAGGCGGGACCGCTGGCGATCATATCCAGCGGGTCTCCCAAAATATCGCTGAGCACGATGCTGTAGACCTGTGCCGGGGCGCACAGCCGGGCAAACCGCCCGCCCTTGACGGCAGACAGACGCTTGCGGATGGTGTTCATCTCCACGATGTCCGCCCCGCACCCCAGCAGCTGCCCGGTGATGTCCTGCAGCTCCGCCCCGGGGACCAGAGATTTTTCAAACAGGGCGCTGCCGCCGCCGGACAGCAGGAACAGCACATCGTCTGCAGCGGTCAGGTCCTGCACCAGCTCCAGTGCCTTCTGGGTGGCGGCAAAGCTGCCTTCATCCGGCACCGGGTGTCCGCCTTCGCAGCAGACCACCCCGGGGATGTCCCCCTTCACGTGGTGGTATTTGGTCACCACCACGCCGCCGTCCACCCTGCCCAGGGTCCGCACCGCAGCCGCCGCCATCTGCCACGCTGCCTTACCGGCAGCCACCAGCAAAACACGACCTCCGTGGGGTTCAAAGTCCCGCAGGGCGCGCTGGACCGCTTCGTCCGGCAGCACCGCCTGCAGGCTGGATGCAAGGATCTGTTGGACGTCCTTACGCAGTGCCTGATTCATGGGGCAGCCTCCTTTTATCTGGGTTTACAGCAGACCGGCTTGGGTCATGGTCTTTACAAAGCCCTGCTTTGCCGCCCCTTCCGGGGTGGGCAGGGTGGGCAGGTAGGGTACGCCTACCTTGCGTCCCCGGAGATTTGCCATATCCTTGGCGGCAACGGGGAAGCTGGCAGCATCCATGGCCAGACGCACCGGGTTCAGCTTGAACTGTGCCTCCAGACTGCCTGCCAGATCACCGGCGGCGTACTTATTGTACACATCGGTGATGAGCTCCGGCATAAAGTTTGCTGCGGTGCACACGCCGCCCACGGCACCGTGACACAGGCTGGCGTACAGCAGGGTATCCTTGCCGCCAAAGACTTTGAACTCCACGTCCCGGGTGCGGCGGATGAACTCGGAAGTCTGGGTGATGTCACCGCTGGTATCCTTCATGCCCACGATGTTGGGCACGGTGTGTGCCAGCTCTTCCACCAGCTGTGCGCTGAGGGTGTAGCCCACCCGTCCGGGATTATTATACAACAAAACCGGCGTTTCGGGAACACTTTCTGCAATGGTCTTAAAGTGCTGATACAGCTCGGCGTAGGTGGGCTTCAGGAACATGGGCTGCAGCACGCTGACTGCAGCAGCGCCGTTTGCCACCGCCATCTGTGCCAGACGGCAGCACTTTTTGGTGCTGATGGCACCGATGCCAAAGTACACCGGCACACGACCTGCCGCCTGATCCACCATGATCCTGAGACCCCGCTCCATCTCGTCCTCTTCCACCATGTAGAATTCGCCGTTGGAGCCAAAGGCAAGGATGCCGGAGACGCCGCCGTTGATGACGTACTCCACCTGATCCCGCATGCCTGCTTCGTCGATCTTCTCGTTGTCGTCAATGACCGTGAGGATGGGCACCACAACGCCCTTCATAAATTCCGTGTTCATCATCTGTGCTCCTTTATCCTCAGCGACCGATCTGGATGCCGGTCAGGTACTCGTAGTACTGGGCAATGGCACTGTGGTCCTTCTGACCGCCCTCGTGGTTGTGGAGCCACTGCATGATCTCCTGCACCTCGGCAGTCATGGGCACGGGAGCGCCCACAGCGTGTGCGCAGTCCAGAACGTTGTTCAGGTCCTTGATGTGCAGGTCGATCTTGAAGCCGGGCTTGTCGTTGCCTGCGATCATCATGGGAGCCTTGGCGTTCATGACCGTAGAACCGGCAAGACCGCCCTTGATCGCCTGGAACACCAGCTCGGGATCCACGCCAGCCTTCTGTGCCAGAGTCAGAGCCTCGGCAAGAGCCTGAATGTTGCATGCCACGATGATCTGGTTTGCCAGCTTGGTGGTGTTGCCTGCACCCACCTCGCCGCAGCGGACGGTGGAAGCACCCATGGCATCCAGCACCGGCTTGTAGGTGTCAAAGATCTCCTGCTTGCCGCCTACCATAAAGCTCAGGGTGCCGTCGATCGCCTTGGGCTCACCGCCGGAGACGGGAGCATCCAGCATCTCCACGCCCTTCTTCTGCAGCTCGGCATAGATCTCCTTGGAAGCAACCGGGTTGATGGAAGAGCAGTCGATGAACACTGCGCCGGGCTTCATGCGGGAAGCCACACCGTTTGCCCCCAGCATCACTTCCTTGACCTGCGGAGAGTTGGGCAGCATGGTGATGACCACATCACACTGCTCGCCGATCTCCTGCTGGGTGGCGCCCTTTGCACCGGCGGCTTCCAGCTCCTGCACCGGAGCCTGGCTGCGGTTGTTCACCAGCAGGTCGGTGTAGCCTGCCTTCAGCAGATTTTTTGCCATGGGCTTGCCCATGATACCCAGACCAATAAAACCGATTTTCATAATCGTTCCCTCCATAAGTTTGTTTGAATGATTCCCGTATTCGTACTTTATCTTGCGCTGCGCCTCAGGTAATGGGGGCAGGGTTGAAGATGCACATATCGTTGTGGAAGCCGTACTGATCGCTGTAGGGTTCCTTGGTGCCGCTTGCCACGTCCAGGATCAGGTTAAAGATCTCGGTACCTACATCGGCAATGGTGGCTTCGCCGGTAGCAACGTGACCGGCAGAGATGTCGATGAGGTCAAACCACTGCTCCTTCATCTCGTTGCGGCTGCACACCTTGATGACCGGTGCCACATCCAGACCGTAGGGGGTGCCCCGACCGGTCATGAACACCTGCAGACCGATGCCGGAAGCCACCTGAGAAGGTCCGCACACGATGTCGGAGGCAGGGGTAGCGGCAAAGATCAGACCCTTTTTAGTGGGCTTCTCCGCCGGGCTCAGCACCTCCACGATGGGGCTGGTGCCGCTCTTGGCAATGGAGCCCATTGCCTTTTCCACGATGTTTGCCAGACCGCCCTTCTTGTTGCCCGGGGTGGGGTTGGCATCCCGGTCCACACCGCCCTCGGCAAGGTAGTCATCGTACCACTTCATCTCGGCGGCAAGCTTGTCCCGGACCTGGGCGCTGACGCAGCGGGCGGCAAGCAGGGGCACACCGTCCCGGACCTCGGTGACCTCGCTGAACATTACAGTGGCACCGCCCTTTACCAGCATATCTGCTGCATAGCCTGCGCTGGGGTTGGCGGTGATGCCGGAAAAGGCGTCGCTGCCGCCGCACTGCATACCGATGAGCAGCTCACTGAGGGGCAGCTCCTCCCGGTGGCGCAGGTTCAGCTTCTGGAGTTTCTTTTCTGCCATGTCCAGGATCGCCTGCATCATGGCGTCGTGACCCTTCCAGTCCTGCAGGGTCAGGCAGTTGTCCGGGTTGATGTCCTCAGGGGGCAGCACCCGGTCGTAGGTGAGCTTTTCGCAGCCCAGACCCACCACCATAATTTCTCCGCCAAAGTTGGGATGGCGGATCACATTGGTGATGGCACGGATGGGGATGTATGCCAGAGGCGCATTGATCGCCACGCCGCAGCCGTAGGGATGGGTGATGGCGACCACGCCGTCCACATTGGGGTACTTGGGCAGCAGCTCCTTTTTGATGCGCTCCACTGCCACCTTTACCACGCCCGCCACACACTGCACGGTGGTGACGATGCCCAGCAGGTTGCGGGTACCGGCAGGACCTACCTTGTTGCGGTAGCCCATCCAGGTAGTCCGGGGCGGGGTGGGCAGCTGGTCCGGGGTCTTGATGTCGGTGCCCCAGGGCATGTCGGTCAGTGCCGGGCTTTCCGGCAGGTCCAGCATATGCTCGTTGATCCAGCTGCCGGCAGGGATATCGTTCTTTGCATAGCCCAGCACCACGCCGTAACGGATGATCTCGCCGCCGGCGGGGATATCCACCAGTGCGATCTTGTGTGCCTGGGGGATGGGATCCCGGGTAACCACGCCGCTCTCGGTCTTTGTACCTGCGGGCAGGTCGTGGACGGCAACCACCACGTTGTCGTTGTCTTTGATCTGGATGGTCAAACGTTCTGCCATAATAATCACCTCATACTCTTATGCACGGCGCAGCTGCTCGCTGACCGCCATCATGCAGGCGGCGGCACCGTGCTGGTTGTCCACCATCTGCTTTTCACTCAGGTAATACTCCGGGGTGCCGGTGCGGTCGGTGCGGTTGTCTGGTCCCGGTCCCAGACCTGCGCTGGCGCAGATGCCGTGAAGCTCCCAGCCCTGCTCCCCCTTCTTCAGGTAGGTGTCCCGGATGCCGTCCAGCACCCGGCTGCCCTTTTCCCCGTATTCCGGCGGCAGCATCCCCAGCCGTGCACCCTTCATCAGGGCGTAGGCGACCATGGCGCTTCCGGAGGTTTCGGAGTAGTTGCCGGTCAGGTCCGCCCGGTCCACCACCTGCAGGAACATGCCGGTGTCTGCCACCTGATAGGGCAGCAAACGGTCCAGTGCGTTTTTGAGCAGGGGGCACAGCTCCCCGGCACGGGGGGTGCGGTCCTTTGCGATCTCGTAGGTGTCCGCCAGTGCCATGAGGAACCAGCCCTCGGCACGGAGCCACACCACCGGGCTCTGCCCGGTGACCGGGTCCGCCCACTCCATCTTCCGGGAGCAGTCGTTGGCGTGACGGTACAGCCCCAGCTGTTCATCCCACAGCAGTTTGTGGGCGGAGGCAAACTGGTCCAGAATGTCGTCCCAGCGGTCCTCGCCGTTTTCCGCCAGGCAGGCGGCGTAGAAGGGCATCCCCATGTACAAGCCGTCCAGCCAGACCTGATCCGGATAGATATCCTTGTGCCAGAAGTTTCCGGTGACGGTGCGGGGGTAGTCCGCCAGAATGCGGTAGGCGCGCTCCACGCCCTCTGCCCACCGTGCCTCCCCGGTAACATCCCGCAGGATCCTCATGGACTTGCCAAAGCTCACCTTGTCGATGTTGTGTTCGCCGGGCACCCAGTTTGCCACCCTGCCGGTGTCGTCCATCAGGAAGGAGGCGTTCCGGCGCACCGGCTCCCGCCAGCTTTCGCTGCCGGTGGCGCAGTACAGGTCCTCCGCACCCACCATGCAAAGGTCGTCTTTATAATTCCAGGGCTTTTCGTTGAGGAACCGGGGAAAGACCCGGTCCAGATACTGTTCAAAATACTCCAGCCACATGCGTTTTGTCTCCTTTTACAGTCCGGCAAAATCTGCCACACGGTCCAGGATCTCCACAGCCTCTTTCCGGCTCACCGGACGCTCCGGGTCAAAGCGTCCGTCCGCCTCCAGCTGCATGAATCCAAAATACAGCGCCCGGGCTGCATTGGTCCCGTAGTTGTTTGCCACCCGGTCCACGTCGGCGCACACCGGCATGGTACTGGATGCGTTGCGATAGTTCACCCCGCACGCCTGCATCGCCACCGTTGCCATCTCCTGTCGGGAGATGGTGCGCCGGGGGGCAAAGCAGCCCTTTTCCAGCGGGAAAAACCGGTTTGCCGCTGCCCGGCGTGCTGCTTCTTCGGGGGTATCCGGCAGCTCCGGGGCAGGCAGTTGCTCATCGGCAAGGGGCAGCAGCATCTGCGCTGCTTCCAGCCGGGTCACCGGCTCGCTCCCCCGCTCCAGCTCCGGGGCGTCCAGCATCCCACGGCAGTACAGCCGGGGGGCGGCTCCCTGCGCCGGTGCCGGCAGTACCCGGTAGCTGCGGCTGCTCTCCCGGTCTCCGGCGGGGTCTGCGGCGCTGACCCGGAGGTATGCCGCCCCGGCAGGCACCGCAAGGGTCTCTCCCTCGCCGCACCGGGTCCAGTTTTTGTTGTCCTCAGACGCCTCCCAGCAGAAGGTCAGCGGCTCCTGTGCGCCGCAGCTCTCGGCACTGGCAGTGACCGTGCCTCCGGTGCAGGGCACCCCCAGGATCCGGACATAGCCGGGACGGGGGAACCGTTTGCCGTTGATGGTAACGTTTTCCACCACCGCATCCTTCCAGTTCATGCTGCGCAGGCACTGGCGCACCCCGTCAATGGTGATGTTCCGCAGCACCAGTCCGGTAATGGGCACCTCCGGGAATGCTTCCAGAAAGATGCCGTAATCCCCGCCGTGGGCGGTGATGTTCTCCATGGTGATGTCCCGGAACACCGGCAGGCTGTCGCCGTTGCGTCCGTCCTCGTAGAGCATGGTGCCGTGGACCGCCGCCCCGTGGACGTGGTCCATCACGCTGTCGCAGAGCATGACCCGCTCCACAGCGCCGCCCCGCCGGGCGTTGGTCTTGAGCCGCAGTGCATAGGTCAGGTTGGGGCTGGAGAACCGGTTGCCGCTGGCAAGCACATTGTAGATGCCGCCGCTCATCTCGCTGCCCAGCGCCACCCCACCGTGACCGTCTGCAAAGTCGTTGTTTTCGATCAGAATATTCCGGCAGGGCACGTTTGCCTCTCTGCCGTCCCGGTCCCGCCCGGACTTCAGGCTGATGCAATCATCGCCGGTGTCAAAGCGGCAGTTTTTGATCCACACGCCGTTGCAGCTTTCCGGGTCGCAGCCGTCGTTGTTGGCGCCGTGGCTGGAAAGGGTCACCCCGTCCACCACCACACTGCTGCACAGCACCGGGTTCAGCTGCCACATGGGGCTGTTGCGGAGGGTGACCCCCTGCAGCAGCACCCGCTGACAGCGGATGGGCTGGAAGAAGTTGGGGCGCAGGTAGTGCCCTTTGCCAAAGATGCGCTGATCCACCGGCACCCCGCCCAGATTCATCTTGCGCAGGGCGCTGCGGTCGGCAAGCTGCAGGTCCGGCTTGTTCTCCGACCAGGAGGTCTCCACCTGATGATGCCAGTTCCACCAGTGGTCCGCATCGGCGCCGCCGTCCAGCACTCCCTTGCCGGTAACGGCAATATCCTGTGCATCACAGGCATACAGCAGGGCGCTGAAGTTGTAGCAGGGACTCGCCTCCCAGTGGGAGAACACCAGCGGGTAGTTCTCCGCCGGGTCATCGGGCACAAACTGCACCAGAGTGTCCTCCGATGCAAGGTGCAGCTCCACACCGTCTTTCAGGTGCAGCGCACCGGTGCGGTAGACGCCCGGCTGCAGGACCAGCGTTCCGCCTCCCTGTCGGCTGAGATCGTCGATCGCCTGCTGCAGCTGTCGGGTCTGCATCTGTCCCGGCACCGGCTCCACCTGCATCCGGTTTTTGCCGATGCAGGGCAGCTGGATCTGGGACAGGATGGTATTGCGCAGCTCGTTTTTGTTCATGGGGAAAACTCCCTTACTCTTTGCTATTGATGGAATGCTCCAAAAGAAATGTCAGATATTCTGCAAGGTCCTCTTCGTGCCACTGGTGGGTGCCGGGGCAGATCTGGTGCCGGAGGTTTTCCGGTGCACCCAACAGCCGGTACGCCTCGGCGGCGATCGCCACCTGCTCCTGAGCGTTCACCACCCCCCGGGGACCGTTGAGCCGGTCCTCCCGGCAGGACTGCACCCACAACGGGCGGGGGGCAATAAGGCTGGCGATATCGCCCATGTCCAGATGCTCCCACAGGTGGGGCACATAGTTGCAGGAACAGTTGTTGTTCAGGGTCAGCAGGGCGTCCCGGTAGCCGTACATGTAGCCGCTGATGGCGGCAAACTTTACCCGGTCGTCCAGCGCCGCCAGCCACAGCGTCTGCATCCCGCCGCCGGAAAATCCCACGGCTCCCAGACGGTCTGTGTTGAAGCGCCGGTCCTCTTCCAGCCAGTCGATGAGTCTTGCCAGGTCCCAGGTCAGCATCCCCAGCACCGGGATGCCCAGAGGCTCTCCCATGTGTGCCAGCCGGTAGCAGTCACCCTTCAGTCCTTCCGGCAGCCGCCGGGCGTCCTCCGGGTCTTCCCGCCGCTCTCCAAAGCCCCGGCAGTCCGGGCATACCGTCACGCAGCCCAGTTTTGCCAGCTGCAGACCGTAATCGTAATGGTAATGATCGATCTTTTCGGTAATGGGCGGGTAGTCCCGCACCCCGGCGACCGAGTACTTTCCGGCGCCGTTGTGTCCCGGAGGACAGAGGATCACCGGGGTGTCCTTTCCGGCACCGGCAGGCACCAGAAGGAACAGGGTCATCCAGACCTCCGGCTCCACCAGGATCCGCCAGTGCTCCCGGCGGATGCCCTCCTCGGTGAGGACGGTCTCCATCCGGTGTGCATCTTGTATACCACGTTCCATTTTACACGTTCCCAACAGGGAATGCAAGAGGCTGCGTGTATTTTCCCTCCACTGCCGGAACTGCTCCGGGGTGCCGCCCCGGAAAGCGTCCTGCCGGGCGTAGCGGTCGTACTTGCGCAGCAGGGAGGCAAGAGAACCGTAGACCCGCTCCGGGGCAGGCAGCTGTACCGGATCAGTCATCGTTCACGTCCACATTTGCGGCAGCGGGGGCGGGGTTCTTTGCCGCCTTCTTTGCCTTCAGGTGATCGGAGATGTAGGGCCAGAACACGCAGAGTACCGAGACGGTCAGCAGGATCAGAGAGATGGGACGGGTAAAGAAGGGGGCATAGCTGCCGTGGGCGTAGCTGATGCCCTGACGGAAATACCGCTCCAGCTTGCTGGACAGAATGAACGCCAGCACCAGCGGGCTGGTGGGAAGACCGGCAACGCTCATGAACAGGGACAGCAGGCACAGTGCCAGCATGACGTAGATGTTGAACATGGTGTTGGAGATGCCGTAGCCGCCGATGAAGCTGATGACCAGAATAACGGTATACAGGTAGTGATAGGGGATCTTGAGGATGTAGGGGAACCAGCGCTTGGTGACGATCTGGATCAGGTAGGTGACGATGGCAGACACCATGACGCAGGCAAAGATCAGCATGGCAAGGTCCGGCTGCTCGGTCATGAACAGAGGACCTGCCTGCAGACCGTGGATGGTCAGACCTGCGATCAGCATGGCGGTGATGCCGTCACCGGGGATGCCCAGAGCCATCATGGGGATCAGAGCGCCGCCCAGAGAAGCGTTGTTTGCGGTCTCGGACGCCCACACACCGGCAGGGTTGCCCTTGCCAAAGCTTTCGGGATCCTTGCTGATGCCCTTGGCGTAGCCGTAGGCGACCATGTTGGAGATGCCGGACCCCATGCCGGGCAAAAAGCCGATCCACAGACCGGAAGCAAATGCAAAGAGGATGGTCTTGATGTTCTCGATGATGTCCTTGAAGCCGATGCCCAGACCCTTCATGTTCTTGACGTCCACGTCGGGCATCTTTGCCTCGCCCTTGGCGTTGTCACGGATGATCTGACACATGGCGAACATACCCAGCATCTGTGCAACGGTGCTGATGCCGGAGGTGAGGTACACATTGCCAAAGGTGAAGCGGGTAGCACCGTTGATGGGGTCCATGCCGATGCAGCCCATGAGCAGACCGATGCCGGCGGACATGATGCCCTTGAAGATGTTGCCCTTGGACAGGGAGGCGATAAGGGTAATGGCGCAGAAGCACAGAGAGAAGTATTCCCAGGGACCCAGATGCAGAGCCGCCTCTGCGATCACCGGGGACAGCACGGTGGCGATCGCCACAGAGCACACGGTGCCGATGAAGGACGCAGTCATACCGATGCCCAGTGCCTTGCCTGCCTGTCCCTTTTGGGTCATGGGATAGCCGTCAAAGCAGGTAGCAATGGCAGAGGAAGAACCGGGGATGCCGATGAGCACCGCCGAGATAAAGGTACCGGACACGCCGCCGATCCAGATGGCAAGCAGCATGACAAAGGAAGTCTCGGTGGAAAGACCAAAGGTGATGGGCAGCAGCAGAGCGATGCCCAGGGTAGCGGACAAACCGGGGATTGCACCAAAGACGATGCCCAGCGCGACCATGGCAAAGATCAGCAGCAGGTTCAGCGGCTTCATGCAAACCAGTAAAGCAGAAAGATATGCAGCCATTTATTTTCCCTCCTTAGCCGCCGAACAGAACGCCGGCAGGCAGCTTGATCTGGAATGCGAACACGAACATGGCGTACAGCGCCGCCGTCACCACCACCGAGATGATGGCGGTGGACACCGGCTTGACCTCGCTGTTGCCCTTCAGGTCATAGATGAATGCTGCAGTGGCAAAGGGGGTGGTGATCACAAAGCCCAGATAGGTCATAGCCACGGCGTAGACCACCAGCATCAAAAAGCTCTTGGTGACCTTGAGCACGCCGCCCTTGGGGAAGTAGGGCTTTTCTTCCTTGGCACGGTCCTTGTAGCCCCGGATGATCAGAGCAATGGAGCTGATGCCGATGAGGAACAGCGACACAAAAGGCAGCAGGCGGGGACCCGGCTCCAGCAGCTTTGCCGGCTGGCGTACCTGCAGAGTCATGAAGTAGAAAAAGACACAGGTGAGCAGACCCACGATGCCTGTGACCATGTCACGTCTCATTTTCATATGTAAAACACCTCTTTTTTTCTCAAAAATAGCCCGGAGGGAACAGCTCCGGGCTATCACTTAGGAGGAACGCACTTTAAATCGATCCTGTGCAGATCCAGTGCGGATGATCTCTATTTAATTCAGCCCGTATCAGCCCTGAACGTACATATCCAGGCTCTTTGCGATCTCCACCAGCTCGTCGTACTCCTTCTGGTGCAGTTCCTCGGACTCTTCCAGATCGTGCCAGCCGGGGATGTGACCGATGCCTGCAATGCCCTCGTTGACGGTGGGATCTTCCACCACAGCCTGCATGGCAGCGTTCATTTCCTTTACCATGGTCTCGTCCATGCCGGCAGGTCCCATCAGGTAGTGGTAGACCAGCATGTAGCAGTCCTGGAAGCCCTGCTCCTGCAGAGTCTTGTAGTTGTCCGGCAGCTCTGCGGGATACTCGCTGATGGTGATGCCGTCGCCTGCCACGGTGCCGATGACCTTCAGCTTGCCAGCCTTCTCGTACTCCTGTGCGTTGCCCAGACCCACGACGCCGATGTCGATAAAGCCGCCGGCGAGGTTGGTGAGACGGTCGGACTCAGAAGCGCACTCCACCTTGTTCAGCTCGATGCCCAGAGTGCTGCACAGCTTGCCGAACAGGAAGGTGTTGGCACCAGCAGCAGGCATACCTGCATTCAGCTCGTTGGGGTGAGCCTTTGCGTACTCCACAAAGCCATTGAAGTCATCGTAGGGAGCATCCTTGGGCACTGCCAGGGTGGAGAAGCCGTTGTCCTCCAGGCAGGCGATGAGGGTCAGGTCGGTCATGGGGTTGACCTCTGCGTTGCCGGTGATGTACTGGATGTTCAGAGCGGAGGTGGCGACCATCAGAGTGGTGCCATCGGGCTTTGCGTTTGCCACGGTCTGGTGACCCACGGTGTTGGAGTCGTAGTTGGTAACGGTGGTCTTGAGACCGTAGATGCGGTTCAGACCCTCACTGTAGTAGCGGATCGCCAGATCGGAGCCGCCGCCTGCCTTGCCGGGAACTGCCAGGGTGATGGTCTCCTTCTGGGGGAAGCCGATGCCGTCAGCGGCAGCGGTGCCGGCTGCGGATGCAGCAGTGCTGGCGGAGGAAGCGGTGCTGGAGCTGGAGCCGCCGCAGGCGGACAGAGCGAGGGCTGCAGCAGCAACGGCGCTGCCCTTGAGCATGGATCTTCTGGTGATCTTTTTCATTTTTGTTCTCCTTCTTTTCCGGTGATCATTCTGCGTTGGTTGAGGTGTTACCCTCTCTGTGCTTTCATTGTACAACCTGCCGCTTCACTTTACGATACACAAGAATTCCGTTTTTTCATAACAATTTACTCATAGCAGCTTGCAATCTTTTTTGCAGTCCTTTATACTTATTATGGAAAAACCTTTCCACATTCCCCAACACTTTGCAGATTTCTGGCTAAAATCCGACTTTTTACCATTTTGTAATAAAAGGAAGCTGCTATGAACACCCGTCAGTATTATTACCTTTCCACCATTGCAAATTATGGCAATCTGAGCCATGCGGCGCAGGCGCTCCACGTCTCTCCCTCGGCACTGAGCAAGTTTCTGGCAGAGTGCGAGCGCACCTTTGGCTTTGCTTTGTTCCTGCGGTACAACCGCCGCCTGTACCCCACCGCCGTGGGACGGTATGTGGTGGAATGCGCCCAGAAGATCCTGGACGAGCAGAACCGTATGCTGCTGACCATGAAGGAGGTCACCGGCGGCAACCGCAAGGCGATCCGTCTTGCCACCGCCCCCAACCGGGGTGCCATCATCTTCAGCAAGATCTACAACCAGTTCTCACGCCGGTACCCGGATATCTCCCTGAGTCTCACCGAACTGTATGCCTCCGAGCAGCCGGGAGCCATCGCCCGAGGGGTGGTGGACCTGGCACTGGGCGCCGGTGCCACCAGCAGCGAGATCACCGACATCCCCATTGCCCACGAGGAACTGCTGGTATCCCTGCCTGCCTCCCACCCACTGGCAAAGCAGGAGACCATCCATCTGGCAGACCTGCGGGACACTCCCTTTGTATTGCAGGGTCCCCGCCACAGCATCCGGCTCATTGCAGAGCAGCTTTTCCATCAGGCGGGGTTCCAGCCTGTGGTCGCTTTTGAGTCCAACGATGTTATCCTGCTGGACTCCATGATGCATCAGGCAGTGGGAGTGGGGTTGGTAAGCAACGCCCATGTGTTTCCCTGCAGCGAACTTGCCTACCGTCCTCTGGATCCTCCTGTGCACCAGACCCTGCACCTGCGGTTTCCGCTGGGGCACACCCTTACGGAGCCGGAGCGGTATCTGGCAGGTCTGCTGATCACCGAACGCCTCCGTGATCCCCGGTACAAGCCCACCGACAACCCGCTGGTGGACCAGCTGCTGCAGGAAGTGCTGTCCCCCTCTCAGCTGGCAGATACCGGCAGCCTGCCCCGGGAGGCAGTGGGCACCGCCTTGCAGACCATGCAGGAGGTGAACCTTGACAGCCGGGTGATGGAATATTTGATCTCCATCGTAGAGGAACAGAGTCTTTCCCGGGCGGCAGAGCGGCATTTTTTGGCGCAGTCCGCCCTTTCCCGCCACCTGCGTGCCGTGGAGGAGATGGTGGGCACTCCTCTGTTCACTCGGGAGCACAATCGGCTGCGTCCCACCAGCGCCGGCACCATCTTTGTGAACAACGCCCGGAACATCCTCCACATCGAAAACGAGATGTTTGCTCACACCAAGTCCTACCGGCAGGGGCACGGCGGCAAGCTGTACATCAGCTGCGACCCCCTGTTTGCCGAGGCGCTGCGGTGCCACGCCCTGCCTGCCTTCTGCGCCCGGCACCCGGATATCCAGCTGACCATCCGGGAGGAGAACCGGGAGCAGACGTTGGAATCCCTTATGAACTCCTCCACGGACCTGGGCATCTTTCTTTCCTCCCAGCCCCGGCAGGACCTGCTGCACTGTCAGGTATTGACCCTTACGGAGATGGTCTACTGCTTTGCCCCCTGCCGCTGCCCGGAGGGATGGCAGCCCGGGGACCTATTCCCCGGGGGGCTGGACCCCCGCCCCCAGCTGATGGCACAGGCAGGCTCCACCCTCCGGACCCTGCAGGACGCCCTGCTGCCTCAAATGTTCGGGCAGCTGCCCCCTGCCGCCTGCGAGGCGGACACCTCCATCCTGCGGCAGCTGGCAAACCTTGGCATTGCCGACGCCCTGCTGCCCTTGAACCTGATGGAGCGCCGCCACCATCCCCGGTGCGCCGCACTGGACCCGCCCCAGCCCTTGTATCTGCTGCTGGCGCACCATGTGGGACGCGCCCTGCCCCCGGTGACCGGCGAGCTGATGGACTTGATCCGCACCTCCCTTACCGACGTGCTGGCGCTGCCGTAAAGCTGTCGGTGCACCGCATTTTTTGCAAAACAAAACATCCGCAGCAAGGGTCTTTCCGGTCCGGATACCGGCAGGCATGCTGCGGATGTTCTGTTATCTCAGGGGATCTGTTGTTTCACAGGAAGGAGTCGAAGGGGATGATCTTGCGGGCACCCAGCCCGTCTACCCCGCTGTCTGCAAAGACACTGAGGGGCATAAAGGTCAGGGTCATTGCCGCTGCCAGCAGCATACTGACAAGACGGGTCCGTTTTGAGAATCGTTGTTTCATGGGGCTGCTCCTTTCTGTTACAGGGGTGTCCTACCGGACAGAGACCCTTGGGGAGAAGCGCCAGCTTCTGCCAAAAAAGCGGCAAAAGCCCCCGGCGCCGTCCTGCATCTGCAAAACGGAGCGGGGGCTTTTGCCGTTCAAGCTCCTTGCCTTGGGGGAAGTCTTACCTGTTCAGCAGGGACAGGAAGCTGGTGCCGTTCTGGGGTGCTTTGCTGTGGAAATAGTCCGCCGCCGTGGCACCCACATCGCTGAGGGTACTGCGGATGCCGATGTCCTTGGGGGTGGAATGGCGGCTGTAGATCATCAGCGGCACCATCTCCCGGGTGTGGTGGGGGTGACCGATGGTGGGATCGTTGCCGTGGTCCGCCTGCACGACGAGGATATCGTCCTCGCCCAGTGCGTCCCGGATCCTGCCGATCCACTCATCTGCCACCCGGAGCCGGTCGGCGTAGGCGGCAATATTTTCCCGGTGACCGCAGAGATCGGTCTCCTGCACGTTGGTGCAGATAAAGGCGGTCTGCTGCTCCTTTACGATCTCCAGGGTCCGTTCCAGCACACTGGCGGTGTCCACCATGGGGATGCTGGTGCCGTAGTTGTTGGTGACCACGTCTGCCACCTTGCCCAGCAGGAACACCGGCAGCCCGCTCTTGCCCAGAATGGTAGGGATCTGGACCTCCGGGTCCACTCCGTAGCCCATGTGGATGCAGTGGTAGTCCCGGTTATACACGCCGCTGGCAGGGGCGTTGACCCCGATGTAATCCCCGTGCTCCTCAATAGCATCCAGCAGGTTCTGAAGATGGACTCCCCTGCCGCCAAATGTGATGACTCGGGGCACCACCGACACACTGCGTACCAGATGTCCGATCTTCAGCTCTTCCTCAAAGTCCAGATCGTCGATCGCAGCTGTAACGTTGAACGCCTGTCCCGGATCGCACTCCACGTTGTCCGCCACAGTGCACGCCTCGTTGACGATGAGCAGCCGCTTGCCGGACTTGCCGGTGTAGTAGCGGGTATGGTAGCCTGCCTTTTCCAGCGTCTCTTTGATCCGCTCGATCTTATTGCAGATAGGCTCACCAAAGGGCTTTGCGGGGCGGGTACCCATGATCTCCTGATGCCCAAAGAAGGTGTCTGCACCGTCGTGCATCAGCATGGCGCGCCCAAAGGTCGCCTGAGGGGCAAAGGGCAGACCGGGAAACGCCCGACCTACGATATTTGCCAGACCCAGACTTGCCAGATTGGGCAGCTCAAGCCCCGGCGTGCGCTCAAAGATGTGGACACAGGTGTTTGCCCCGCAGTCTGCAGGGCGGACCTTAGGCACATCGGGCATGGCGCCCACGCCGAAACCATCCAACACGATCACAACAAACTTTCCCATGAGAAACTTCCTTTCCCGTTACTCCTGCACCGGGTCGCCTACGGCAGAGTACAGCCCTGCCAGCTCCGGTCGGCCTTGTGACAGACCCTTTACCACCGCCACCCGGCTGCGGGTCACAAAAAACTGTGTCCGGAACGCCATGACCGCCGCAGCGGACACCGGACAGTTCTGCTGCAGTTCAAAATGATAGTCGATGCTGGAGTCATCCGGCGGTGTCACCGGCACCAGCTTTGCATCTTCCAGCCCGGTGCCCACCAGCGCCTCCTGCATATGACCCCGGCGGTAGTGTCCACCGCCGTAGCAGTAGGACTTTGCACCCAGATTGTGGCTTATCTCCGACACATACAGGTAGCCCGGACGCTCGGCGGCGTCGGGGTGTGCTGCATGGTAGGGGGTGGTGCCGGTAAGACCGTGCCCCGGCTCCCCGTGGGTGCCCCCTGCCTTGGCGATCTTGGGGATGCTGTGGACGCAGGTGGCGCTGGGGGTGTTCAGCATCAGGTCCCGGTAGCCCAGAGCTTCCAGCATCTGCGCCGCCCTCTGCACCGTGGTCAGATTGGGGGTGGGCAGGATGTCCCCTGCCGCCTCATCGTACAGAAAACAGGGGAAGCTGCACACGCCGCCTACTTCCACATTGGGCAGCGCCTCGATGGCGTGGACCGCGGCTTCCAGCTGATCCAGCCCAAAGCCGCCGTACTGACCGGGGTAGAGCATATCCTGCTGCCCCAGCACCCGCAGCATCAGCTTCTGGCGCAGACCCAGCCCGGCGCACACCGTGCTGATCTCCTGCGCCTTTTCCAGCGAGTAGACGGTAACGATCCTGGGCTTTGCTGCAAGGATCTTTGCAAGGGCGGCACGGGGGACCTGCACCAGATGCCCCACGTTTCCGATGGGGATGCCATGGGCGATCATGGTCAGTGCCTCCCGGAAGTCCACGCACACCGCACCCCCAAAGCCCAGCTCCGTCAGCGCCCGGGCGATCAGGGGGTTGCGACCGATCTGCTTGAGCATGAAGAAGTTCTCCACGCCATTTGCCTCCCCGGCTTCCTTGATCTGCCGGGCATTGTCTACGATGGTGTCATAGTCCAGCAGATAGGTGTCCGGCAGGATCACGCCCTTCTGCTGCCATTCAATGCCCAGCCTTACCAGTGGTTGATTGCGCTCCATGACGGCTCTCAAAAACACAGGGCATCTCTCCTTTTTTTCGTCTTTTCCAGTGATTCAGCCTTCCTGCACCTGTTCCACGCACTGACGCAGGATCCGCAGGATGGTGTCAGGACCGCTGCGCATGGGGTTAATGCGGATCATCCGGTGTTCGATGGTGGGGTCCTGCGCCCGGAAGGTGCCGCTGACCCGGTAGATCATGGGAGCAAACTCGTACTTGCTCTCGCTGCCCACCGGGTGGGGCGCTGCGCCGAACCGGGGAGCCGCCTCCAGAATTTTTTCGGCGATCTCCTGTTCAAACTCCACCAGCAGAACCTTGCTCTGAGCGTTTGCCAGAAAAGCGTTCTTCACACCGGGGATTTCCCCTGCGTTCAGCCGGCGCACCAGCTCTTCGTTTACCTCGCTCTGGATCGCCAGCGACACCGGGGCATAGATCAGCCCCCGCATTGCCTCCATTGCCTCGTGCCCCTGCACCTGACTGCCGCCGGAGTACTGCATCTTGTAGATGCGGTCGATCAGCTCTTTGCTGCCGATGACCACGCCTACCCCCTCGGGTCCCAGGATCTTAAAGCAGGAAAAGGTGGACAGGTCTGCCCCTGCCTGACAGCCGATGGCATCCACCTTCAGGGCGGCATAGTTGTCATCGGTGATCACCGGCACCTGAGGCAGCATCTCCTTGATGGCGGCAATGACCGCCTTGTAGTCGTAGCTGTCCTCCGGCTTCTGCCGGGTCAGCTGCACCAGTGCGCCCCGGATCTCCTGCCGGTGCTCTGCGCAGACCGCCCGGAGCTGGTCCAGATCGTTGAAATCCGCCCGGAGGGGCTTGAGACCCATGGAATCCATGGTGACCTGGGTGGTGGGGTAGATGGGAGAGGTGTGCACCAGAATGGTCTGCCCCGGCTTCATGCAGGCGGTAAGCGCCCAGCGGATGGCACCGGTACCGGCACCCCGCACCAGCAGCGCCGCCGGAGCGTCGAAGGTATCGGCAAAGACCTGTTCCACCTTCTGGGTGCAGCGGGGCTTGTTGAGCCCCTTTACCACACCCAGATCCCCCAGAGAGAGGACCTCTTCCCCGCGGAAATGCCGGGTCACAGCGTCGATTACCTTGAACTGAAGCTGTTTTGCCTGCTCCAGCGGAATGGAATGCAAGGGATAGGTTTTCATAGTCGTTCTCCTTGAACCGGGCAATCAGTTCTGCCCTTTGTAAATGCGCAGACCATTGCGGTACAACAGATCCTCGAACTGATGCTCCGGCACGCCTGCCTCGTATGCCATGGGTACAAAGGTGTCCAGCAGGTAGCTGTGACCCACACCGCCCCGGTCCGCAAAGTTGCTGCGGCGGGTGATGTCCATGCTCATGACGATCTGTTTGCCGTAGCCCTGACTGCACAGGGTGCTCAGCCACTTTGCACGGTCTGTGTCGGGCTGGTAGTTGTTCTTGCCAATGGTGTCAAAGGCAATGTTTACACCCTGATCCAGCAGGCGCTTCATGTAGTCCAGATCGGCGGACAGGTCGATGTGGCTCAGCACCACCCGGCTCAGGTCCACCCCAAAGCTCTTGAAGATCTCCAGCTGTTCCATGCCCCGCGTACCCAGCGTGGTGTGGGTGCAGATTGGGGCACCGGTCTCGGCGTGGGCACGTGCCGCAGCACGGAACACCTTTGCCTCCGGATCAGTGATCTCCTTGGAGGTACCGATCTCGCCGATGAGCTGCGCCCGGACGGCGGTGTCCCCGATGCCCTCCGTAAGCTCTTTGACCATGATGTCGCAGAGCTGCTGTTCCGTCAGGGTGTAGCACTCCTGCGGCAGAAAAGGCTCCTTGTAGTAGCCGGTGGCGTGGAGGACCTCCACCCCTACGGCGGCGGCGACCTTTTGCACATAGGTCACATCCCGTCCCATGCCCCGGTTGGTCTGGTCCACGATGCAGACCAGCCCCTGCTGTGCAAGACGGCGGTAGGCAGCCACGGTGGCGTCAAAGTCGTCCAGACGGCAGTCGAGGTTCTTTTTGGGGCCAGACAGGTCAATGGTGATATGCTCGTGGGCATACAGAATCTTTTCCGGAAGTTTCAAAACCTTTGCCTCCTGTACAGTTTTTTAATCAGAGCCGCCTCCTGACGCAGTGTCAGGAGGCGCTCATAAACTCAACTATTTAGCCGGCAGGGGTGTACAGAGTCAGCAGGTACAGCACGTTTGCCATGAGACCCACCAGGATAGCGCCCAGAGGACCAACCGCCATGGAGACCAGAGGCTTCTTGCTGCACTTGTTGATGCACCAGAATGCCACCACGATGAACAGACCGGTACCGGGCATGATCGCCTGTGCGGCAAGGATACCGCCGATCAGCAGGGCGATGTCGATGACATAGCTCATAGCGGTACGGATGTTGTCGCCGCAGCGCTTGATGCCGGGGAACTTATCCAGACCCTTTGCGATGACGTTCAGCAGCAGGATCTCTGCGCAGATGCAGGCAGCGCCTGCGATCAGAGCCAGGAAGGGGTTGGGGATCAGCAGACCGATGACGAACACGAAGGTCATGCCTGCGGGAGCGTAGACACCGGTGGTGATAGCAGTGGTAGCAACCAGGGGGATAAAGCCGATAGCACGTGCCAGAGCGGTGAGACCAGCGTTGACACGGTCACCCTCTGCCAGCAGACCCAGACTGATGGGGTCGCCAGCCATGATCTTCATGCTGGTACCTGCGGCAATGAGACCGCCCATAGCAGCCAGAATGGGCATATACTTGCGGATGCGTGCCACCTTGTCTGCAAAGATCTGGGTCAACATCTCGTTGGAGTTCTGGTCGCTGCCTTCCTTATCCATTGCAGCGAACACCAGCATGATGATCATGCCGGCAAGCAGTGCCATACCGTCCTTGTTCAGGGCGATGGTGTGCTCTGCGTCCAGAGCGATCTTACCGTAGGTCTCCACGATCTGACGGACCAGCAGGGTGACCACAGCGGTGATGATGCCCTTGGCGGCACCAAACTGCAGGGCAACGGTGACGGCCGGGAAGATGGCAAATGCCAGAGTGATGCCGGTAGACACCTGACCCAGGCTGCCCAGGAAGTTCACCGGCAGCATGTTGAACAGGTCGATGATCACCTGCAGACCGAACAGCAGAGCCACGCCGTACACAGCGCCGATGATACCGGACAGGATCATGCCCTTTTTGGTATCCGGGCACCAGGTGCCGATGATATCGGTGGTGAGCAGGATGCAGTGGATCAGAATGATGCTGGCGGCAATGGACGTGGGCAGACCATAGCCGATGACCAGACCAAAGCCGATGGCAAAGCTGGTGGCTGCCAGAGCCTTGCGGTCCATACGCTTTTCCAGATACTCCGGCAGAACGGGACGCAGACCATCGTTGAACACGGCGATGCTCTGGTTTGCCAGGATCGACGCCAGTGCGCCGACTGCTGCGATAATGATATAGCGCAGAATGGTTTCCATATGTTTTCCTCCTTATTTTGCGGGCAGGCTCAGAAGCCCAGACCCTTCAGAATGATCGGCACGACCTTTTCGATGTGCTGATCGGTGAAGCCGAACGCCTTTTTGCCAGCTTTGACCTGTGCAAGGATCTCCTCCTCGCTGAGCATCTTGCCCGGCATGGACACGGTAGCGCAGCTGCCCATGCCCAGCAGAGCGATTGCCATTGCCAGCGCACCGCCGCCGCCTGTCTTGCAGGCACCAAAGTAGTAATCCGCCTGACCGGTCTTGACTGCCATTGCCGCTGCAATGTCATCCTTGATCTCCACCGATGCACGGTCGCCTACGATGGCTTTGATGCTGTCATAGACCTTCTGCTTGTCGATCTGACCACCTACTACGATCTTCATAGGGTAGTCCTCCTTTCGTCTCGGGTTTATATCGTCAATGCTGTCACGGCTGTGCCAGCAGGACTCCGATATGCATGGTCAAAAACTTCTGTTCGTCTTCCGGCAGACCCGGCAGGACCTCCTTCACCAGACCCTGGGTCATTTCCAGCGCCTGAGGGAAGGTGGGTTCCTGCATGGTCTCCTCGTATACCTCCTCGTCCAGAGGTTCCACCGGCTCGCCCCGCTGGATGCGACCCAGCGCAGCGCACAGATGGGTGACCATGGACGAAGCATTTTCCTCTGTCAATGTCAGATCGTATTTCTCCCGAAAATACCGGATCACGTCCTGCACTTTCTGGTAATCTTCATCTGATAACATCCCTGCAGTGCGCAGGATCGACAATCTCGGTTCAAAATCCATATCTGACATCTCCCAGTTACTTTATGCTAAAATTTACAGCCAGGCGCTGATCTTGTCTGCCAGAGTCTGGGCAGGAGCCTCAGAGCCAAAGATGTTCCACACCAGCTCGCAGATCTCGCCGCAGCAGCTGTAGGGGCTGTAGTAGGACATGGAGTTGGGCTTAAAGCCCACGTTCTGCTTGTTGGTCAGGAACACCACTGCGGTCTTGTTGGTCTTATTCATGACCACATGGGTGCCGGTGAAGCCGGCGTGACCAAAGGCGTCGTAGTGACGGTCGCCCCGACCCATAAAGGAAGAGCCCCGCTCAAAGCCCAGACCACGGGAGGGCTTGCCGTTCTGCTCGCTGGTGAACAGGTCGATGACCTCCTGCTTGTACAGACGGACGCCCTTGTAGATGCCGCCGTTCAGCATTGCCTGACACAGCACTGCCAGATCCTCGGCGTCGGAGTACAGACCGGCATGACCTGCCACGCCGCCGTTTGCCATCCATGCGTTGCCATCGTTGCACTCGCCCACCAGAGTATAGTTGCGCCAGCCGCCAAACTTGCCAAAGGCTGCCAGATCCTCGGTGCAGTCGTAGCCAAAGCCGGGGTGATCGATCTCGTCCACCATGGCGTACTCGTAGGGGTTGCCAAAGGAGGTGGCGGCAAGATCCTCGGCGGCAAAGCCGTTGGCAAGAGGCATATAGGTGGTGCGCTTCAGTCCCAGAGGCTCGTAGATCTCGGTCTTGGCGTACTCGTCCATGTCACGACCGGTGATGCGCTCCACCAGGAAGCCCAGCATCTGGAAGCCCAGGTCGCTGTACTTTTCCTCGCCGGGAGCAAACATCAGCTCACAGTTGCAGATGTAATCCAGCACCTTGGACTTGTCCTTGTCGATGTACAGGAACATTGCCTTCCACTGGGGCAGACCGGAGGTGTGGGTCAGCAGCTGGCGGACCGTCACATTCTCCTTGCCGTTCTTTGCAAACTCCGGGATGTAGCTTGCCACGGTGGCGTCCAGGTCGATCTTGCCCTCGCTGTACAGCTTCATGATGGACTGAGTGGTAGCCATGATCTTGGTGCAGGAAGCAAGGTCGAACATGGTGTCCAGCTCCATGGGACGGGGATCGCTGAGGCGGACGCCCATATCGTTCAGCATGGCGTAGCCGTATGCCTTCTCGTAAACGATCTTGCCGCCGCGGGCAACCACGATGGTGGCACCGGGGAAGAAGCCCTGACCCATGTAGTTCTCCACAATGGCGTCGATGGCTGCCAGACGGTCGTCGGTCTTCACCGGCATAGCGGAGGGACGCAGGCAGTTCTCTGCCTGCTCCGGGCTTGCGCAGCCTGCAAAGGCAGAGGCAGCTGCAAAGGCTCCAACGGTCTTACCGGATGCGATGAGAAAGCTGCGACGAGAGATCTTTTTCATTTCATTTTCTCCTTCTTTGTGTGTCTTCGTGCTTCGTTTTTTGGGGTGTTGCCTTGAGGAAATAAACTATATAACACAAAATATTTTGTACAATATTTTGTATTTTCATTTTAAAAGAAACATCTGCACCTGCACAGTGCAGATGTCCGGTTTCTTCACATCCCGTCTTAGTAGCGGGGGATCAGGTGTTTTTCCATGACCCGGCGCTGGATGTCCTCCACCCGGTCCACGGTCAGGAGCTTACGCACCAGCTGGGCGGTGATGTTGTCGTCCCTGCGGCACGCCAGCACCGCTATGGTGTCCTTTTCCTGCTCATCCAGACAGGGCATGGGGTAGCAGCGCAGCTCTTTGGGCAGCATATCTGCGCTCCACACACCTGCGTCAATGACGCCGTTGTGGAGGAAGGGCACCAGCTGACTGTAGATAATGGGCACATACTGCACCGGCTTGTCTGCAAAGCAGATGCGGGTCAGCAGTTCCTGGTCCACCGAAGAGGTGTCCAGACCCACCTTGCAATTTTCCCAGTTGCCGGTAAAGTCCGGGCGTACAAAGACCCGGTGCTGCTCCACGTAGCTGTGGGGTCCCATCGCCACGACCAGCTGGATCTCTTTTCCCTCCTGCTGGTAATGCTCAAACGCCAGCAGACTCATAACGCACAGGTGGAATCGTCCTTCTTCCACACAGGCGAGACGGTAGCCAGAACCCCGCATAAAGGCGATGGCTCCGGTCACCCCTTTCTGGTTCAGTTCCTCATACAGACCGCTTGCCAGACCCTCGTAGCGCAAGCCGTAGGGCATGGGCATCACACAGGTCAGGTTGGTATTGCTGCAGTAGCGTGCCATTGCCACATAGTCAATGTCTGTGGCGATGGTACCGTTCTGCCCATGGGATTCCAGCCGGATCACACGGTTCTGCTTTAAATTGTTCAGCGCGATCTGGATATTGCCCCGCGCCATCTGGCATTGTTCGCTCAATTCGGTAACGGTCGGGATCCGCATCCCCGGCTCCAATTGTGCCAGGATCTGCGCAACCTGCAGAGTCGCAAGCCCTGATCTCTGCAACAGATTCTTGTTTACCATATTCTTTTCCCTTTTCCGGCACACCTGCACATCGTGTCCGGCTGTTTTCCCTATTCCCGTAGGAAAACCTTTTCTCTCACACCCGGTCCATGTCCCGTAGAACCCGGTTCATCATCCGCCTCTATGATAATACAAAATTCCGTATATTGCAACACGGACTTTTCACCAATTATTTTCCTGTAAAATCATACATTTTCACCAAAGCTTTCTCCGGAATGTCGCTGGGCAGCGCTGCACTCCTGTCCGGTCCCTTTGCCGCCTGCAGCCGGTCTTTCTATATAGTATATCATCCCGGCTGTGGTCTACCCCAGGATGCTTCCGGCTTTTGCATCACCGGTCCTGCTGCTGCAGGTACTCCAGCAGTGTGCGGCTTACCACCGAGTTGGTGGTGCGAGAGAACGCCAGCCCCAATGTCCGACAGCAGGCAGGCTCCAGCGGGCGGGACACCACCCCGGGGCAGCCGAACGCCTGGATCACCAGCTCCTGTGAGATGGTCACCCCCAAGCCGCTGCGGACAAACGCCATAATGAGGGTATCGTCCCGGAAACTGTAGGCAATGTCCGGTTCCACCGGGCATTTCTGCAGCAGGTGCTGGATATCGTTGTCGCAGCCGGGGGTCTCGATGATGAGAGGATACCGGAACAGCTCCGGCAGCCCCACCGTCTGCTGCTCTGCCAGCGGATGCCCCTGCGGAAAGACAGCGCACAGGGGGTCGTCCCGGAGGGGATAAAACTTCAGGTCCTTTGCCACGATGGAGGACAGGATCCCGCAGTCCACCTGTCCGTGAACGATCCAGTCCCGGATCTCGTCGTAGTTGCCGTCCAGGATCTCCACCTCTACCTTGGGGTAGTTTTTGCGGAAATAGTGGATCACCCCGGGCATCCACAGGGTAGTAATGCTGGAGATACTGCCCACCCGCAGCTTGCCCTCCACCTTGTGGTTGATGTTGAACGCCGCCTGCCGCAGCCGTGCCTTCTGGTTTGCCAGCTCCCGCACATAGGGCAGCAGCCGGGTGCCGTTGTCCGTAAGAGTCACGCCCCGGTTGATGCGGGCAAACAGCTGCACCCCCAGTTCCTCCTCCAGTCCCGCCATCATCTGGCTGATGCCGGACTGGGTATAATTCAGCGCCTCCGCCGCCTTGGAAAAGCTGCCGGTCTCGCAGACCTTTAAAAAGATCTCGTAGCGGTCCTTCTGTTCCCGCATGAAAAACACCCCATAAGTAAAATTTATATACCGTAGCAAAATCATTCGGTTTACTGATATGATATCCTATGATATCCTATTTGGCAATAGGATATTAGGATAGGAGTTTGGAAATCATGGAAAAGAAAACAAGCAGTTTCTCCGGGCAAATCGGTTTTGTCCTTGCTGCCGCCGGAAGCGCAGTGGGTGTGGGCAACCTGTGGCGGTTTCCCTACCTTGCTGCGAAGGATGGCGGTGGTTTATTTTTGTTGGTGTACCTTGTGCTGGTGCTGACCTTTGGTTTCACCCTGCTGACCTCGGATATCGCCATCGGACGACGCACCAAGCAGAGCGCCATCGGCGCCTATACCCAGATGCGCCCCCGGTGGAAATTTCTCGGCATCCTGACCTTTCTGGTGCCGGTGCTGATCATGACCTACTACGCCGTCATCGGCGGGTGGATCACCAAATATGCGGTGGTCTACCTTACCGGACAGTCCGCTGCCGCCGCCGGAGACGGGTACTTTACCAGCTTCATCACCTCTCCGGTGTCCCCGGTGGTGTTCGCCCTGCTGTTCATGGGGGTCACCGCCTTCATCGTGTACAACGGCGTGGAGGGCGGCATCGAGCGGGTGTCCCGGTACATGATGCCCATTCTGCTGGTGCTGGTGGTGATCATTGCGGGCTACTCCCTGACTCTGCGGCACGAGGACGCCTCCGGCACCCTGCGCACCGGCATGGAGGGACTGGTCTACTACCTGACTCCCCATATGGAAGGGCTGACCGTCAGCCGCTTTTTGCAGATTTTGCTGGACGCCATGAGCCAGCTGTTCTTCTCCCTCAGCGTGTCCATGGGCATCATGATCACCTACGGTTCCTATGTAAAGCCGGAGGTGGACCTGAACAAGGCAGTAAACCAGATCGAGATCTTTGACACCGGCGTGGCGCTGCTGGCAGGTGCCATGATCATCCCCGCCGTGTATGTGTTCTCTGGTACCGAGGGCATGAGCGCCGGTCCCAGTCTCATGTTCGTCTCCTTGCCCAAGGTGTTCAACGCCATGGGCAAGGCAGGCGTGGTGGTAGGCATCCTGTTCTTTGTCACCGCCATCTTTGCCACCCTCACCTCCTGCATCTCGGTGCTGGAATCCATCACTGCAAACTGCATGGAGATCTTCCACACCGGGCGGAAAAAGACGGTGCTGGTGCTGACGGTCATCTACCTTGCCGCTTCCGCCGTCATCGCCCTGGGCTACAGCGTCTTCTACTTTGAGCTTCCCCTGCCCAACGGCTCGGTGGGACAGCTGCTGGATCTGATGGACTACATCAGCAACAGCGTCATGATGCCCTTTATCGCCCTACTGTCCACCCTCCTCATCGGCTGGGTCATGACCCCGGATTACGTCATCGACGAGATGCAGCGGGGCGGCAAGACCTTCCGCCGCAAAAAGCTCTACCGGGTCATGATCCGCTACATTGCCCCGGTGATGATGCTGGTGCTGTTTTTGCAGTCCACCGGCATCCTGTCCTGAGCGTTAAAAAAATGGAAAACCGCTGATCCCCTTTGCAGCCCTTCCGGTCCGGTGACCTCCGCCGGGTCCAGGGGAAATACCGTTCCTGCCAAGGGGAGTAAAAGTAGACTTCATCCCAAAAAGGATGGAGTCTACTTTTTTGCAGCAGAGGAAACGGCTTTCTCCCTCTTGACATTTTGCCACAGAGCCGGTATGTTGTTGCTGTAGGTTTTCCTTTTTCCGCAATTTGCAGATCCAATATACAATAAGGTACTTTTTATGGAACAGTTCAACGCAAGTCCCCTGCAGATCAACGACCGTTTTGGCGCACAGCCGGTCTATGCCGATCTGCGGCTGCCGGAAGGCACCGAAGCCTGTGTGCCGGTGGAGCACGCCGCCGTGATCTATGTAAACCAGCAGTCTGCCTTCCGGGTGGTCTGCTCGCCGGAGCTGCTGCCTCAGCTGGCGCTGGGGCGGCTGCTGACCGAAGGGTGGATCGCTTCGGCGGCTGAGGTGGAGCAGATCGCCGTCTGTCCGGAGGGTGCAAAGATCCATGTCCAGCTGCGTCGCCCGCTGGCGGCACGCAGCGCTGCCGCTCAGGAGGTATCCAGCTGCTGCACCGATAACCTCCCTTTGGGCAGCCCGGTGGAGACAGCGCCCCTGCGCCCGGTGCCCTTTCTTGCCCTGTGTCCGGAGTGGGTGGACACCCTTACCGCCGCCATGAGCTCCGGTCTGCCCGGCTAC
Organism: Faecalibacterium prausnitzii; assembly: GCA_004558805.1. Lineage (GTDB taxonomy): Bacteria > Bacillota > Clostridia > Oscillospirales > Ruminococcaceae > Faecalibacterium > Faecalibacterium prausnitzii_M. Next base: position 97,523 of record SFDE01000006.1, on the reverse strand, counting down.
TGTGCTACCCGGGCGGTGCACAGCTGCTTTGTGCTCCACGAGGGCAGGATCCTTGTCTCCTGCGAGGACCTGGGTCGCCACAACGCACTGGACAAGGCGGTGGGCTGCGCTCTGCTGGCAGGTGTGCCGCTGGCGGAATGTGTGCTGTACACCAGCGGGCGGGTGCCTCTGGATATGGTGCGCAAGGCGATCCGTGCCGGGGTGCCGGTGCTTGTAAGCAAGAGCATGCCCACGGTGCAATCGGCAGAGCTTGCAGCGGAATACGGTCTGCAGCTGGTATGCGGACAGAAATTCCCCAAAAACCTATCAAAATCCACAAAATAAATAGTTACAAAACGGAAAAACATGGTAGTTTAGATTGACATACTCCACGGCATCATGATAAGATATTAACGAAGAGACCGCTCCGCTGTTGCAGCAGCCAGAGCGGCCTCAACTGTTGTCCGGGGGGTTCCCCGGCGGAATAAAAAAACAGGCAGGTGATAACATGAAGCAGGCAACCAACCCGTTTGCGCCCGTACCGCTGTGGCGCAAGCGGCTGCCGGGCTACGCAGCCATGGGCGTTGCAACCATCGCTTTGGCGGTGGGTCTGGTGTCCGTGCAGAACGCACGCACCACGGTTGCCGGTACCCTGCTGCCGGTGTCGGAGGCGGATGCAGCCACCTACGGCATCAGCGCAGTGTATCAGCTCAACGACGGCAGCTACCGTGTGGAGGGCACCCAGAAGGGGTTCCAAAGCGATGTGCAGGCTGCTGTGACCATTGATGCCCAGGGCAAGGTTTCTGCTGTGGAGATCCTCTCCCAGGAAGAGACCGAGAACCTTGGCGGTCAGTGCGTTGACCCGGCGTTCACGTCCCAGTATCAGGGCGCTGCTCCCTTTGCATTGGCTGGCAAGAGCTACACCGTAACGGACCCCGTTACCGGTGCCGCCTACGCTGCTGCCGGTGCCGTGTCTGAAGAGCCCGCTGCCGCAGTGGATTTCGATCCCACGCAGTGGAACCTCTCCGACACCTCTCCCGAGGCGGAGGCTACCCGCAAGATGTACCAGGCGGGTCTGACCTTCTCGGCACAGAAGGGTGAGCCGCTGGACGATGAGCTGCCCCCGCCGCTGGATTCCAGCGCAGAGGCAGTGGCACGGCGCAAGCTGTACGCAGCAGACCTCAGCAAGAGCGCACTGGACGGCGAGCCTATGGCTGTTCCCTTTGCGGATCAGTCCGCAGAAAAGCAGGCTCAGATCCGTCTGGAGCAGGCAGACCTGACCACCACCGGCGAAGCAGCCGGTGCTGTCAGCGCAGACCTGACCGAGGTGGACGCCCTTTCCGGCGCTACCATTACCTCGACGGCTGTGACCAACATCGTCAACAACTCGTATTTCTATGTGACCCAGGTCCTCAGCGCAGAGTGACCTCAACGGAGGAATGGAACCTATGGCAAAAACTGATTTCCTGACGGCTGACATGACCCGCCGTCAATTCATGAAAATTTCGGGCAAGAGCCTTGCAGGGCTCACCCTCTCCGCATCCATGCTGTCCCTGTTCGGCTGCTCTCAGCAGCAGGTGGACTCCGGCGCAGTTGCCACCTGGGCACTGCCCCAGGGTCTGCTGGTGGTCAACGCAGACCTGTGCACCGGCTGCCAGCGCTGCGAGATCAACTGCACCCTGACCAACGACGGCGTCTGCTCTTCTTACATCAGCCGCGTCAAGATCCAGCGCCGTCTGAACCTGGATGGTGCCGGCAACGGTCTGCTGTCCGGCACGGACAACTGCTTTGTCTACTTCCCGGACACCTGCCGTCAGTGTGAGGATCCCGCCTGCGGCAACGCCTGCCCCCAGAAGGCGATCACCACCGATAGCCGCGGCATCCGTGTTGTGGATACCGATAAGTGCATCGGCTGCGGCGCCTGCCATGACGCCTGCCCCTGGCATATGCCCACCGTGAACCCCGAGACCGGCAAGTCCTCCAAGTGCATCGCCTGCGGTGCATGTGTGGCAGGCTGCCCCTCCGGAGCTCTGTCCATTGTGGACTGGGATTCCGTCACCAGCGCAGCACAGGCTGCATACTTGGACCTGTAAGGAGGAACTACAATGGCTGAAACTTATGGCTGGGCAGGTAAGATCCTGCGCGTCAACCTGACCACCGGCGAGATCACCACCCAGGATGACGCAAAGTACCATAAATATATCGGCGGTATGGGTATGGCATACCGCATCATGTACGAAGAAGCTCCCATGGACCTGGATCCCTATGACGAAAAGGCTCTGGTCATCTTTGGCGTCGGTCCTCTGACCGGTGCCGGCGTGCCCTGCTCCGGTCGTATGAACGTGACCTTCCGTTCTACCTGGTCCAAGGGTCACTCCATTATTGACGCACACATGGGCGGTCACATCGGCTCCATGCTGAAGTATGCCGGTTACGATGGCATCGTGATCAGCGGCATCTCCGAAAAGCCCGTCTACCTGCGCATCGAGGACGGCAATGTCTCCCTGGAGGACGCCAGCGAGATCTGGGGCAAGGGCACTTTTGCTGCCAACAAGTGGATGGTGGAGCAGAACGGTCGCGAGTTCGAGACCGCTTCCATCGGTCCTGCCGGTGAGAACCTGGTGGACTACTCCACTCTGAACACCAGCTTCGGCAACTCCGGCGGCGCCGGTCTGGGCGCTGCCATGGGCAACAAGAAGCTGAAGGGTCTGGCGATCCGCGGCACCGGCAGCGTCAAGGTCGCTGACCCCAAGAAGGTGCTGGAGCTGTCCAACTACATGATGGGCAACCTGATCGGCGGCAACAACAACCACAACGTGCCCGCACAGCCCCAGAGCTGGGCAGAGTACAGCGCCACCTCCGGCAAGAACCGCTGGTCCGGCGCCCCCGGCCGTATGTGGAAAAAGGCTCCCGGCGGCCCTGTGGATACCGGCGAGCAGCCCTACAACGATATCAACAAGGTGGCTCTGCGCTGCTTCAAGGGCTACTTCGACTTCGGCGCTCCCGCTGCCGAGTACACTGTGAAGAACGGCGGCTGCTCTTCCTGCCCCATCCGCTGCTACACCGAGTATGATGTGGATCCGCTGGCAGATTACGATCTGCCCACCCACAACTCCAACACCTGTATGCCCGTGCTGTACGGCACCCGCGTGTACCCGGACGGCGTCCATGACTTCAAATACGAAGGCGACGGCACCATGGTCATCAACCTGGCATGGTCTCATGCTGTGGACGACATGGGTCTGTGGGACAACTACGGCAACCTGAACCGCGACCTGCAGTGGATCCTGCGTATGCCCCGTGAAGAGGCTACCAAGTACATCAGCGAGGCTGAGTACGACTCCCTGCCCTGGAAGTGGGAAAAGGCGGGCGATCCCCGCTGGGAAGTGGAGCTGATCCGCCGCATGGCTTACGGCGAGGGCGACCTGTCCGTCATCGCCAAGGGCACCCTTGCCATGATGGAGAAGTTCGGCCTGCCCAAGAGCTGGCTGGACCGCACCGATGGCGCTACCAACTCCAACCTGATGTACAACGGCTACCCCAACCACCACGGCCCTGCTGAGGCATGGCAGGTTGGTATGCTGTACAACCTGGTCTACAACCGTGACTGCATGATCCACGAGATCGTCTGCGAGACCGGTTCCGGCGCTCCCTATGAAGTGACCAAGAAGGTCATGGAGGACTTCTTCGGCGAGGGCTGCTACGATAAGGCCAAGGCCTATACTCCCATCAACGAAAACAAGGCTAAGCTTGCCGCCTACTGCGTCAACGATAAGAACTTCCACGACTCCGCCACCCTGTGCAACTGGATGTGGCCCATGACCCAGTCTCCCTCCAAGGAGCGCAACTACCACGGCGATTTGGACCTGCAGGCAGACTTTATGACCGCCGTTACCGGCGAGACCTACACCCAGGCTGATCTGCAGGAAGACGGCGCACGCATCACCCAGATGCTGCGTGCTATGACTGCCATCAGCTTCCAGCAGAACTGCGGCAGCGCAAACCTGCGTCAGGAGCACGATGCCATCTGCGATTGGGTCTTTGATAAGGACCCCGACTTCAAGGCATTTGAGGAAGGCACCACCAAGCTGGACCGTGCCGACATGGAGAAGGCAAAGGACATGTTCTACGACATCTTTGGCTGGGACCGCACCACCGGTGTGCCCACCCGTGAGACTCTGGAGAAGTATGACCTTGCCGACATGGCAGACGACCTTGAGAAGCGCGGCATCTACGCCCAGAACACCGCAGCCGCTGAATAAAATCCCACAGAAAGAGGAACGATCTTCATGTTGTTTGGCAGACGCAAACCCGGTTACACCACCACCGTGAACAGCACCGTTGACCCGGAGCAGGCTGTTCTGGAACTGCAGAAGGCAGAGCTTGCCGCCAAGAAAAAACCCAAAGCTGAGGTGTTTGACATCGACGCTGCCAGTGAGACGGCACGCCGCCTGAAAGAGACCGGCAGCACCTTTGACGGCAGTGCCGCCAAGGCTGGGGAGGACGTGATGGCAGTGGTGGAGCAGGAGACTGCCCAGCTTGCTGCAAAGCAGGCGGACGCCGCTGCTCCCGAAGCCCCGGAAGCCGACAAGGCAAAGCCGGAGCTGCTGGATTTTCTTGCCGGTGAGCCGGAAGCAGAAAACGACCCCTTTGCGGATCAGCCCACCAAGACCGCCCCGGAGCTGCCGGAGCTGACCCCGGCGCAGGAGCTTGCCGGTTACATCCGCTCCCGCTCCGCAGCAGCCATGCTGACCCCTCACGCCCTGCTGCTGACCGAGGTGGAAAATGCCGATGAGCTGTTGGCACAGCTGCCTGCAGACCCTCAGTGTGCCGACATCGTCACCCGGAAGGGCGCAAAGGACACCTACTACTACTCCAACGCCAATATGAGCGATAACTACGCCATGATCGCCCAGCTCATTGAGGACAAGGACCTGTGTGTGATGTTCGCCGAGATGGTGCGGTTCAACGCCCGCATCTATCCCAGCGCCACCCCCCTGAAGTACTTCCAGCGCTCCCCCTACGGTCTTTCCCCGGAGGTCATCGAGCAGACCTGGAAGTCCATGCAGGAAAAGCCGGAGTATGACGACATTGAGGAACTGACCAACAACCAGAACGAGCGGTTCCTCTTCTCCACCCAGCATCTCACCCGCCGCTACGCCAAGGCGATCAGCGACGTGGACGAGTTCTGCGACTAAAATTACAATAGAATCAGGGTACAAGAGCTTCTTTGAGCAAAGGTGTCTAAACCTTACGGGCACTGACACCGCGCCGCAATGCCAAGGTTCCACAGAACGGCATTCAAGGGTGGCGGGGGAAACCCTACCGCCTTCCCGCAGAAGAAACACTGCAATTTGAAAAAAAGAACTCCTCCCATCTTCACAGGAAATTCCCGCCGGAAGCTGCCGCTGCAAAGGCTGCACCGTCGGGGTTTCCCACCGGCGTGGCAGACTGCAAGCTGCCGCCGGGCTCGTGAAGATCCTTCTGCGGAGGCGTTTTGATTTTTGGTCAAGACGTCTCCGCTTCTTTTTCACCTGCCTTTTATGAAATAAGAATATCTCCGCTTGCCCCGCCTGAGCCATAGCAGGCAGGGCAGGCAGGGTTTTGGAGGATGTAACTATGAATCAGCCTTTCTGCGCCCCTGCACAGGCGCTGCGCCGCGCACTGGATGCGGCGGCACGCCTGCCTGCACCCGCTGTGGAGTCCCTGCCCTTGGAGGACGCCTGCGGCCGCATTGCCGCTCAGGACCTCTGCGCCCGGATGGACCAGCCTCCCTTTGACCGCAGCCCTCTGGACGGCTACGCCCTGCACAGCAAAGACATTGCCGGTGCCAGCCGGGAGACCCCGGTGACTCTGCCGGTGGTGATGAAGCTCTATGCCGGTGACGCACCGGCGGCAGTCCTTCCGGCAGGCTGTGCTGCCCGGATCATGACCGGTGCCCCCCTGCCGGAAGGAGCAGACTGTGTCCTGATGCAGGAGCAGACCGACAGCGGCGAGGACACCGTCCGGCTTTACGCCGCCGTCAAAGCAAACCAGAACGTAGTGTTCCGGGGCGAGGACATTGCCGCCGGAGCGGTGATCGCCGCCGCAGGCACCCCCCTGACCCCAGCGCATGTAGGCGTACTGGCAGGGCAGGGCTACACCCAGGTACCGGTGTACCGTCCCCTCACGGTGGGGGTCCTTGCCACCGGCAGTGAGCTGCTTGCCCCCGGTGAGTCCTGGGCTCCCGGCAAGATCTACGATGCCAACGGCAGCCAGAACGCTGCCCGGCTGCGTCAGCTGGGCTTCAACGTCCGGCGGCAGCACTGCTCCGATGACCCGGAGACCATCGCCTATCGGATCCGTCAGCTGCTGCGGGACTGTGATGCGGTGATCACCAGCGGCGGCGTGTCGGTAGGGCAGAAGGATTATCTGCCGGTGGTGCTGGAACAACTGAACGCAGATCTGTTCATTACCGGCGTGGCACAAAAGCCCGGCAGCCCCATGCTGGCGGCAACACTGGGAAACCGACTGGTATTCTGCCTTTCCGGAAATCCCTTTGCCGCCGCCGCCACTCTGGAACAATACGCCATTCCCGCCCTGCTCCGTGCTGCCGGACGCCGGGAGGAGGACTGTGTTCCCCTGCGCTGCCGCAGCGTCCTGACCACCGGTTTTTCCAAGTCCAGTAAGGGCAGCCGGTACCTCCGGGGCACCCTGCGGGGCGGCAGGGTCACCCTCCCCGGGGAAGGCAACGCCGAGGTCCACTCCTCCGGCAGCCTGTCCGCCATGATGGGCTGCAACTGTCTGGTGGAGCTGCCTGCAGGCACCGGTCCCGTGGGACCCGGCACAGAAGTGGAGGTGCTTTGCTTTGTACAGTGAAAAGAAACAGGAACTGGCAGATACGCTGGAGCTGAAACGTCCGGCAGTGCTGGCGGTCAGCGGTGCCCATAACAGCGGCAAGACCACCCTGCTGGAAAAGCTGCTGCCGGTGCTGCGGAGCCGGGGGCTGAAGGTGGGGGTCATCAAACATGACGGACACCAGTTCACCCCCGATGTGCCCGGCACCGACAGCTACCGCCTGCGGGAAGCAGGCGCCCAAGGGGTGGCGGTGTTCTCCGGCACCCGGTATCTGCTGACCGAGGAATTCCGCCTGACCGAACAGGACCTGCTTGCCCTGTTTGAGCGCCACGGCTACGACCTGGTGCTGCTGGAAGGCTTCAAGTCCAGCGGCTGGTCCAAGATCGAGGTGGTGCGCAGCGCCATTTCTGACACACCGGTGTCCTTTCAGCCGCTGGCATTGGTGGGGGACATTCCCGGGGCGGACTTTGATTTAGACGATATTTCTGCGCTTGCCGACTGGATTCAGACCCAGATGCCTGCGCTGTAAGGAGAAGATAGTCCATGAAACTGATCCGTACTGTAGACGCAGCAGGGCAGGTGCTCTGCCATGATATCACCCAGATCATTCCAGGAGAGTACAAGGACGCCCGGTTCCGCAAGGGACATGTGATCCAGCCGCAGGACATCCCGGTGCTGCTGTCCATTGGCAAAGAAAATCTCTACGTCTGGGAAAAACGCCCCGGCATCCTCCATGAGGACGAGGCAGCCGCCCTGTTGTACAAGGCTGCAGCAGGCAAAAATATCCACGGCACCCAGCCCAAGGAGGGCAAGATCGAATTGATCGCAGACTGCGATGGTCTGCTGAAGATCAACCGGCAGGCACTGCTGGCGGTGAACCGCACCCCTCAGATGATGATTGCTACCATCCACGGGGATCTGCCGGTAAAAAAAGGGCAGAAGCTGGCAGGCACCCGGATCATCCCGCTGGTCATTGAGCAGGAAAAGATGGATGCCATGCAGGCTGCCGCCGGACCGGAGCCCATCCTCAATGTGCTGCCCATGCAGCCCAAGAAGGTAGGCATCATCACCACCGGCAGCGAGGTGTTCAAGGGGCGCATTGAGGACAAGTTCACCCCCATCCTGCAGAGCAAACTGGCGGTCTACGACTGCCAGATGACCTTTCACAAGGTCTGCGACGACGACCCCGCCGGCATCACCGCCGCTATTCTGGAAGCAAAGGCTGCCGGCTGTGAGCTGATCTTTACCACCGGCGGCATGAGCGTGGACCCCGACGACCGGACCCCGCTTGCCATCAGGAATACCGGGGCAGATATCATTACCTACGGTGCCCCGGTGCTGCCCGGCGCCATGTTCCTGGTAAGCTATCTGGAAGGGGTGCCGGTGTGCGGTCTGCCCGGCTGCGTCATGTACGCCAAGCGTACCATCTTTGACCTGCTGCTGCCCCGTCTGCTGGCAGACGACCCCATCACCGCCGAGGATATTGCCCGGCTGGGAGAGGGGGGCTTGTGCCTGAACTGCGAAGTGTGCCATTGGCCCAATTGCGGCTTTGGGCACTGCTGAAACTTCAGCTTGCTCGCCCTCTCCGTCAGTTCGCTTCGCTCACTGCCACCTCTCCCAAAGGGAGAGGCATTGGCAAAGAGATGAACTTTGCGCGGACTGCCAAGGACTCCCACTTTGAGGAATCTGGCGAACGAAATGAGCCTGAGAGGGCGAGGACGTTTGAGAATTCGATTCACCTTAATAGGAAAGATACGATCTTTATGAATGAAAACAATCTGACACATTTTGATGCCTCCGGCAATGCTGTGATGGTGGACGTCAGCGCAAAGCCCGTCACCACCCGGGAGGCGACTGCCCACGGTATCATCACCATGAACGCCGAGGCATACGCCGCCGTGGAAAAGGGCACCGTTAAAAAGGGCGATGTACTGGGGGTAGCACGGATCGCCGGCATCATGGCGACCAAGCGCACCAGCGAGCTGATCCCCCTGTGCCATCCCCTGCCCCTGACCAAGGTGGGCATCGAGTTCCGGCTGCTGCCCCAGCGACAGGCAGTGGAGGCACTGTGCACCGTAAAAACCAGCGGCGTCACCGGAGTGGAGATGGAGGCGCTTACCGGCGTTTCCACCGCCCTGCTTACCATCTACGACATGTGTAAGGCGGTAGACAAGGGCATGGAGCTGGGCGAGATCCATCTGGTAGAAAAGACCGGCGGCAAAAGCGGTCACTACATCCGGGCGGAGGGCGGCTATGTTTGATGCTTACCACCGCAACATCCATTATCTGCGGTTGTCGGTGACCGACCTGTGCAACCTGCGCTGCCGCTACTGTATGCCGGACGGGGTAGAAAAGCTGGAGCGGGAAGCAGTGCTGAGCCACGAGGAATTCCTGCGGCTGGCTGCCCTGTTTGCCCAGTGCGGCATCGACACGGTGCGGGTCACCGGCGGGGAACCTCTGGTGCGCAAAAATGTGGCACGGCTGGTGGCGGGACTCAAGGAAATCCCCGGCATCCGCCGGGTCACTATGACCACCAACGCCGTGCTGCTGGCAGACCAGCTGCCCGCCCTGCTGGACGCCGGGCTGGACAGCGTGAACATCAGTCTGGACACCCTGCGCCCGGAGGTATTCCGGCAGATCACTGCCCGGGACGACTTTGCCGCCGTAGAGGCAGGACTCCGCGCAGCGCTGGAAAGCGGTCTGCCGGTAAAACTGAACTGCGTGCCCCAGGCAGGGGTCAACGAGGCAGAGCTGGAGGACCTTGCCGCTCTGGCAAAGAATCACCCCCTGCAGGTGCGGTTCATCGAGATGATGCCCATTGGCTACGGGGCGGCAATGCCCTGCATCTCCGGTCCGGAGCTGCGGCAGCGGTTTGCCCGCCGGTGGGCAGACCTTGTTCCCCTGCCTGCGGAGCAGGGCTGCGCCTTGGGCGACGGTCCTGCGGTGTACTACACCGTGCCGGGCTGGCAAGGCAGCATCGGCTTTATTGCGGCAGTCCACGGCAAGTTCTGCGCTTCCTGCAACCGGGTGCGGCTGACCAGTCAGGGTTTTTTGCGCCCCTGCCTCGCCAGCGAGACCGGCTGCGACCTGCGGGCACTGCTGCGCAGCGGCGCAACAGATCAGGAACTGCTGACCGCCATCCGGGAGACCATCTGGTCCAAACCCCGGGAACATCATTTTGAAGACCGTTCCATGCCCGCTACCCGCGGCATGTATCGCATTGGAGGATAAAAACATGGGTAAACTTCTGGCAATCTGCACCAGCCCCAAGCGGGGCACCGTAAAGACTGAGGTGCCCAGCGCCCTTCTCACCCCGGAGTGGGGCATTCTGGAGGACGCCCACGGGGGCAGCTGGCATCGTCAGGTCAGTATGCTCAGCGCCGAAAAGATCGATGCCTTCCGCAAGAAGATCTGGGTGGAGTACGGCGCTTTTGGCGAAAATCTGGTCATCGAGGGCTTCGACTTCCGCAACCTGCCGGTGACCAGCCGGTTTGCCATCGGGGACGTGGTGCTGGAAATGACCCAGATCGGCAAAGAGTGCCACAACGACTGCATCATCAAGCAGCAGACCGGCGAGTGCATCATGCCCCGGGAAGGCGTGTTTGCCAAGGTCATCACCGGCGGCGAGATCCATGTGGGGGATCAGGTGACCATGCTGCCTGCGCTGGAGAACCCGCCTCTGCGTGCCGCCGTCATTACCCTGTCCGACAAGGGCAGCCGCGGGGAGCGGGAGGATAAGAGCGGTCCCCTCATTGCTCAGATGCTCACCGCCGCAGGCTATGTGGTGGAAGAGACCATGATCCTGCCGGACGAGGCGCGGGCACTGAAGGCGCAGCTCATCCGGATGGCAGACGGCAGACAGGTAAATCTGGTGCTCACCACCGGCGGCACCGGCTTTTCTCCCCGGGACATCACCCCGGAAGCCACCTGTGCCGTGGCAGACCGCAACGCCCCCGGCATCGCCGAGGCAATGCGGTACCACGGACTCAGCATCACTCCCCGGGCAATGCTGAGCCGGGGGGTCAGCGTGCTGCGGGGCAAGACCCTTATCGTAAATCTACCCGGCAGCCCCAAGGCTGTGCAGGAGGATCTGGAGTACATCCTGCCCAGTCTGGAGCACGGGGTGCGGATCGCCGCCGGTCTGGACGGCGAGTGCGCCCGGAAATAAGGTTTCCCGTTCCGTATCATTACGGCACGCAGAAATAAATCTTTTTTCGATAGAACAAGGAGCCATACATCATGAACGAGCATCGCATTTCCCGTCGGAGTTTCCTTGCCGCTGCCGGTATCGCAGGCGCTGCTGCCGCCCTCACCGCCTGCGGCGGCTCTGCATCCAGCGTGGCATCTTCTGCCGCTTCCTCTGCCGCCGCTTCTTCGGAAGCAGCTCAGAATGTGGAGCTCATCGTCTTTGCCGCCGCATCCCTCACCGAGACCCTCACCGCCATCGGCGAGACCTACTCGGCAGAGAACCCGGGGGTGACCTTCCGGTTCAACTTCGACTCCTCCGGTACCCTGAAGACCCAGATCCAGGAGGGCGCAGATTGCGATCTGTTCATTTCCGCCGGTCAGAAACAGATGAACCAGCTGGACATCACCGCCTCCGCCGAGGTGAACAAGGACGGTCTGGACTTTGTGGACGCCGACAGCCGGGTAAACCTGTTGGAGAACAAGGTGGTGCTCTGCGTGCCGGAAGGCAGCGACAAAGGCATCGACAGCTTTGACGCACTTGCCGAGCACCTGAAGGCACAGGACATCCTGTTCTGCATGGGCAACAGCGATGTGCCTGTGGGGCAGTATACCCAGAAGATCCTTGCCTACTACGGTCTGGACGAGGAGGCTCTTGCCGCTGCCGGCGTCATCACCTACGGTTCCAACGTGAAGGAAGTCACCACTCAGGTCACCGAGGCAAGTGTGGACGCTGGTGTGGTCTATTGCACCGACGCCTACAGCGCCGGTCTCACCCCGGTGGACGAGGCAACCAAGGAGATGTGCGGTCAGGTCATCTACCCTGCCGCCGTGCTTAAGACCGCCCCCAACGCCGAGGCTGCCAAAGAGTTCCTCGCCTACCTGCAGACGGACAAGGCTGTGACCGTCTTTGAAGGCGTGGGCTTCAGCGCCGTATAAAAGGGACCGCCTATGGACTGGTATCCTTTATGGAACAGCCTGCGCATCGCCCTTATCAGCTGCGCAGCGGTGTTCTTCCTTGGCATTTTTGCCGCCTACTATATTGCACGGCTGCCCCGGATGGTCAAGGGTGTGCTGGACGTTCTGCTCACCCTGCCCATGGTGCTGCCCCCCACGGTGGTGGGCTACTTCCTGCTGCTGCTCTTTGGTGCCAAGCGCCCGTTGGGTGTCTTTTTTATGCAGCACTTCGGAGTAAAGCTTGTGATGAACTGGTACAGCGCCATCTTCGCCTCCATCGTGGTGGCGTTCCCTCTGATGTACCGCACTGCTCGGGGTGCTTTTGAGAGCTTTGACGAAACTCTGGCGTGGTCGGCGCAGACGTTGGGACAGTCCAACACCTGGATCTTCTGGCGGGTGCGGATGCCTGCCTGCCGTCAAGGCATTCTGGCAGGCACCGTCCTTGCCTTTGCCCGAGCGCTGGGAGAATACGGCGCCACCAGCATGATCGCCGGTTACACCCCCGGCAAGACTGCCACCATTGCCACCACCGTCTACCAGCTCTGGCGCACCAACGATGAGGCAGGCGCCCTGCGTTGGGTGATGGTGGATATCGTCATCTCGGCGGTGGTGCTGCTGGCAGTGAACCTGCTGGAAAAAAAGCAGAAAGCAGGTGGCAGGCGATGAGTCTGGAAGTGCACATCGAAAAAAAGCTGGATGGCTTTACCCTCCGGGCAGACTTTGCCGCCGGCAACCGTTCCACCGCCCTGCTGGGTGCCTCCGGCTGCGGCAAAAGCATGACCCTGCGGTGCATCGCCGGCATCATAAAACCGGACCGGGGGCGCATCCTGCTGGACGGTCGAGTGCTTTTTGATAGTGAGCAGCACATCGACCTGCCGCCTCAGCAGCGCAGCGTAGGGCTGCTGTTTCAAAACTATGCCCTTTTCCCCAATATGACGGTGGAGCAGAACCTGCTCTGCGGCTTGAAGGCAGAAAAAGACCCTGCCGCCCGCCGTGCCGCCTGTACCGAGATGCTGAAGGCAATGCGTCTGGAATCCCTTGCCAAACGGTACCCTGCCCAGCTCTCCGGCGGGCAGCAGCAGCGCACTGCACTGGCACGCATTCTGGTGGGTAAACCCCATATCCTGATGCTGGACGAGCCTTTTAGCGCACTGGACAGCTACCTGCGGGAAGAAGTGGAGGGCGAAGTTGGCAGCCTGCTGGCAAACTTTGCCGGCACTGCCCTGCTGGTGACCCACAACCGGGATGAGGCGTACCGGCTGTGCCGGGATATGATCATTCTCCACGAGGGGCAGGTGCTGCGCACCGGTGCCACCAAGGAGGTCTTTGCGGACCCCCGGAGCATCGCCGCCGCCCGGCTTACCGGCTGCAAGAACATCCTGCCCTGTACCCGGCTGGATGAACACACCGTCCGCCTTACGGGCTGGAACGCCGCCGTAACACTGACATTGCCGGTACCGGAAGGCTGCACCGCCGTAGGCATCCGTGCCCACGACCTTGCCCCCTGCCCCCCGGGCACCCCCAATTCCATCCCGGTAAAGGCGCTTTCCACCAGCGAGAATCCCTTTGACTGGAACCTCATCTGCACCCCGCCGGAAGGTACGGAGCAGCTGTGGTGGAAGGTGAGCAAAACCACCCTTTCTGCCCCCGCGCCCCTGCCGCCCCGGTACCTGTGGGCGCCGCCGGAAAGCATCATGCCCCTGCAGGGCTGAGCATTTCCGTCATTTTCTGCATCTCTGTCCGGACCGGCAGTTCTGCCGCTGGTCCGGACTTTTTCTTTTTTAAAAAATTCAAAAAGATATTAAAAAGTCCTTGACAAACGGCAGGAAAGCCTCTATAATACGCATCGTGAACAGTGTTCATGTTGAGGTGATCCAATGAATCCAGTGGCAACATCAAAATCGAATATCCTCAAGGTCAGCCGGGAGCTTATCCAGCAAAACGGCTGGGCAGGGGTCAATATCCGCTCGGTGGCTGCTGCCTGCGGGGTCTCTGTGGGCTGCATCTACAACTACTTTGAGTCCAAGACCGAGCTGGTAAGTGCCACGGTGGAAAGTATCTGGAACGATATCTTCCACCGCCCGGAGGACGAGACCATCTTTCAGGACACCCTGTCCTGTGTCCGGTGGATGTACAGGCAGTTGGAGTACGGCTGCCAGCGGTACCCCGGGTTCTTTACCCACCATGCGCTGGGCTTTGTACGGCAGGACACGGCAGACGGCAAGCAGCAGATGCGGCAGGCATGGCAGCACATTCTGGACGCCCTGTGCATGGTACTGACCCATGACCCCAAGGTCCGCCCAGATGCTTTTGACCAGCAGTTTACACCTCAAAAATTTGCCGGCATCCTGTTTTCCCTGATGCTCTCCGCTGTGGTGCAGCAGGATTTTGATCCATCTGCGGTGCTGGAGATCGTCACCCGGACCATCTACTAAAAAACATCCCACAGAAGTGTGGGAGTTTTTTAAGCTCAAAAGTGAACGTTGTTCAGCTTGATAGGTGCTGCAGGATCTGACCATTCACATAGACCATCCCTCATTCCATTACCAAAAGGAGCAAAAACCTATGCGTGCAATCATCGAAACCGTTTTTGACATCTTCTATCTCGTCACCGTCCTCACTGTGGGCATCCGGATGATCCGGGGCAGCAAGAGCGGCTCTCCGTTCAAGCTGTTCGGTCTCATGGCAGTGGTGCTGGGTGCAGGCGATTCCTTCCATCTGGTGCCCCGTGCCCTCGCCCTGTGCACCACCGGCTCCGGAACAGCGCCCGTTCCCCCGCCGGGAAACAGATAAAAAGTCGCCCTGAGCAGCCTGCACTGCTCAGGGCGACTTTGCTTTTCCGGCACAGGGCGGCAAACCTTGCCCCCTGCCCGGGATATTTTTACTGCTTGTGGTACTTGCGGTCCTCTTCCTCGTAGACGGGGTCGCAGGTCAGGTACATGCCCAGACGGTTCAGGGTGCTGGTATCCACGCCGGACAGCAGCACGGTGGAGTGGACATCGCAGCCCTTCAGCTCCGGCAGCTTGTGCAGCGCTGCGGCGGCAAGCTCGTTGCTGGCAGCAGAGCTGGACAGGGCAATAAGGATCTCATCGGTGTGGAGCCGGGGGTTCTTGCCGCCCAGATAGTTGGTCTTGAGGGTCTGGATGGGTTCGATGGAGGCGGCGCTGATCAGGTCGGTCTCCTGGGGGATGCCTGCTAGATGCTTCAGCGCATTGATGAGCGCCGAGGCGGTGGCACCCAGCAGGGGTCCGGTCTTGCCGGTGATCACTGCACCGTCCGACAGTTCAATGGCAGCAGCCGGTGCCCCGCCGGTGCTCAGGCTCCGGGCGTGCGCCTGCTTTTCCACCTCACGGGTGCCCACGCTGATCTCTGCCTGATTCAGCAGCAGCTCCAGCTTGTAGCGCTCGTTCTCCTTGGTGGTGCCGGTGATCTTCTGCTCGCACAGGCACTTGAAGTACCGGCGCAGGATCTCCTTGCGGGACGCCTCCCGGCATACCTGATCATCCACGATGCAGTTGCCTGCCATGTTGACGCCCATGTCCGTGGGGCTCTTGTAGGGGCTCTTGCCTGCGATCAGCTCGAACATGGCATTTACCACCGGGAAGATCTCGATATCCCGGTTGTAGTTGACGGTGGTTTCCAGATGGGGAAGGTCTCAAATTTGGCGTAGCCTGCCTTGATGCCCCGCTTGTATTCATGGTACAGCTGAGAAAGGCACACTGCCATCTTGCCGCTGCCGGGACCCGGGGCGGTGATGACCACCAGCGGGCGCTGGGTCTTAATGTAATCGTTTTTGCCGTAGCCCTCATCGCTGACGATCCGTGCCACGTCGTTGGGATAACCGGCGATCTTGTAGTGGCGGAAGGTGCGGATGCCCAGACCGTTGAGCCGCTTTTCAAATGCCTCCACCTCGGGAGCTGCGGTGTACTTGGTGACGCAGACGCTGCCCACGTACAGCCCCATTTCCTGGAATGCGTCGATCAGGCGCAGCACATCCAGATCGTAGGTGATGCCGTAGTCGCCCCGGATCTTGTTGCTGACGATATCCTCGGCGCTGATGACGATGACGATCTCTGCCTGCTCCTTCAGCTGCAGCAGCATCTGCAGCTTGGAGTCCGGCTGAAAGCCCGGCAGCACCCGGGAGGCGTGGTAGTCATCAAACAGTTTGCCGCCGAATTCCAGATACAGCTTGTTATCGAATTTCCGGATGCGGTCGCGGATATGCTCAGACTGCATCGCAAGATATTTGTCGTTGTCAAATCCTATTTTCATGGTAACTTCCTTTTCCTGTTCACCCACACCGGTGCTGGACCGGTTTTTTACATAACAGGAACAGTATACCACACTCAAAAACCCGGCGCAATGCAAAAGGGGCGGCGCAGCGTTTTTTCCAGCAAATGCGCTGTTTTGCCCCCTTTGGACCCCGTTTTTTTTGTGAAAATGGTTCTTGCCCGCATTTATACCCCGGGTGTATAATAAAATCGTTCGGCATTTGTCTTTTTCAAAAGAGAGGAAGTTTTTCATGAATCCCGCCGAAAATTATACCATACGTTATCTGGAGACCGACGATCTGGACCAGTACAACGCCCTGCTGCGGTACACCTTTCAGGTCACCGAAGAAGAGCTTACCGCCACCGGCTGGAAGGACGATGAGATCAAACAGTCCAAATTCCCCGTACTGGAGCGTGCGGATGTGCTGGGCTGCTTTGACGGTGACAGCCTTGTGTCCCAATTTGCGGTCTACCCCCTGAAGATGAATATCTACGACACGGTGTACCATGTGGGCTTTGTGACCAGTGTGTGCACCTACCCGGAGTACACCGGCAACGGCATTATGAAGCGGCTGATGATCCAGGGGCTGACCCAGATGCACCAGGAGGGCAAGAGCTTTGCCCTGCTGTATCCCTACTCCATCCCCCTGTACCATCATCTGGGCTGGGAGATCATCTCCAACAAGATCTCCTACAACATCAAGGACCGGCAGATCCCCACCAAGGTCTCCGCCCCGGGCTATGTGCGCCGGGTAAGCTGGGACAACACCGAGTTCCACGAGCTTCACTCCCACTTTGCCTCCATCACCCACGGGTGCCTGTTCCGCAACGCTCTGGCGTGGGAGGAGTACTGGCGCTGGGATGAGGACGACACCAACGTGGCGGTCTATTACAATGTAAAAGACAAGCCCTGCGGCTACATGGTGTACCTGATCAAAAACGACATCATGCACATCAAGGAAATGATCTACCTGAACCGTGAGGCGCAGAAAGGCTTGTGGGAGTACATCCACGCCCACGATTCCATGATCGATGAGGTCCACGGCAACACCTATTTCAGCGAGCCCATTGCCTTTGAGATGGACGACGGCGACATCAAGGAGACCATCCGCCCCTACGCCATGGGACGCATCGTGGACGTGGCAGGCTTTCTGGAAGATTATCCCTGCGACCCGGACGGCGGCGAGTTGTGCATCGAGTTGGAGATCACCGACAGCCTGCTGCCCTGGAACGACCGCACCTTCCGGGTCCGGTTTGCCGACGGCAGTTGTCAGCTCACCAACGCCCCGGCAGAGTACCACCTCAAAATGGGCATCGGCACCCTTTCCACCCTGCTGCTGGGCTACAAGACCGCAGAGCGTCTTTTTGAGCTGGAGCGCATCGAGGGCAGAGAGGACGCCGTGGAGCGGCTGGACGATGTGCTGTTCCATAAGATCCCCTACATTTCGGATTATATCTGATGCTTTTTCTGCAGAGGGCATCCTGACGCTGTGTCAGGGTGCCCTCTGTTTTATTTTATCCAAGTTCTTGTAAGGGCTGCACAAAAATCCGATATTTCTTTTGGAAGCATCTTTGACGGAAAATGCAGGAATGTGATTGATTTTGACGGAATTTCTGGTATAATAAAGATGCGAACCACCAAAACAATTCAAAGTCAATCACATTCCACCAGACTGGAGGGTCTTTCATGTTAGCAGAAGAACGGTTTGGCATGATCCTTGATCTGCTGAATAAACAGCGCACCGCCACGGTGCAGCAGCTGTGCGAGGCGCTGGATGCCAGCGAATCCACCATCCGCCGGGATCTCACCGAGCTGGACCGGCTGGGCAAGCTGGTAAAGGTCCACGGCGGTGCCACCCTGCCGGACAGCCGTTTTCTCGCCGAGGAGCCCACCATGGAGGCAAAGCAGGCACTGGCAGTGCCCCAGAAACGCAGCATTGCCGCCGCTGCGGCGGCGCTGATCCGCCCGGAAGATTTTGTTTTTGTGGACGCAGGCTCCACCACCCTGGAACTGGTGCGGGCGCTGGAGGGAGATGCCCTCCGGGCAAACTACGTCACCAACGGCGTGGCACACGCCCGCATCCTTGCCCAGAAGGGCTGCCGGGTGTTCCTGCCCGGGGGACTGCTGCGTCCCCAGACCGAGGCGATCGTAGGAGCATCGGCGGTCAGCAGCCTGCAGCAGTACAACTTCACCAAGGCATTCATGGGGGCAAACGGCGTGGCATTGGAGGCAGGCTTTACCACCCCGGACCCGGAGGAAGCCGCCGTCAAGGCGGCGGTGGTGCACCGGGCACGGGAGACATGGTTCCTGGTGGATGACGCCAAGTTTGCCCGCATCTGCCCGGCGGTGATCACCGACCTCCACAACGGAGCCATCCTGACCAACCGCTGCCCCAACCCCAAATACAAGCAGTACACACTGGTAAAGGAGACGGAAGTATGATCTACACAGTAACATTCAATCCTGCTATCGACTACGTTGTGCGGCTGGACACGCCGCTGGAAGTAGGCACCGTGAACCGTGCCAAAGGAGAGGACTGCGTGCTGGGCGGCAAGGGCATCAACGTGTCCGGCGTGCTGGCACAGCTGGGCTGCGAGAGTGTGGCACTGGGCTTTGTTGCCGGTGAGACCGGCGCATGGCTGGAGCGGGGTCTGGCGGCGCAGGGACTGCGCACCGACTTTGTGCATCTGGAAAACGGCATGACCCGCATCAATGTCAAGATCAAGGCAGGGCAGGAAACTGAGCTCAACGGTGCCGGACCGGACATCCCCGCCGATGCCATGCACCGGCTGGAAGAGCAGCTGGACCGGCTCACGGCAGAGGATATCCTGATCCTTGCCGGCAGCATCCCCCAGAGCCTGCCCCAGGACACCTACGAAAAACTGCTGGCAAGGCTGGAGGGGCACGGGGTGCGCACCGTGGTGGACGCCACCCGGGACCTGCTGGTGAACGTGCTGCCCTACCGCCCCTTCCTCATCAAGCCCAACAACCACGAGCTGGGTGAGATCCTGGGCAAGGAGCTTACCACCGACGAAGAGATCATTGCCGCCGCCCGCACCCTGCAGCAGAAGGGTGCCCGGAACGTGCTGGTGAGCATGGCAGGAGACGGAGCGCTGCTGCTGGACGAGACCGGCACGGTCCACCGCATGGGCTGCCCCAAGGGCAAGGTGGTAAACAGCGTAGGCGCCGGTGACAGCATGGTGGCAGGCTTTGTTGCCGGCTGGCAGAGCACCGGGGACTTCCTCCACGCCCTGCGGCTGGGCACTGCCTGCGGCAGCGCCACCGCCTTCAGTCTGGGGCTTGCCACACGGGAAAAGATCGACGAACTGCTGAAGCAGCTTTGATACAGAGGATACGGAAAGGAGAACCCACCATGCGCATCACCGAATTATTCACCGCACAGTCCATTGCACTGGACGAGACCCTTACGGACCGGGACCAGATCATCCACCGTCTGGTGGAACTGCAGGCGACCCACGGCAACATCACCGATAAAGAAGCGTACAAAAAGGCACTGTACGCCCGGGAGGACGAGGGTTCCACCTATGTGGACAACGGCATCACGGTGCCCCACGCCAAGACCGATGTGGTCACCCGCCCCAGCCTTGCCGCCCTGCGGCTGGCAAAGCCGGTACAGTACAACCCCGAGGATGACGGCACCACCGACCTGCTGTTTGCCATTGCCGCCCCGGAAAACGGCAGCCTCCATGTGGATATGCTGGCACGGATGATGCAGATGCTGATGAACGAGGACTTTGCGGAAAAGCTGAAGGCAGCAAAGACCCCGGCAGAGTTTCTGGACCTCATCGACGCACAGGAGGAAGAGCAGTTTGGCTCCGAGAGCTTTACCCAGCAGCAGATCCCGCAGGACGGCTACCGCATTCTGGCGGTGACTGCCTGCGTCAACGGCATCGCCCACACCTACATGGCGGCAGAGGCGCTGGTAAAGGCAGGCGACAAGCTGGGTCTGCCCACCAAGGTGGAGACCAACGGCTCCGACGGGGCAAAGAACATCCTCACCCGGGAGGAGATCGCCGCCTGCGACGGCATCATCGTGGCGGCGGAAAAGAAGGTGGAAACTGCCCGGTTTGACGGCAAGCCGGTGCTGTTCACCCGGGTGGATGACGGCATCCACAAGCCGGAGGAACTGATCAAAAAGATCGTTCACGGCGAGGTGCCGGTGTACCACGCCGAAGGCGGTGCCGTGGCAGCAGAGTCCGCCGACACCAAGGACAGCTTTGGGCGCAGCCTGTACAAGAACCTGATGAATGGTGTCTCCCACATGCTGCCCTTTGTGGTGGGCGGCGGCATCATGATCGCCCTTGCCTTCCTGCTGGACGATTACGCCATTGATCCCTCCAACTTTGGCATGAACACCCCGGTGGCGGCATTCTTCAAGACCGTGGGCAGTGCCGCCTTTGGCTACATGCTGCCCATCCTTGCCGGCTTCATCGCCATGTCCATTGCCGACCGTCCGGGTCTGGCAGTAGGCTTTGCCGGCGGCATCCTTGCCATGAACGGCACCAACTTTGCAGATCTTGCCGCAGGCAGCACCACCGGCATCTCCGGCGGCTTTCTTGCCGCCCTCCTTGCCGGTTTTGCCGCAGGCTACATCGTGGAATTCCTCAAAAAGATCACCGAAAAGCTCCCTGCCAGCCTTAACGGCATCCGCCCCATGCTGATCTATCCGCTGGGCGGCATCCTCATCGTAGGTGCCATGATGTGCGCCGTAAACCCGGTGATGGGCATGATCAACACCGCCATGACCAACTGGCTCAATGCCATGGGCGGCACCTCCAAGGTGCTGCTGGGCGCCATCGTGGCAGGCATGATGAGCGTGGATATGGGCGGACCCTTCAACAAGGCGGCATACGTCTTTGGCACCGCAGCACTTGCCTCCGGCAACTATGGCGTCATGGCAGCGGTCATGGTGGGCGGCATGGTGCCTCCCATTGCCATCGCCCTGTCCACCACCTTCTGCCCCAAAAAGTGGTCTCCGGATGAGCGGCGCAACGGCATCGTGAACTACGTCATGGGTCTGTGCTTCGTCACCGAGGGCGCTATTCCCTACGCTGCCGCAGACCCCCTGCGGGTGCTGCCCAGCTGCATCGCAGGCTCTGCCCTTGCCGGCTCTCTGTCCATGGTCTTTGGCTGCGGTCTCCGTGCTCCCCACGGCGGCATCTTCGTGTTCCCGGTGGTGGATCACCCGGTGCTGTACTGTGTGGCACTGGCAGTGGGCAGTCTGGTGGGCGCTGTGCTCCTGAGCCTGCTCAAGCGCACCTACACCGAGGCATAACAGCGACATCTCCTTCCATACGATAAACTTCTTCATAAACACAGCAGAACGCCCCCGGGAGACCGGGGGCGTTCTGCCTGTCATAGTTTTAAATTTTTAAGCGTCGGAACGGGAGTAGGCGTTCTTCATCTGGCTGCTCAGCTCAAACAGCACCTTATCCAGCGTATCCGCCGCACGGCTGCGGAGCATCTCCGCAATGGCGGTGTTTGCTTCTTCCCGCAGGGCGGCGCCCTTTGCGGCATCCGTCTCGGCGGCGAGCTTTGCATCGTACTGGTTCAGCAGGGCACGGGCACCGGAGAGCACTGCCTCCTCGTAGCGTTCGACATGGAACAGGGACTTGCTGTAAGAAGCGTCTGCCATGGCGGCGATCATGCGGCTGGTCCAGTAGAAGTTGTCGGTGGACACCTCCCCGGTGGTGTTGGCAAGGTATGCCGGGGTGGAATCCACATTGGCATAGAAGGGCACCATGGTGTTGAAGGCGTTGGAGGCGTATGCCACCCATTCCACCGCCCGGAACTCCTCCGGCTGATCCGGGCGCAGCTGGATCAGTGCCATAAAGTCGTTGCGGTTGATGCCGATGGACCGGTAAGCCCCGCAGTTCGCCTTGTCACCGTAGCTGCGGTAGGGGTCGTAGGGGGTTCCCTGATAGTGGCTGGACAGCACATACTTGACATCCTCCGGGGTCACCTTCTTTTCCGGCACCATGCACCAGGGCAGGTCATCATCGGTGGGGGTGTAGTCGGCATTTTCCCCGTCCCAGACCCAGGTGGTGGGGTTCAGGGTCCGCAGCATGTACCATGCCCGGGGAGTGTTGTAGACGTGGTCTGCGTCATCGTGGCTGCCAAAGGCATCCCGGGGATTCAGGCAGCCGTCCTGAGACAGGTCCAGATGATACTTCCGGATGAACTCTGCCATATCCGGAGAGCACATATATTCCTTCTGTGCTCCCAGAGCATCCTCCAGATCAAAGCTGTCGATGCCCAGCTGGTTGGGCATGACCACATACACATCATCGGGCACCCGGCGGGCGATCCAGTGGTGACCGCCCACAGTCTCCAGCCACCAGACCTCGTCCACGTCTGCAAAGGCGATGCCGTTCATCTCGTAGGTGCCATAGGTCTCCAGCAGGCTGCCCAGACGCTGCACGCCTTCCCGGGCAGAGTGGATGTAGGGCAGCACCAGATAGACGATATCCTCTTCTCCGATGCCGCCGGGCACCTCCGGCTCTGCCCCTCGTGCGGGTCGGTATTCCACCAGCGGATCTGCCCCCAGCACCCGGGGGTTGGAGGTGATGGTCTCGGTGGCAGTCATGCCCACATTGGCGGCATTGACACCGGAGGCTGCCCAGATGCCCTTGCCCTCCACGGCGTTGGGCATGGCGGTAAAGCGCATTGCTCCTTCCGGCAGGGGGATCTCCACATGGGAGAGCACCGAGCGGTACACCTTGGGCATCTCTTCCGGATGCACCACGGTAAATTTCTTTGCGGTAAAATGCCCGGACCCGGAATCATCGTTGCGGGCGATCATGGTGGAGCCGTCATACGAGGCGTTCTTGCCCACCAGAATAGTCGTACAAGCCATATTGTTATCCCTCCTGTAAAGGTGAAAATTGGAACTGCACCCTCATTGTAATCCTTTGCCGCAGCAATTGCAATACGGCAAAATAGTACAAAAAACCGCCGTGCCGGTCTGCGGCACAGCGGTCCTGTAAAATGCCTGTAAGCGCTTAGCCGGCGGTCCAGTAAAAGTCCTCGCCGGGCAGTGCGCCGCCCACGGCGGCGGGATCTGCGTCGCAGAGCACCTGCAGGTAGGCGGAGGCGTTGGTTTTCAGCTCCTCGCCGGTAAGGCAGACGATGTTGCACGCCGGCAGTGCCTTTTTGGCGATGGCTGCCTTTGCCACCACGCCCTGCTCCTCACACAGGGCGGCGGTGCCGTCCAGGTCGGTGTTGGCAGCTTCTACGCTTTTGACGTAGTCAGCAAGAAAGGCTGCCACCACGTCCGGGTGCTGCTGAGCGTACTCCTTACGCACTACGGTGACGCCGGTGATGAGCTGGGTGCCCGCCACCTTGTTCCACTCTTCGGTCAGGTCCAGCGCCACCCGCAGGCTGTCGTCCTGCAGGCACGCTGCCGTCACATAGGGCTGGGGCAGCACCGCAATGGCGTCCTCCATGGTCGCCATCTGGGCGGTGACCTCCGTTGCCTCACTGCAATACTGGATGTCCACATCCTTATCGGGGTCCATGCCGTTGGAGGTGAGCAGGTAGCGCAGCACATACTCCGGGGTGGTGCCCTTGCCGGTGGACAGGATGGTGCGACCCTTCAGGTCCCCAAAGCTCTGCACTGTGTCACCCTTTTCCACGATGTACAGCACACCCAAAGTGTTCACTGCCACCGCCTCAATGCCGCCCCCGGTCTTCTGGTACAGGGTGGCGGCAAGGTTTGCGGGGATGGCTGCCATGTCCAGCTCCCCCTTCATCAGCAGGGGCACGATCTCGTCGGCAGCGCCGTAAAGCTGCAGGTCGTAGTCCATGGCGGCGGTGCCTGCCTGCTCCATGGACAGCAGATTTACCAGACCCATGGTGGTGGGTCCCTTCAGCCCTGCGATCCGCAGAGCCTCGGTGGCGGACAGGGTCTCTGCCGCCTCACTGGATGCAGCCTCACTGGATGCAGCCTCGCCGGAAACCGCCGTACTGGCAGAAACCGCAGAGCCTGCGGAGCCGCCGCACGCTGCAAGGCAGAGCATCATGCTCAGTGCCAGCAGCAGGGATACAAATTTTTTCATAGAATAGACCTTCCTCTTTCTTCAGGAGACCCGCCTTTTGCCCGGTTGTGGGCAGATGCAGGGGTCCCCGTGTGAATTTTACAATGCAAATTTGCAAAATCATTTGCTTTGCGGGTCTAAGTTTACTATAATAGGGGTAAAAATACCGTTGCCTGTGCAACGGAATTTCAGGAGGACTGTGGGAAACCTGCCGTCTCTCACAGATTTGCGATGAAAAACTATCTTTCGCTGTTACGATCCACCTCTCTTTTCTCCGGTCTTACCGATGAGGAGCTGTGCACCCTGCTATCCCGGCTGGGGGCGGTGCAGCGTACCTTCGGCAAGGGGGAAGCGCTGGTGCTGGCAGGGGAGCCCAACCACCGGGTAGGCATCCTGCTTACCGGGGAGCTGGAGGCATACCGCCCGGCTCCCGGCGGCGGGCGGATCCCCATTACCCGCATGGGACCCGGGGATGTGTTTGGGGACGTGCTCAGCGGCTCCAGCCTTGCCAGCCCTGTGACGGTGCTGGCAGCATGCCCCTGTGAGGCGCTGCTGGTATCCTACCAGCGGCTGGTGCTGTCGGACGGCAGCCCCGCCCACCAGCAGGTGGTGCAGAACCTTGTGCGCACCATCAGCGACAAATATTTTTCCCTTTCCCGCCGCATCGACCTGCTGGTGCTCAAAAGTCTCCGTGCCAAGGTGTGCGCCTATCTGCTCAACGAGGCGGAGCGTGCCGGCAGCCTGACCTTCAGCATTCCCTTTTCCCGGATCCAGCTGGCAGATTACCTGAACTGCGACCGCAGTGCCCTTTCCCGGGAGCTGAGTCTGATGCAGCGGGACGGGCTGCTGGACACCTTTAAATGCAGCTTTAAGCTGCTGGACCCGGACGCCCTGCGCCGGATGGTGCAGTGACGGTCCGCCTCTGCCGGGGTCCTATGAAACAGGAAGGAGTTCTTTTTATGTCCAAACCGATTTTATGGATCGTGATCCCCTGCTACAACGAAGAGCAGGTGCTGCCTATCACCGCCCCCATGTTTCTGCAGAAGATCCGGGATCTTGCTGCCGCCGGGCTTGTCAGCGACAAGAGCCGTGTGCTCTTTGTCAACGACGGCTCCAAGGATAAAACGTGGGAGCTGATCCGGGGCTTTGCCGCAGAGGATGAGCACTTTATCGGTATTTCCCAGAGCCGCAACCGGGGACACCAGAACGCTGTGCTGGCAGGTCTCATGGAGGCGCTGCACAGCGGCAGCTGCGATATTACCATCTCCATCGACTGCGATGGGCAGGACGACATCAACGCCATGGACGAGATGGTCAAAAAGTATCTGGATGGTGCCGAGGTGGTGTACGGCGTCCGCAGCCGCCGAGACACCGACACCTTTTTTAAGCGTTTTACCGCCGAGGGATTCTACCATCTTATGAACGCCATGGGGGCGGACATCGTGTTCAACCACGCAGACTACCGCCTGATCAGCACCCGGGTGCTGGAAAGCTTTGCGGACTACAAGGAGGTGAACATCTTCCTCCGGGGCATGGTGCCTCTGGTGGGCTTTAAGAGCGAGGTGGTCACCTACGAGCGCCACGAGCGACTTGCCGGCGAGAGCCACTACCCCCTGAGCAAGATGCTTGCCCTTGCCTTTGACGGCATCACCAGCCTTTCCAACAAGCCCATCCGCATCATCACCGGCGCCGGTCTGGTGGTGAGCTTTGTCAGCTTCATCGGGGTCATCTGGGCGATCGTGCAGGCGATCCTTGGTTCCTCGGTGGCAGGCTGGGCGTCCACCGTGTGCATCGTCTGCTTTATGGGGGGCGTGCAGCTGGTGTGTCTGGGCGTTATCGGCGAATATATCGGCAAAATTTATATGGAGACCAAGGCGCGGCCCCGGTACATCATCTCGGAGCGCACCTGGGCACCCTATGAAAGGAAGTATCACGGATGAGCAAACAGAGTTGGCGGGGCAGCACCCTGCTTAACCCGGAACCGCCGGTGCTGGTATCCTGCGGCGGCATGGACAAGCCCAACCTTATCACCATCGGCTGGACCGGCACCATCTGCACCCAGCCCAGCATGGTCTCCATCAGCGTCCGCCCGGAGCGGTACAGCCACCATCTCATCAAGGACAGCGGGCAGTTTGCCATCAACCTGCCCACCCGGCAGCTGGTGCGGGCGGTGGACTGGTGCGGCGTAAAGAGCGGGCGGGAGGTGGACAAGTTTGCCGCCTGTCATCTTCACGCCGCCCCCGGCAGCGTCCTGACCGACTGCCCGGTGCTGGAGGAAAGCCCGGTGAATCTGGAATGCCGGGTAACGCAGGTGATCCCGCTGGGCAGCCACGACCTTTTCCTTGCGCAGGTGGTGGCATGCGATGTGGACGAGAGCCTGCTGGACGACACCGGCAAGCTCTGTCTGGACCGGGCAGACCTTATCGTCTACAGCCACGGGGAATACCTTGCTCTGGGCAAAAAGCTGGGCACCTTTGGCTACAGCGTCCGGAAGAAAAAGCTCGCAAAGCACAAAAAATAACATTGGGACACAAAACAGGGGCTGCTGCACATGCCGTGCAGCAGCCCCTGTGGTTTATGGTTCAGCAGCGGTACCAGCGCAGCAGCTTCTGGGCATCGCTGCGCCCTTTCTGGTACAGTATTTCAAGGCTTTCCTTATCCTTGGTAAGGGTGGACATCCCCTCGATGCTGTCCGGAGCGATGATGCAGGCGCTGCCCTCCTGCTCCATGGCAAGGAGCCTGCCCAGTGCCTCATCGTACCGACGGGACCGCAGTGCCAGCCCCTTTGCCGCCTCCGGATACTTCAGCCCCAGTAGCCGGGACAGTTTTTCGTCCCGCCGGTTCTCTCCTTCCGCCGCCACCGGCTTTGTCAGGATCACCGCCACCCGGTCGCAGCCCCGCTCCAGTGCCTTTTCCAGCGGCACCGGGTCTGCCAGCCCGCCGTCGTAATAGGGGGTACCTTCAATAACGATGGGCTGTTCCACCACCGGGATGCAGCAGGACGCCATGAGGATGCGGTAATCGTCCTGCTTTGTATCCTCCTTGGTAAAGTACCGGGGCTTACCGGTACAGGCATCTGCCGCCACCACCACAAGCTCCGCCGGGTTCTCCATCATGGCGGGGTAGTCCAGCGGGTTTTCCCCGCCCCGGTTGCTCAGCACCCCGTATACATACTCCAGATCCAGATAGGAGTGCTTTTCCACAAGGTTTTTCACGCTCATGTACTCTTTGCGGAAGGAATATTCATCATAGAAAGGCTTGTTCCTGCCGTGCTGCCCTGCCAGATAGGAAGTCATGTTGGCGCTGCCTGCCGACACCCCGATGCAGCAGTCAAAGGTGACCTTTTCTTCCAGACAGCGGTCCAGCACCCCGGCGCCGTAAATGCCCCGCAGTCCGCCGCCCACATCAATGATCCCGTATTTCATGGCAGTTGCTCCCCTCTTTGTTTTCCACCATAGTATAGCGCAGCGGTGCAAAAATTGGTATGAGCAGCTGCCGGGGTTTGATAAGAACAGCCCCGGCAGGCACGGGGCACTGCCGGGGCTGTTGCTTCAGGGATCAGATCTTCTCGCTCAAAAAGCTTCTGCAGGGACGCCATTCCCAAGGCGCTCATCCTTTGTGGGCAGCTCAGCGGAGCCGTCTGTGTACCTTGAGGACCTTGGCACGGGAGACGGAGCGGTCCGGGCACGGTTCTCCGGTACCGGAATGCCCACAGGCAGCAGAGACGGTCAGCCCTCGTAGCCCAGGGTCGCCGCCATGACTGCCTTGATGGTGTGCATCCGGTTTTCTGCCTCGTCAAAGACGATGCTCTGGGGTCCCTCAAAGACCTCGTCGGTGACCTCCATGGCATCCCGACCAAACCGCTCGCCCATCTCCTTGCCCACGGTGGTCTTGTGGTCGTGGTAGGCAGGCAGGCAGTGCATAAACACTGCCTTGGGACCGGCGGTCTCCATCAGCTGCCGGTTGATCTGGTAGGGTGCCAGATCCCGGATCCGCTCTGCCCAGACCTCCACCGGCTCGCCCATGGAGACCCAGACATCGGTGTACAGCACATCTGCGCCCTTTGCGGCAGCGGCAGGGTCCTCCTCAAACCGGATCGTTGCCCCGGTCTGGGCGGCGATCGCCTGACACTGCTCCACCAGCGCTGCATCGGGCTGGTACTTTTTGGGGGCGCAGGCGGTAAAGTTAAGCCCCATCTTGGCGCAGCCCACCATGAGGCTGTTGCCCATGTTGTAGCGGGCGTCTCCAAAATAGACAAAGTTGATGCCCTTCAGGTGTCCAAAGTGCTCCCGGATGGTAAGGAAATCCGCCAGGATCTGGGTGGGGTGGAACTCGTTGGTCAAGCCGTTCCACACCGGCACGCCGGCGTAGTGCGCCAGCTCCTCCACGACCTGCTGCCCGTAGCCCCGGTACTCGATGCCGTCAAACATCCGTCCCAGCACCCGGGCGGTGTCGGCAATGGACTCCTTTTTGCCGATCTGGCTGCCGGAGGGGTCCAGATAGGTCACCTCCATGCCCAGATCGTGTGCCGCCACCTCAAAACTGCAGCGGGTGCGGGTGGAGGTCTTTTCAAAGATCAGGGCAATGTTCCTGCCCCGCAGGGCATCGTGACGGACGCCCGCCTTCTTTTTTGCCTTCAGGTCTGCGGCAAGATCCAGCAGCTGCCCGATCTCTGCAGGGGTGTAATCCAGAAGTTTGAGAAAACTGCGATTTTTCAGACTCATTGTATATTTCCCTCTCTATTCATGCAAAACTGAATATTTATGCGGTCTGTATTTTCTATTATAATACGCATGACCGAGAAGGTCAATAGGTCACAGCCCCAGTTCGATCTGCCGTCCGCTGGGATGGTAGGGGGTCAGTCGGATGCCCGCTTTCTGGAACATGAACCGCGCAGCTATGCTGGAATCGCTGTCGTGGTACTTGTCGCTGTAGTACACCACCTCGGCAATGCCGGACTGGATGATCGCCTTGGTGCACTCGTTGCAGGGGAAAAGGGTCACATACACCCGCGCCCCCTTGAGGTTGTTGTGGGCGCTGTTGAGGATGGCATTAAGCTCTGCATGGCAGACGTACATATACTTGGTGTGCAGCGGCTCCCCTTCCCGCTCCCAGGGCATGGCGTCGTCATCGCAGCCCATGGGCATACCGTTGTAGCCCAGCGAGAGGATCTTATTTTCCGGGCTGACAATGCACGCCCCCACCTGACTGCTGGGATCCTTGGAGCGCATGGCGGTAAGCAGGGCAATGCCCATGAAGTATTCATCCCAATTGATATAATCTGTACGTTTCATCGGTTTTACTCCTTGTTGCGGAAGGTATTGGGTTTCCCTGCCCATTATATCGTATCGCTGTGAATTTTACAATAAAAACCAGAGTCTACGGGCAAATTGCACAAAACACTGCCCGGAAGTTTGGCGTTGAAAACGACAAAAAATTCAAACGAAATATTTAAAAAATATTTGGAGTGTGATATTATCTTTGTAAAATATGCCACAAAAGCGGAGAGAATGCTCCGTGCGGCGGAAATGAGGGAAAAACCGATATGAAATACGCAAGCAACAACATCCGCAATATCTTGATTGCCGGTCATGCCGGCAGCGGCAAGACCACGCTTACTGAGGCGCTGGTCTATTTTTCGGGCGCTGCCGAGCGTATGGGTCGTGTGGAGGACGGCACCACGATCTCGGACTTTGACCCTGAGGAAGCAAAACGCAAGGCAAGTCTGTCTGCCTCGGTGGTGCCGGTGGAGTATCAGGGCATCAAGTACAACCTGATCGACGCTCCGGGTCTGTTTGACTTTGAGGCAGGCGAGTACGAGGGCATCCGGGCTGCAGAGAGCGTGCTGGTGTGCGTGTCCGGACGCAGCGGCGTTACCGTGGGTGCAGAAAAGGCGTTCCAGCTGGCGCGGAAGAACGGCAAGGCGACCATGGTCTTTGTGTCCAAGTGCGATCTGGAAAATGCCAACTACTTCAAGATCCTGGAGAACATGAAGATCAAGTTTGGCTCCACCATCTGCCCCTGCGTGGTGCCCGCAAAGCTGGATGACGGCACCCCGGTGTACATCAACCTGTTCAGCCAGAAGGCATTCAAGTACGAAGGCGGCAAGCAGATCCAGGTAGACCTGCCGGACATCGGACACCGGTTCCAGGGTCTGATCGAAGCTATGAGCGAAGCGATCGCAGAGACCGACGATGAGCTGATGGAAAAGTTCTTTGGCGGCGAGCCTTTCACCACCGAGGAGATCGTGGAAGGTATGCGCAAGGGCGTCAAGGACGGTCTGATCACCCCCGTGTTCTGCGGCAGCGCCGTGAACCAGCAGGCACTGGATATGCTGCTGTTCAATATGCACAAGCTGCTGCCCAGCCCGGAGCATGACGGCAGCATCCTTGCCGAGAATACCGCCGGGGAGCCGGTGGAGCTCCACTGCACCGAGACAGAACCCACCGCCGCCTACGTGTTCAAGACCGTGGCAGATCCCTTTGTGGGCAAGCTGAGCTATCTGCGGGTCATCAGCGGCAAGGTCACCGCCGGCGAGCCCCTGACCAACGCCCGCACCGGCGAAGTGGAAAAGATTTCCAAGCCCCTCACCGTCATTGGCAAGAAGCAGCTGGAAGCCGAGAGCATTGGTGCCGGTGATATCGGTGCTGTGGCAAAGCTGGTGAGCGCCCGTACCGGCGACACCCTGTGCGATGCTTCCCGTGTGGTAAAGCTGCCTGTCCCCGTCTTCCCCAAGCCCAGCCTGTTCATGGCAGTCACCGTCTCCAAAAAGGGCGATGAGGGCAAGATCAGCAGTGCTCTGGCACGTCTGATGGAAGAAGATCCCACCCTGAGCTACCTGAACAACGCCGAGACCCATCAGCAGGTCATCGGCGGTCTGGGCGAGCAGCATCTGGACGTGGTAAAGGCAAAGCTGAAGAACAAGTTTGGCGTAGAGATCGGGCTGGAAGCACCCCGCATCGCCTACCGTGAGTCCATCCGCAAGGCATGCCAGAAGCAGGGACGCCATAAGAAGCAGACCGGCGGTCACGGTCAGTTTGGTGACGTCATCATCAACTTTGAGCCCTGCGACAGCGAGCAGGTGGTGTTTGAGGAGAAGGTGTTTGGCGGCAGCGTGCCCAAGAACTTCTTCCCCGCCGTGGAAAAGGGCGTCCGCCTTGCCGCCGAAAAGGGCGTGCTGGCAGGCTACCCGGTGGTGGGTCTGAAAGCTACTCTGCTGGACGGCAGCTACCACCCGGTGGACAGCTCCGAAATGGCGTTCATCATGGCAGCAAAGCTTGCCTACAAGGCAGCCATGCCGGAAGCAGGTCCCGTTATTCTGGAGCCCATCCACACCCTGAAGGCACATGTTCCCAACGACAACACCGGTGACATCATGGGCGATGTGACCAAGCGCCGTGGTCGTGTGCTGGGCATGGAGCCGGATGAGGACGGTCTGCAGACCATCATTGCCGAAGTGCCTCTTTCTGAGCTGGCAAACTTTACCACCTTTATCCGTCAGACCACCCAGGGTCGCGGCTGGTTCACCACCGAGTTTGCCCGTTACGAGATCCTGCCCGAGATGCTGGTGCCCGCCGTTGTGGAGAACGCCAAGAAGCTGGGCAATCTGGATGAGGGCGCAGACGACTGATCTGAACCGAGGACCCTTGTCGGTCGTGCCTGAGACATTCCCAAGATCCCTGTCGGCACTTCCCTCTGCCGGCGGGGATTTTTGATGTCCTCCATAAAAGACAACACCCCGGACGGGACCCGTCCGGGGTGTTGTCTTTGCGTTCTTTGCGGCAGGGACCGCAGGAGTCAGTCCTGCAGCACCTTTTTGCCGGTGAGGGGATCCGGGATGCCCAGCAGGGCAAGGATGATTGCCATGCGGATGTAAACGCCGTTGTGGACCTGATCAAAGTAGGCGGCACGGGGGTCGTTGTCCACGTCCGGGGCGATCTCGTCGATGCGGGGCAGCGGGTGAAGCACCGGCATGGAGGACGGTGCCTGTTCCAGCATTTTTTCGTCCAGCTGGTAGCAGCCTTTCAACCGCAGATAGTCCTCTTCGTTAAAAAACCGCTCCTGCTGGATCCGGGTCATGTACAGCACATCCAGCCCGGGCAGCTCCGCCTCCAGGTCGGCGGTCTCGGTGTAGTTCTGGTGCAGGGGGGTCAGGGTCTCGTCCTTCACATACTGGGGAAGCCGCAGCTCCTCCGGGGAGATGAACACGAACCGGTTGCCCTCAAACCGGCTCAGGGCGGCGGTAAGGGAGTGGACCGTCCGCCCAAACTTCAGGTCTCCGCAGAAACCGATGGTAAGATGATCCAGCCGCCCCTTGCGCTGGCGGATGGTCATAAGGTCGATCATAGTCTGGGAGGGGTGGGCGTGCCCGCCGTCTCCTGCGTTGATCACCGGCACCCGGGCGCACATGGAAGCACGCAGGGGCGCACCCTCCTTGGGGTGGCGCATGGCGATGATATCGGCGTAGTTGCCCACCACCCGGGCAGTGTCTGCCACTGTCTCCCCCTTGCTGGCAGAGGACAGCTGCGCCCCTGCAAAGCCAAGGGTCTTGCCTCCCAGCCGCAGCATCGCCGACTCAAAGGAAAGCCGGGTGCGGGTGCTGGGCTCGTAGAACAGGGTGGCAAGGATCCGCCCGTCACACAGGTGGGCGTAGGGGGCAGGGTCTTTTTCCATCCGGTCGGCAAGATCCAGCAGGGCGAGCTGCTCGGTAAGGGTAAAGCTGCCGGGTTCGATAAAATGTCTCACAACCATGCTCCTTTCAGCACAAACTTTTCCCGCTGGGCACCGGTAGAGATGAACTGGATGGGGTGGTCCAGCTGCTCTTCCAGAAATTCCACGTACGCCTTAGCCTCTTTGGGCAGCTCTTCCCAGCTTTGGCAGCCGGAGATATCCCGGTTCCACCTGTACCCCCCGTGCCTCCATGGCATCCATCTCGCTGCTGAGGTGGTCCAGGTCGATGACCCGACCTTTGCCCTCATCGCCCCAGTTGATGCCTGTTACTGCGGTAAGCATACTTCTTCATACCTTCTTTTTTCATTTTCCTCTTGCAATTTCCCATTGCAGTGCTATTATACGAGCATAGAAAGAATGTGTAAAAAGTATCCCGCATATGGTTACAATACGATTTTGATATGAAAGAGGGGCTGTACCCATGTATGTGGATTGGGAATACTACAAGATCTTTTATTATGTGGCGAAATATCAGAACTTTACCCGGGCGGCACGGGTGCTGGGCAATAACCAGCCCAACATCACCCACGCCATGAACCGGCTGGAAAGTCAGCTGAACTGCGTGCTGTTCATCCGCTCCAACCGGGGAGTGACCCTGACGCCGGAGGGGCAGCTGCTGTACTCCCGCATCGCCTCGGCGGCAGTGCAGATCCAGGACGCCGAGGAAGAACTCAGTGCCAGCGCCACCTTGGAGCACGGTTCCATCAGCATCAGCGCCACCGAGACAGCGCTGAACATCTATCTTTCGGAAAAGCTCCGTGCCTTTCACCGGGAGTACCCGGGCATCCGTCTGCGCCTTTCCAACCATTCCACTCCCCAAGCGGTGCAGGCGGTAAAAAACGGCGAGGTTGACTTTGCCATCGTCTCCACCCCCGCAGAGGTGGAACCGGGGCTGAAACTGGTGAAACTGCGCACCTTTTACGAGGTGCTGGTGGGGGGCAGGACCTTCACCGCACTGGCAAGCCAGAACCTCTCCCTCCGGGAGCTGAGCAATTATCCCCTTATCTCTCTCAGCGACGAGAGCATGACCCGCAGCTTTTACCGGAAGTTTTTTCTGGACCACGATGCGGTGCTGAAGCCGGACACCGAGGCAGCAACCACCGACCAGATGCTGACCCTTGTAAAAAGCGAGCTGGGCATTGCCTTTCTGCCCCAGCCCATGGTGCAGGATGCCCTGCAGCGGGGAGAGGTCGTGCAGCTCCACCTGCAGGAGATCATCCCCTCCCGCTCCATCTGTCTGGTCTACGACCACCACCGCCCTCTGAACACCGCCGCCCGGAAATTCCAGCAGATGCTGACTGCCAAAAACGGCTGAACCTCCGGGGCGCAAAAAGGACCGGCATCCTTTCGGGTGCCGGTCCTTTGAAGTTTTAGGGAACTTGTTTACTTCCAGAGACTGGGGTTGCCGTAACGTGCATCCAGTGCAGCACTAAACCAGCGACCGTTCATGACATTGCGGATCATCTTCTGCTTCAGCTCTGCCGAAACCGTGGTGTCTGCGTCCATGCGGTCCATGATCTCCTCATAGGTAGTGGAGACATCCTTGCAGCCGATCTGTGCATCCGTTGCAGAAGCATCCATCACCATGCTGACCTTGTTGTCCGGGGTCCAGTTCTGCCACTTAGGCAGGGTGCTGTCGCCGGAAAACAATCCCCGGATGTCGGTAAACAGGTTGCCGTTGGGGTCGCCGGTGGTGAGGAAATTCTTGAGATAGCGGTTGAACAGTGTTGCCATCTCCTGATAGCCTTCGCCGCTGAAATCCACCATCGCTGCGTAGTTGTTCACTGTAGACAGCATCGGCACAAAGATGCCGTGGAATGCGCCCAACATAGGGATCTGGCTCAGTGCAGCGGGATCGCCGTAGTCGATCTGGCACAGATAGATGTCCGCACCATAGTGGTCGTACATGGTCTCGGCGCTGCACTCCGCATTGAAGATGCGGTACATATCGGAGCCGTACTTGACTGCAAAGTTCTTTGCAGCATCAGTCTCTGCCGCCGGATACGCCTTCATCTCCGCACTGCCAAAGTATGCGTCCCACGCCGCAAACATGCTGAACTCGGTGCTGCCGGTCAGCATCAGCAGGGGCACATTGTTGTACTGGGTAGTGGCAAAGCCCTCTTTGGGCAGTACCACACCGTCACCGTACAGATGGGGGAAGACGCTCATGCGGATGCCCGCATTGCTCATCAGCGGGCACAGACGGGCGGAGTCCAGACTGTACAGCCAATCCCGCACATCCTCGCCATCGGTCATGAGCCACGCCCTGGCAGCCGCCACATCCGCAAACAGACCGTCCTCTACCGCCAGCGGCGCAATTGCCCATGCGATCTGGCTCACGCTTGCCGCCTCGTCTGCGATGGTCATGCCGCCGGAGAAGGCGATCGCCTTCTGGAAGCGTCCGGCAAACAGGGGGCTGGTCAGCATTGCCATTACATCACGACCGCCGGCAGAGAAACCGGAGATGGTGATGTTATCTGCATCGCCGCCAAACTGCGCAATGTTGTCCTTGACCCAGTCCAGTGCCTTGGCAATATCCAGCAGGGTAAAGTTGCCGGTGTCATCGCTGCCCCGGCAGAGGGCAGGCAGGCAATTGAAACCGAACAGACCCAGCCGGTAATCCAGCGTGACAAAAACGCAGTTGTCCCGGACTACCAGCTCGCTGCCAAGGATCTCCTTGGTGTTACCGGTCTGGTTGTTGCCGCCGTGAATGAACACCAGCACCGGCAGCTTGTGAGCGTTGGGGGTGGTGTAGACATCCAGCTTCAGGCAGTCCTCAGTGCCGATGGCACCGGAACCATACTGGTAGGCGACCTCACTGGGAGCAGTGCAGTCTTTTGCCTCTGTCCATGCGGCAGGGTCCTGCGGCGGCTGCCAGCGCAGCTCTCCCACCGGGGCTGCACCATAGGGGATGCCATACCACACAAGGCTTTCGCCCTGATCCAGACCCACGACCGGTCCGTACTGGGTGGAGCGGCGGGTGGTGATCTTTGCGCCCAGGCAGTTTTCCTCTTCTGCGGAGGCTGCCATTGCGGGAACGCTGAGAGTGGCAATTGCTGCTGCAACGGCTCCTGCTTTCATAAAATTGCGGCGGCTGATGTAAACGTTACGAGTGCTCATGATGTTTCTCCTTTCTGCATTTACCTTCTGTTGTAAATTCTTACCTTCTTTGACCAGCCACGGTCTGCCGGTCTTTTTTGCAGGTGTCTGAACTTTCTTCTGGCTTTTGAGATACTTTCCTTCTTACTTCTTTGCCGGCTCGTCCTTGTACAGCACGTAGGTCATGGCAAAGCCAGCCACGGAAGCGATGAGGATGGCAATGATGATGTAGATCATATTGGTCACCCCCATAACACCGGTGTTGTCGATAAAGCTGGGCAGACCAAACAGTCCCAGACCGCCGGCGGAGTAGCTGCGGGTGCCCATGAGACCGGTGAAGGCGCCGCCAATAGCACCGGCGATGCAGGAGTAGATGAAGGGGGTCTTCTTGGGCAGGGTGACGCCGTAGATCGCCGGCTCAGTGACGCCGAAGATGCCGGAGATGAAGGCGGGGATGGCGATCTTTTTGAGCTTTTCATCCTTAGTTTTCAAGATGATGGCGAGAACTACGAAAGTCTGTGCAAAGGAGACGCAGAAGTAGGGGCTGAGGATAAAGTCATAACCCAGCAGACCGAAGTTGATCATGGCAAGAGGCACCAGACCCCAGTGGAGACCGAAGATCACCAGCACCTGCCAGAAAGCACCGATGAGGACGCCGCCGATGATGCCGCCCACCACGGGGATACCGTAGATGGCATTGAAGATCAGGGACAGGACGCTGCACAGGATGCTTGCGATGGGACCAATGACCAGGTAAGTCAGAGGCACCATGACAATAATGGTACCAAAGGGGACCACAAAGAGCTTGATGACATCGGGGACCACCTTCTTGAGCCAGCGCTCAAGGGGAGCCGCAATGGCAACTGCCAGAATGATGGGTACCACCGAGCTGGTGTAGCCGGAAGCGGGCATGATCACCGGGATGCCGAAGAAGGTGAGGTAGTAGCTCATCTCAAACGCCGTGCCGGTGAACACGGTGCCCAACACCGTACCTGCGGTGCTGTTGACCATAGCAGGGTAGCACAGAGCAATGCCGATCGCCATGCCAATGAATTCGTTGAGTTTGAACTTTTTGGCGGCAGTGTAGCCCAGAATGATGGGCAGGAAGTAGAAGAAGCCGTCTGCCACTGCGTACCACACCTGATAGGTGCCGGAAGCAGCGGGGATCAGCCCGATGAAGTCGAAGAGTGCCAGCAGACCCTTGATGATACCGGTTGCCGCCAGAACTCCCAGCGTAGGCTGCAGGGTGCCGGAAATAACGTCGATGAGCAGGGAGATGGGGCTCTTCTTGCTGCCACCGGCAGTCTCTTCCACTGCGTTGCCCTCTTCATCCACAGCGCCTGCTGCAGCGAGATGACCGACCTCCAGCACGGCGTCATACACGTCATTGACCTGATTGCCGATGACCACCTGATACTGACCGCCTGCCTGCATGACCTTGATGACACCATCGGTGGACTCCAGGACTTCCTTGTTAGCCTTACTCTCGTCCTTCAGCTTGAAGCGCAGGCGGGTGATGCAATGTGCCACCGAGATGATATTGCTCTTGCCGCCCACATTCTGGATGATGATGCGTGCAAGACCATCGTATTTACTTGCCATAAGTTGATTCTCCTTCTTGCTTTTTTCAAATGCCTGTTCCGTCAACTCAAAACGCAGCCTGCCATTCTGCAGACTGACTGCCGCAATAAAGGGCAGTGCCGCCAGCTGCTCCGGGTCGGCAAGGCTCTCGTCCTTGAGGGTCATGGAGATCCTGCTGCCCCGGCGTGCAGTGGAGGCAATGTTCGCCTGCCCGCCCACCAACGGATAGACCGGAGTCAACAGGTCCTGTTGTCTTTTGTCTTCCTGCATAGACGCAAACTCTCCTTTCGGAACCGACATAGAATGATCTTACGACTTTATATACACGCCACCCTCGCGCGCCGGGGGCGGATATACCAAAAACAAAAGTCACCCAAAACCAGCGGGCACAGCAATGCTGCTCCGGCTCTGCCTGCAGGGCAGCGCCGCTTTGTGCTCGATGATCCGGGTGACGCCCCGCAAGCTGAGTGCGGGTAACGATCCTGAATAGATCAAAGGTATTTGATTTTAGGTTGTGCTGCGCTCCACGCAGACACGGTGGATATGCATGATCAGGTACAGCTGCTCTTCCCGGCTGCAGGTCCAGCCGTAGGTGTCCCGCAAAAAACGGTCGATCTGCTGTACACAGGTGTAGGTATCGGGATACTCCCGGCGCATGGTGGTGAACATGACATCCATGGCACTGTCGGAGTTCAGGGGCTTGCCCTGCATCATCCGCTGCACAAGGTAGCGCAGGTGCATGGCAAAGCGGGAAAAGCTGAAGCTGTCCTTATCCAGCTTCACCGAAAGGCTCTCCTCCACAAGGGCGGAGATCTCCGAGATGACCTTGGCGGTCAGGAT
Organism: Faecalibacterium prausnitzii; assembly: GCA_004558805.1. Taxonomy (GTDB): domain Bacteria; phylum Bacillota; class Clostridia; order Oscillospirales; family Ruminococcaceae; genus Faecalibacterium; species Faecalibacterium prausnitzii_M. The sequence continues at coordinate 58,986 of SFDE01000006.1, read as the reverse complement.
GGTGGAGTGCATATCCCCCACCTCATTTTCCGCCGTGATGATATGCATGGCAATGCTTACCGCCTCGCTTTCCGGCAGGTCCACCTCCAGCGTGCTGCACAGCTGGTGCAGCCCCTCTTTGGCAATGGCGTATTCCTGCGGATAGAGGTGTCGGATATCGTAAGCAAGGGGGGTGCGGACACTCATGCCCTCACGACTGCACTGAATGGCAAAATTCAAATGGTCCGCCAGCGCATAGGTCAGGTTGGTGTTCAGGCTGCACCCCAGCTCCTCCCGGGCGGTATCGGCAATGTCGTCCGCCGCCAGAAAGACGGCTTCCGGCACATCCCGCAGCAGGTCAAAGTACTTTTCATTCACATCGTAAAAGCTGCGCTGGACCAGAGACAGGTCGGTAAGCTCATAGGGCATGGCAGGAAAGCCGATGCCCTTGCCAAACACCACCATCTCCCGCCCCTTGGCATCCCGCGCAAGTGCGACGTTATTGTTGATCTTTTTGAAAAGTTCCATCGCTTACCTGCCCCACAAAAAAATAATCTCCCCAAGGCGAAAACTTACAGTACCATCGCATTTCAATCTAAACTGAGCATGCAAGTGTACAAGTAATGCCTCGTGGAGAGTAACAATCTTGTGCCACTATAATACAACATCCTGCCCGAATTGTCCATATAACTTTTTTACAAAAAAATTTTTAAGAATTTGTAAATTGTCACAAAGTCCCCCGGACGCCAGCAGACCCGCCCCTCCGGTTTTCCGGAGGAACGGGTCTGCTGGTTGTAAGAATGGATCTATTTCAGGAGACAAAACTGAAAATGGCGTTGATTTTAACCCTTCACCGCTGCAAAGCCGGCTTCCAGATCGGCGAGGATGTCGTCGATGTGCTCGGTGCCGATGGACAGGCGGATGGTGTTCTGGTAGATCTGCTGCTGGGCAAGCTCCTCATCGTTGAGCTGGGAATGGGTGGTGGAAGCAGGATGGATCACCAGGCTCTTCACATCTGCAACATTTGCCAGCAGGGAGAAGATCTTCAGGTGATCAATAAATTCAAACGCCTCTTTGCGTCCGCCCTTGATGTTGAAGGTAAAAATGGAAGCGCCGCCGTTGGGGAAGTACTTCTCATACAGGGCATGGTCCGGATGGTCCGGCAGAGAGGGATGGTTGACCTTTTCCACCAGAGGATGGTTTGCCAGATACTCCACCACCTTTTTGGTGTTCTCCACATGACGCTCAATGCGCAGGCTCAGAGTCTCGGTGCCCTGCAGCAGCAGGAAGGCGTTAAAGGGAGAGATGGTGGCGCCGGTGTCCCGCAGCAGGATGGCGCGGATATAGGTGACAAAGGCGGCGGGACCTGCGGCGTCCGCAAAGGAGACGCCGTGGTAGCTGGGGTTGGGATCCGCAATGTTGCCGTACTTGCCGCTTGCCTTCCAGTCGAACTTGCCGCTGTCCACGATGATGCCGCCCAGAGTGGTGCCGTGACCGCCGATGAACTTGGTGGCGGAATGGACCACGATGTCTGCGCCGTGCTCAATGGGACGGATCAGATAGGGGGTGCCAAAGGTATTGTCAATGACCAGAGGCAGACCGTGCTTGTGGGCAATGGCGGCAACGGCGTCAATGTCGGGGATGTCGCTGTTGGGGTTGCCCAGAGTCTCCAGATACACCGCCTTGGTGTTGGGACGGATGGCGTTTTCCACCTCCGCAAGGTCGTGGACGTTGACAAAGGTGGTGGTGACGCCAAACTGGCTCAGGGTGTGCTCCAGCAGGTTGTAGCTGCCGCCGTAAATGGTCTTTTGCGCCACGATGTGGTCCCCTGCCTGTGCCAGCGCTTCGATGGTATAGGTGATGGCAGCAGCACCGGAAGCGGTGGCAAGGGCGGCAACGCCGCCTTCCAGAGCAGCAATGCGCTTTTCGAACACATCCTGAGTGGAGTTGGTCAGACGACCGTAGATATTGCCGGCATCTGCCAGACCAAAGCGGTCTGCTGCGTGCTGGCTGTTGCGGAACACGTAGGAAGTGGTCTGGTAGATGGGCACCGCCCGGGAATCGGTAGCGGGATCGGCGGTCTCCTGACCGACATGGAGCTGCAGGGTCTCAAATTTATAGTTAGCCATCGTATTTTACCTCTCTATTTCAACTTTTAGTATAATTTGCGGATACAAAAAATCCCGATGCGCCGTACAGCAGAGCATCGGGCAGTCCAAAGCAGCGTTATCCTGTTCCTGTCACATTCCCGTACACATTCGTGCGCAAGAGGGCATTTCACAGGTCACGGCAAGATGTTCTGCCCCTTCCCTGCACATTCGCCCACAGCGGAAATTAGAATGCAGCAGCTCGTTCCAGATCAGTTTCATTTCCATGCCCTCCTTCCGACTTTACTTTCCCACTCCTCCATCACGCCGGGGACCTCAATTTCAGTTCCCTACTAGGTTGGTGGATTTGTTGTCTGCATTATACCCACATCTACCTAGTTTTTCAATAGGTTAATTCCTCTTTTTTCAAATTTTTTGTTTCACCTTTCTGCTGCCGGACGGAAGAATTTTTCAATGTAAAGTTTTTGAAAATTTGCCTGCACAGGTCTGCAAAACCGGAGAGAAATATGTTATATTATAATATGTAAAAGAATCACCAAAAAAGGAGAACACGCCATGGAGCATTTTGTAGAGTTTGAAGATGTTTCCAAATACTATCAGACCGGTAGCGTGCGGATCGCCGCCGCAGACCATCTGAACTTTTTTGTGGACAAGGGCGAATTCTGCATCATCGTGGGTCCCTCCGGCGCCGGTAAGACCACCCTGCTGAACATTCTGGGGGGTATGGACAGCTGCGACGAGGGGCATGTGTGGCTGGACGGACAGGACGTGGCACGTTTTACCGAGAAAGAACTGACCACCTACCGCCGGTACGACGTGGGCTTTGTGTTCCAATTCTACAACCTTGTGCAGAACCTGACAGCGCTGGAAAATGTGGAGCTTGCCAGCGAGATCTGCCGGGAGCCTCTGGACCCCGCCGAGACCCTGCGAGAGGTGGGGCTGGGAGAGCGGCTGAACAACTTCCCGGCGCAGCTTTCCGGCGGCGAACAGCAGCGGGTGTCCATTGCCCGCGCCCTTGCCAAGAACCCCAAGCTCCTGCTCTGCGATGAGCCCACCGGTGCGCTGGACTACAAGACCGGCAAAGCGGTGCTTGCCCTTTTGCAGAACACCTGCCGGGAGACCGGGCGCACCGTGATCGTCATTACCCACAACACGGCGCTGACCGCCATGGCAGACCGCATCATTCAGGTACGCAGCGGAAAGATCGTGTCCAATCGGGTCAACGAGCATCCGGTGCCGGTAGAACAGATCGAGTGGTGACAGACAGTGCAGAAGAGTTATCACAAAAACATCCTGCGGGAAATGAAGGGCAACCTGAGCCGGATGCTCTCGCTGTTCGGCATCGTGATGCTGGGCGTCATGATGCTCACCGGTCTCATGAGCTTTGCCCCGGATATGCGCCATGCGGGACAGACCTACTATGTACAGCAAAACGTGTTTGATATCCGGGTGCTCTCCACGCTGGGTCTCAGCGCCGGGGACGTAAACGCCATTGCCGCCACCGATGGAGTGGAGCAGGTCATGGCGGTAAAGACTCTGGACACCGAGGCAAACTGGCAGGGTCAGGACCAGACCATCGTGGTGCAGCTGCAGCAGCTGAACGGCGACCCCGCCGCCGATACCCCGGAAAACATGAACCGTCCCCTGCTGCTGTCCGGACGGATGCCGCAGGCGGCAGACGAGTGCGTGGTCCACGTTATGGGCTACGGGAACGCTATTGCAGAGGGCACCGTGCTGGAGCTGCCGGAGGACACCGAAGGGGTCCGCCGGAAACGGTTTACCGTAGTGGGCAACGTGCAGGACCCCCTGCACTTTTCCACCGACCGGGAGACCAGCACCGCCGGAAACGGGCAGCTGGAGTTCCTTGTCTTTGTACCGGAGGGCAATCTGACCGCCGATTACTATACTGTCTGCTATATCAAGGCGAAAAATGCCGGTCTGTACGACAATTACTCCGAGGAATATCAGGCAGCGGTGGACAAGGTGGCAGACCGACTGAAAAGCATCAGTGCCGCCCAGTGTCTGCAGCGCCGTAACCAGCTCATAGATGATGCAAACGAGAAGCTGGCGGAGGCACGCCAGACCTACAATGACCAAAAGGCAGAGGCGGAGCGCCAGTTTGCAGAGGCGGAGCAGCAGCTGGCAGAGGCGCAGAGCCGGCTGGACAGCGCCAAGGCGGAGCTGGACAAAGGCGAAGCGGAATACAGTACCGGCAAGGCAGAGCTGGCAAAACAACAGCAGGCGCTGCCGGACACCATGCAGAGCGGTGCGGACCAGCTCCTTGCCGGCGAAGAGCAGCTGCTGGAATTTGAAGATCAGCTGCAGCAGATCGAACTGCTGGTGAACCTGAAAAAGGTGGCGGACCCCCTGTTGGGCTACGCCGAAGCCGCCCTCAACAACGCCCGGAAGGCGCTGGACGAGGCGGAGCCGGAGGACGAGGATTACATCGAGCTGCGGGACGCCCTTGCCAAGGCGCAGGACGCCTACGACAACATCAACGGACAGCTGCAGGGCTATCAGCAGCAGCTGGATGAAGGCAAGCGGCAGATGTATACTCAGGGGCTGATCTCCTCCCCCGACCTGTCCAATGAGCAGCTGGTCGTCGAGGCAAAGGCGGCGCTGCGCAAAATGAAGCTGACGGTGCTGCAGGGGCAGCTGGGGCTGACCACCGGCACCGCCACCGCCTACAGCCAGTTCAGCGCCGCCCAGCAAAAGCTGGAGGACGCCCGCAGCCAGCTGGATTCCGGCTGGGCGGAGTACCACAGCGGCGTGCAGCAGCTGGCGGACTCCCGCACCCAATACGAAGAGCAGAAGGCGCAGGCACAGCAGCAGCTGGCAGAAGGCTTGCAGCAGCTGAACGACGCCGAGGAGCAGGTGGACCAGATCAAAAAAGGTGAGTGGTATGTGCTGGACCGCAGCTCCACCCTCAGCATTGCCACATGGGAACAGTACGCCGACCGCATGGTGGCGATCTCCCGGGTATTCCCGGTGTTCTTCTTCCTAGTGGCAGCGCTGGTCGCCACCACCACCATGACCCGCATGGTGGACGAAAACCGCCTGCAGATGGGCACTCTGAAAGCGCTTGGCTACTCCCGCACCTCCATCGCCGGCAAGTACATCTTCTATGCCCTCACCGCCAGTGTGCTGGGCAGCATCGTCGGTATGGCGGTGGGCTTTGTGGTGTTCCCCATCATCATGTGGAACGCCTACCAGATGATCTTCCACCTGCCCACCTTTACCCTGCACTTCTACCCCGGTATGGCAGCGGCAAGCATGGTCATCAGCGCAGCCGTCATCGGTCTTGCCACATGGACCGCCTGCCGTTCCAGCCTGCGGGAAAAGACCGCTTCCCTGCTGTTGCCCCGCGCCCCCATTGCGGGCAAACGCATCTTCCTGGAGTACATCACTCCTTTGTGGAAGCGGATGAGCTTCTCTCAAAAGACCACCGCCCGGAACCTGTTCCGGTACAAAAAGCGGTTCTTTATGACCGTGCTGGGTGTGGCGGGCTGCACCGCCCTGCTGCTCATCGGCTTTGGTCTGCAGGATTCCCTGCTGCCCATCGTCACCAAGCAGACAGAGCAGCTGACCCACAATGACCTGATCATCTCCCTCAGTGACGAAAAGGCGCTGACCACCGAAAACGGTCTGGCAGACCTGCTGGACAACAGCGATAAGGTCAACGACTGGGGCATCCTGTACACAAAGTCGGTGACTATCTACAACGCCGCCGGGGAAAGCGCCGGGGTCAGCATCGTAGGCGGGCAGGAGGACTCCACCCTTACCGACTATGTGACCTTCCGCACCCGGAAGGGACACGATGCCATCCCCTTTGGGAAGGACAGCGTCATTCTTACCGAAAAGACCGCCCTGAATCTGGGGGTACAAGCCGGGGATACCATCTGGGTGGAAGCCCCCTCCGGGGAGCGGGTTCCTCTGACTCTTACCGGTGTCACCGAAAACTACATGTTCACCCGGCTCTATCTCTCCCGCAGCGAGCTGGAAACAGTGCTGGACACCGCTGACGTACCCTGGAACACGGTGTGGGGCAGCACCCAGTGCAACACTGCCGAAAGCTGCAGCGAGATGCGCAGCAAGATGCTGAACTGCAACTATGTGAGCACCGTCAGCTTCAACGAGGACACCACCTTCATGTTTGACAACCTTATCGTCAGCCTGAACTACGTGGTGGTGCTGATCATCTTCTGTGCAGCGGCACTTGCCGCCGTGGTGCTCTACAACCTCATCAGCGTCAATCTTGCCGAGCGCAAAAAGGAGCTCGCTACCATCAAGGTTCTGGGCTTCTACGACAAGGAGGTCTACCGCTATATCTTCCGGGAGATCGATCTTCTGTCCTTCTTTGGCTCACTGGCAGGTCTTGTGCTGGGAGTACCCCTGCACAAGTTCATCATCCTGACGGTGGAAATGGACCAGCTCATGTTCATCCGCACCATTGCCCCCCGCAGCTACCTGCTGAGCGTGGTGTTGACCATGCTGTTCAACTTCCTTGTCTGCCTTGTGATGCGCCGTCATGTAAAGCGCATCAGCATGGTGGAAAGCATGAAGGCTCCGGAGTGACCCCCCGCTGCAATTCATAGAAGTTTCATAAAAGAAACATATTTCCGCAGTATTTTTCTGATATGATCATGGCACCGGGAAGTGAAGCCGCAGTCACTTCCCCGGGCTACATGATTCCTCCTTTACCAAACCAAATACCGCAAAAAAACGCCCTGCAGCTGTCCAGAAGCAGCTGCAGGGTGTTTTTGTTTACTGTACCGGCAATACCCGCAGCTCTGCCGCCTGTGCGGCAAGAGCGTCTGCCTGCTGCCGGGTCAGCTTGTGGCAGCTCACCATCCGCCGGAGCACCACCTGCGTGCGGCGGAGGGCAAGCTCCGGGCTGCTGTTGGGGGAATAGACGGAGGGGGCATTGGGCAGCCCTGCCAGCATCACGGCTTCTGCATCGGTAAGCTCCGCCGGAGACTTGCCAAAGTAGCCCTGCGCTGCCTCGGCTATGCCGTAGTAGCCGCTGCCAAAGTAGATGGTGTTGACATACATCTCAAAGATCTCCTCTTTATTGTACTGTCTTTCGATCTCCAGCGCCGCAAACATCTCCGCCGCCTTCCGTGCCAGATGTTTTTCCTGAGTGAACAGCTGGTTCTTTGCCAGCTGCTGGGTAATGGTGCTGCCGCCCTCTGCAAGGCTGCCGGTACGCAGATCGGTCCATAGCGCCCGGAGGATGGACAGAGGGTCCACTCCCCCATGCCGCTCAAACCGCTCATCCTCCGTTGCGATGACAGCGTTTACATAGGTAGTGGGCAGCGCCCGGAAGGACACAAAATCCTCCCTGCCGGAGATCTCCCCGTACAGGGCAGCAACAGGGCGGTTTTCCACTGTCTTTTGGTACAGCCGGTGCCCCTCCACCGCAAAATACCCTCCTGCCGCCAAAAGGGCAAGTAATATAAGTAACAGCACCGTGATCACCAGCTGCTTCATGGTTTTTAAGAATCTATGCATGGTCCGTTCCTTTCCGGTAAACACAAATGAATTGTCCTATCATACTCCATCTGCACCCGTTTTGCAAGATGCAGACTTTTCTTTATTATAGCGCAGAACTTTTGCAGTTCTGTGACCAGCGGCTTATTTTTTCTTTATCGAGTACCGTTCCTGCGGACCTTTGTTAAGTTTCTGAGAAGTTTTTGGAAACATCTCCTCAAAGCGCTGTCCCGGGGCAAAGGGACGTGCTATACTGTACCCAGACCCCCGGATGCAGCAAGCTGCATCCTTTATCTTATACAGGAGGAATCCAACCATGAAAGAAGTCAAGCCTTCCAAAAAGCCTTTGGCGATCTACTACGCCATCGTGCTGATCGTGCTGCTGGTCCTCAACTTTGTGCTTGTGCCCTGGCTCACCGAGCGGCAGGTGCAGGAAGTGGACTATGGCACCTTTATGAGCATGACCGAAGAGGACAACATCGGCAAGGTGGATATCCAGACCAACCAGATCGTATTCACCGACAAAGACAACAGTAAGATATTCAGAACCGGCGTCATGAACGACCCCGGGCTGACCCAGCGCCTCTACGAGGCAGGCGCCCAGTTCTCCAGCGAGATCGTGGAGCAGGGCTCCCCGGTGCTGAGTTTTCTGATCTGGTTCGTGCTGCCCATCCTGCTGTTCAGCTTCATCGGCAACCAGATGAACAAAAAGCTGATGGAAAAGGCAGGAGGCGGACCCGGCGCCATGATGTTTGGCGGCGCAGGAAGATCCAACGCCAAGGTCTATGTCCAGTCCACCCACGGCATCCGGTTTGCGGATGTAGCAGGCGAGGACGAGGCAAAGGAAAACCTGCAGGAGATCGTCAACTACCTCCACGACCCCAGCAAGTATGAGGAGATCGGTGCCTCCATGCCCAAGGGCATTTTGCTGGTAGGCCCTCCGGGCACCGGCAAGACCATGCTTGCCAAAGCAGTGGCAGGCGAATCCAACGTGCCCTTTTTCTCCATCTCCGGCTCGGAGTTTGTGGAGATGTTCGTGGGCATGGGTGCCTCCAAGGTCCGGGACCTGTTCAAGCAGGCAAAAGAAAAGGCACCCTGCATCGTGTTTATTGATGAGATCGACGCCATCGGTCAGAAGCGCAACAGCGGCAATCTGGGGGGCAACGACGAACGGGAGCAGACCCTGAACCAGCTGCTCACCGAGATGGACGGTTTCGAGGGCAACAACGGGGTCATCATCCTTGCTGCCACTAACCGCCCGGATTCCCTGGATCCGGCGCTGACCCGCCCCGGTCGCTTTGATCGCCGAGTACCGGTGGAACTGCCGGACCTGAAGGGTCGTGAAGAGATCCTGAAGGTCCACGCCAAAAAGATAAAGATCGCTCCGGGTGTGGACTTCAATACCGTGGCACGGATGGCATCCGGTGCATCCGGCGCAGAACTGGCAAACATCGTCAACGAGGCGGCGCTGCGGGCGGTCCGTGCCGGACGCAAGAGCGTCACGCAGGCAGACCTTGAGGAAAGCATCGAGGTGGTCATTGCCGGTTACCAGAAGAAGAATTCCATCCTTACGGACAAGGAAAAGTGCATTGTGGCGTATCATGAGATCGGTCACGCACTGGTGGCGGCAAAGCAGACCCACTCTGCCCCGGTACAAAAGATCACCATTATCCCCCGCACCTCCGGCGCTCTGGGCTACACCATGCAGGTGGACGAGGGCAACCACTACCTGATGAGCAAGGAAGAGCTGGAAAATAAGATCGCCACCCTCACCGGCGGCAGAGCTGCCGAGGAAGTGGCATTCAACTCGGTTACCACCGGCGCTTCCAACGATATCGAGCAGGCGACCAAGCTGGCACGTGCCATGCTGACCCGCTATGGCATGAGCGAAGAGTTTGATATGGTGGCACTGGAAACCGTCACCAACCAGTATCTGGGCGGCGACACCTCTCTGGCATGCTCGGCACAGACCCAGCGGGAGATCGACCAGAAGGTTGTGGAACTGGTAAAGACCCAGCATGAAAAGGCGATCCGTATCCTCACCGACAACCGGGAAAAACTGGACCAGCTGGCACGGTTCCTCTACGAGAAGGAGACTATCACCGGCGAGGAATTCATGGAGATCCTGAACCGGGACGATAGCGCCGAAAAAGAATAAATCCGGAAAAATTTTGAAATTCCTGCAATAATCCAACCGCCGCATCCGTATTCCGTATACAGAACAGATGCGGCGGTTCTTTGTTGCCGCCGCAGCAAACCATGGTTTTATCATAATAAACATACACAGCCTTTTACGGGCTAACTATTCCGGAGGGAACTTTTTATGAAAAAGCTGAACAATACTTTTGTACGCACTCTGGGCTGTACCGCCCTTGCAGTCTGCTTTGTAGCGGTACTGAGTGCGGGTGCCTTTGCCGCCGAAGTGGACGATACCTGTGTGGTGGGCTACCTGCCTCCCCAGACCCAAATGGTGCAGGGAGATATTGCCCTGCACAGTGCCGAGCTTAGCTACGGCGGCTATGGTGCGCCGGAAGGTGATCCCATTCAGGGCAACATCATGCTCATCTCCGGCGATGAACTGGCATCCGATGCTTCCCAGACCGAAGCACGGTACACCGTCAAAGGTCTGCTGGGCAAACAGGTGCTGTACACCGCCCGGCAGAAGGGCTCTGTGCTGACTCTGGACGTACCGGAGAACGTGGCGACCTTCCGTACCACTGTGGGAGATCTGCAGACCCTCATGAAGGAGGGTGTCGGCACTCTGGTGCTGACCACCGGCAAGACCTCCACCACCCTGAATCTTTCCCTGCTCACCGAGGGCTACGAAGGGGACGCAAAGGTGATGCTGCGCCACTGCGGCGGCAGCGCCCGCCTTACCGTCAACTGCCGCAGCCGCCGGGATCTGCTGATCGGTCGCTGATACGCGCTTTCCAGAATCCTTCTGTTAGAGGGGCTGCCTTTTACAGGCAGCCCCTCTTCTGGTATCTCCCGGAACTCCATCTTAAATTTTGGAAAAATGTGGTGGTTTTATTGTGAATTTGTTTCATCTTGTTTGTGAGACAAACTTATTGACACCTGCTTTGTTTCATGCTAAACTGAATCTACTTTGAAAAAAGCACAAATGCATTGACGGGAAGAAAACGTTCCTTTCCTGCGTACAGAGAGCTGCCGGGTGGTGCAAGGCGGTTGCGGGGGGTTCGGTTACTGGTCCCTGAGCAGCAGAGTTGAATGGATAGTAGGTTCTGCCGGATGCCCACCGTTACACAGGGCAGCGATTCGCTCCAAAAGCCGATCGTGGAAAGTGGCTGTGCCCTCCGGCGCAGCAAGGAGAGTGGTACCACGGGTGCCCTGTATAGATCTTTACAGGCTCTCGTCTCTCAAGGTTTTCGCCTTGAAAGACGAGAGCCTTTTTTCGTACAACGGTTGCAGTAGGGCAAAAGGCTTCCCCCGGTCGGGAAAGATTCTCCCCGTTCCGGGGAGAAATGTCACCGTAGGTGACAAAGTGGGGAACAGCTGTCACCGCAGGTGACTGATGAGGGCGCAGGCAAGCAGCTGCTGCCGGGAAATCACCCCTCATCCGGCGCTACGCGCCACCTTCCCCCCAAGGGGTGAAGGCTTTATGCTATTTCAGGAGGACAACAGGATGATGGACGCTACCAAGTACGCACCGGGGTATTACCCCGTACCCGCCGGTTATGACAGCTGGGTCAAGAAGGACCACATTGAAAAGGCACCTGCCTGGTGCAGTGTAGACCTGCGTGATGGCAATCAGGCACTGATCGTGCCCATGAGTCTGGAGGAAAAGCTGGAGTTTTTCCAGATGCTGGTAAAGATCGGCTTCAAGGAGATCGAGGTAGGCTTCCCCGCCGCCAGCGACACGGAGTACGAGTTCCTGCGGACCCTCATCGAAAAGGACATGATCCCCGCCGATGTAACAGTACAGGTGCTGACCCAGTGCCGGGACCACATCATCCGCCGGACCTTTGAGGCGGTAAAGGGTGCTCCCCGGGCGGTGATCCACTTCTACAACTCCACCTCGGTGGCGCAGCGGGAGCAGGTGTTCCACAAGTCCAAAGAGGAGATCAAGCAGATCGCCATGGACGGTGCAAAGCTGGTAAAGCAGCTGAGTCAGGAGTACGAGGGCAACTTCCTGTTTGAGTACAGCCCCGAAAGCTTTACCGGCACCGAGGTGGACTACGCCGTGGAGGTGTGCAACGCCGTACTGGACATTATGCAGCCCACCCCGGACCGCCCCATGATCATCAACCTGCCGGTAACGGTGGAGATGAGTATGCCCCACGTATACGCCAATCAGATCGAGTACTGCGATAAGCACCTGAAATACCGGGACAGCGTCATTATTTCCACCCATCCCCACAACGACCGGGGCACCGGCGTCGCCTGCGCCGAGCTGGCAGTACTGGCAGGCGCACAGCGGGTGGAGTGCTGTCTGTTTGGCAACGGCGAGCGCACCGGCAACGTGGATGCCGTGACGCTGGCAATGAACATGTACAGCCACGGCGTAGATCCCCACCTGGATTTTTCAGATATGCCTGCCATCTGCGCCACCTACGAGCGGGTGACCCGGATGCACATCTACGAGCGCAGCCCCTACGCCGGACAGCTGGTGTTTGCCGCCTTCTCCGGCAGCCATCAGGACGCCATTGCCAAGGGCATGGCGTACCGCAAGGACCGGGGCGAGCACCGCTGGACCTGCCCTTATATCCCGGTAGACCCCCACGATATCGGACGCACCTACGATGCAGATGTGATCCGTATCAACAGTCAGAGCGGCAAGGGCGGCATCGGCTTTGTGCTGGAACAGAACTACGGCTACAACCTGCCCCCCAAGATGCGGGAGGCATTGGGCTACAAGGTCAAGGGCGTGTCGGACCACAGCCACAAGGAGCTCAGCGCCGGAGAGGTGCTGCACATCTTTGAGGACGCCTTCCTCAACAAGGCAAAGCCCCTGTCGGTGCTGGAGGCACACTTTGCTCAGACCGGCGGCATCACCGCCACCGTCACTCTGGAGCTGAACGGACAGACCAAGGTAGTCACCTCCGTGGGCAACGGTCGTCTGGACGCTGTGGCAAACGCCATTCAGAGCGCCACCGGCATGGACTTCCATCTGGAGACCTACTCCGAGCACAGCCTGGACGAAGGCTCCACCTCCCGTGCCGCCTCCTATGTGGGGCTGGTGTGGGGCGACAACACCGTCACCTGGGGTGCCGGCACCGACACCGATATCATCGTGGCAGGCATCCGTGCACTGGTCAGTGCCATCAATAATAAGTAATCTGAAAGAGGCTGGCGTCCTCATCCTCTCCGTCAGTTTGCTTTGCTCACTGCTACCTCTCCCTTTGGGAGAGGTCTTGGCAAAGAGATGAAGTTTGCGTGGACTGCCAAAGGCTCTCCCTTTGGGAGAGCTGGCAAATCCAAAGGATTTGACTGAGAGGGCGAGCCGCCTATCCAATAGAGAGTATCAAAAGGAGAATACCACCATGGGAATGACCCTGACGCAGAAGATCCTTGCCGCACACGCCGGACTTGACGAGGTAAAGCCCGGGCAGCTCATCAACGCAAAGCTGGACATTGTGCTGGGCAATGACATTACCACCCCCGTTGCCATCAACGAGTTTGAGCGCGCCGGTTTTGACCGGGTCTTTGACAAAGAGCACATTGCCATCGTGCTGGACCACTTTGTGCCCAACAAGGACATCAAGAGTGCCACCCAGTCCAAGCAGTGCCGGGAGTTTGCCAACAAATACGACATCCTCAACTTCTACGATGTGGGGCAGATGGGCATTGAACACGCCCTGCTGCCGGAAAAAGGCATCGTCACCGCCGGTGACTGCGTCATCGGTGCCGACAGCCACACCTGCACCTACGGCGCACTGGGAGCATTCTCCACCGGCGTAGGTTCCACCGACATGGCGGCAGGCATGGCGACCGGCATGGCATGGTTCAAGGTTCCCTCTGCCATCCGGTTCGTTCTTACCGGCAAATTCAGCCCCCGGGTCTCCGGCAAGGACCTGATCCTGCATATCATCGGCATGATCGGAGTGGACGGTGCCCTGTACAAGTCCATGGAGTTCACCGGTCCCGGTGTGGCAGGGCTCACTATGGACGACCGCCTGTGCATCTGCAACATGGCGATCGAGGCAGGAGCCAAAAACGGCATCTTCCCGGTGGACGAGGTGACCCGTGCCTATCTGAAGGGACGCAGTCAGCGGGAGCCGGTGTTCTATGAGGCAGACCCGGATGCGCAGTACGAAAAGACCATTGAGATCGACCTGAGCCAGCTGGAACCCACCGTCAGCTACCCCCACCTGCCGGAGAACACCCACAAGGCAAGCGAGGGCAGCGATATCAAGATCGATCAGGTGGTCATCGGCAGCTGCACCAACGGTCGTCTGGAGGACATGGAAGCCGCCTACAACGTGTTGAAGGGCAAGCACATCGCCAAGGGCGTCCGGGGCATCATCATCCCCGCCACCATGGCTGTCTACAAAGAGTGCATCCTCCGGGGCTGGACCACCGCCTTCATCGACGCCGGCTGCATCGTCTCCACCCCCACCTGCGGTCCCTGTCTGGGCGGTTACATGGGCATCCTCGCCGAAGGGGAGCGCTGTGTTTCCACCACCAACCGCAATTTTGTGGGACGCATGGGTCATGTAAAGAGCGAGGTCTACCTTGCTTCCCCTGCCACGGCGGCGGCAAGCGCCCTCACCGGCTACATCACCGACCCCCGGAAGGTCTGACCGAAAGGAGAAGCAGTTATGAACGCAAAAGGTTCTGTTTTTAAATACCCGGACAACGTGGACACCGATGTCATTATCCCCGCACGGCACCTGAACACCCAGGATGCCAAGGAGCTTGCCAGCCACTGCATGGAGGACATCGACAAGGACTTTGTCAAAAAGGTAAAAGAGGGCGACATCATGGTGGGCGGCTGGAACTTCGGCTGCGGCTCCTCCCGGGAGCATGCTCCTCTGTGCATCAAGACTGCCGGGATCTCGGTGGTCATTGCCAAGAGCTTTGCCCGGATCTTCTACCGTAACAGCATCAACATCGGTCTGCCTATTATGGAGTGCCCGGAGGCGGTGGACGCCATTCAGGCAGGAGACACCGTCAGCGTGGATTTTGACACCGGCGTCATCACCGACGAGACCAACGGCAACGTGTTCCACGCCCAGCCTTTCCCGCCCTTTATCCAGCAGATCATTTCTGCCGGGGGACTGATGAAGTCCATTAAGGCAAAGCAGTAAAAGCGTCCTCGCCCTCTCCGTCATCGACGGCGGCTGAGGGAGTGAGCCAGCTGACAATAAGGAGAACAGACTCATGGAAAAAAATATTGCTGTTATCTGGGGCGACTGCTCCAGCCCGGAGATCGTCCGGCAGACCCTCCGGGTCCTGGATAAGGTCGCTGAAAAATACGGACACACCTTCCACTACACCGATGCCGCCATGGGCGGTGAAGCAATCGACAAATACGGCGACCCCCTGCCTCAGCAGGAGCTGGACAAGTGCCTTGCCGCCGACAGCGTGCTGCTGGGTGCGGTGGGCGGTCCCAAATGGGAGGGTCTGCCGGGAGAGCAGCGCCCGGAAAAGGGTCTGCTGCGGCTCCGTGCCGGCATGGGGCTCTACGCCAACAACCGCCCCGCCAAGATCTGGCAGCAGCTTGCTCCTGCCAGCCCCCTGAAACCGGAGATCGTGGAAAAGGGCATCGACTTTATCATCGTGCGGGAGCTGATCGGCGGGGTGTACTTTGGCAGCCACACCACCGAGACCCTCCCCAGCGGCGAAAAGCAGGCAGTGGACTCCATGCCCTACTCCGAGCACGAGATCCGGCGCATCGGGCGCATCGGCTTTGAGACTGCCCGCAAGCGCCGCAAAAAGCTGTGCTGCGTGGACAAGGCAAATGTGCTGGACACCAGCCGCCTGTGGCGTGCTGTGATGCACCAGCTGCAGGCAGAGTACCCGGACGTGGAATACAGCGAGATGTTCGTGGACAACTGCGCCATGCAGATCGTCAAGAATCCCAGCCAGTTTGACGTCATCGTCACCGAGAATATGTTCGGGGATATCCTGTCCGACGAGGCTTCCATGATCACCGGCTCCATTGGCATGATCCCCTCCTCCTCTCTGGGGGACGGCACCCGGGGTCTCTACGAGCCCATCCACGGCTCCGCCCCGGACATTGCAGGCAAGGATATCGTAAACCCCACCGCCTGCATCCTGTCTGCCGCCATGATGCTGCGTTACTCCTTTGGCATGACTCAGGAGGCAGACGCCATCGAAAACGCCGTGGGCAAGGTGCTGGACAAAGGTCTGCGCACCGCCGACAACATGAGCGAGGGCTGCACCTGTCTGGGCTGCACCGCCATGGGCGACGCCATTCTGGCAGAGATCTAAACCACAAACAAAAAGATGCAGCCCACACTGTGAGCTGCATCTTTCTTGTTTTTAAAAAATCACTTGGTGCCGTAGATACGGTCGCCAGCATCGCCCAGACCGGGAACGATGTAGCCGTTCTCGTTCAGGTGTTCGTCCTCTGCGCCCAGATAGATGTCCACATCGGGGTGTGCCTCGTGAAGTGCCTTGATGCCTTCCGGTGCGCCCAGCAGACCAATAAACTTGATGCGCTTTGCACCGTGCTTCTTGATCTGGGTGATGGCATCAATAGCACTGCCGCCGGTGGCAAGCATGGGATCCAGAACCAGAACATCCCGCTCTGCGATGTCCTGGGGCAGCTTGCAGAAGTACTCCACAGGCTGCAGGGTCTTCTCATCCCGGTACAGACCGATAAAGCCCACCTTTGCAGCAGGCAGCAGGGTCAGCATACCGTCCAGCATACCCATGCCGGCACGGAGGATGGGCACCAGAGCCAGCTTGCGACCGGCAAGGACCTTGGTCCGTGCCATGGTGATGGGAGTTTCGATCTCCACCTCTTCCATGGGCAGGTCTCGGGTTGCCTCGTAGCACAGCAGAGTGGCAACCTCGCCCACGAGGTCACGGAACTCCTTGGTGCCGGTCTGTTTGTTGCGCAGCAGGCTGATCTTGTGCTGCAGCAGCGGATGCTCAACGATCATAGGGGTCATAACAACACGCTCCTTATTTTAAATAGATCCATCTATCGGGTACTGTTTTACCGGTTTTCCAGCGCAGTGAGCTTATCAATGCGGCGCTGATGGCGTCCGCCCTCGAACTCGGTGGCAAGGAAAAGGTCCACCAGCTGGCAAGCCAGACCGGCACCTACCACACGACCGCCCATGCACAGAGCGTTGGCGTCGTTGTGGCGGCGGGTATACTCGCAGCTGAAGCTGTCGGAGCAGCAGCAGGCGCGGATGCCCTTGATCTTATTTGCAGCCATGCTGATGCCCACACCGGTGCCGCAGAACAGCAGTGCCTTGTCGCACTGACCGCTTACAACGGCGTCACAGGCGGGCACCGCCATGTCCGGGTAATCCACGCTGTCGGTGCTGTGGGTGCCAAAGTCGATATACTCCACACCCTTTTCGTCCAGATGTGCCTTGACAGCTTCTTTCAGTTCAAATCCGCCGTGGTCAGCGGCAAGTGCGATGGGTTTTGCCATGGGTGGTTTCCTTTCCCTGCCATACGCAGGCTATGGTTTATTGGTCGTTGGTGGCTTGGGCGGCAGCCTGTGCCGCAAGACGCTCGGCACGCTCCCGCTCCGCCTGACTCAGACGGTGGTAATCCGGCAGCAGTGCCTCGGGCAGGACAGTCTGTCCCGCCTGTGCCATCTGCCGTGCCACCAGTGCCACTGCAGCCGCCCTGCCGCCTCGCAGCGGCGCAGGCGTTTCCAGCACGCCCGGCACAGAGCCGTATTTATTATAGCACAGAGATGCGCCATCACCAACAAAAAACAGAGGCTTTTTGCAATTTTCTACAAATTGTGCCAGATCTGCCACCGCACGGGCGTCGTCCTCCAGCAGCCGCCGGTGGCTCTCCAGATCAAAAGCGGCGCTGTAGATCTGTGCGCGGCGGGCGTCCAGTGCGCAGAGCACCGTGCCCTCGCCGGTGTGGGCGGCGGCAAGCGCCTCCAGTGTGGACACCGGTGCACACAGGGTCTCCCGGGGGAACGCCAGTCCCTTGACGGCGGCAAGCCCGATGCGCAGCCCGGTAAAGCTGCCGGGTCCGGCGTTGACGCCGTAGAGGTCGATGTCCTTGCAGCTCATGCCGCACATCTTCAGGCAGCTGTCGATCATGGGCATCAGGGTCTCGCTGTGGGTCATGCCCCCGTCCAGATACACCTCGTACAGCAGCCGGTCGTCCTGCATCAGTGCCACACCGGCGGTCTTGCCGGCGGTATCCACGGCAAGGATATTCATACCTCCACCCCCTCAATGGTGATGCGGCGGGTGTTTTCGTCCACCCGCTGGATGTCCACCCGGATGGGATCTTCTGGGGCAAGAAGGTCGGCAAAGTTTTCGCTCCACTCTGCCGCCACGATCGCCCCCTGATCCAGATAGTCGTAAAAGCCCGCTGCACACAGATCGCTCTCGGTGGAGATGCGGTACAGATCAAAATGTGCCAGGGGTCGGGGTCCACGGTAGTAGTTGACGATGGCAAAGGTAGGGCTGGACACCGAGTCGGTGCAGCCCAGTCCCTGGGCAAGACCCTCGCAGAAAGCGGTCTTGCCTGCCCCCAGCCCGCCGGTAAAGGCGATCAATGCCCCGGGGGTCAGCACCGCCGCCATGCGCTTGCCCAGCGCCACGGTCTCGGCGCGGGAGCGGGTGATATATTCTGACATGAATTTTACCTCAGATCCAGTGACAAATAAAAAGGATGGCAATGGTTCTGCCATCCTTTAGTATAATATACTTTCTGCAAAAGCGCAAGGCGGGCGGTACCGTTTACGCCGCTTCCGCCGTAACATCCGGCACAGTTTCCGGGCATTCTGTCACCGGCGGCACCAGACGGGCGGAGTGGTTGCCGCTGATGATGGGGTAGGACGCCACCGCATGGGGCTTGCGTCCGCCCTGTGCGTTGTACCAGATGATATCATTTTTCCCGTAGCGATCCAGCCCGTATTGCACCGCCTGACTGATGGTGTCCCCGTGGAGCAGACGGTTGACTATCTGCCACATCATGCTGCGGGAGTACACCGAGTAGACGTTGTTCACATAGCCCACCACCACCGAGGCACCGCCGCTGAGCAGGGCGTCCACCATGGACCGGTCCATGCGTCCGCTGCGCCCGTAGAACTCGCAGGTCTCCGACAGGACTATGGTGTCCTGCAGCCCGCCGCCCCGGTAGGCGTTGCGGAAAAAGTCTCCGGTCACCGCATACATGCCGTTGACCTTGATGATGCGGTGGTTCAGAAGATCCCCGCCGTAGCGCAGGTCGCTCCAGAAATCCGCTTCCTGGGTCAGCAGGATAATGGGTGCCGTTGCCTGCCGCTTCCACAGCCAGCCATACTGGTAGGTGTAGTATGCCCCGTGGGCACTGAGCATACACACATCGTAGTCTCCCATATGCTTCAGGTCCGACACGGTGACCCCGGTATCCAGATCGGTGTCCAGCCCCACCGAGGTCCAGTAGGACTGCATATAGGCGTAGTAGGGGTAGCGGGAGCTGTTCACCGTATTGTCAAAGGCGTAGTAGATGGCAGCGCTGCCCATCTGCTCCACAGTTGTAAACTCCTCCTCGTCCGGCGGCAGGTTCAGCTGAGGGCTGTTTTCCTCCTCCGGGTCCGCAAGAAGAATACCTCCCAGTACGCCGCAGCTGTAGGTAAAGCTCACCATGCCGTTTTCGGCATCGGTGTACACCGACCCCGGCTGCACCAGCCCCTGCCGCTCCAGCTGCTCCAGCTGCTGCTGTGCTGCCTGCTGTCGCTGGTCCGGCGACAGCTGCCCATACTCCCCGCCGGTGGTAAGGGCGGTGACGGCGGCGTCGGTCTGCTCCATCTGCCGCACCTGAGCGGCAGTCAGGGTCTGGGGCTGTTCCTGCCCGGCGGCATCGGCAGCAGCTGCCGCCGGAGTAAGACACGCCGAAAGCAGCAGCGCCAGAGCGCACAGGGCACTGTCCAGACGGCGTTTGCGATAAAAATCCATATGTATTTCCCATCCTCCGAGGGCACACGCCCTCTCCCCTCGGACGCAGCAGGCTCTTTCCTCCGCATCCGGTTCCGGCAAAGCACTTCTCTGCCCTGAACTCATTTTAGAATCTCCCTGCGTCTTTGTCAAGCTCCTGCGCCGGATTTTGCAAAGCTGTCACACCCGCACGTTGCAAAGCCCCGCAGGAACGTGTATAATAAGGATAAACTGGTGTATTGTTCCCTTTAGGGCGGCACACCGGCGGCAACTGTTCTGAAAGGCGGTGCTTTTTTGGAAAGCATTCGACAATATTTTAAACGGACCGATAAGGTCTATCTGCTGCTGTGCATCTTCAGCAGTGTCATGGCGGTGCTTGCCCTTGCCTCCTGGGCGGCAAAGCAGGGAAACGGTTTTGCAACCGATGCCATTACCGGGCAGATCACCGGTATAGGCGATTACCGCCGTGCCGTGGTGCAGGCAGGCGCTTCCGTCATCGGCATTGCCGTGGCGCTGCTGCTGTCCTGCATCGACTACCGCAGCCTTGTAAAGGTGTGGCCGGTGCACGTAGTGCTTACATGGGGTCTGGTCTTGCCTACCCTGGTGATCCGAAACGTCAGCATCGGTCCTCTGACCATCGGCTACAACGCCGGTGACACCGACAACTTTTCCTGGTACAAGCTGGGAGGATTTACCTTCCAGCCCACCGAGCTGGCAAAAATCAGCTTCATCCTTACCTTTGCCATGCATCTGAACAACGTCCGCAGCCGCATCAACGAGCCCAAAGAGCTTGCCAAGCTGCTGCTGCACCTGTTGGTGCCCATTGCCATCATCCATGTGCAGGGCGACGATGGCACCGCCATCATCTACGGCATCATCGGCTGCTGCATGATGTTTGCGGCAGGGCTGAGCTGGAAATACATCTTTGGCGCCTTTGCGGCAATGATCAGTGCCATGGCGGTAGCGTTTGCCTTTTTTAGCGATAAAATCGGCAAGGGATACCAGTGGTACCGCATCCTTGCGGTCATCGACCCGGAAAATACCACCGGCTGGGCACCCAGCGAAACGGTGTGGAAAGATATCATCTACCAGCAGCAGCGGGGCGAGATCGCCTTGGGCAGCGGCGGCATCTTTGGCAACGGGTTGTTTGGCGGGCGATACTACAGCGTCCCCAACGCCCACAACGATTTCATCCTCAGCTGGATCGGCAACGCCGCAGGCTTTGTGGGCTGCTGCGTTGTGCTGGGGGTGCTGTTTGCCATCGTGGTCAAGACCTTTGTCACTGGGGCACGCAGCGAGGACCTGCTGGGCAGCTACATCTGCGCTGGCATCGGCGGTGCTTTGCTGGCGCAGATCGCCGTCAATGTGGGCATGAACCTGCGGGTGCTGCCGGTGATCGGCGTCACCCTGCCCTTCTACTCCGCCGGAGGCAGCTCGGTACTGATGCTGTATATCTGCGTAGGGCTGGTGCTTTCGGTGTATATCCACAACAAGAAAAAGCTGTTCAGCTGACCCTGCCGGGTCCGGACAGCAAAAGGGGCTGCTGCACGTTTCTGGTGCAGCAGCCCCTTTCCTTTGCCGTTGTCTTACTTCAGCACCGCACCCAGATTGGCACTGGTGACCATGCGGGCGTAGCGGCTGAGCCAGCCGGACTTGATGTTGGGCTCCGGAGCCACATACTTTGCCTTCCGCTGGGCAAGGACCTCATCGCTTACCTCCAGCGTAATGCGGGCGTTGGGGATATCGATGCAGATGGTGTCCCCTTCCTCAATGAGACCGATAGGACCTCCGGAGGCTGCCTCCGGGCTGACGTGACCGATGGCAGCGCCACGGGATGCACCGGAGAACCGTCCGTCGGTGATCAGCGCCACGGTCTTGTCCAGCTTCATGCCTGCCAGAGCAGAGGTGGGGTTCAGCATCTCCCGCATACCGGGACCACCCTTGGGACCCTCGTACCGGATGACCACCACATCTCCGGGGACAAT
Source organism: Faecalibacterium prausnitzii (assembly GCA_004558805.1). Lineage (GTDB taxonomy): Bacteria > Bacillota > Clostridia > Oscillospirales > Ruminococcaceae > Faecalibacterium > Faecalibacterium prausnitzii_M. Next base: position 37,368 of record SFDE01000006.1, on the reverse strand, counting down.
GTTCCCGGCGTAGATAGCGGCGATCGCCTCCTCCTCGCTGTTGAACACCCGGGCGGGACCGGAGTGCTGCTGCATTTCCGGTGCCACGGCGCTGCGCTTGACCACGCAGCCGTCCGGAGCGATGTTGCCCCACAGGATCTGCAGACCGCCGGTCTGGGAATAGGGATCCTCAATGGGACGGATCGCCCTGTTGTCCAGAATATGTGCTCCCTTGATGTTTTCTCCCAGAGTCTTGCCGGTGACGGTGGGCACATCCAGATCCAGCAGACCCTTCTTTGCCAGCTCTGCCTGCACGGCGGGGATGCCGCCGGCGGCGTACAGGTCCGGCATGTGGGTGGGACCTGCCGGTGCCAGATGGCACAGGTTGGGGGTCTTGGCGCTGATCTCGTTAAAGAGGGCAAGGTCAATGGGCACCCCTGCCTCATAGGCGATCGCCAGCAGGTGCAGCACCGTGTTGGTGGAGCAGCCCAGTGCCATATCGCAGGTCAGAGCGTTGCGGATGGAGCGCTCGTTGATGATCTGGCGGGCGGTGACCCCCTTCTTCACCAGCTCCATCACTGCCATGCCGGCGTGCTTTGCCAGCTGCAGACGCTTGGAGTAGACGGCGGGAATGGTGCCGTTGCCGGGCAGTGCGATGCCGATCGCCTCGCACAGGCAGTTCATGCTGTTGGCGGTGTACATGCCGGAGCAGCTGCCGCAGCTGGGGCAGCAGTTGCAGGTGCAGTCCTCCAGCTGGTCCTCGGTGATCATGCCTGCCTTGTAGGCACCCACCGCCTCAAACATCTTGGACAGGCTCACTTCCTCGCCGCCGTAGGTGCCTGCCAGCATGGGACCGCCGGAGCAGACCACCGCAGGCACGTCCATGCGCACCGCCGCCATGACCATGCCGGGGACGATCTTGTCACAGTTGGGCACCAGCACCAGACCATCCAGCTGGTGTGCCATCAGCATGGTCTCCACGCTGTCGCAGATCAGCTCCCGGGAGGCAAGGCTGTACTTCATGCCCACATGACCCATGGCGATGCCATCGCACACGCCGATGGCGGGGATCAGGATGGGGGTGCCGCCTGCCATCTGGACGCCTGCCTTGACGGCATCGGCGATCTTGTCCAGATTCATATGTCCGGGCACGATCTCGCTGTAGGCACTCACCACGCCGATGAGGGGGCGCTCCAGCTCCTCCGGGGTGTAGCCCAGAGCGTAGAACAGGCTGCGGTTGGGGGCGCGCTCCGAGCCCTTGGTCACGTTATCGCTTCTCATTTCAAATTCTCTCTCCTCTGAAGCCTTCCCCCCTCGGGGGGAAGGTGGCATTGAGCAAAGCGAAATGACGGATGAGGAGCAGCTGTATGAAAGTGCTCTTTCAAAGAACCCGCTTTCGCAACTACCCCTCATCAGTCAGCTCCGCTGACAGCTTCCCCCCAGGGGGGAAGCCTTTATTTTCAAAAATTACTTCTTCAGCCAGCTCATCATGCTGCGCAGCTCAGCACCCACCTTCTCGATGGGCAGCTCTGCTTCCATGCGGCGCTTTGCCAGGAAGTGGACCTTGCGACCGCCGTTGGGGCTCATCTCGCTCGGTGATCAGGCGCTTGCCGGTGCGGTAGTCGCCGTACTCAGCGGTGTTGGAGATGGAGTAACGCATCTTGGAGAAGCCGCCCTCGTTGATCAGGTCCACAATGAGCTTCATCTCGTGGCAGGTCTCAAAGTATGCCATCTCCGGCTCGTAGCCTGCTTCCACCAGAGTGTCGAAGCCAGCGTGGATCAGCTCAGAAACGCCGCCGCACAGCACTGCCTGCTCGCCGAACAGGTCGGTCTCAGTCTCCTCACGGAAGGTGGTCTGCAGGATGCCTGCACGACCTGCACCGATGCCGGAAGCGTAGGCAAGAGCGATGTCCTTTGCCTTGCCGGTGTAGTCCTGCTCCACGCAGATCAGAGAGGGGCAGCCCTCGCCCTCGGTGTACAGACGGCGGACGATGTGACCGGGACCCTTGGGAGCGATCATGATGACGTCCACGTTCTTGGGGGCGGTGATGGTCTTGAAGTGGATGTTGAAGCCGTGAGCAAAGGCAAGTGCCTTGCCCTCGGTCATGTAGGGTGCCACCTGCTTGTTGTAGATGTCGGCACACAGCTCATCGGGCACCAACATCATCACCACATCGCCTGCCTTGGCAGCCTCTTCCACTTCCATGACCTTGAAGTTGTCATGGGTGGCAGCGAACTCAGATGCCTTTTCCCAGTGAGCGGAACCCTTCCGCAGACCCACAACGACGTTGACGCCGCTCTCCGCAAGGTTCTCGGAATGGGCATGACCCTGACTGCCGAAGCCGATGACAGCCACGGTCTTGCCGTCCAGAACGCCCAGGTTGCAGTCGGAATCGTAGTATTTCTTGATAGCCATGGTAGTAATCTCCTTTTGATTTTTAATATGATCTGTTCGATGGCTGATAAACACGGTTTATTTTTTCGCTCACCGGGAGCGGAAAAGTAAGGTTATGCCTGCTCCGGCTGCCGGATGCCGGACACCGGAAGCTGCACGTTGCGGACTTCCTGAGGGGGCTTTTGCATATGCTGGTGCATCCCGCCCCGCTCCAGAGCGGTAACGCCGGTGCGGCACTGCTCCAGAATGCGGTAATCCTCAAACATTTTCAGGAAGGCGTCGATCTTGTCCGGCTTGCCGATAAGCTCAAACACCATGCTGTCCGGAGACAGGTCGATGATCTTTGCCTTATAGATGCTGGCGATTTCCCGCAGCTCGGTGCGGTTGCGGACGTCCGATGCCACCTTGAGCAGCAGCAGCTCCCGCTCCAGCGCCTTTTCGCTGTCCAGCACAAAGACCTGCCGGGTCACCTCCAGCCGCTCGGTCTGAAGGATCAACTGGTTCAGCGCCTTTTCGTCGCTGGTGATGGTAACGGTGATGCGGCTCACCGCCGGGTCGTTGGTGGCGGACACCGTCAGGCTCTCGATGTTGAAGCCCCGGCGGCAGAACAGGCTGGACACCCGTGCCAGAACACCGCTCTGGTTGTCCACCAGCAGGCTGATGACCCTGCGCTTGTTGGATTCCATGCTTTGTGTCCTCCTTATTCCATGATGATGTCGTTGATGTCGCCGCCGCCGGGGATCATGGGCAGGACCTTTTCGTCCTTGTCGATGACACACTCGATCCAGGTGGGACCCTTCTGCAGCAGGGCGTCTGCAAATGCCGCCTGAAATTCCGGCAGGTTGGTGCAGCGGTAGCCCTTCAGTCCAAAGCCCTCTGCCAGCTTTACAAAATCCGTGTGGCGGTGGGGGTCGGTCTGGCTGTAGCGCTTGCCGTAAAAGCTGGTCTGCCACTGGCGGACCATGCCCAGCACGGCGTTGTTAAAGATCACGGTAATGATGGGCAGCTCATAGCTGACGGCGGTGCACGCCTCGTTGAGGTTCATGTGGAAGGAGCCGTCACCGGTAAACATCACCACTCGCTGATCCCGTCCCAGCGCCATCTGAGCGCCGATGGCGGCACCGTAGCCAAAGCCCATGGTGCCCAGACCGCCACTGGTGATAAAACCCCGGCTCTTGGCGTGGCGCAGATACTGTGCCGCCCACATCTGGTGCTGTCCCACGTCGGTGACGTAGACCGCTTCCGGTCCGCACTGGTTGCACACCTCGCCGATGATCTGATGGGGCATCAGACGGGTGGGGTCGGACACCGGGTGGTAGTCCTGTGCCTGCCACTCCCGGATCATCTTCATCCAGTCCGGATGCTTTGCAGGCTGGATCTGGGGCAGCATGGCGTTGAGCACATAGGCGGCATCGCCTACGATGGACAGGTCCACCGCCACATTCTTGCCCAGCTCACTGGGGTCGATGTCGATCTGAATAATGGTGGCGTTCTTGGCAAAGGTCCGGGGGTTCAGCGCCACCCGGTCCGAGAACCGGGTGCCTACGGCGATAAGCACATCGCAGTCTGCCACCGCCCGGTTGGAGGTATAGCAGCCGTGCATACCCACCATGCCGATGTTCATGGGGTCCCCGTAGGGCACCACGCCTGCTGCCATCAGGGTGTAGGCAGCGGGGATCTCCGCCTTGTGCAGCAGGTCCCGCAGCGGCTGGCAGGAGGCGGCACTGCGGACGCCGCCGCCGAAATATACCAAGGGGCGCTGGGCGGCATTGATGATGTCTGCTGCCCACTTTACCTGCTGCTCATCAAAGGTGGTCACGGTGCGGATAGGCTCCGGGTGCTTGGGGGTGAACTCGCAGACGGCGGCGGTCACATCCTTGGGGATGTCCACCAGCACCGGTCCCTTGCGTCCGCTCTGGGCAATGCGGAAGGCGGAGCGCATGGTGTCTGCCAGGTCTTCCACCCGGCGCACGGTAAAGTTGTGCTTGGTAATGGGCATCGTAATGCCCTCGATATACGCTTCCTGGAAGCTGTCCTTGCCGATGCCCGGGGTGGGCACGTTGCCGGTAAAGGCGACCATGGGCACCGAGTCCATATAGGCGGTGGCGATGCCGGTGACCAGATTGGTGGCACCCGGACCGCTGGTGGCAAGGACCACGCCGGTGCGTCCGGTAGCGCGGGCGTAGCCGTCCGCTGCGTGGGAGGCGCCCTGCTCGTGTGCCGTCAGCACGTGGGTGATGCGGTCCGAATTCTTATACAGCTCGTCGTAAAGGTTCAGCACCGCACCGCCGGGATAACCAAAGATGGTGTCCACGCCCTGCTCGCAGAGGACTTCCACAAAAATCTGAGAACCATTCAACTGCATGGTGAGTTACTCCTGTTTCCACTTTCCTACGTTCCGCAGAGGGCATATCTGAAAACAAAAGGTCTCTGTCCCCTGCAAAATCAAGAGACAAAGACCTTGATATTCAAGCTCTCTGCGGTACCACTCTCGTTGGCGTGCTGTACACACCCTCTCACGGACTTCCAACAAAGTCCTGCACTGTAACGGCTGCAACCGGCGCTGCTTACAAGGGCGTTGCGCCCCTTCAACAGGCTGCTCCGGGACGATTTCCCTCCATGGAGCACTGACTGCCTCGCACCAGACGGCAGCTCTCTGAACAGTGGAATTCCTGTGGTACTTTTTCCCATCTGCGCATTTGTTGATGTAAATTATACTATAAATCGGGCTTTTGTCAATCGACAATTTGTAATCTGAATCACTCAAAACATGAAGATAATTTAACACTATTGCGTCCGAAGTAGCGATGCTGTATACTTTTCGTATCTGCGCCGTGCCCCTTGGCAGGACGCTGACAGTAACCATGGAAAGAGGACCTTATAGAGGACAGGAAAATGAAACTGAGAGAATGGAACGCCCGTCTCCACGGGCTTGTGATCTTCCGCTCCCTGCTGGAAGATCCAGTGGTGGCAAAGCTTATGGACCTTACCGACCGCATGGACACCGGCAGCCGCAGCATGGCGGGAGTGTGCGATGCGGTGGCGGAGTTTGAGGCGGCACTGTTTGAGCACACCACCAACTGGAGCGATTACCTGAGCGCCGCCGCCCTGGAGGCAGAGACGGTATGTGTGCGCAGCGCCGCTGCCGGTGCCTTGCATCCGGTGCTGCAGGCGGCGCTGGACAGCGAACTGAGCTTTTTGCAGCAGCTGTGCGCTCTGACGCTGGAAGAGCTGTTCCGCACCGCCTACCCGGAACAGGGCAGGTGCCCGGAGCTTGCCTTTCTGCCCCGGTGGGAGACCCGGGAGCTGGACCTTGCCGCCGCCTACGCCCAGCGCATCAGTGAGATCGGCAAAAAGGGCTACGGCATGTTTGCCAAGCACCATGTGTTCACGGTGGAAAACGGGCAGCTGGTGCCGGTAAAGTACCCGGATCCCCAAAAGCTGTCGGAGCTGCCGGGCTACGAAAAGGAACGGGAGAAGGTCATTGCCAACACCCGGGCACTGCTGGCGGGGATGCCTGCCAACAACGTGCTGCTCTACGGCGACGCCGGCACCGGCAAATCCAGCTCGGTAAAGGCGATCGCCAACGAGTTTGCGGAGGAGGGCCTGCGGCTGGTAGAAGTAAAAAAGAACCAGCTCTACCAGATCCCGGACCTGATGGACCGGCTGGCAGCGAATCCTCTGAAGTTTATCCTCTTCATCGACGACCTGAGCTTCACCGCCAACGACGACAATTTTGCCGCCCTGAAGGCGATCCTGGAGGGCAGCGTAGGAGGCAGGGCAAAGAACATTGCGGTGTATGCCACCTCCAACCGCCGCCATCTGATCAAAGAGACCCTGACCGACCGCACCGGAGACGACATCCACGAGACCGACACCCGGCAGGAGCTTATGAGCCTGTCTGCCCGGTTCGGCTTGACCGTCACCTTCCAGCGCCCAGAAAAGGCAAAGTTTGAGACCATCCTTGCAGAGCTGGCAAAACAGCACAACATCCAGATGCCCATGGACCAGCTGCTGGTAAAGGCGGAGGCATTCGCCATCCGTGCCGGAGGGCGCAGTCCCCGGGTGGCAAAGCAGTTCATCGAGCAGTGCGAGGCAGGGGTGCAGAAGTAAGGCAGCAATCCCGCTTTCTGCCCACAATACAATAAAAAAGTCGGCTGTGTGATACAGCCGACTTTTTTATATTCTGCGCCGGATCACTCCCGCACAGCGATGCACTCGATCTCCAGTTTTGCGCCCTTGGGGATCGCCGCCACCTGCACGCAGCTGCGTGCAGGGAAGGGTGCGGTGAACGCCTGTGCGTACACCGCATTCACTGCGGCAAAATCGTTGATGTCCGCCAGAAAGATCACGGTCTTGACCACGTTGGACATGGTCAGCCCTGCCTGAGCAAGGATCGCCTTGAGGTTTGCAAGGCTCTGTGCTGCCTGCTCCTCCACCGTGTCTGCCATGGTGCCGGTGGCAGGGTCCACCGGGATCTGACCGGAAACAAAGACCATGTTGCCAAGGTCGATCGCCTGACTGTAGGGACCGATGGCGGCGGGGGCGTTTGCCGTAGATACGACTTTCATAAGAATTCTCCTTTTATAGTACACTTTTTATTTTAAACACGTTCGCTTACCAGTTGGAAGCCTTCCCGGGTCAGCTCTGCACGGATCTGCTCGATCTGGGCAGCGTCCCGGGTCTCCAGAGTCAGTTTCAGGAAGCAGCTGGAAATGGGCATATCGGGGTCGGAGCCGTCATGCTGCACCGACACCACGTTGCTGCCGCAGCGGGAGACGATCTCTGCCACCTTTTTCAGCTGCCCGGGCTTATCCTCCAGGGCAATGGTCATGTTCGCCTTGCGACCGCTCATCACAAGACCACGGGTAATGACCCGGTTCAGAATATTCACATCAATGTTGCCGCCGGAGATCAGACAGACCACCTTTTTGCCCTCGATGGGCAGCTTGTGGAACAGCGCTGCCGCCACCGGCACCGCACCGGCGCCCTCTGCCACCAGCTTCTGGTTCTCCATCAGGGATAGGATGGCGGCGGCGGTCTCGTCCTCGCTTACGGTGACGATGTCGTCCACATACTGTTCGCAGAGCTTATAGGTCAGCTCGCCGGGGGTCTTGACCTGAATGCCGTCGGCAAAGGTGGCTGCGGTGTTCAAAGTCTGGTACTTGTGGTCGTGGAGGCAGCGATACATACCGGGAGCCCCCTGTGCCTGCACGCCGTAGACCTTGACCTCCGGGCGCAGGCTCTTGATGGCAAAGGAAACGCCGGAGATCAGTCCGCCGCCGCCCACCGGCACGATGACCGCATCCAGATCCGGCAGCTGGTCCAGGATCTCCAGACCGATGGTGCCCTGTCCCGCAATGACCTGCTCATCGTCGTAGGGGTGGATGAAGGTCATGCCGGTCTCCTGCTGCAGCTCCACTGCCTTGTCGTGGGCATCGTCGTAGGTGCCGGGCACAAGGCAGACTTCTGCACCCAGATTCTTGGTGCTCTCCACCTTCATGATGGGAGCGCCGTCGGGCATACAGACCACGCTCTTGATGCCCCGGCGGGTGGCGGCAAGTGCCACGCCCTGGGCATGGTTGCCTGCGGAACAGGCAATGACACCCTTGGCGCTTTCTTCCGGAGAGAGCTGGCTGATCTTATAATATGCTCCCCGGACCTTGAAACTGCCGGTGACCTGCAGGTTCTCGGTCTTGAGGTAGAGTTTGCAATCGGTGGAGAGCTTGGGTGCCTCAATGAGGTCGGTCTTGCGTGCAACATCCTTGAGCACAAAGGCGGCGTGGTAGATCTTATCCAGAGTCAGCATGACAAATACTTCCTTTTTATATCTTGTTCTGTGGCGGGATGCTATCCAGTATAGGTTAAGAAAATTGTTTTGTCAAATGAATTTCATTCACCATTGGACATAAGAAAGAGAACCGCTGCCTGCCATACCGACCTGCAGCCGTTCTCTGTTTTCGCTTTTCAGGCTTACCTGCCTCTGCCGCCGCCACCGCCGTGGAAGGAGCCGCCGCCCATGCCGCCGAAGCTGCCGCCGCCAAAGCTGCCGCCGCTGCGTCCGCCGCCGAAGCCGCCGCCAAAGGACCCGCCGCTCATGCCGCCAAAGCCGCCGCCGTTGTACCGTCCTCTGGGAGGAGGAGGGGGCGGGTTGCGGGGTCCACGGGGACCACGAGGGGGTCGAGGACCCCGGCGTCCGCCGAAGCACCAGAACAGCCAGCCCAGAGGTCTGGAAAAGAGATACAGCATCTCACCGGCGATCACCACCACGATGATCAATCCAATGATCATCGCAAGGACATCCACAACTCCATTGCTGCTCTCCTGCTTTTCCGGCTTGGGCTGCACCGTGCCGCCGGTGCTGCCGCCAAGGCTGACGCCGTAGACCTGTGCAATGGTGTCTGCCACATTCTTTGCGCAGGTGACCACCGCCCCGTTGTAATCCTTTGCGGCAAAATCGTCCTCCATGGTCTGAGCAAGGACGCTTACCTGCCGCTCCAGAATGGTGCTGCGGTAGCCGTCGCCGGTGGCAATGTAGTAGTCGCCATCCTCATAGAGGGGGGACTCCATTACCAGCAGGATCAGCACACCGTTGTTTTCCGACGAGGAGCCTATGCCCCACTTATTTGCCGCTGCCACAGCGTATTCCTCGGTGGAAAGGCTGCCGGTGTAGTCCACGGTCAGCACACCGATCTGGGCGCCCTTGCAGCTGTCTTCCAGCTGAATATTCAGGTCGGTGATGGTCTGGACGGTACCGTCACTGAGGACATTTGCCTTATCCACCACACACTGGTCTGTCGGCAGGTCCGGCAGATCCGCCTTAGCCGCCAGTGCCGCCGGACAGAGCACTGCCAGCCCGGTGACCGCCGCCACCAGCAGGACGGCAAGGGTTCTTTTCCATTTTTTCATACGAAGGCTTCCACCTCTTTGACCCCGGACAGGGCACCCAGCAGAGATGCCGGAAAGCCGCCCACGTCCTTTTGATATTCATACACTGCCGTGTTGTAGGACAGGTTGGCAATGATGCTTCCGGCACTGTTGAACTGCCCGTACTGTCCCTGCACCGCCCCCATCTTCAGGGGGTTTTCTGCCGTTTCCTGCAGCTTTGCGTACAGCTGGTCGATGGCAGAGCCAAGGGCGGCGTTTGCCTGACACAGAGCGTGCATCCGGTCCTTTCCGGCGCTGACGCTTTCCAGTTCCTCATCAAAAGTTTCCAGCGCATCCTTTGCCGCCAGCAGCTGGGCGTTGTCTGCCTCCAGCGTGTTCCCTGCGGTGGTGATGACGTTTGCCGCCGTGTTGGCACGGATGGTCAGCTCTTCGCTGAGGCTGTAGCCATTGTCCGCCGCCACGCCCACAGTAAACCACTGCTTTGCGGTGTTGTACCGGGTGCGCACCTTTGCGCCTCCAAAGCCCACAAAGGCAGCTGCCATGAGCACCACGCTGAGCGCCAGCGCCGTGGCACGGTTTGCCAGCGGGGCAGGCAGCTTTGTTTCCAGCGCTGCCAGCTTTTGCTGCTGAGGGGTATACTGTTTTTCAGAAAATTCTGCGTTTGCCATTTCAGCTCCGGATCTCCATCATTTTTGCTTTCAGTTCGTCCTCGATGCGGGTCAGTTCCTGCTGCGCTGCAGCACGCTTTGCCCTGCCCTCGGTCTGGATCTTGTTCAGCTCGTCCAGGGTCTCGATGAGGCTCTTGTTGGTCTGCTGCAGGGTCTCGATGTCCACCACGCCCCGCTGGGACTCCTTGGCGGTCTCGATGGTGCCCAGCTTCAGCGCCTCGGCGTTCTTCTTCAGCAGGTCGTTGGTCATGTCGGTGACCGCACGCTCTGCCTGCATCGCCTGCTGGCTGTGTGCAAGACCCAGTGCCAGCACCATCTGGTTTTTCCACAGAGGAATGGTGTTGACGATGGTGGACTGGATCTTTTCTGCCATCATGGCGTTGTTGTTCTGCAAAAGCCGGATCTGGGGACCCATCTGCAGGCTGATGTTCCGGGTCAGTTCCAGATCGTAGAGCTTCTTTTCAAACCGCTCGCACTGGTCTGCCAGATCCCGTGCCGCCTGGGCATCCTCCGGCAGACCCGACGCCTTTGCCTTGTCCATGGCGGTCTGCAGCTCCCCTGCCCGCACCTGTTCCAGCTTCTTTTTGCCGGCAAGGATATACATGCTCAGCTCCTTGAAGTACGCCATGTTCAGCTCGTACATCTTGTCCAGCATGGCAATGTCCTTCAGCAGCTGCACCTGATGTGCTTCCAGCATGGACTGGATGTTCTCCACGTTGGTCTCTGCCTTGTTGTACTTGGTCTTGAGGGCGTCCAGCTGGTTGCCCTTCTTTTTAAAGAAGCCCATGATGCCCTTCTGCTGTTCCTCATTGGCATCAAAGCTCTTCAGCTCCCCGATGAGTCCGGTGATCATATCTCCCACTTCGCCCAGATCCTTGGTGGACACCTTGGACAGGGCTGCCTCGGAGAAATCACCGATCTTTTTCTGGCAGGCGGAGCCGTACTGCAGCACCTGCTGGCTGTTGGTGATGTCGATTTTTTCTGCAAACTGATTCACCATTGCCTGCTCTTCCGGGGTCAGCTGCACCTGCGGCTGCGCCGACTGCACCGGCTCCGGCTTTTTTACCTCTGCCGGGGCGGCAGCGGGGGTGGGGTCCAGCGTCAGGCTGGGCATTGCAGGTGCATCGAGGTCAAAATTGAACGTATTGTCTGCCATGAGAGTTCCTTCCTTTCCATATCCACATTATTTCAGGTCCTTTCCCCGGAGGGAAAGCCATGTTTCAGTTGAGTCCCTGCCCTTTGAGCATACTCTGCAGCACGGTCAGGTCCGCCGACAGGTCCATGCTCTCTGCCGCATACAGGGCGTCCAGCTGGTTTTCAAACGCTGTGGCAATGGACGCTGCATTGTGCTCCACCTCGGCACGGATGGAGGCTGCGTTCTCGCCCTTGACCCCCTGTCTTGCAAGGCGGGCGTACTGCTGCAGCACGTTCACGGCGTCCGGCAGGTAGTAGTTGGCAAAGCGGCGCACCTGCTTTGCCTTTGTGGGGTTCTGCTCCACCGTGTCCACGATGGCACGCCCTGCCTTTTCCATCCGGGTCATGGCGGCGGAAAGCTGGGGGTCCGGCAGCTCCTCGTTCAGCTGGTGGAGGGTGTCCAGTTTCTGCTGGATGTCAGTGAGCATGGCGTCCACATCCTCCACGCCGGTGTGGAAGGGCACCTCGGTATCCACCACCCGGGGCGGGCATACTTTGCGGGCGGCGGCAAATGCCAGCACACCGGCGCCCAATGCCGCTATCAGCGCCCACAGTTTGTATACCGGCAGCACAGCACACAGCACCACGAACACCAGCGCCATTGCATAAAAGGGCAGCACACTGGGCTTTTGGGTGCGGATGATCTTACTCATTGCCTTTTCTCCTTCTACGGGGGATCACCCCCATACTATCCATAATACAGCGCAGTACAGAAAACGCAAGGGGTTCATGAAGATTTTACAGCTTGGAAATCTTTTGTCTCCATAAAGCGCCCCTGCCTGTGCCGGCGGGGATCTTATTTTGTCCCTGCATTTTCGATCCGGTCCCATGCGGAGCCCAGTTCTCTGCCGGAGGGCTGGGCACGGGGACCGTCAAACCACAGCTCCCGGATCAGTGCCGCAATGCCGTCCTCCCGCACATCCCCGATGACCCGGTCCGCCGCCGCCTTTGCATCGGGGGTGCCGTTTGCCATGCAGCAGGAAAGTCCCGCTGCCTTCAGCATTCCCACATCGTTGGCGGAGTCCCCCACTGCCACGGCGTCCTGCAGGGTGAGTCCCATCTTGGCACACAGGTCTGCAAGACCCACACCCTTGTCGATGCCGTCCCGGACGATGTCGTAGTAGCAGTAGCCGTCGGCATTCATTGCCCCCACCATCATCCAGTGGAGATCCAGATAGCCGTATTTCTGCCGGAACCGCTCCACCTGCTCCGGCGGCATTGCCGCAAAGGCGGCATAGGGCATATCGATCAGGTGGCGGTCCTGATCTTCCCCGTCCACACAGTCCAGCCCCTGACTGTTCATCTGCAGATAGCCCCTGTGGAGGTAGTCGTACTCACAGTAGGCGTAGCAGGCGTCCCGGTAGTTGAACTGCAGCGGAAAGTTGTAGTCCTCGCAGAAATCCACAAGGGCGTACATCTCCTCGCTGGTCAGCGGGTGTTCCGCCACGATGGCACCGTTGCGGTCCACCACGCAGGCGCCATTGCTGGCGATGGCGTAGTCGAACCGGATGTCTCCCAGCTGCCCCTTCCGGTTGATAGAGGGATAGGCACGCCCGGTGCTGAGGACAAATTTGCCCCCTGCTGCCTGCATCGCCTTTACCGCCTGCACCACCGCCGGGCGGGGCTTGCCCTCCCCAAAGGGCACCAGTGTGTTGTCGTAGTCGCTTGCCAGAATCTTGTACTGCATTCTCTTCTCCCCTAAAAATCATTTTGCTCCAGTATACCACACTTTCCGGCAGGGGGAAATGTTTTTCCGCAGCAAAAAAGCCGCCCCGGGGAACCCGGAACAGCTTTCTGCTCTATCGGTATGATACCATTATGCAAACAGTGCCACGATCGCCTGCATCGCCACACCCACAAATGCTCCTGCCGCCCAGGTCAGACCGGTGATGAACAGGTTCTGCTTCCAGGAGGGGTTGGCACGCCACAGCACTGCCAGACCCACGCCGGCACCGGTGCAAAGCCCTGCCACCAGACTGGAAAACCGCAGTGCCCCCTCCACATACAGCTGGGTCAGCAGCACACTGGCAGCACAGTTGGGGATCAGCCCCACCAGAGCCGCCACCACCGGCTGGAAAAAGCCCATGCGTCCCAGCAGCTCTGCAAAGACGTCCTCGCCTACCCCTTCCACGATCATCCCGAAGATGAGGCTGAAGCCAAAGATGAACACAAAGATCTCCAGCGTATGGCGCAGTGCCGCCTGCCAGATGGGCTTTGCCTGCCCTGCTTCATCCTTGTGCTCCTCGTGGCAGTCCACCTCATCGGCATGCCCGGTGTAGCCGCCCCGGAGAGAACGGGGCAGCATCCCCCGCAGCACAAAGTCCAGCACAAAGCCCACCCCGATGGCATATACCACCTTGATGACCATCAGCAGCACCAGCTTGTCCCAGTAGGCAGGCATGGACACCAGCAGCGGGATCGCCTCGTCGCTGGTGGCAAGCAGCACTGCCATCAGGGTACCCAGGGTAATGACCCGGGAAGAATAAAAGTTTGCCGCAATGGCAGAAAAACCGCACTGGGGCACGCAGCCCAGCAGCGCCCCCGGCACCGAGCCCCAGCGTCCGCCCCCCGCAAGGAGCCGCTCGATCCGCTCTCCGTGCGCTGTCTCGATGTACTCGATCAGCAGATAGGCAAGAAACAGAAAGGGCAGCATCTTGGCGGTGTCCACCAGAGATTCGCCCAGAACATCCAGAAATAACTCCATATACGCTCCAAAAACCACTCAGTTCAGCTTTATTTTTGTAAATTGCAAATCGTTTGCATTTTCGTGCAAGGAAGATTATACACGAAGTTTTTGCCGATTGCAATACCAATTTGCAAATTGGTTGCAATTTTATTTTTGTGCCATAATTTGCGTCCCCGTGATGCCGCCGTCATGGGCAACCTGTCCGGAAAGATGCTTTTCTCCCCTCTTTTGACCGGGGCAGCCCTTCCCTTTCCCGGCGGGACAGCTGCCCCCGGGGCAGGAAAAGGCAGATCTCCCCCAGGTGACGAGGGGATTTTTCTTCCATACTGCCGCCTTTTTTGTTGACAAACCCCCGGCTTGCTATTATAATGATGGAGTCAAAATGGCATTTCTGTGCGGTGCTGCGCCCGGCGCACCCCGCACAAAACAATAAAGCAAGGAGAGATTCTCAACATGGCACAAGAGATCAAGATGTCCGCTGCCGGTCTGAAGGCAATGCAGGAGGAACTGGAATACCTCAAAACCGTCCGTCGTAAGGAGCTGGCGGAGGAGATCAAAGAGGCACGGAGCCACGGCGACCTGTCTGAGAACAGCGAATACGACGAAGCAAAGAACACCCAGGGTCTGGTGGAGAACCGCATCACCGAGCTGGAGCAGATGATCAAGAACGCTGTGGTCATCGACGAGAGCGAGCTGAGCGTGGAGAACGTTTCTGTGGGTACCCACGTCACCATCCAGATGACCGGCGACGATGACACCGAGGAGTACGACATTGTGGGTCGCACTGAGGCAGACCCCCTGAACGGCAAGATCAGCGACGAGAGCCCCGTGGGTCACGGTCTGCTGGGCAAAGCTGTGGGCGAGAAGACAGAGGTGCTGCTGCCCACCGGTCAGACCGTTGAGTACACCGTGCTGTCCATCACCCACGCATCCAACTGATACCGTCCACTGACTAAGGAGTAACCATGGAAGAACAAAAGAGAAATCCCGCACAGGGATTGTCCGAAAGCGAACAGGTGCAGGTGCGCCGCCAGAAGCTTGCTGACCTGCAGGCTGCGGGCAACGATCCCTTTACCCTGACCAAGTTCCCGCAGGACGCCTATTCCGCCGACCTGAAGGAGGAATTCAAGGATCTGCCCAATGAGACCGACAGCGGCAAAAAGGTGGCGCTGGCAGGTCGCATGATGTCCAAGCGCGTCATGGGCAAGGCAAGCTTTGCCCATCTGCGGGACGACAAGGGCGATATCCAGCTCTACGTCCGCCGGGACGAGCTGGGCGATGAGCCCTACGCAGCCTTTAAAAAACTGGACCTGGGCGACATCATCGGCATCAAAGGCGAGGTGTTCCGCACCAAGACCGGTGAGCTCAGCGTCCGTGCCGAGGAGATCACCCTGCTGGCAAAAAGCCTGCGCCCCCTGCCCGAAAAGTTCCATGGTCTGACCGATACCGAGACCCGCTATCGCCAGCGCTATGTGGACCTGATCGCCAATCCGGAGGTGAAGGACACCTTTGTAAAGCGCAGCCAGATCCTGAAGGAGATCCGCGCCTATCTGGACGAGAAGGGCTTCCTGGAAGTGGACACCCCCATCCTGACCCCCTTTGAGATCGGCGCTTCCGCCCGTCCCTTCTACACCCATCACAACACCCTGAACATGGACATGGTGCTGCGCATCGAGACCGAGCTGTACCTGAAGCGGCTCATCGTGGGCGGCATGGACCGTGTGTACGAGGTGGGTCGCATCTTCCGCAACGAGGGCATGGACCCCAAGCATAACCCGGAGTTCACCACCATCGAGCTGTATCAGGCATTTACCGACTTCCACGGCATGATGGACCTGGTGGAGGAGCTGTACAAGCGCCTCGCCCTGAAGATTTGCGGCAGTCTGGTGATCCCCTATCAGGGCAAGCAGATCGACATGAGCCACTGGGAGCGGCTGACCATGGTGGAGGCTGTGAAGAAGTACTCCGGCGTGGACTTCAACGACTGGAACACCGATGCAGACGCCATTGCCGCTGCCAAGGCACACAATGTGGAGCTGCCGGAGGTGCCCACCAAGGGCGCCATCCTTGCCGAGTTCTTCGACGCCTTTGTGGAAGACAAGCTGATCCAGCCCACCTTCATCTACGATTACCCGGTGGAGATCAGCCCGCTGGCAAAGCGCAAGCCCGACGACCCCGCCTTCACCGAGCGGTTTGAGTACTTCATCGACTGCACCGAGTACGGCAACGCCTTCAGCGAGCTGAACGACCCCATCGATCAGAAGGGTCGCTTTGAGCGTCAGGTCGCCGAGCGCAAGGCTCTGGAGCCGGAGTGCAAGGCACAGGTGGACTACGACTACATCAACGCTCTGGAGTACGGTCTGCCCCCCACGGGCGGTCTGGGCTTTGGCGTGGACCGTCTGGTGATGCTGCTCACCGACAGCGCCTCCATCCGTGACGTGCTGCTGTTCCCCACGATGAAGCCGATTGAGCAGTAAATTTCCAATTTAAGCAAAACAAAGCCTGAAATTTCTTGATGTACCGAGAAGTTTCAGGCTTTTTCTTTTGGTGAATTTCCAGCGAAAACTACGCCATACGCCAATTTTACGCCAAACGATGCAGGATTTTGTGCAGAGCAAAAAGAGCGTTGTTCGGGTTTGGCAGTAGAAACGGCTGTGTGGTGGATGGATGTAGACCTGCAAAGGGCTGCATCAGAAAGCGGATTCATGGATCTGCAAACGGACGACTGGAACTTTCCACCACAGAAGAAGTAAATGTGAAAAACATGGAGGCTTTCGTATGAACAAATTGATTTCCTGCCACTATAACATGGACACCAACCGGGTGGAAGCCCGGTTCGAGGACGAAACTACTCTTGCCATCAACTGCATCGCCGTGGAGGACGAATACGGCAACACCCCGGCACAGCGGGCAGAGCTGGACTGGCTGCTCTACAACAAACCCTTGGAGTATGCACAGATGGTGCTGAGAGGGGAGATGGGGCGTTATCTTTCTCTCGGCTGCGACCACGGCAGATTAGAGGATTAAGCGAACCTCCCATATAAAGGCTTAAGAATCGTTTTTTGACGATTTGCCCATAAAATGCTCACTGGCATTGTGGAATCCTCCATAGTGTCAGTGAGCGGCTTTTTATATTGCATCAAATGTTCAGATTGTTTCAACAAAACACCATAAAGCTGCATTGCATCTTGCGGGCGTTCTTGGTATACTCAGTAGCGAACGCAACTATATTCCACAAAAATGTTGCGCAATTTGCGCAATTGAAGGAGGAACGATGATGCAGAAGTTCCAATTACTCCACGGCGGGGACTATAACCCGGAGCAGTGGCTCGACCGGCCGGACATTTTGGCACAGGATATTGTGCTGATGAAAAAGGCACATGTCAACACGGTGACGCTGGGGGTGTTCTCGTGGTCGGCGCTGGAACCGCAGGAGGGTGTGTTTGCGCTGGACTGGCTGGCCGACATCATCCATAACCTGTATGACAACGGCATTTCCACCATTCTGGCTACCCCCAGTGCAGCGCGCCCCGCATGGATGGCGCACAAGTACCCCGAGGTACGCCGTGTCCGGGCAGACCGCGTCCGGGAACTGTACAACCGCCGCCAGAACTATTGCTACACCTCGCCGCTTTACCGTGAAAAAGTACGCATCATCGACAAGAAGCTGGCGCAGCGGTTCGGCAATGACCCAGCTGTTCTGCTCTGGCATATCTCCAATGAAATGGGCGGCGACTGTCATTGTGAACTGTGTCAGGCCGCGTTCCGCCGCTGGCTCAAGGCGCGGTACGGCTCGCTGGAAGCAGTCAACAAGGCATGGAACGCCCGGTTTTGGAGCCATGATTACACCGACTGGACGCAGATCGAAAGCCCCGCCCCGCAGGGAGAAAACGCGGTGCAGGGGCTTGCACTGGACTGGAAACGATTTGTCAGCGACCGGCACATTGACTTCTTGAAATTTGAACGGGATACCGTAAAGGAATTTGCGCCAAACGCCAAGTTCACGGTCAACATGATGTACCGCTTTGACGGCATCGACTATTTCAAGATGGCCAAAGAGATCGACGTTGCCAGCTGGGATAACTATCCCACATGGCACAAGCCTACCGAGACCGTGGAAGAGACCGCGCTGGACACGGCCATGATGCACGATTTGTATTACTCCATGAAGGGCAAGCCGTTTTTGCTGATGGAGTCCAGCCCCAGCTTTACCAACTGGCAGCCTGTCTCCAAGCAAAAAAAGCCCGGTATTGCAGAGCTTTCCGCCTTGCAGACCGTGGCGCACGGCGCGGACAGCGTGCTCTATTTCCAGTGGCGTGCCAGCCGCGGCGCAGAGGAAAAGCTTCATGGTGCAGTCATCGGGCACGATGGACGGGAGGACGCCCGCCCCTTCCGGGAAACGGTGGAGGTGGGACGAAAGCTGGAAGGATTGTCTGAAATTACCACGATTTGCCGCGAAAAACAGGCGGCCATCGTTCACGATTGGGAGAACAAGTGGGCGTTGGAGGGCTCCTGTGGCCCGCGCAATGCCGGGATGGGCTACTGGGACGAGCTGAAGCTGCACTACAACGCCCTTGCGCGCGAGGGCATCGCGGTGGAGTTTGTCAATCAGGAAGCAGACCTGACCGGCTATGGGCTGGTCGTTGTTCCGATGCTCTACCTGCTGACGGATGCTTTTGCGCAAAAGCTCTGTGCCTTTGCAAGGAACGGCGGCACCGTTGTGGTCACTTATTGGAGCGGTGTGACGGACGAAAGCGACCTGTGCCGCTTGGGGGACACGCCTTACGGCCTGACCGGGCTGCTGGGCCTGCGCCGCACCGAAATTGACGGGATGTACGACGGCGAGACTCGCCGCTGCGCCCCCGTGGATGGCGCAAATCTGCCGGAGGCACAGGCCTCTGTGCTCTGCGAGGTGGCCGCACTGCAGGATGCCGACCCGGCAACGCCGCGCAGCGTCTACACCGAGGACTACTTTGCCGGCTGCCCTGCCGTGGCGGTTCATGCATACGGCGCAGGCCGCGCATACTATCTGGCAAGCCGTTTTGACGCTGCGTTTTATCGCGCATTTTACCGCAACACAGCGCAGGAGGCCGGTCTGACCCCGGCATGGCCGGAGGCGCTGCCGGACGGTGTTCTGGCGGCGCGGCGCGGTACGTTCGTCTTTGTACAGAACTGCAATGAGCACCCGGTCGAAGTGGGTGGTGTTGCGCTGAACCGTTACGGAACGGCTGTCTGGAAAAACGGCGAGCAGATTTTGTAAGGAGCAAAAATACCAACTTTCAGCGTTCTGCCGAAAAAGCAGAACGCTTTTTGTCTGCTTTAATACTTGACAAAGCGGGCATACCCCGGTATGCTGGGGTGGCACTCTGTTGCGCAGAACTGTGAAAAGGAGAGGATATCCCGTGGCTGCAAAGGAAACCGAAAAAATGACGATCGAGCAGGTGGCCGATGCGCTTGGTGTTTCTAAAACAACGGTATCACGCGCGCTTTCTGGTAAAGGGCGCATCAGCGAGGAGACCCGTGCCAAGGTGTACGCCTATATGGGGCGCACCCGCTCCGAGCCGGTTTCCGCACAGAGCGGTGAAAAGCTGCGCACCAACAATATTGCCATGATCGTGCCGCAGCGGTTTATTGCACTGGATCTGCCTTTTTTGCGCAAGTGCATGGGCGGCATCTGCACCATGGCAGACCAGCGCGGCTATGACCTGATGCTATGCTACTCCTCCAACACCGAGTACCCGCAGCTGCGGCGGCAGCTGGCTAACCACAAGGTGGACGGCGTGATCCTGACCTACGCCATGGCAGACGACCCCTGCATCGACCTTTTGCGGCAATACGAGACGCCTTTCGTGCTTATCGGACGCAGCGAGGACAAGACCATCCCGCAGGCAGACAACGATCAGGTCGCTGCCGCCTGCGAGATGACCCGCATTCTTTTGCAGCTGGGCGCCAAGCGCATCGCGCTGCTGGTGGGCAGCACCATCTACGCGGTCAACACCGACCGCACACGCGGTTATCTGCGTGGATTCGCGGAATTTGGCGTGCCGGTAGACCAGCGGCTCGTTCATTCCGGCGTGGAATCTGCCGGGCAGACGCTCGATGCACTGGAAGCTGCGCTGGAGCAGAAGGCGGATTGCATCCTCTGCGGCGATGACGAGATCGCTTTTGAGGTCATGCGGGAGCTGCGGATGCGGCATATCCTCGTGCCCAACGATATGCGGGTCGCCAGCTTGTACGACAGCTCCATGCTTGCCAGCATTACGCCCTCGGTCTCGGCGGTGCAGTACGATGCAGAGCAGCTGGGCAAGACCGCCTGCCGGATGCTGCTGGATCATCTGGCCGAAAAGGAAACGGTCATGCGGCAGCTGGAAGGTTATCAGGTCATTCTGCGGGATTCTACCAAGTGGATGGAACGCTCCCGCAGCATCAAATAAACATGCTTTTCGTGCCTGCTCCTTCCCTGGGAGCGGGCATTTTTGCTCTTTGTATGGAAAGAGTTGCGCTAAAGTTGCGCATTTTTGCCCATGTATCCCGATTTTACCGTCACTTTTTCTAGTTTTGACTCCACAATCCCGTGGATTTCGTCCATTGACGCGAGCAAAAGAATGCGGTATTCTATGAGTACAGAAAGATAGTTGCTCAGATGTGCGCAACTTGTGAGCGCAACAAAGAGCACCCGAAGATTTCAGATTGAGAACGAAGGAGAACTGAATCATGAAAAAGCTGATTTCCCGCCGTAACTTCCTTGCTGCTATGGGCACTGTGGCTGCTGCCGGTGTGCTGACTGCCTGCGGCGGTTCTTCCTCTGGCACTGCTTCCTCTGCTGCCGCTTCCAGCACAGCTGCCTCTGCTGCGGAGAGCTGGGGCGATGTGAAGCTGACCATGTGGGGCGCAGAAGAGGACCAGACCATGCTGCGCGAGATGGCAGATGCCTTTATTGAGCAGAATGCGGACAAGGGCAATGTGACCATTGAGATCGGTGTGCAGTCCGAGTCCAGCACAAAGGACACCGTTCTGGCCGACCCGGAGTCTGCCGCAGACGTTTTTGCTTTTGCAGACGACCAGCTGAACGAGCTGGTGAACGCCGGCGCTCTGCAGGAGATCCTGCTGAACCCGGACGATATCAAGAGCCGCAACCTGCCCGGTTCTGTGGACGCTGCCACCCTGAACGATAAACTTTACGCCTATCCCATGACCGCCGACAACGGCTACTTCCTGTACTACGATGCAAGCGTTCTGACCGCAGAGGATGTGCAGAGTATGGACACCATGCTGGAAAAGGCTGCTGCCGCCGGGAAGAAATTTATGATGAGCGTGAATGATGCATGGTACATTTACAGCTTCTACGCCGGTGCCGGCCTGGTGGCAACACTAGCAGAGGACGGCATCAACACCGTCTGCAACTGGAACGAGGCTCCCGGCGCAGATGTAACGCAGGCCATTCTGGATATCACTGCAAACCCCGGCTTCAAGTCCGGCGCGGATGCTGACATCGTTTCCGCCATCAAGGACGGCAGCTGCTGTGCTGCCATCTCCGGCACTTGGAACGCCAACACCGCCGAGGGAGCATGGGGCGAGGGCTACGCCGCCACCAAACTGCCCACCTACACCCTGAACGGCGAGCAGGTCCAGATGGGCTCCTTCTCCGGCTACAAGCTGGTGGGCGTCAACCCCCACAGCGCTAACGTGGGCGTGGCTATGATGCTGGCCGACTTCATCACCAACGAGGACAACCAGATCAAGCGCTTCAACGACCGCAAGCTGGGCCCCTCCAACATCAACGCAAACGCCACTGAGGCTGTGCAGTCCGCACCCGCCATTGCCGCACTGGCTGAGCAGAGTTCTTACGCTACTCTGCAGCGGGTAGGTGCAAACTACTGGAATTCCGCTGCAAGTCTGGGCGAGATCCTTGTCTCCGGCGATACGCAGGGCAAGACCACCCAGCAGCTGGTGGACAACGCTGTGGCCGGTATCACCGCACCTGTGGCACAGTAAGGTTTGGCTTTTCCCGGCGGGCACGTAGCAGAATGCGGTGTGCCCGCTTTTTATCGAAGACAAAAATCAGTATTTTGTTTGCTGTAAAGTCCTCTGCAAGAAGAAAGGAGTTGACTTCTGTGGCAGAAATGGTCCTTACGCCGCCCTTGCGGGCGGATGGCCGGGAGCCGAATTTTCTTCAGAAGTTCGGTCACGCATTTGTTCACGGAGATATTTTTACAAAGCTGTCCTTCGTTGTCTGGGGTCTGGGCTACATCGGCCATGGCCAGCTCATCAAGGCGCTGCTGGTAACGCTGGTGCAGGGACTGGGGCTGTATTTTCTGGGTACCTCCGGCATTCCGGCGCTGAAAAAGTTCAGCACGCTGGGCACGGTGCAGATGGAGATGCAGTTCAACCCCCTTACCTTAAAGAATGAGGTCAACAACTACGACAACTCGTTTGCCATCCTGCTGCTCAGCGTGATCGCGCTGGTGGTCATTGTAACGCTGATCGCTGCGGCTATGCTGGTGGTGCAGAGCAACTACGCTTTGCAGGCGCAGAAGGCCGCTGGCAAAAAGCCCAACAACTTCCGGCAGGACATCACGATGTACCTGAACGAGAAGTTCTATGTGACCCTGCTCACCCTGCCGGTGCTGGGCGTGGTGGTGTTTACCATTGTGCCGCTGTTCATCCTGATCGCTGTGGCGTTCACGAACTACGACCAGCAGCACATGCCGCCCGCCGCCCTGTTCACATGGGTGGGACTGGCAAACTTTGCCGCCCTGTTCGGCGGGCAGTCGCTGACGGTGACCTTCAGCTACGCCTTTGGCCGGGTGCTGGGCTGGACGCTGGTGTGGGCCTTCTTTGCCACCTTTACCACCTTTTTCGGCGGCGTATTTCTGGCTATGCTCATCAACAACAAAAAGACCAAGTGCCAGAAACTCTGGCGCACGCTGTTCATGGTCACCATTGCGGTGCCGCAGTTTGTCACCCTGCTGCTGGTGCGCAACTTCTTCTCGGACGCCGGTATCTTCAACACCCTGATGACCAATGCAGGCGTGACAGACTTTCTAAAGACCATCGGCCTGCTGGGGCAGAACATGAACCATATCCCATTTTTGACCGATCAGCACTGGGCAAAGTTCATGATCGTCCTTATCAATATTTGGGTGGGCGTGCCCTACCAGATGATCATTGCCACCGGTGTGCTGATGAATATCCCCGGCGATATGCTGGAGGCCTCCACCATCGACGGTGCTTCGCCGTGGCAGAGTTTCATCCACATCAAGCTGCCCTATCTGTTCAGCGTGCAGGGACCTGCACTGGTCACGGATTTCGTCAAGAACGTCAACAACTTCAACGTCATCTATCTGCTTACGCAGGACGTTTACATCACAAAGAATCAGGCACTGGCATCCTCCAGCGCCAAAGAGGTGGACCTGCTGGTCACATGGCTGTTCCGCCTGACACAGGAGCAGTACAACTACAAGATGGCCGCTGTCATCGGCATTATGGTGTTCATCATCTGTGCTGTGTTCACGCTGGTCTGCTTCCGGTTCCTTAATAAAAAGGAGGCGACATTCTCTTGACACAGGCAACTGTTTCTCCGGCACGCCGGACGGAAACTGCGGCGCAGCTGCGCCGCGGGCGTATCCTTCGCACTGTCCGCAGCATTCTGCGGCATCTGCTGCTGGCCCTGCTGGCAGGCATCTGGCTGGTGCCCATTCTGTGGCTGCTGGTCACCTCCTTTTCCACCGACCGGGGCATCAATGTGCGGCGGTTCTTCCCGGCAAGCTACACCATAAGCAACTACGTCAACATCCTGTTCCACTCGGACTCTGTGGCGCAGTTCCCGCGCTGGTTTGCCAACACCTTTGTGGTGGCCTGCTTCAACTGCGTGATCTCCACCTGCTTTGTGCTGATGGTGGCCTACGCGCTGAGCTGCTGCCGGTTCAAGGGCCGCAAGCTGCTGCAGAACCTCTCGGTCATTGTCAACCTGTTCCCGGGCGTATTGGCCATGATCGCGGTCTACTTCGTGCTGAAGTACCTCAACCTGACCAACTCCTATGCGGGTCTTATCATGGTCTACGCAGGCTCGTCTGGTCTGGGCTATCTGATCTGCAAAGGCTTCTTTGATACCATTCCCATCTCCCTGCGGGAGGCCGCCAAGCTGGATGGTGCATCGGATGCCCGGGTGTTCTTCCAAGTCGTTCTGCCCATGTCCAGACCCATTCTGGTGTACACCATCATCAGCTCCTTCATGGTGCCGTGGACGGACTTCGTGATGGCCAAGATGATCCTGAACTCCGGCCTTTCCGCCGACTGGACGGTGGCCATCGGCCTGTACAATATGCTGCAGAAAACGCTGATCAACAACTACTTTGCGCTCTTCTGCGCAGGCGGTGTGCTGGTATCCATCCCCATCTCCATCCTGTTCGTCATTATGCAAAAGTTCTATGTGGAGGGCATCACCTCCGGCGCAGACAAGGGCTAAACCGCTATCTTCTTTCTCCTTCATCATAAAAAGCAGCACCCTGCAGGCCGAGATAGGTTTGTGGGGTGTTGCTTTTTATGAGTTTCTGCGCCTTGAATGTCTGTCAAGATGATAATGGGACGCTGCTTTTCTATCTTTTTGCCAAAGTTTTCCTCGCTTTTTCTTGCACACTGCCGAAAGTGGCGTGTTTTCAAAGATTTTTGTTGACACACTGCGATTTTTGTGGTAGTCTATTCCAACAATTTAATATAACATATTTACTTAGAGTTCCAGCTCGGCTCCCGAAGGAGCCGGAGCAAGTTTTTGACTTTCTTATCGCTACATAACAAACCCGAACCAAGGCCATCCCGGAAGAGATGGTCAGGTTCAGGTTGTTGTGTGGCGATTTTTTATTGCAAAATCAGCAACGAACCTTGAAAACCGCATGACCGTCTGCATGGGATACACGGCGATGACCCCGCAAGGGAGAGCCGGGAAACGCCGCTGGAAGGGGGCAGGAAATCCATGCAGGGAGAACGGCGCACCCAATATCAACTGGTCAAAATGGCCAGTTGATGTGGTGAATGACACAAAGCGTCATTCACCAGAATAACCTTCTGCGTTACGGCTGACCCCATGTGGACATTTTGACCACATGGGGTGAATTGCCGCAGCTTGAATCAATGTAGACAATTTGTCCACATTGACTCCGTTCGTGTTACGTTCGACCTCGACTTGACATTTGGTCAAGCCACGGTGAAATCCGGTAAGTGCTGCTTTTCAGTACTTACCAAATGACCGTAACACGGTCGCTCTGTGGTGGGTTACGAAAACCGTAACTCACCACTTGGAAGTGGTAAATGGACAAAATGTCCACTTACCACCCAGCCATAACGCACAGATTTTAGTTGGTGATCATTTTGATCACCAACCAGACAATCGTAACGCTTTATTGTGTGAAAGTGGTGGTTACCATTTTGGTGACCACCATATACCCGTAACATTTGGGGCAAATAATGCTTTTCATTATCCACCACACACCCGTAACAGCCAAAGGAGGATGCCTATGACAACAGAACAATGGGAACGCGAAAATCAGGACACTTTAATGGAGTATTTCATTGACGGAGACCCCAGTGTACGCAGAATCCAATGTGAATACTGCCGCAAGGTCATCTACACCCAGACCCGAAACCGAAAATATTGCAGCTTCCAGACTTGCGGTCACAAGATGCTGAATCTGCGGAAAAGCCTTAAAAAGCGTGCCGAACGCGGAATGTACACCTGCGCTTGCTGCGGGAAGCAGTTCTTACCAATTCGGGCGGATGCCAGATATTGCAGCAATGCCTGTCGTCAGAAAGACTACCGCCATCGTAAAACAGCCGCACACACTTCTCTTTTAGGAACTTGACAAAGTTTGTCAAGTTCCTTATCGGTGCTACTTTTATTTAGTATTTTGGCACTTCCCATTCTGGGAAGTGCCAAAATACCGTAACTCTTAATCGCTCACTCCCAAATCCCCAAAGTGGGAATTTGGGCTGTCATCTGAAATCAGGTTACGCTTTCCGTAACTTGATTTGTAACTCCTGCCGAATCAAGTTCCCACTTTGGGAACTTGATTGTAGCCGTATCAAAATCAGGTTGTCAAAATGATAACTTGATTTCATCTGCAACGAAGCCACCGGCATTATCATTTTGAGAACTTCGGTTTTATCTGTTACGCGTTGCGCCCACTCCGTAAAAATCAGGTGATCAAAATGAGCACTTGATTCTACCTGTAACGACTCAAGGTTGGCTGAAAATCAGGTGCCGCCACCCGGCACTTGATTCTACCCGTAACAGAATCAGTGGGTCAAAATGGCCCACTGAAAAAGCCGGACGAGCTGTCCATTTGGGACAGCTTGCCCGGAGCAAGAGTGCAGAGAGCGCAGCTCTTTGCCCCAGTGATATGATGCTGTGCGTCATATCCTACTGGGTATTATCTGGCGCAAAAAGGCGGCAGATCCAGCAGCTTCGCTGCTGCGTTCTCCCCACCAAGCTGTTGAAACGGAGGGATGTCTATCTGAAATTAACACGACACAACGGACGAGCCGGAACCCACGGCACTTACAACCCCAAGCACAACGACCGCAGTTTCAACCTTGCCAACAGTGAACACATCGACTCGGAACGAGCCAAGGGCAACATCTACTGGGACTGCTTCCACGGTTTCCGCTCGGCTCTTGCTCCACCCGACCCGGATGATCTGGCGGCGACCTTCTCAGATGTGGAACGGCAATTCTATGAGAGCCGCTATTCCAACTTTGTGGAAAGCCAGAACGAGCGCAACGCCAAGATCCGGCACACGGAACGCAACCGCTCCATTCCCGACCTGCTGTCCAGCCGCAAGACCTGCCCGGAAGAGACGATTTACCAACTGGGAACGCTAGATGAACACGCTTCGGCGGAGGATCTGCTGAACATCGTCACCGAGTTCATCGAGGAGTTCAAGGCTAAATTCGGCGACCATGTTCATGTGCTGGACTGGGCGTTGCATCTGGATGAAAGCACGCCCCACATCCACGAGCGCCATGTGTTCGACTGTGAGAACAAGTACGGCGAGGTTGCTCCCCAGCAGGAAAAGGCATTGGAAACACTGGGCTTCGATCTGCCCGACCCGGACAAGCCCCTCAGCCGCCGCAACAACCGCAAAATCACCTTTGATGCCGCCTGCCGGAAGATGCTGTTCGAGATTGCAAAGCGGCACGGGCTGGAATTGGAGGAAGAAGCGGAGTACGGTAACCGGCAGTATCTGGAAAAGCAGGACTTCATCCTCGCCAAGCAGAAGGAGCAGCTCGCCGCCCAGCAGACCAAGCTGGACGAATTGACCCTCAGGGTCAACGACATGGAAACGCTGATCGATGAAGTTTCGGCTGCGGCCTATGACAAGGCGGTGGAGGTCGTGACGGACATAGTGCGCACCGAGACCCGGAAAGAGGATATGCGGATGATCGAGGACACGAAGAAGTGGGTGCTGTCCCCGGAGAGAAAGGCTCCGCAGGCCACGAGAGAGTATGTCGCTCACCGTTTGGATGGCGTGCTGGACAAGTTCCTCAAGACCATGCAGACCACTGCTGCATGTCTGCAAGAGAAGCTGCTGAAACCGGAAGTCCGGCAGAAAGGCAAGGAACAGGTCAAGGAAAAAGCACGGGATTCTGTTCTGCAACTGCTGAGCCGCTTGCAGGCAGAACAGGCGCAGCGGAATCCATCTGTACTTTCAACTGCGGAAAAGTCAGAAAATCGTTTTCAATAATAGTATGAGGTGATGTTTATTGAGTAAAGAAGTCAATGAAGAAGAACGCCCTCCTCGAACCGTTGAGGATGTGAAGGAAATGCTGTCCAAGCACTCCAACGGCGAAATCCAGCGGACGATCCAGAACTGCATCACGATTCTGCAGAATGATCATGTGCTTGCTGATGCCATCCGGCTGAACCTGTTGAGCGAGCGCATTGACATTGTAAAGCCCGTGGGCTGGCCGAGATCTGGCAAGACGCTGAACGACACCGATATGAAGTATATCCTGCGGCGAATGGAGAAGTACGGCATCTCCAGCGAAAAGAAAATCGAATCTGCTATCCGTATTGTTGCAAACGAGAACCGCTACCACCCCATCCGGGACTATCTGAACGGCCTGAAATGGGACGGCACGGAACGGATTGCCCACGTCCTGCACCACTTTCTCGGTGCTGCGGAGGACGAGTACACTTGCGAAGCCATGAAGATATTCCTGCTGGGAGCCATCAAGCGGGTGTTCCAGCCGGGATGCAAATTTGAAACCATGCTCTGTCTGGTGGGCGGGCAAGGTGCGGGAAAGTCCACCTTTTTTCGGCTGCTGGCCGTTAAGGACGAGTGGTTCTCAGACGATTTGCGGCGGCTGGACGATGACAACGTGTACCGCAAGCTTCAAGGTCACTGGATCATCGAAATGTCGGAGATGATCGCCACCGCCAATGCCAAGAGTATCGAGGAGATCAAAAGTTTTCTCAGTAAACAGAAGGAATCCTATAAAGTCCCCTACGAGACTCATCCTGCCGACCGTCTGCGCCAGTGCATCTTTGCTGGCACGACCAATCGGCAGGATTTTTTGCCCCGTGACCGCACGGGCAACCGCCGCTTTATCCCCATCCCGGTGGATGCGGAACTGGCTGAGACCCACATTTTGGACAACGAGGAGGAATCTCGCGCCTATATCGACCAGCTCTGGGCAGAAGCCATGACGATTTACAACAGCGGCGACTACAAGCTGGCGTTCAGCCCTGCCATGCAGGAAACGCTGCAGGCCCATCAGCAGGACTTCATGCAGGAGGACGCGCAGGCTGGCATGATCTACGCCTTTTTGGAGGACTACACGGGTGACCGGGTGTGTTCCAAACAGCTTTATGCGGAGGCACTGGGCAACACCAACATCCCGGCAGAGTGGGAGACCCGTGCCATTTGCGAGATCATGAACACAGGAATTTCGCGCGGCGATATCCAAGGCTGGCAGGCTCATAAAACCGCCAAGCGTTACCCGAAGTACGGCGTTCAGAAAGGCTGGGAGCGCGTAACCAGCCCCGAAACCGGGGCTGAAGATTTCTCCGAAATAACGGATGCAGAAGCTAAGCAGCTGGGCTTTCCCTTCTGATGAATGGCGGCTACACGTCTGGTTACAGGTTCGGTTACACCTTAGTTACGGCGGAAAAGCCGCATGACTGCTGCGTTTTCCTCTTTCTGTAACCATGTAACCTTAAAAGAATAAGAAGAAGTATAAAGCCCACCGAATGCCCCGTGTGCAGAAAAAGGGAGTTTTCCGCCCGGTTACAGGCGTTCGGTTACAAGGATATGGAGGTCTGCCTATGAAGGATGTCCCGATTTGGGAAAAGAGCAATCTGACGCTGGAAGAAGCTGCGGCTTATTCCGGCATTGGCATCAACAAGCTGCGTTCATTATCGGATAACGAACATTGCCAGTTCGTGTTGTGGGTGGGTTCCAAGCGGCTCATCAAGCGGCGCAAGCTGGATGAATATACGGAGCGAATGTACTCGCTTTGAAAATGTCCCGGATATTTTTCAAAACGTCTTGCAGAGAATGGCGTATCTGTGGTACTATGAACACAGAACAACGCTCTTTTCTGTACCGCAATGTAGAAAGGAGCGACGCTCATGGCAACAACTCAGAATACGAAACGCAAAGACAAGGCGCGTGTGGTTCTCCGCAAAGGGGAATCCCAGCGCAAAGATGGCAAGTACGATTTCCGTTGGACTTCCCCGGATGGCAAGCGGCATTCTATTTATGCCGCGACCTTGGAGGAGCTTCGGGAAAAGGAAAACGACATTCAGCGAGATTCGCTGGAAGGCATCAAGGCAGAAGCACGGTACGTCACCCTGAACGATGTGTTCACCCTGTGGGTAAAGGTGAAGCGTGGTCTGAAGGACAACACCTTTCAGAATTATCTGTACCTTTATCGGCAGTTCGTGGAGCCGGATTTCGGCAAATCGAAGGTGTCTGCGCTCAAAAAGTCGGATGTGAAGCAGTTCTACAACACGCTGGCAGACGAGCGGGGCTTGCAGGTCTCTACGATTGACAGCGTACACACGGTTCTGCATCAGGTGCTAGACATGGCGGTGGATGATTGCTATCTGCGGAGCAATCCCTCGGACAATGTTCTACGGGAGCTGAAAAAGGCACACCAGTTTGAAACCAACCGCCGTAAGGCGCTGACCGTCGCAGAACAGAATCTGCTGCTGTCCTACCTCTCCAAAACGCCGAAGTACCAGCACTGGTATCCGATTTTCGCGGTCATGCTGGGAACTGGTTTGCGCGTAGGAGAAGCCACTGGTCTGCGCTGGTGCGATGTGGATTTAGAGGAAGGCACGATCTCCGTCAACCACACGCTGGTCAACT
Organism: Faecalibacterium prausnitzii; assembly: GCA_004558805.1. Classification (GTDB taxonomy): domain Bacteria; phylum Bacillota; class Clostridia; order Oscillospirales; family Ruminococcaceae; genus Faecalibacterium; species Faecalibacterium prausnitzii_M. Next base: position 7,188 of record SFDE01000006.1, on the reverse strand, counting down.
ACGACCACCGTGAGAACAACGGCGGCAAGAAGGGCTGCTACTTCAACTGCCACTCGCCCAAAACAAAGGCCGGTGTCCGCACTGTTCCGATGATGGACTTCGTGAAAGAAGCCTTTGAAAAGGAACGTGCCTATCAGGAAGAAGCAGAGATCCACTGCACGGTAACGGTGGACGGTTACACGGACTTTATCTTTGTCAACCGCTTTGGTGAGTGCCAGCATCAGGGAACGCTGAACAAAGCCATCCGGCGCATCATCCGGGACTGCAACGATGAAGTGCTGGCGAAGAACCCGAACAGCACCGTACTCCTGCCGCGTTTCAGCTGCCATACCCTGCGGCATACCTTCACGACCCGGATGTGCGAAGCGGGCGTGAACATCAAGGTGATTCAGGATGCGCTGGGACATTCGGATATTTCTACGACCTTGAACATCTATGCGGATGTGACCAAGGAACTGCGGAAGTCTGAATTTGAAAATCTTGACCGTCAGTTTGCTCAGTGGAAAGACCCTGAAGAATAAAATAAAGCATACGCCAAATACGCCATACGCCATTTACGCCAATTCATACGCCAAACGATACAGTTCGGATAAAGGCTTGTGTAGAGATGTAAATGGAATGGCAAAATTCAACCCTTGCGGTGTAGAGTAGTATCAAGAAATAAAGGCTTATAACTGCTCGTCGATGACATCCCCACGATGAAGCCGATTGAGCAGTAAAATGCAAAATTAAAACGCAGATACGATGAAATTTTGAACGGATTTCAAGCAACATCTGCGGTACTACACCACAACTACACCAATTTTGGGACGTTTTCCCGAAAAGGAGCCTTACAAAACGGTGTGGTGTAACAAGTGAATAGGTGGATTGGTGTAGTAGGTACACCGAACCCGTAAAGATGAAAAAGGCAGGTACACTGTGGAAACATGGTGTACCTGCCTTTTTTATATTTTAATTCATCTCCATTGACAAATAATCGGAGACTACTTTATTATACTTTTTAGATTAAGCAACTTTTGAGCCAGCAACTAGCGCGTTCGAGCTCATGCAAGTTCATGCTTTTAAGGTATATAGAATTTCCTTTGTGTGAGAATTCAACAGCCCAATTGCACAACATGTGAATACGCATATTGTACGTCGCATAAACTTCCTCGGCAATACTTTCGTTTTTGAACTGAAAACGAACAGAATGCCACTGCATATTCTTGCTTATGGCCATTTAAAGTACCTCCTTTCCTTAAGATAATTACAGAATATCATGCTATTTCAAAATTGTAAAGTGAAAATTCAAGATTTGTAGACAGCATGAAATTCAGATTGTTCAACACAGTAGCTTAACAGTCGGTTAGCGATTTGGGCATATTGCATGAGAATAAAGTCTGCTTTTGTAATTAAGATGCCGCATCAAAGATATTGTGCTGTTAGTACTTCGTGGTATAATAGTTCTAATAAAGTCGCTGATATATTTATAAAATGGAGGTTTCAAAATGAATTTAGACATCTATGCAAAATCTTTGCAGTTTGAAGATGGAAGACAGCTTCTAATTCAAAAGCTGGACTTTGTCAAAAAGATGTATGTAGTTGTTGACAAGATAAATTTGTGCTTTATCTGTGTTGAGGATAGAGAATCCCACGTCTCATGTGATTACTTTTTCCTGTATGATGATTCTCTGCAATATGAAAATCTGTTAAAACTTATTATAAATCAACCCGAAGTTGTTAAGGACTTCATGCAGAATTATGATAAGAGAACATTCTGGGGCGATAGAAATTTAAGAGAGCAATTGTTACGAGCCGCTATAAGAAAATTTGGTTTAAGCCGTTGCAGAGAATGGTATGGCCTTTTCAAAAGTGGGTATCATGATAGAGATGATAACTATGAACCTCTAAAAATCGATAATGTTGACGCTATGTACGAATTTTTGGAGAGTATGCTTCCAGATAACATAGATGAAACAAGACGAAAGAAAGCTTTGGCAGATGAAAAAGCCCAACAAGCGAAACGGCAACAACTCGCAAATGCTTTGCTTCGCCGATATGGCCCTGTTTCCATCCTAAAGGAAAATTTGCGCAGTAGTATCAATCGGCTTGGCTTTATGGAACTATTGGAATTATTCAAGGAATACAAGGCGCAGGAAAACTATTTTTCTGAACTCGTTGCTCAATCCAATTTGGATAGAAAAGATTCGCTCTTTAAGCAATACGCTGATATTTACCGATTAGGAAGTGTCCTGATTTCTGATCGAATGAACCAAATTAACCGCAATAAAACCAAAAACAAGTATATTCCGCAAGACTTGCTCGATGAGGCAATGGTTTTCTATTACGATGCAGACTCTCCACAGGACGCATATGCTGCACGTTCCGCTGAAATCTATTCTCAAGCAAAAGAGAGCGGCGATAAAGGCGAGAAAAAGGTCGATTATGCTCTGAAATGGTTGGATACATCTTATGTGAAGATTGAAAAGCGTTCCAAAGATAAAGCGGGAAATCCCTGTATTCTGATTTCTAACCCCACTTTTATTGATGAAAAGCAGGAGTACGACCATTTGATCGTTTCCAGCAAAGGTGTTTTCAGTATCGAAACCAAAAATTTCGCAGGAAAACTTGTGGTAGATAAGTCGGGTAACTGGATTCGGAAGAAAGATGGTGGGGAAGAGGGCATGAAGAACCCACTCCAGCAGGTGCGTCAACATGAAAAACTTCTTGCTTCCTTCCTGCCAAGGGAGTGCCATATTATCAGCATTCTTTGCATTGCGAATGACAAGGCTGTTATTGAAGGGGAAGAACATTGTCCGATTCCCATTGTAAAGAGTGACTTGCTGGTGGAATTTATTGAGAACTGGAAGGAAACTGGTTCAGAATTGTCCGACGACCAAAAGGAAGACTGTGTTGCCACTATTTATGAGCACATGGTCTAAGATGCGAACCCATAGGTGAACCTGCGTACTACGAATTCTTGTCAAGAGGGCTGGCAGCGTCCAGCCCTCTCTCTTTTTGCCAAAGTTTCCCTTGCTTTTTCTTGCAAGCTGCCGAAAACAACGCGCTTTCAAAACTTTTTGTTGACACAGCTCGATTTTTGTGGTAATCTATCCCAACAACTGAATATAACATATTTTACATATTTGTTCAGACCCTACGGGGCTGAACATCTTGGCTTTCAGCCGTTACATAACCGACTAGCATGACCTTCCAGAAAAAGCGAAGGCAGGGCTGGTCTGTTTTGTGGCGGCTTTTTTTGTTGCCGTTTTGCCCGTTGGACCTTGAAAACAGCATGACCGTCTGCATGGGATACACGGCGATGATCCCGCAAAGGAGAGCCGGGAAACGCCGCCGAGAGGGGGCAGGAAAACCATGTGGGGAGAACGGCTAAACGTTGATTCCTCAGTTACCAGAAAACAATGTGGTCAAATTGACCACATTGTTTTTCTGTAACGCCAGTGAAAGGAGGGTCATCTCCATGTATATGACAAACGAAAAATGGGAGCAGAACAATCAGGATTATTTGAAAGAATCGTATGAGGAAACGGGTTTTACCGCCGGAGGATACGCCGTCCGCAAACTTATCTGCGGCGGCAGCGGGAATACCGCCAAATACGCCGTCAGGATTTAGTATGCCAGTGCTGCGGTGAAAAATTCACACCCAAACGTGCAGATGCCCGCTATTGCAGCAATGCCTGTCGGCAAAAAGTCTATCGAAAACGTGTTACAGATGCTGCAAGTGCTCAAAATGAGCACTTGGTTAAGCGTAACGCATCTGCCAAATAAAACTCAGTCCCTCACAAATGGGGGAACAGAAATTCATCGACCTGTTACGGAAAACCAAGTGGTCAAAATGAGCACATCGTTTTTCCGTAACGCTTCAAGGTCTATTGAAAATCAAGTGCCGCCACCCGGCACTTGATTTTACCCGTAACAGAATCAGTTGGTCATTTTGGTCAACTGAAAAAGCCGGACGAGCTGTCCTGAAAGGCAGCTTGCCCGGAGCAAGAGTGCAGAGGTGCGGGTCGCCAGTGGCGACCTCAAAATGCTGCAAGCATTTTGAAGCACCGACCGAGTCGACAGGCGAGACCGGGGAAGTCCACCTTCTTCCGGCTGTTGGCGGTCAAGGACGAGTGGTTCTCAGACGATTTGCGGAGGCTGGACGATGACAACGTGTACCGAAAGCTGCAAGGTCACTGGATCATCGAAATGTCGGAGATAATCGCCACCGCCAATGCCAAAAGCATCGAGGAAACCAAGAGCTTTCTCAGCAAGCAGAAGGAGACCTATAAAGTCCCCTACGAAACACATCCTGCCGACCGTCTGCGCCAGTGTGTTTTTGCTGGCACGACCAACCGGCAGGATTTTTTGCCCCGTGACCGCACGGGCAACCGCCGCTTTATCCCCATCCCGCTGGATGCGGAACTGGCTGAGGCGCACATTCTGGATAACGAGGGAGATTCCCGTGCCTATATCGACCAGCTTTGGGCAGAAGCCATGACCATCTACAACAGCGGTAATTATAAGCTGGCGTTCAGCCTCGCCATGCAGGAAACGCTGCACGCCCACCAGCAGGACTTCATGCAGGAGGACGCGCAGGCAGGCATGATCTATGCCTTTTTGGAGGACTACACGGGTGAACGGGTGTGTTCCAAGCAGCTCTATGCGGAAGCACTGGGCAACACCAATATCCCGGCAGAGTGGGAGACTCGTGCTATCTGCGAGATCATGAACACCGGTATTTCGCGCGGCGATATCCAAGGCTGGCAGGCGCACAAGACCGCCAAGCGTTACCCGAAGTACGGTGTTCAGAAAGGCTGGGAGCGCATAACCAGCCCCGAAACCGGGGCTGAAGATTTCTCCGAAATAACGGATGCGGAAGCCCAGCAGCTGGGCTTTCCCTTCTGATGAACAGCGGTTACACGTCTGGTTACAGATTCGGTTACACCTCAGTTACGGCGGAAAAGCCGTATGACTGCTGCGTTTTCCTCTTTCTGTAACCATGTAACCTTAAAAAGAGAAGAAAAAGTATAAAGCCCACCGAATGCCCTGTATGCAGAAAAAAGAGAGTTTTCCTGCCCGGTTACAGGCGTTCGGTTACAAGGAATTGGAGGTCTGCCTATGAATATGAATCGGCCTGACATGACCGAAGATGTGAAGTCTAAAGATTATACGAATAAGTCCTTGCAAATGGACTCGAACCCGGTTACAATGAAAGTGTCCAAATCCCCTGCCACAGAATCTTCTGACCAGACCAAAGCAGTCAAGCACGAACCTCTTGTTTACCGGGTGGAGGAAATCGCCCAGCTTTTGGCGATTTCTCCTCGCGCTGCGTACAACCTGTGCAACACCACGAAGGATTTTCGGGTGCTGCGCATCGGCACCAGCATCCGGGTGAACAAGCAGAGTTTCGACAGCTGGTTTGCGGCGGTCTGAGGGAGGTAATCTATGGCATCTATTATGCCGATGCCTGCCAAGGCAGGCAAAAATATATTTGTGCGCAGCGCACACTGCTAGGCATACGAAGTATGAAGCGCAGAGATTCCTACTCCGTCCGTTACAAGTACAAAGACCATTCCGGCAAGCCCTGCGAGGGATGGAAAAGTTTCAAGACCAAAAAGGAGGCGCAGGAGCGAAAGATCACGGTTGAGAAAGAACTGCTGAACGGCACATTCCTTGTCTCCGACACCATGACGGTGGAGGAGATGTTGTACAAATGGATCCCGATCCAGTCCACCAAGCACAAGTGGTCTCCCAAGACCTACACCCAATCTGTGGCGATGGTGCAGAACCTCATCGTGCCGTATATCGGGAAACGGAAGGTGCAGGAACTGCGCACCTACGATATTGAGAAGTTCTATGCTACCCTTGCCAAGACCCCCTGCGGGCAGTATGTGAAGGGTATCAAGCAGAAACTTTCTGAAAAGCAGAAGAAGCGGCTGCTGTCTAGCACTTCTATCCACGAAGTCCACACCCTGCTGAAAACCGCCTTTTCCTATGCGGTGGAATGGGACTTGATCCACAAGATTCCCCTGCCCCGTGATGCCCCCAAGATCAACATCGAAGAACGTACCATCTGGGACGAGAAAACCATGCTGGCGGCGTTAAATACCATCGAAAGCCCGGCACTCCATCTGGCGGTGCACATGAGCCTGATCCTTTCGCTCCGTGAGGGCGAAATTCTCGGCTTACAGCCGAGTGATCTGGATTTCGATGCTGCCGATGGGCGTGGCACCATCTCAGTCAGCAAGACCATGCAGCGAGCCAATAATGACGCTCTGGAAAAGCTCGACCCCAAGCAGGTCTCTACCACACCTTCCCGGACAGGCGTGAGGGCAGCAAGTCCTCTCTCATCTTGAAAAAGCCCAAGACCAAGCCCTTAAAGGAAGAACTGCTGGCATGGCTGGAAAAGCTGAAGCAGGACGAGCAGAGCGCCCCAGAGAAGTACAACAACTGCGGGCAACTGTTCCGGCTCCCGGACGGCTTGCCTATCGCACCGGAGCTGCTGACAAAGTGCAATGCTGATTACTCTCGTAATCAGCCAGCCCAGATGTGCGTGCTTACGCACGAATATAGAGCGGTCTGCTCAAGCAGACCTCGGCATCGCCTGTGGAGAGCTGAGCACCCGGAGTTTGAGCAGATCGTGTTCCACGGTCTACGGCATTCCAGTGCCACCTACCAGCTCTTGCAGTCGGATGGTGATTTCAAGTCGGTGCAGGGCAACACAGGTCATGCAACGGCATCTGTCCTGATGGACACCTATGCCCACACGCAGGACAAGCCCCGGTTGGAGCTGACCGAAAAGATCGAAGCGAACTTCTATTCCCAAGACCTGACCCCGGCAGCACCTCAGCCTCATCAAAACGAAAAGCCGGCGGCAGCAAAAATCTCCGGCAGGGAGATCCTTGAAGCCATCCGGCTGATGGACGCAGACGAACGCAGAGAGTTGACGAGAGCCTTGTTCGCCTAAAATTTCTTCTTTTTATGCAAAGGAAAGCAGGCTGTGCAAACCTTGCGCAGAAAAGTCCCTGATTCGGGCAAATGTGCAAACGGTGTGCAGAAAGTGTGCAGCCGCTTTCCTACATAAAGAAAGAACGCCAAATCTTTCGATTTGACGTTCAATATCTGGTGCACCTCCAGGGACTCGAACCCTGGGCCCACTGATTAAGAGTCAGTTGCTCTACCAACTGAGCTAGAGGTGCATAT
>SFDE01000019.1 GCA_004558805.1 Faecalibacterium prausnitzii | reverse complement strand
TTTTCCCCGCCGGACTTTTCGGCGGGTCGATGTTGTTCGAATCCACCCTTGGGTGTGCTTTGCAAGGTTTTAGATAAAACAGAAACTCCAGCATCACAAAGACGCTGGAGTTCTTGGTGGGCGCGGGTGGATTCGAACAAGCTCAACTATCACAATTCGCTGGATGCGCTTTGAAATTGTGATGGATTCATGCGCATTTTTTGAATGTCACCGAAAATCAATTATCGGCTATCACAACCATTTAGGAACAAAAACGGGTTACAAAGTGGGTTATTTCGCACGCGGAGAATACTCTGCCAGAGCATCTGAAACGGCCATTGCTGCCGTGTCAGCCCTGCCGTCAACGGCGTGACTGTACCAGCCGTAAGTATCCATACTTTTGCTGTGCCCTACCATGCGGCGCAGTTCTGCCGGGGACACAGCATCCTCGATGATGCTTACAAAGGTGTGCCGCAGCTCGTACAGACTCACCGGCGGGTCAATGCCGTTGCTGCGCTGGTAGAATTGCCAGTAGTTATAGAGGCTGTGCTCATTCTCCAACAGGAAGATTGAATCATCTCCCCGAAGAGGCCGCTCCTCTTCAAAGGCCCGCTGCTGCAGCTGAGCGTGGAGTTCCGCAGCCGCCAGCGGATGCAGGACCACCGTGCGGATAGCGTTTTCGTTCTTGCCGTGTGTTTCCTCATCAAAGGTATTGATGGCCCGGGCAAGATGCAGCCGGTTGCCCTCCACATCGCCCACGCGCAGCCCCAGCAGTTCGCCAGGGCGCAGGCCGGTCAGGACCGCAAAGCGGTATGCATGGATATTGGCATCCTGTTCAACCTTGCCACGGACGATGCGTGTATCCACAGAAAGCAGAACCCGCAGCGCGTCCGGCTGAAGGATCTTTCGGCCCTTTGGACGTGCTCCCCTGGGTACCGTGAGCCCCTCGTCCTCTGGCCGCAGGGCGGTGTATTTGTGCTGCCTTGCCCATTTCACAAAGCTGACTTCAACCGCCCGGATTCCCTGTAATGTTTTCTTAGAGAGGTTTCCCCTGCTCTTTCGGATGGCCTGCGGATTCATGCTGCCTTCCTTGTATGCCCGATTCAGCACATCCTGCAGCATTCCCGTATTCAGGTCACCGATCCGGCGGTCGCCCACCACTGGCAGGATGTAGTTCTGTCCGAACTTTTCCACCTGCTGGGCATAGCTTGTGCCGGCGGTGGCCCGCACCGAGATCAGATACTCGTTCCAGACCTCCGAGCAGCGCTTGGTGGTTCTACAGATGCCCTCATCCAGCCAGGCATCCGCTTTTGCATTTGCTTCCCGCTGGCCGGTACGGCCCGGCTTTGCGCTGGTGAACGTCTTGCGCACCCCGTCCTTCTGCACCTTGATCTGCCAACGGTTCTGGTTCGGCAGCCACTGGGCGGTGTTGGTTCGCATTCCCATAAAAAATACCTCCTTTGGGGTACACTTTGACAAGCCCGCCCAAAAGAGGTATAATCGCATTGCTTGAGTGTGCGATGACCTCCTTTGGAGCGAGCCGCTTATCTTAACTCCCTCGGTGTTCCAGCACCGGGGAGTTTTTTCTTTTGTGACGGTTGAAACGAAAAAATAAGGGCTGGTGCATGCACCAGCCCTCTAAAAACAGCTCCACTCACGTGGCGTTTTTGTTCGTCTGTATTATTCTACAGAAAAGCAAGGCAGTGCGCAATGCACTATTGTTTTACAAAAATGTGTTATTGTTGCATTATTCCAGCGGATACAACTGGTTGATGGCTTTTATCACAAACGAATACGAGGACAACAGAACCTCATTTTTTTGGAAATACTCTTTCCGTTTCACCATCCGCTCATCAAAAAGCTGGTGGAGTTCATCGGCAAAGTGCTCCCGTGTTCGGGGAGAAGTTACGATTTTGTCGTAAACGAAAAGCAGCCCCACGAAGTCGTGAATAACAGGGTTCGACATCTTTTTTTCACGAGACGTTGCCTTGATGCCCGGAATCGTGCTTGCAAAATGGTTCAAGAACATGGAGGGCTTTATTTTCCTGGTGTAAGGTGCTCGCATACTGTTCAGCAGGCAGTTATTGTGGGCGGCTGCATTTCGCAAACAGCGAACCGCAAACAGACAACGGAATAGATCCTCGTTCTTTCCGCCTGTATTCTGATCGTATACCTCACACAGCATTACAAGGTCACCAAAAGAAAGAACCTCAATCAGGTTCCAGACTGCATAACCCTCTTTTTCCAATTTCCGAATCAGGTCACAACACATAGAATTTTCTGATTTAGCGCTGATAGAGGCTTTGACCTCTGGATATACGCTGAAAAATCTATCTACGATTTCGTAGCCGTCCTCATCTGGATTCTCGCTGATTTCCCGAATCAGCATGACCTTAAGGTAATGCTCGAGATCCAAGGTGGCATGTAGGATCAGTCTGCGGAGGTGCATATCCAGGGTAGACAATTCCATTAGGTATGCAAAATCCAGGTTCAGATACTTTCCGGTCTTTGGATTGATCTCATAGTCCTTATCAAATGCCTTGACCTTGAAAAAGAAAGTACTGTACGCCAAAAAGGATGCCGCCTGTTCTTCTGTGCACAGGGTAAAGGCGACACCTTTATTTTTGAGGTGTTCTACCTGCTGTTCGATTGTGAGCTTTGGCCTGCGAGGCAAAACCATTGCATCCGATAACTTGTTTCCTTGTACGTCCATATAAATTCACTTCCTCCGGTTCCTAATCACCCCACCCAGTACGTCCAACCCACGGCGCGGCCCTCGATCTGCACGTCTTCCAGCTGGGGCCGGGGCAAATTATCCTTGGGTGCCCTGCTTTGCCTTCTGCGCCTCTTCTCTTAACTTAATGGATTCGCGGTACTGTTCTGCCGGAGCAAGTTCCACAAACTCCACAGAACGGTCATAGTTTTCCTTGACAACCTTTTTGATTTCGTCCAGGGAAACACGGAAGAACTCTCGCCGCTGGTTTACAAAGTTGAGCTTGCGATCCGCAAAGGCATTGTGCAGTGCAGCTTCCAACCGAGGAGCATCATCCGAAAAAATCATAGCATGTACATCAAAGTCAAACGGAACCGAGGCATCGCCCAGCTCATCCACACGATCCTGTGGATCAAGGCGACGTGTCATACCGATTTTGTAAACGTTCTCGCCAAATGCGCCAATATTCGAGATCACATAAACATAACCGGCACGCTGATTAGCCTCACGATAATCAACATCTTTGAACTCTTTGTCAATCTTATCCAGCTGGGCCAACAGCTCAGCTTTCTTTTCTTCGATTGCTGCACGGTCGACCTCAGAAGCAGAAACCAACTGCGCATTGATACGATCCAGCGCATTCTGATAATGCTGCTGCTCTTTTTCCAATTTCTTGCGTTCCTCTTCGATTTCCTTGGCAAGCTTTGCCTCTTCACGCATTCTTGCTCGAGCTTCCTTCTGCTCTTCCTTCTCCTGCTGCTTTTTCTGGGCATATTCAAAAGCAAGATGAAGTTCCTCGATTTTTAAGCGGTAGTATTTCGGCTGGATGCTGACTTCCATAATGGTTCCCAGCTTGGAAATCGCTTCCCTAGAGGTAGTAATACGCTTTTCACTGGCTTCGATATTATTGTATTTGACGTGTTCAATTACGTCATCGCATTCAGAATTGAATGCACGAAGGAGAAGTTTCTGCATATCAGAGACCATCTTCTTGCCTTTGGACGCATTTCCATTGACTGTCCAGTTCATATTTCCGCTGACAGCCGTTTTCGCTTTAATCATATCTTTCTGTTTGGTACGAATTTCCAAAAGATGTGCCTTGTACTCGTCTGCATTCATAAAAGAGTACCGAGGAGTATAAAGCCCAAAACTCTGCATCAGAATTTCTTCATTCGTTTCAATAATCTGGTCTTTTGCCTGTTGAAGTTCTTCCAAGGCATCTTTCAACTCGCGGTTGCGGCTTTCAAGGTTTTCTTGGACACGAGCGAGTTCTTCACGTGAAGCTTTGATTTCTCGATTGATGTCGTCCAGTGTGCGGCTTTCTGACGGCATAGCTTCCCGAAGGCTCTGCATTTCAGCATTCAGTCGTGCAATTTCTTCTTTTTCTTTCTTGCCAAACAGTGACATCTTAACTTCCTCCAACATCAGATATCCCGGCAGAGCCCCACGGCCTTGCCTTCAATGACAACGGTGTTCATATCCTCCCGGCTGAGGATGATGCTGCTGAAAGCCGGATTCTCCGGCCGCAGTTCAATGAAGTTCTCGTGCAGATAGACATGCTTCAGGGTGGCCTCTTCCCCGATCCGCACAGCAGCGATCTCGCCGTTCTCCACCTCTGGCTGGCTGCGAATCGCCACCAGATCGCCATCATGGATGCGAGGTTCCATGCTGTCACCCTTGCAGGTCAGCGTAAAGGTGGAGTGCCAGCGGGAAGGCACGCACACCATTTGATCAATGTTCTCTTCTGCCGTGATGGGCGTACCGCAGGCGATCCGCCCCACAAGCGGCACCACATCCATGGCTGGCATCGGCTCAAAGCCCGGCGGAACGGTAGGTTCTCTGGATGCAGCCGGAGCGGGCTGCTCCTCCCAGCCCATCAGGTAGGCGGGAGACACTCTCAGCCGTTTTGCAATGGCATCTACTTTATCTGTCGGTATGTTTGTTACAATGTTATTCTCATACTTATATACAGCTTGCTTTGATACACCAATGTAGTCAGCAAGCTCCTGCTGGGTTACGTCTTGCTCCTGACGTACCTTTCGAATGCGATCACCTACAGTCACCGTGAGCACCTCCTTTAATGTCTATAGTATAGCAGATAAACCATAAGTTTACAATATTTTTAATTCAATTGCCAAAAATAACTTGACAGGTCACAAATATGGTGTTATTATACCTGTGACCTCACAAGTTACATCGAGGCCGTTTGGAGGTGAAAGTGTGGTAAACGTCAATTTGCTCAAGTCGTACATGGTCAAAGCAGGCTACACTCAAAAAATGTTGGCTCAGGAACTTGGAATTTCGGAGCAGACCTTAACACGCAAGCTCAAGAAACGTGTCTTTGGCACGGACGAAGCCTCAAAGATTGTAGAGCTTTTAAGTATCGACAATCCGCAGGCTGTATTTTTCGGCCACTGAGTAACCGGTGAAGTTACATCAAAGGAGGTGAGCAACGTGAAAAAGCCTTATCTCAAAATCAGTCGTCTGGCAGAAGACCAGGATCTCAATCAGGGCGCACTTGCGGCCCTGATTGGGGTAAGCTCCAACACGATGACCGCACGGCTCAAGGGGACACAACCTTGGAGGAGTGACGAGATCGTCATCATCTGCAGAGCACTACACATCCCGCAAGAAAAAATCGGGGAGTATTTCTTCCCGGAGGTGCCCCATGCGTATTAAGCCTACGGTCTGGTAAGGAGGACTGACCATGAAAAAACGTATCGCAGCCATCTGCACCGTCGCCGCTCTGGCTGGCGTAGGCGCAGCCCAGGTGCTGGTCTGGTTCAATGCCGGCATCGTGCATCTGCTGGTGATATCCCCTGCCGCATGGGCGGTGGAGGACGCTGTCCATGCCGCCCCCATCATCCTGGCTTGCCTTTTGGGGGCGGGGCTGATGACCATCGCAGGATGGCTCAACTATGAGGATGTCGAGGGCGAGGAGGACTACGGACGCATCCGCCGCACCCACGCCCGCAACCCGGAGTATCCGGGCGACAAGGAGGAGTGGGGAGCATGAAAAAGGACCAGAACTGCAAGATCTACACCCGCACCTGCGTGGACTGCGGCAGGGTGATGGAGCAGGTGGGTCCCACCTGCAAGCGGTGCCCCGCCTGTGCGGCAAAGCACTCCAACCTGCTGCAGAACCGGCAGCGTGCCGCCTATGCCCAGCGGGAGACCTGCCGCAGGCGGGAGGCGCAGACCGCCGAGAGCCGCCGCCAGCTCCACGCCGACGCCCTTGCCGCCCGGCAGGCGGGCATGAGCTACGGCAAGTATATGCTGACCAAAAACAAAAAGCCCGCCGGTGCGGGGGCACCGACGAGCTCCAAAGGGTGATGGTTTTGACGCCCATCACCCCGAAGAATATCATACTTTGGAGGTTTTAGCAAGTGGATATCATCTGTAAAAAAATAGCCAACGCCATGATCTATGCTTATCACAGGGGGCGGTTCTGGCGGTGGGACCCATCCCGGAGCGTCTGGAAGGAGAGCCACCTGATGACGGCAAAATTCCAGCGTGCCAAAGCGGCGCTCCGGACCCTGACACCGGAGTCCTTTTTTTCCGACAGCGGAGAGTTTGCCCTGCTGGACAACTACGAGATCAGTCTGGATATGACCGAGGCGCTGGCAAACGCCAAGCCCTGTCAGTCTGCGCCGGTGGACCCGGTGGAGGAGACCCCGGACACCCCGGACCCTGCCGGGGACCCTTTGCCCGCTCCGGCGGCGCCGGAGGGGACAAGTCCTGTGACGGAGACGGACGGTGCGGTCCCATCCACTATCTCGGCGCCCGCTTTTGAAAGCCCCGCCGCCCCCGGTTTTGACTTTGGGGCAGACGAGCGGACCAACGCCCTGCTGTTGCAGGACGCCCAGACCTTTATCACCGGCAACATGGCACGGATCATGGCGGCAAAGCACGCCCACGACCTGACCGCCAGTCACTACAAAGGCAGCTGGGGCAAGTGGTGCGCCGCCGTGGGCATCAGCCGGGACACTGGCGAAAACATGGTGAGGGTTGCCGAACAGTTCGGCAACATCCAGCTGGAAGGCAAGTCCATTCTGGACGTTCAGCCTATGAAACTGCTGTATGCTGCGGCCAAGCCCAGCACCCCGGAGGTGGTCAAGCAAGCCGTTTTTACCGGTGACATCACTACTTACAAAGAGTATCAGGAGCTGATGGCCCAGCTCAAAGCCGAAAAAGAGCGCGCCGACTCTGCCGAAGCCCGCGAGGAAGAGGCGCGGAAAGCTGCACACGAGTACCACGAAAAGTACGAGGAAGCCGCTGCCATGCGGGCAACGCTGCTGGATCAGCAGGGTGTCTACATTGCCGATATTGACGGCCTGAAAAAACAGAACGCCAAGCTCCAGCAGAGCTACCACGATGCAGACGAGGACCGCATTGCTGCCCGGCTCCAGTGCCAGAAGGCCGAAGGCGAGCGCGACAGAGCCGAAGAGAGAGCCAAGGACGCGGAGAACCAGCTTGCTGGCTCCCGGCAGGTGGCCGAAGCGGCCAAGCTCCGGGGCGACAAGCTCAAGGCCGAGAATGATGCACTCAAGAAGCAACCCATCACCACGGTGGTGGACAAGGAAGAGGTGGAGCGTCAGGCCAGGGAAATGGCCGCCGAGATGACCGCCGACCTGCGGGCACAGCTGGAACAGGCCGCTTCCGGCAGTGAACAGGATGCCCACAGCTCCTATGACAACGTGCTGCTGGCTGACCGCTCTTTCCAGAACATCGGCAAAATGGTGGTTCCGTCCCTCCGCAGGCTTCCGCCCGAACAGCGGGAGCAGCTGACCAATATGCTCGTTCACACACTCGGACAGATCCAAGGGGAGGTATCCAAATGTCTGTAACCATCACGGCCCTTGAGGCCGAAAACGTCAAGCGCATCAAGGCCGTTGCGCTCACCCCCGCCCCCACTGGGCTCACCCTCGTGGGCGGCAACAACAATCAGGGCAAGACCAGCGTGCTGGATGCCCTTGCCTGGGCGCTGGGCGGCGACCGCTTCCGTCCCAATGCCGCACAGCGGGACGGGGCCGTGGCTCCCGCTCACCTCAAGGTAACCCTTTCCAATGGCGTGATTGTGGAGCGCAAGGGCAAAAACAGCACCCTGACCGTCACCGACCCCACCGGGCGGCGCAGCGGCCAGCAGCTGCTCAATGCCTTTATCGAGCCGCTGGCCCTTGACCTGCCCCGCTTCATGGAAGCATCCGACAAGGAGAAAGCGGACATCCTGCTGCGCATCATCGGCATCGGCACCGAGCTGCACGTCCGGGACATGGAGATCAAGGCGCTGTACGACAAGCGCACCTTCACCGGCCAGCTGGCCCAGCAGAAAAAGCACTTTGCCGAGGAGCTGATCTCCTACCCAGATGCCCCGGAAGAACCGGTCAGCGCCTCCGACCTCATCCGCCAGCAGCAGGAGATCCTGGCCCGCAACGGCGAGAATCAGCGGCTGCGCCAAAATCTTGCCGGGCTGGAAGAGAAAGCCCGTGTGCTGGCAGATCGCCGCACGCAGCTGGAACAAACCCTTGCGCTGCTGGTGAAGGAGCAGGACGAAGTGAATGAATCGCTTTGCACGGCCCGGAAATCTGCCGAGAACCTGCAGGACGAATCCACTGCCGAGCTGGAAGCCTCTATCCAGAGCATCGAGGAGACGAACCGGAAAGTCAGGGCCAACCTCGAAAAAGCCCGCGCCGAGGACGAAGCTGCCAAGTACGCCAGCGACTACGACAAGCTTACGGATGCCATCGAGCAGAAGCGCAAAGAGCGTCTGGCCCTGCTGAACGGTGCAGACCTGCCGCTGCCGGGGCTGAGCGTGGAGGACGGCGTCCTTACTTACAACGGCAAGCACTGGCGGGATATGTCCGGCAGTGACCAGCTGCGGGTGGCCGCCGCTATCGTGCGCCGGCTGAACCCGGACTGCGGCTTTGTTCTGCTGGACAAGCTGGAGCAGATGGACATGACCACCCTGCAGGAGTTTTCCGCCTGGCTGGAAGCCGAGGGCCTGCAGGCCATTGCTACCCGCGTTTCCACCGGCAGCGAGTGCCAGATCATCATTGAGGACGGTATGGTCAAGGGTGCTGACCTGCCTGTCCTGTCCGCCGCACCCGCTCAGACCAGAACATGGACGAAAGGAGCTTTCTGATGAGCAGCTATTCCATCACCACCGGCATTCTGAACACCCCGGTCAAGGTCGTACTGTACGGCCCCGAGGGCATCGGCAAGAGCACATTTGCCTCTCACTTCCCGGACCCCGTTTTCATCGACACCGAGGGCGGCACCAAGCGGCTCAATGTTGCCCGCCTGCCCCAGCCCACCAGCTGGGCCATGCTGCTGGACGAGGTGCGGGCCGTCACCCGGGGCGAAGTTTCCTGCGGTACGCTGGTCATCGACACCGCCGACTGGGCCGAGCGTCTGGCCATCGACGCCATCTGCGCCAAAGCCAAGGTGGACGGCCTCGAGGGCTTCGGCTACGGCAAGGGTTACACCTACGTCAAGGAGGAGTTCGGCAGGCTTCTCGACGCCCTCGAGGAGGTGCTGAACAGCGGCCACCATGTGCTGATCCTCGCCCACGCGGCCATCACCAAGTTCGAGCAGCCAGACGCGGCGGGCAGTTATGACCGCTGGACCATGAAGACCACCAAGCAGACTGAACCCCTCCTGCGGGAGTGGTGCGATATGCTCCTCTTCGCCAACTACAAAACGGTGGTGGAAAAGGCCGGCAGCGGCCCAAACGCCAAGAACAAGGCCAGCGGCGGCAAGCGGGTACTGTACACCACCCACCACGCCTGCTGGGACGCCAAGAACCGCTTTGACCTGCCGGAGGAGGTGCCCTTTGATTACGCCAGCATTGCCCACTGCCTGCCCGGCGGCAGCGCACCGGCAGCTACCCAGACGCCGGTGCAGTACGCCCCGGCTCCTGCCCCGCAGCCCAAACATCAGCCGGATGCCGACATCCTGCCCACCCCGCAGGCACAGCCGGAACCGCCCCGTGAAGAGGTTCCTAAGGCCCTGCTCACGCCGGATCTGGTCGCCCTGGGCGTGCCGGAAAAACTGGCTCCGCTCATGAGTGCCAACAACGTCACGCCGGAGGAGCTGCAGCATGTAGTGGGCGAGCGGGGCTACTTCCCGGAGGATATGCCCATCAAGGACTACCCCATGGATTTTGTGGAGGGCTGCCTGATCGCCGCATGGCCGCAGGTGCTGCAGATGGTTCTGGACAGCCGTGACCTGCCGTTTTAACGTACATTAAATAAAGGAGAAGCATTATGAACGAGATGAACAACGAAGGTTTCGCTTTGGGTTGGGATGACGAGTTTACCAACGAGCAGCAGGAATTCGTGCTGCTGCCGGAGGGCGAGTACCCCTTTGAAGTGACCCAGATGGAGCGTGCCCGCTATGAGGGCGGGGCCAAGCTGCCGCCCTGCTCCATGGCAAAACTGACCCTGCGCATTTATGGCGGGGCCAAGGGCGACACCACCGTGACCCACCGCCTGTACCTGCATACCAAGACCCAGGGTCTGCTGGGCGCGTTCTTTGAGAGCATCGGCCAGTGCAAGCGGGGCGAAACCTTCCGCCCCCGCTGGAACGAGGTGGTAGGTGCCAAGGGCATCTGCAAGCTGGGCGTCCGGGAGTACACCAAACAGAGCGGCCCTCACGCCGGTGAGACCGGCCAGAGCAACGAGGTGCAGCGCTTCCTGCCGCCCCCGGCACCCAAGGCGGCACCCTCGCAGGGCTGGACGCAGGGGGCATTCTGATGGGGCAGGAACTGAGACCCTACCAGCAGCAGGCCCGTGACCGCATCCACGCCGAGTGGGACGCCGGCCACACCCGCACCCTGCTGGTGCTGCCCACCGGCACCGGCAAAACCATTGTGTTTGCGTCGGTGGCTGCCGATCAGGTGCGTGCCGGCGACCGGGTGCTCATTCTGGCGCACCGGGGCGAGCTGCTGGAACAGGCTGCCGACAAGCTGCAGCGTTCCACCGGCCTTGTCAGCGCCGTGGAAAAGGCCGAATCCACCTGCCTGGACAGCTGGTTCCGGGTGGTGGTGGGCAGCGTGCAGACCCTGCAGCGCACCGCCCGGCTGGAACGCTTCCCGCAGGATTATTTCGGCACCATCATCATCGACGAGGCCCACCACGCCATCACCGACGGTTACCGCCGCATCCTGGACTACTTCAGCGGGGCCAAGGTGCTTGGCGTCACCGCCACGCCGGACCGCGGCGACATGCGCAATCTGGGCGAGGTGTTCGACAGCCTGGCCTTTGAGTACAAGCTGACCGACGCCATCAAGGAAGGCTATCTGTGCAAGATCATGGCCCAGACCATCCCGCTGCAGCTGGATATTACATCCGTGACCATGAGCGGCGGCGACTACGCCGTGGGCGACCTGGGCACAGCCCTTGATCCGTATTTGGAGCAGATCGCCGCCGAAATGGCTCGGCGCTGCAAGAGCCGCAAAACGGTGGTGTTCCTGCCGCTGATCAAGACCAGCCAGAAGTTCCGGGACCTGCTGAACACCTACGGCTTCCGGGCTGCCGAGGTCAACGGCCAGAGCGACGACCGCAGGCAGGTGCTGGCCGACTTCGACGCCGGCAAATACAATGTGCTGTGCAACTCCATGCTGCTCACGGAGGGCTGGGACTGCCCCTCCGTGGACTGCGTGGTGGTGCTGCGCCCCACCAAGGTCCGCAGCCTGTACAGCCAGATGGTGGGGCGTGGCACCCGCCTTTCCCCGGGCAAGACCGACCTGCTGTTGCTGGATTTCCTGTGGATGACCGACAAGCACGAGCTCTGCCGCCCGGCAGACCTGGTCTGTGAGGACCGCACTGTGGCCCGCCAGATGACCGAGCATCTGGCCGAGACCGGCTGCCCGGAGGACATCGAGGAGGCCGCCGCCCAGGCCAGAGAGGACGTGGTGGCCCAGCGGGAAGAAGCCCTTGCCAAGCAGCTGGAAGAGCAGCGCCGCAAAAAGGCAAAACTGGTGGACCCGCTCCAATACGAAATGAGCATTCAGGCCGAGGACCTGTCCGGCTATGTACCGGCTTTTGGCTGGGAAGCCGGGCCGCCCACCGAACAGCAGACCACCGCCCTCGAAAAGCTGGGCATTCTGCCGGATGCGGTGGAGTCGGCGGGCAAGGCCAGCCTTTTGCTGGACCGGCTGCACAAGCGCCGGGATGAAGGCCTCACCACACCAAAACAGATCCGCTGTCTGGAAAAATACGGCTTCCAGCATGTGGGCACATGGAGTTTTGAGCAGGCCAAACACATGATCGACCGCATTGCGGCCCAGGGCTGGCGGGGCGTGCCCAAGGGTGTTACCCCAAGCACCTATACGCCGCCCGCCCCGCCTGAAACGCCCGCATGGGATGTATGGTAACGCAGATGAATGATGAGATCGAACTCAAAGAAGCATTGGACTCCATTTCCCCGGCCTCCCTGACTTATGAGGAATGGACGATGGTGGGCATGGGGCTCAAGGAAGCAGGCCTGCCCGTCACCGTCTGGGAGGCATGGAGCGCCCGGGACGGGGGCCGCTACCACAAGGGCGAGTGCGCCCGGAAGTGGGAGAGCTTCCACGGCAGCACAAAGCCTGTCACCGAGAGCAGCATTTTCCAGCTGGCCTACAGCCACGGATGGAGCGGCCCGGCAGGTCACGCGCTGGACTGGGGCGACGAGCTCACCACCGGCTCCTCCAGAACGGAGGGCCAGCTGGTGGACCCCCGGTGGGTGGAATCCCATGACCTGGCCCTGCCTGAGCAGTGGGACCCAGTTGACCAGCTCCGGCGCTACCTGCAGGCCCTCTTTGAGCAGGACGAGCACGTGGCTTATGTAACCGAGAGCTTCATGGCCGACGACCGCCGCCGCCCCACCAGAGGCTGCTGGGACCGCACCGCAGGCCAGCTCATTGCAGAGCTGGACACCTGCGGCGGGGACATCGGCAAGGTGGTGGGCGACTGCGACCCCGAGGTGGGCGCATGGATCTGCTTCAACCCGGTGGATGGAACGGGCCGCAAGGATGCCAACATCACCGCCTATCGCTATGCTCTGGTGGAATGCGACAACATGGATCTGGGCCGGCAGCAGGCCATCATCAAGCAGCTGGAGCTCCCCTGCGCCGCCCTGGTCTACTCCGGTGGCAAGAGCGTCCACGCCATCGTCAAGGTGGATGCCCCGGATTACACCGAATACCGCAAGCGGGTGGATTACCTCTATGCCGCCTGCCAGAAAAACGGCCTGACCCTCGACCAGCAGAACCGCAACCCCAGCCGCCTTTCCCGGATGCCCGGCATCCTGCGCGGCAGCCAGCGGCAGACCCTGCTGGAAACCAACATCGGCAAAAGCTGCTGGGACGAGTGGCGGGACTGGCTGGAAGCTGAGACCGATGAGCTGCCTGAAACCGAGAGTCTGGCTGACGACTGGGACGACCTGCCGCCGCTGGCCGATGCCCTCATCACCGGGGTGCTGCGCAAGGGTCACAAGATGCTGCTGGCAGGCCCCAGCAAAGCGGGCAAGAGCTTCGCCCTGATCGAACTGTGCATCGCCATTGCCGAGGGCACGCCCTGGCTGGGCCGCTTTTCCTGTGCCCAGGGCAAAGTGCTGTACATCAACCTCGAGCTGGACCGGGCCTCCTGCCTGCACCGCTTCAAGGACGTGTACACCGCCCTCGGCCTGCCCCCGCAGAACCTGAGGAACATTGACATCTGGAACCTGCGCGGCGCTTCCGTCCCCATGGACAAGCTGGCCCCAAAGCTCATCCGCCGGGCCGGTAAGAAAGGCTACACTGCCGTCATTCTGGACCCCATCTACAAGGTCATCACCGGCGACGAGAACAGTGCCGACCAGATGGCAAAGTTCTGCAACCAGTTCGACCTTGTCTGCCGTGCGCTGGACTGTGCCGTGATCTACTGCCACCATCACAGCAAGGGTGCCCAGGGCGGCAAGCGCAGCATGGACCGCGCCAGCGGCTCCGGCGTGTTTGCCCGTGACCCGGATGCCATGCTGGATATGACAGAGCTCACCCCCACCGATGCCATCTTGGAACAGCTCCACAACAAGGCCGCCTGCCGTGTGCTCAAGGCCATGCTGGACAAGCGCGGCCATGCCGATGCCTACGGCCCGGACGATGCCCTGAGCAAAAGCCGGATGCTGGCCATTGCCAAAGAACACCTTGGCATGGCCGACCTGCGGGCCATCGATGCCCAGATCGCCGCCGCCCAGAAAAAAGCCGACAGCATGACCGCCTGGCGCATTGAGGGCACCCTGCGTGAGTTCGCCCGCTTCGACCCTGTGAACCTCTGGTTCGACTACCCTGTCCACAAGCCGGACACCGGCCTGCTGGAGGATCTGCAGCCGGACAGCGATTACAAGTCGCTGGGTACCCGGGGCGCATCCAAGCGCTGGGGCAATAAGGACAAAGTCAGCAAGGACAAAAAGGCCGAGCTGGACACTGCCTTTGAAGCCTGCATGATGGATGGAAAGGTAACGGTCTACTCCATGGCCGAATATATGGGGCTGAAACCGGATACCGTACGCCGTCGTTTGAAAGCGGACGGCGGCTTCTGGATCGACGGCGCGGACATCGGCCGCAAAGAACCCGGCAGCGCAGGATAAATTACAGCTTGCAATATTTTGCTTTACACATAGTACAAAAACGGTAAAATAGCGGCTATCACAAATCCGCATCCGCTTACGGATTTCGGAAAATAGCGGCTATTTTTCCGAATCCGGGACGGAAAATAGCCTATATATAATATACAAAATCCGTCCGTGTGTGATGGGGTCTCCCAGAGGATGGGGCGAACACAGCCCCCATCCCTCCGGGGAACCCTCCCCATCACGTTGGCCGAATAAAAGAAAGAACGAGGTGAAACGAACGTGCAATTTTTGCCCATTGCTCAATTCTTCCTGCCCATGAAACCGCCCACCACCACCCACAATGCCAAGGAGCTGCACGCCTACATGAAGGGCGGCAAGCCCTGTGCCGTGCTCTACGACAGCGCCGAACTGAAAGCCGCCCGGGCCAAGTTCCACGCCTACCTGGCACCCCATGCACCGGAGCGGCCCGTGCCCGCCGGAAAGCCGGTGCGGCTGGTGGTCAAGTGGTGCTTTGCCCCCGAGGGCCACCCGGACGGCAGCTGGCGCACCTCCAAGCCCGACACCGACAATCTGGAAAAGGCCCTCAAGGACGAGATGACCCACCTGCACTTCTGGCACGATGATGCCCAGGTGTGCAGCGAGATCATAGAAAAGTTCTGGGCCTCGCCCTGCGGGGTGTTCGTGCGTGTGGAGGTGTGGGGATGACCTACGAAGAGAAGAAGGCCTGGTTGAGAAGGTATCAGCAAGCGAAGCGGCTCGAACAGCTGCGGCTGGATGAGCTGGACACGCTGAAAACAGACGCTTCCAACATGACCCAGTGCCTTTCCGCTGTGCCGGGCGGCGGAGGAGACGGCCAAACATTGCCCCGTGCAGTAGAACGCATCGACGAAGCCCGGGGCGCTTACAAAGCCCAGTGTGAGGAAAGCACCCGCATTCGCAAAGAAATCATCTTTGCGCTACAGCAGCTGGATGATGAGCTTGACTTCACGATTCTGTACCGGAGATATATCTGTGGGCACAAGTGGGAGCTGATCGCTGACCGGCTCTCCCTCGATGTCAGTTGGGTCCTCCGACGACACAAAAAAGCGGTGCAACTTCTGGACACAGACCCATGACGCACTAAAAAGCACTAGTTCAAGTGTGCTATACTCTATGCTGCAAAGCCCAGCAGGAAAGGCATCCTTACTCCCTTCGTGCTGGCGGCCCGACCGGAGGTTTGTTTTCCTCCTCTTGATACGGATTTCTCCTTTTGCTGCTTAACAGCTTTTTTGCACCGGCCGGGCTTTTCCTGATTACAACTGCCGTTCTGAGCATCCGCTCAGGGCGGCTTTTTTGTACCCTGACGACGAGAGAGGTGGTGACGTGTCGAATGAAAAGAATCTCATTCCGTTCAATGAACGAACGGAGAGCGAACAGAGAGAGATCGCCCAGAAGGGCGGCATTGCATCCGGTGCGGCCCGCCGCCGCAAACGGTCCATGCGTCAGGCGGCTGACTACTACCTGAGCCTGCCGGAGACCGACCGCCGCACCGTCAACAAGATGCTGCGGGACCAGATCGACCCGGAGGACATGGACAACCAGATGGCGGTGGTGGTGGGCATCACCGATGCCGCCAAGCATGGAGACTCCCGTGCCGCCGGTCTGCTGCTGAAGATGCTGGGAGAGGATGCGGTGCAGGAGGACCCGGCAGCGGAGGCGCTTGCCGCCGCCCGGCAGCTGCTGGAGGGCGTAGACAGTGCCATTGACTGAGTTTCAGCAGGAGTACCTGCGCAACTGCAATCACCGTTGGAATGTCAAGACCGGCGCCACCCGCTCCGGCAAGACCTACCTGGACTGTGCCGTCACCATCCCCCAGCGGATCTGTGCCGCCCGGGACGAGGGGCTGCTGGTGATGCTGGGCAACACTCTGGGCACGTTGGAGCGCAATGTGCTGGAGCCTATGCGCAGCATCTGGGGTCCGGACCTTGTGGGGGTGGTGCGCACCTGTGCCTCCGGCAACGTGGTGCGGCTGTTTGGCAAAAAGGTCTATGTGCTGGGTGCCGACAACAAAAAGCACATTGCCCGCATCCAGGGTGCCGCCTTTGAGTACGCCTACGGGGACGAGATCACCACCTGGGACCAGGGGGTGTTCCAGATGCTCAAAAGCCGCCTTTCCTGCCCCCACAGCCACTTTGACGGCACCTGCAACCCGGAAAGCCCCACCCACTGGTTCAAGCAGTTTCTGGACAGCGACGCCGACATCTACTGTCAGGCGTACACCATCGACGACAACCCCACCCTACCGCCCCAGTTCGTGGCACAGCTCAAAAAGGAATATGCCGGCACGGTGTACTACAACCGGTTCATTCTGGGGCAGTGGGCGGCGGCAAATGGCATCATCTACCGCCCCTTTGCGGACAGCATCGCCGCCGGGGACGGGCGCTTTGCCTGCCCGGCGGACAAGCCGGTGCGTCCCTGGCGCATCTACATCGGGGTGGACTTTGGGGGCAACGGCTCCCGCCACGCCTTTGTTGCCACCGGGGTGCTGCCGCTGTATGGGGGCATCGTGGCGCTTGCCTCCCTGCGGGTGGACCCCCGGGGACAGGACGCAGACTTTCTGGCGGACCGGCTCATAGAGTTCTGCACCGCTGTGTTCAGCCGCTACGGCGAGATCCACTGCATCTTTTGCGACAGCGCCGAGCAGACCCTGATCAACCACATCCGCACCCGGCTGCGCCGCTCAAACCTGAGCTGGCTTGCCGCCCGGGTGGCAAACAGCGCCAAGATCCCCATCAACGACCGCATCCGTCTGACCTCCATCCTCATGGGCGGCGGGCGGTTTTGTTACATGCCGGAAGCCGCCACCCTCCGGGATGCCCTTGCCAGCGCCCTGTGGAGCGGCAAACATCCCGGCGTGGATGAGCGGCTGGACGACGGCACCACCGACATCGACACACTGGACGCCTTTGAGTATACCATCGAGCGAGACTATAAGAGGTTTACCAACCGATGAACATTACCGCATTTATTGCCTATCTCAACGAGACCCGCCGGCTGCATCTGGACGCCGCCTACTATGGGCAGATCGAGACCTGGCGGCAGTGGTGGAAGGGCAGCGTACCCGACGTCCACCGGGTCCGGTACCGGATGGCAGACGGCGAGCATCAGCGCCGCCGTGCCTCCCTGCGGATGCCCAAGCGGGTCTGCGAGGACTGGGCAAACCTGCTGCTCAACGACCGCACCACCTTTCAGATCGGGGACGAAGCCACCGCCGCCTACCTGCTGGGCACCGATGAGCAGCAGACCGGGGGTCTTTTGCGGCAGCTGCACTTCTGGGAGAACGCCAACCGGCTGGTGGAAAAGGCGTACTGGTCCGGCACCGGCGCCTTTGTGCTCAGCGTGGAAGGCATCAAGGGCGCCGATGGGGTGGTGCAGCCGGACCCGGCGGGGCGCATCCGGCTGGACTACGACCCGGCGTCCTGTATCCTGCCTTTGCGGGTGGAGCGGGGCGTCGTAACCGAAGCCGCCTTTGTCTCCGAGTGCATGGTGGAGGGCAAGCCCTGCGCCTATCTGCAGACCCACACCGGCAGCGACAGCCGCCGCACCATCCGCAACGAATGGTTTGAGGTGGGCAGCGAGGCAGACGGCACACCCCGGTTTATCCCCCGCTCCGCTCCGCCGGGCACCGTGACCGAGCTGACCGTGGAGGGCAGCCCGGCGTGGTTCAGCCTGTTTTCCCCCGCCGCCCTCAAGAACATCGACGCCGGTACGGGGCTGGGCATGAGCGTCTTTGCCGAGGCGCTGGACATTGCTCAGGGCGTCGACCTTGCCTTTGACAACTACCGGCAGGACCTGTATCTGGGAGGCAAAAAGATCTTCTACGACCGCAGCCTCTGCCGGACCGTGGTGGACGAGGAGGGCAACGCCCACTACATCCCCCCGGACGATGTGAGCGTACAGCAGTTCTACGCCCTGCCGGAACGGGAGGGCAGCATGGACGCCGCCCCGGAGTGGCACGAGTACAACCCGGACCTGCGCTGCGAGCAGAACCGCCGGGCGGTGCAGGATATGCTGGACCTGCTCAGCTTCCGGTGCGGGCTGGGCTGCCACTATTACAGCTTTGAGACCGGCAAGGTCACCACCGCCACCGAGTACAACGGCAGCCGACAGGACCTGATCCAGAGCGCCAACAAAAACCAGACCCCCATCGAGACGGCGCTCATCGGCATTCTCCGTGCCATCCTGTGGGCGGCAAAGAACCTGCTGGGAGCGCCGGTGGACCCGGATACCAGCATCTCGGTAAACTGGGACGACAGCTACATCACCGACGCCGAGACCCGGGTGAATCAGATGCGGGAGGACGCCCTTGCGGGGCTGGTGCCCCGGTGCCGGTACCTCAGTGCCCGGTACGGCATCAGCGAGGCGGAGGCGCACCGCTGGGTGCAGGAAGCCGCTGCGGACAGCAGAGCAGAGGATCCCCTCACCTTTGGGGGTGCCTAATGCTGCCGCCGGAAGTGCTGGACCGGATGCCGGACGCCTTTGTGGCGCTGTGGCAGGGGGTGGAAGACGACATCCTGCGGGACGTGGCACGGCGCATTGCCAGGACCGGGCAGCTGCCCCCCACCGCCAACTGGCAGCTGTGGCGGTACCAGCAGACCGAGGCAGTGCGGGAGAACGTGGTGCGGCTGATCGCCAAGTACAGCGGCAAAAGCGAAAGCACCATCCGCCGCCTGCTCAAAGCCGCCGCCACCGAGGCAATGGAACGGGAGGACGCCATCTACTACCACTACGGCAAAAGCCCGCCCCCCTTTGCGGACAGCGAGGCGCTTGCCAGCATCCTTACCGCCGGGGCAAAGCAGACCGGGGGCACATGGCAGAACCTGACCGCCACCACCGCCAACACCGTCACCGGAGCGTTTGAGCGGCAGCTGGACCGGGCATGGGCACAGGTGACTACCGGAGCCTTTGACTACAAAACTGCTGTCAAACGCTGCGTGGACAGCCTTGCAGACGAGATGCCCTTTGTCACCTACCCCGGCGGGCACACCGACACGTTGGAAGTGGCGGCACGGCGTGCCATCCTGACCGGGGTCAACCAGACCGCCGGTAAATTGCAGATCGCCCGGATGGACGAGATGGGCTGCCGGTTCGTGGAGACCACCGCCCACGGCGGGGCACGTCCCAGCCACGCAGCGTGGCAGGGGCAGCGGTTCCACCGGGGCGGAGCGGTGGACTACAAGGGCAGGCACTACCCGGACTTTGAAGCCGCCACCGGCTACGGCACCGGCGAGGGGCTGTGCGGCTGGAACTGCCGCCACAGTTTTTATGCCTGCTACCCGGAGCTGGGGGACAGCCCTGCGTGGACCCGGGAGGCGCTTGCGGCACTGGACCGCCGGGACATCCCGTGGAAGGGCAAAAAATACACCGCCTATGAGATCAGCCAGATGCAGCGGGTACGGGAACGCAACGTCCGCCGCTGGAAAAAGCGGTACCTTGCCGAGGATGCCGCCGGGCTGGACGCCACAGAAAGCGCCGTGCGGCTGAAAGCCGCCCGCCAGAGCCTTGCCGACTTTGCAAGAGCCACCGGCGGCAGGGTGGATACCGCCCGCACCGGCGTGCCGGGGTTTGGCAGGAGTGCGGGTAGCAAGGCGGCGTGGGCGGCGAAGATCACACCAAACGACTTTAAAATCTATCGGGGAATCGGTGCAAGAGCAAAAAACTACGTTGTTGTTGACAAATCCACCGGAGAGGAATATTATTTTGTTGAGGGAACCAGAACTCAAAATGCACAGGTTTTTGCCGGAAAAGGCGGCGTGAAACCACTACGCGAGGAAGTTGCTCAGGGTCTGTCTGCTGAATTTGGCGGCAAACCGGAGGACTGGCAGCACTGCAAGGCGAAAGGCTGGTTAGATGTTGACGGCGAGGCGGTGAAGGCAGAGGTTCACTGGTTCCAGAATGGCAGCGAAAAAGTCAAATTCAAGGTAAAGAGGTGGCTATATGACGAAGATTGATACCGTCCGTTATATCGGCGAAACATCCCCACTGGAATTGACCAACGGCAAAATTTATAAAGTCCTTTCCGTAGAGCGTGGATGGTATCGCATTGTCGATGACACCGGTGAAGATTATCTTTATCCCGCCGGAAACTTTGAAATTATTAACTGAACCACGATGCACACGCACCGTGGTTTTTGTTTGCCCATTTTTAAGCACTGTGCAAAAAATGCCCAGTGCTTTTTTTATACCGTTTTAGCTCAGTTGGCAGAGCGCCGGTCTCCAAAACCGGATGCCGCAGGTCCGAGCCCTGCAAACGGTGCCATCGCAGAGGGCAGTGCGTACCCTGCCCACGACCGGATGCAGACGGAGAACTGCGTTACCAAACCGAGGTCTACCCACAGAAAGGAGTTTTCCACTATGAAACGTGAAGACGTGAAGAACAAGATCCCCGGCATCACCGAGGAGCAGCTGGACTGGCTCATGACCGAAAACGGCAGCGACATCAACCGGGAGAAGTCCGCCGCCGCAGCCCTGCAGACCCGGCTGGACAGTGCCCAGGCACAGGTGACCAAGCTGCAGGCGGACATGGAGGCGCAGTCCGACGGCTTTGCCTTTGACAACGCCCTGAACGCCGCCATCCTGGGGGCAAAGGGGCGCAGCGTGCCGGCAGTCCGGGCGCTGCTGGATCTGGACGCCCTGAAAGGCTCTGCCGACCGGTCCACCGACATCTCCAAGGCGCTGGAAGCAGCCGTCAAGGCAAACCCCTGGGCGTTTGGGGAAGTGCAGAGCAGCGGTGCAGGCACCTATTCCACCGGGGCAGCCCACGGCACCCCGCCCGCCGGGGCAGAGGACATCGACCCGGTGGAGACCGCCTTTAGAAAGCTCAATCCCCATATCAAGCTCTAACGAAAGGAAGAATTTACCATGCCTCATACTCAGCAGGAACGTTATTCCAACCTTGTGGACCTGAAGCTCCGCTCCACCCTTGTCAAGCGTGTGGGCGTCATCTGCAACAACCGCTACGAGGGCAGTCCCAAGGCGGGCGCCGTCAAGGTGCCCATCCGGGATACCGAGGTCGCCGTGGCGGACTACAACAAAAAGACCGGCACCACCATGACCCACGGCGACACCAGCTATCTGACCGTCAACATCGACAAGGACAAGGCGGTGAACGAGCTCATCGACGGCTTTGACGCCCAGAGCGTCCCCGGCGATCTGGTGGCGGACCGTCTGGACAGCGCCGGTTACTCCATGGCGCTGCAGATGGAGACCGACGCCTCCGCCGAGCTGGTGACAGGCGGCACGGCACTGAGCAGCACCGCCGCCCTGACCAAGACGAACATCTACGAGACCATCGTGGACGCCCGCACCCAGCTGTCCACGGAGCATGTGCCCACCGACGGGCGCTGGCTGCTTGCCGCACCGGAGACCTACGCCCTGCTGCTCAAGTGCCCGGAGTTCATCAAGGCGTCTGCCCTGGGCGATGCCGTGGTACAGACCGGCGCTGTGGGCAAGATCGCAGGCTTTACCGTCTTTGAGGACTCCACTCTGGGCGAGGGGGTGGAGTTCATCGTAGGTCACCCCAACTGGTTCACCCGCATCGAAGAGTGGTCTGTACCGGTGGCGGTAAACGACCTGAAGGGCAGCGGCAGCTTTATCGGTGCCGTTGCCGTGCAGGGGCGCAAGATCTACGCCCACAAGGTCACCAAGGCAAAGACCGTGCTGGTCAAGAAGAAGGCAGGCTGACGGTATGCTCTACTGTACCTATCAGGAATACAGCAACTCCGGCGGCACGGTGCCCCAAGCCGCCTTTGATGTGCTGTGCCGCCGGGCGTCTGCCCTTGTGGACAGCATCACCTGGGGGCGGGCGGCGGCACACGCAGAGTGCAGCACCTGCCACGCCGCCCTTGCAGACGCCTGCGGGCAGATCATCGACCTGCTGGCGGCGCGGACCGCCGTGACCGGGGTGCCCGGGGCACAGAGCATCTCCAACGATGGCTATTCCGTCACCTTTGCTGCCGGCAGCCGTTCCGCCGCCCTCCGTGCCGAGGCGGCAGCCCTGCTGCAAGCCGCTCTGGGGGCAGACCCCCACGGGCTGCTGTACAGGGGGTGTTGCTGATGCAGTGCAGCGTCACCGTGGTAAACCTGATCCACGACACCGCCACCGAAGCGGACACCCCGGTGTGCCATGTGCTGCCGGGGTGCAGCTGGCGGGAACGCCGCTCCACCGACGGCAACGGCACCGCCAAGGACCCCCGGCGCACCGTACAGGTGCGGATCCCCGCCAACCTGTGCACGGCAGGCTACCTGCCCTATGCCCAGTGGGCGGCGCTGCCGCAGGCAGAAAAGCCGGACCACTGGACCCTGAAACGGGGCGGCAAACTGGTGCAGGGGGCGGTAAGGAGCCTGACCGCCCAGCAGTATGCCCGGCTGGAAAAGACCCACACCTGCTGCACCATCTCCGCCGTATCGGACGACCGGGAGCTGCTTTTGCCCCACTGGCACGTAGAAGGGAGCTGACACCATGGCAGAGGATATCCGCATCCGTCTGACCTTCCGTCCCGGCTTTGCCCGGGACAGGCAGGCGGCGTTTGAGCGGGCACAGTTTGCCTTTTCCCAAAAGGTCGCCGCCGTGGTGGACCCCTATGTGCCCTTTGACACCGGCACCCTGAAGAACAGCGTCCGGACCGCCTCGGACTTCAAGGGCGGCATGCTGGTGTATAACACCCCCTATGCCCGGCGGCAGTATTACCTGCATCCGCAGGGCGAGGGGCTCCACGGAGACAACCGCCTGCGGGGCAGCTACTGGGGGCAGCGTGCCCTTGCGGACCACAAGGCAGAGCTGGTGCGGTTTGCAAAAGCCGCCGCCAGTAACGAACTGGGAGGGGATCCGTAATGGCAGCAGCTACCACCATCGAGGCACTGCGGCAGTGGCTCAAGACCTGCCCCCTCATTGCCGGGGAGCAGGAGGCAACCGGCGCCGCCTTCCGCATTGCGGGGCTGGAGGAGGACGCCACTGCCTTTTCCATCGAGGACAGCCCCGGGGACCCCATCGTTGACACCTACCTGTCCGGCTGGGACATGGCAAAGAACTACCTGCTGCTGTCCCGCCGGGAATACGGCGAGACGGACCTGCAGAACATCCGGTCCAGCGGCTTTTTTGAGCAGCTTGCCGACTGGGTGCTGCAGCAGAACGCCCGGCGGCAGCTGCCGGACCTGTCCGGCTGCGGCAGAGGCAGGACGGCGACCGGGGTCTTTGTCACCTCCACCGGCTTTATCGTCACCAGCGAGGCGGGCAGCTGCCGGATGCAGATGCAGCTGCGCCTTGCCTACTACCAGCCCAGATACTGAAAGGAGTTTTAACCATGACTGTAGCAGAAACCATTGCAAAGGTCGGCATCACCCCCAGCGCCGACTACACCGGCGTGGAGACGGCAGACGACTTTGTCTTTGCCATCTGCCGCCCCGAAGATACCGCCGAAAAGGTCACCGCCTGGATCGTCTGTGCGGACCACGTAAAGGAGCATTCCGGCGCCCTCAACGCCTCCACCTCCGACGATGTGTTCATCCGCACCGGCACCGTCACCACCAAGGGCGCCACCCAGCGCACCCTTGCGGTAAACGGCAACCGCTGTGTGGGCGACCCGTTTCAGGATTTTTTGCTGAGCCATAAGATCCGGTACGGCTCCGGCAGTGACGTCATCGTGCCCTATGTCTACTTTTCCCTGCGCACCGGCAAGGGCGAAAAGGGCAGCTGTGCGCTGGTGCTTACCAGCGATGTGGGAGGTTCTGCCGGCGGTGCCGCAACCTTTGCCTGCGATGTAAAGGGCATCGGCACCCCGGCGGAATTTGACTACACCACCGCTGCTGCCGGTTAAGGAGGCTGGACCATGATCATTTGTGGACAGGAATTTGATTTTTCCACCCTCAACGCCAACGACGTGGACCGGATGCTGGCGGCGCAGGCAAAGCAGCAGGACCGTGCCCGGGAGGAGGGCAGCCGCTACAGCCCCCAGAGGGATTACCCTGCCTGGCTGCGGTTCCAGTGCCGCATCTTTATGGACTATTTGGACGAGGTGCTGGGGGAGGGTGCTTCTGAGAAGCTGGGTCTGGACGGCAGCAACTTCAACGACTGCCTGACAGTGAGCCAGTCCTTTAAGGATGCCATGGAGGCGGAACGCAGCCGGACGGCGGCTTTGCTCCGCCCCGCTGAGGAGCAGGGGCAGACCATCCCTGCACCCATGAATCGGCAGCAGCGCCGTGCCGCCGCCCAGACACAGGCGGCAGTCTCCCGGGCACAGGAGGCGGCATCCGCCGCCCTGCCTACGGCGGCACAGATGGTGCAGCGGGTGGACAAAGCGGCACGCCGCCGGGAATTGCTTGCCCAGCTGGCAGAGCTGGAGGAGCAGGACCGTGGCTGACCTGCTGACGGACGTCCTGCCCACGGTGTGGGAGGGGCGGCGCATCGACCCGGACTTCCGGCACATGGTGCGGCTGCTGAACGGCTTCCTCCGTGCCGGGTCCGACGATGACAAGCTGACCCTGCTGCGGCAGGCGGCGGCGGGGTTTTATCGGGACCCGGTGCCCCCGGCGGAGGAGCCGGAGGCGCTGGAAGGGCTGCTGCGGTTCCTGACCGCCCCGGGGCAGGACACCCCCGGCAGGGGCAGTGCCGACCCCGCCCCGGGGGTGCTGCCCTTTGACTACGCCGCCGACGGTGCTTACATCCTCGCCGCCTTCCGGCAGCTGTACGGCATGGACCTGACCTGCGAACAGGTCCACTGGTGGCTGTTCCGGGCGCTGCTGCAGGGGGCGCTGGCAGAGGAGTGCCTGTTTGCCCGCATCGTGTACTGGCGTACCGCCGACACCTCCGGCATGACGCCGGAGCAGCGGCAGGATATAGAGGAAAAACGCAGCCGCTTTGCCCTGCCGGATGGGCTGAAGGGGGTGAAGCGGAACGAGACCCTGCAGGACCACGAGGAAGCCTTCCTCGCCCGCTTTGCCCGCTGACCGTGCCCCGGTGCCCTGCCCGGTCTGCGGCAGGGCGCTGCCGGTGTGGGCGGCTCCCGCAGCCGCTGCCCGGGGCGTGTGGGTAAAATGCAAGAACCCTGCCTGTAAGCGGGAAGTAGAGATCAAGTTGTAACAGCCTGTGCCCTTTGTGCCCGTGCTCCGAAGGAGAGGTGGACACATTGGCAGACTTCAGCATTACCGGCGATACCCGGCTGGACACCAGCGGCTTTAACAAGGGCTTGAGTGCCATGTCCGTGGCGGCGGGCAGCCTCATTGCGGACCTTGTACAGTCCGCAACAAGCCAGATGGCGGGGCTTGTAAAGGCGTCTGTAAACATCGGTGCCGCATTTGAGACCTCCCTTGCAAAGGTGGGGACCATTGCCGATGCCGGCAAGCTGTCCGTGGAGGATCTGAGCCGACAGGTGCTTGCTACCTCCACCGATATGGGCATTGCCGCCGCAGACATTGCCGAGGCGGCATATCAGGCGATCAGCGCCGGACAGGACACCACCGACGCCGTTGCCTTTGCGGGCAAAGCCGCAAAGCTTGCCGCAGCAGGCTTTACCTCCAGCAGTGCGGCGGTGGATATCCTGACCACCGCCCTGAACGCCTACGGCATGAGTGCCGATCAGGCGGACCATGTTTCGGACGTGCTGCTGACTACCCAGAATCTGGGCAAGACCAGCGTGGACGAGCTGGCGTCCAGCATGGGGCGTGTCATTCCCCTTGCCGCCGCCTACAACGTCAGTGTGGAAAACCTGTCCGGCACTCTTGCAGTCATGACCGCCAACGGCATTGCCACCGCCGAAGCGACCACCTACACCAAGAGCATGCTCAACGAGCTGGGCAGTGCCGGGTCCAAGGTGGGCAAAATTTTGCAGGCTGAGACCGGCAAAAGCTTTGCCCAGCTGAACGCCGAGGGCAAGAGTCTGGGGGATGTGCTGCAGATCCTCTACGACAGCGTGGGCGGCAACAGTACCGCCTTTGCAGGGCTGTGGTCCAGTGTGGAGGCAGGCACCGGCGCATTGTCGCTTGCCAACAGCGGCGCAGACCGGTTCAATGCTGTGCTGGACCAGATGCAGCACAGCACCGGTGCCACCGAAGCCGCCTATGCCACCATGACGGATACCCTGCAGCACCGGGTGGACAGCCTGCAGACCGCCGCCCAGAATCTGGGCATCACCCTGTATGAGCAGCTGGAGCCGTCCCTCGGTGACGCCGCCCAGTGGGGCACCGACTGCCTGACCACCCTGACCTCCGCTTTGTCCGAGGGCGGACCGGAGGCGATGCTTGCCGCCGCCGGGGACATCCTTGCCAGCCTTGCCTGTGGCATTGCCGCAAGGCTGCCGGACCTTGCCGCCAGCGGGGTGGAGATCGTGACCACCCTGACCCAGAAGCTGACCACCGCCATGCCCGCCATCCTGTCCACCGGCGGGCAGATGCTGGAAGCACTGGTGCAGGGCGTCGCACAGAACATTCCGGTCCTGCTCAGCAGTGCGACCGGTATCGTGATCAATCTGGTCAAATATCTGGACCAGCACGCAGATCAGATCGTGGACGGTGGCATCCGGCTTGTCGAAAGCCTGATCACCGGCATCGTCAACAACCTGCCCGCCCTCATCACTGCTGCAGGGCAGCTGATCGCAAGCTTTGCGGGCGCACTGCTCAAGCGTGCCCCGGATCTCCTCCGTTGCGGCGGTGACCTGCTGGAAGCACTGGTCAACGGTCTGCTCCACGGGATCGCCACGCTGGGGGAGGCTGCGCTGGCGATGGTGGCAAAGCTGGTGGGCGTCTGGGACGGCAGCTACAGCCAGTGGGGCAACATCGGCACCAACATCGTCAAGGGCTTGTGGGAGGGCATCAAGTCCGGCTGGAACGGGCTGCTTGCCAAGGTAAAGGGTCTGGTGGACCTGCTGCCGGACATCGCCAAAAAGGCGTTGGGCATCCACTCGCCCTCCAAGGTCTTTGACGAGATCGGTGTAAATACCTGCAAAGGTCTGGCACAGGGTCTTGCCAGGGGCACCGCCAAGGTCAAGGACGCCGCCGAAACGGTGGTGGCGTCCGTCACCGACACCGCTACCCGGCTGGTGGACGGGGTCACCACCATCGCCGCCGATGGCACCAAGACTGTCAGCAAGACCATCGAGGACGCCGGACCCCAGTACGCCAGCGCCGGAGAGATGCTGACCACCCAGCTCCGTACAAAGCTTACTGAGGGCTGGGAGCAGATCCGGTCCGACATCCAGACCGACGCACTGGGGGCGGTCAAGACCCTTGCCACCGCCCTGAAAAACGGCGATCTGGAAAGTCTGGGGCTGTGGGCGGCGTCCTACTTCTGGCATGCGTGCACCCAAAAGCAGCAGGAGCAGATCACCGCCCTTGCCATGGGAGCACTGGACCAGCTGGGCAGCGCTTTGAACGGCGTGCTGGGCAACCTGAGCCAGCTGGCAATGGGTCTGGTGGCAAAGTTCGTGCCTGCGGCTGCCGCCGCCACCGGCGGACAGACTGCCCTGAACCTTGCCATGGAGGCAAACCCCATCCTGCTGGTGATCTCCCTGATCGGGATGCTGGTGGGGGCACTGCTGAACTTTAGCGGCAAAAACAAGGAGGTGGCTGCTGGGTTCCAGTCCGTCTGGGCAGGTGTCGAGGATTTTATGAGCTACATCTTTGAGGGCTTGCTGCGGATCGTGGCGGCGGGCATCGAAGGCTTTGTGCTGCTCATCAACGGGCTCATCGGGGTGTACAATCTGGTGGCAAAGCTCTGGGGCGGGCAGGTGGACTACATCTCCAACCCCGCCTGGGACTACGCCGACAAGATCGCCGCCGACCGCAAGGCACGGCAGGCGGAGCGCAAAAAGCAGGCAGCTGCCGACCCCGATCCTGCCCCGGGATCCGGCTCCGGCAGCGGTGGCAGCAGCCCCGGCACCGGCAGCCCCGGTACCCCCACCCCGGACAAAGACCTGACCGACGCTGTGGAGGCAAACACCGCCGCCCTGCTCGCCGCCAACAGCAAGCTGGCACAGATGGTGCGCAAGGCGGATACTCTGGTGCTGTCGGACAACATGGCGGTGTCCCGCACTGTGGCAGCCAGTGGCACCGCACAGATCGCCGCAGCCGCCAACAGCTACCGCCGGGAGGGGGATACCACCGTCAACCAGTACATCTACTCCAAGGCACAGACAGCGGCGGACCTCGCCCGGGAGACCCGGTGGGAGGCGGACCGTGCCAAGGGGCACAAGCGATGAAAGGAGGGCATCCGGATGCCTTTGCGTAAAGATCACCTGCGGCTGGTCACCGATGCCGGTGCCGCTCTGGACCTGGGCTGGGATTACCAGCTGCCCTACACCATGGACCCCCTCAACGGGGTGGACGTGGACCTGCAAAAGGCGCAGGGGGTCAACCAGATCGGCGAGACCGTGGAGCTGCAGACCGTGGCGGGGGTGAGCCGGGAGATCACGGTCCACTGCTGGGGCGAACAGGGGGACGCCGCTGCCGCCCTGCTGCTGGCAAAGCTGCCTTACTTTACCGCCGGGGTGCTGTACTTTGGGGATGCCTATATGGCACGGTTCGTCCTTGCCAAGACCCCCTACACCAAAAGCATCCACCCCTACCCGGTGCTGGACTTTATGCTGTTCTTCCCCAAGCCTTTCTGGTACAGTCTGACCGCCCGGAGCTATGTTCTGGGCGGCTACACCCCCGTCTTCCGGTTCCCGGTCAACTACAGCCAGCCCCACCGGTTTGGTGTCCGCACCTCCACCGGCTGGCTCAATGCCTATAACCCCGGGGCGCTGCCGGTGCCCTTTACCGCCACCCTGCAAAGCGACGCCGCCGTGGTGAACCCCGGGGTCCGCAACGTCCTTACCGGGCAGCAGCTGCGGCTGCTGACCACCCTTGCCCCCGGAGAGGTCATCGAGGTGTACCGCACCACCACCGACAAACTGGCGGTCAAGCGCACCCGGGCAGGGGCGGAGGAAAACATCTTTGCCCTGCTGGACGAGGACAGCGACCTGCTGGAGCTGCCTCCGGGGGACAACCTGCTGGCGGCGCAGGCGGACACCAACGGGGATAATCTGCGGATCACCGTCACCTTTTACCCCACGGTGACCGGTATCCTGCCGGAGGCGATGCCATGACCCTGGACGTACTGGACGAACACACCCTTGCCCGGCTGGGCTGTATCGAGGTGTGGGTGAGCCTTTACTGGGACGAGCCCTACAACACCGAGGGGGAGTTTACGCTGGAGGTGCGCCCCACGGCGGAAAACCTTGCCCTGCTGCGGGAGGGACGGTGGCTGCGCCGCAGTGACAGCGATGTGCCCATGCGCATCTGTCACCGCTCCAACGAGAATCCGGACGCAAACCTTGTGGTTACCGGCTTCCCGGGGACGTGGATCTTCTCGAAGCGAGCTTGTACCTCCATCGTGAAAAACGAGAACGCCGAAGCCGCCATGCGCCGCCTTGTGGCGGAGATGGAGCCATGGGACCGGCTGGAGCTGGGGGAGCCGGTGGGTTTTGACACCACCTACACCGCCCAGACCTCCGGCGGCAGCATCATGGACTACCTGATGACCATTGCCGCCGCCTGCGATCTGGGTTTCCGGCTGCGGCTGGCGGGCAAAAACGCCGACAAGCGCCTGCTGTTTGAGGTCTACCGCCCCACGGCGGACCCCAACAACCGCTACGCCACCAAGTGGGGCAACCTGCAGGGGGCGGCATGGGCGTTTGGGGACAGCGACTACGCCAACGTGGCGGTGGTGCAGGGTGCAGGCGAAGGCGAAAGCCGTGCCACCGTCACCGTGGGACTCACCGACACCACCGGCACCCAGCGCCGGGAGATGTACGTGGACGCCCGGGACATCCAGCCCGACGAGGATAAGGGCGAGACCACCAAGAGCCAAGCCTATCTGGAGCGGCTCATGGACCGGGGCACCAACAAGCTGCTGGAGCAGCTGCGCACCGGCAGTATAGAGCTGACGCTGGACGCCGAGGGTTTGCATCCCGGAGACGTGGCGCAGGTGTCGGTGCCTCAGCTGGGCTACACCGCCACCGTCCGGGTGGCAGAGGTCATCACCCAAAGCCAGAAGGACGCCACCACCCGCACCGTGCGGCTGGGGTCCCCGGTCTGGCGCAAACTGTAAGGAGATGAGTTTTTGAGCGAGATCACTACCTACCCCCTCAACGGCATAGACTACGACGCCGCCGATGCTGCCGCCTACGCCGCACCCCGGCAAAGCGGAGTCTACAGCGCCGAGGAGGACTTTGCCGTCACCGCCGCCGGTGGCATGACCGTCACCGTGTCGGCGGGTCTGGGCTGGGTGCGCCCGGAGCGGTTTGCCGGGTACAGCATCTGCAAGCGGGACCCGGACACCCTCACCCTGCCCCTTGCGGACGGCACCCGCCCCCGCATCGACCGCATCGTGCTGCGGTACGACGCCGCTAAGCGCAGCACCACCCTGCAGGTGCTTACCGGGGCAGCAGCCAGCAGCCCCACGCCCCCGGAGATCACCCGCACCAGTCTGGTGTACGATCTGTGTCTGGCACAGGTCCGCCGCCCCGCAGGCAGCGTCACGGTGCAGCCCGGGGATATCACCGACACCCGGCTGGACGAGAGCCTGTGCGGGGTCATGCGGGACGGGGTCACCGGCATCCCCACCGCCCAGCTGCTGCAGCAGGCGCAGGCACGGATCAATGCACTGGAGGAGCAGGCGACCAGCGCCGCCCAAGCCGCCGACCGGAGCCAGAGCGCCGCTGCATCCAGCCAGACCGCCGCAGCGGGCAGTGCCAGCGCTGCCGCCAACAGCGCCGCCAGCGCCCAGCAGGCAGCCCAGGACGCTGCCAACAGCGCCTCCGGCATGACCGCCAGCGTGGAGGCAGCCGCCAAAAGCGCAGACGCCGCTGCCCGGAGCCAGACCGCCGCCGCCACCAGTGCGCAGGCGGCACAGACCAGTGCGGGGGCGGCAGACACCGCCCGGCAGCAGGCACAGACCGCTGCCAGCAGCGCCGCCAACGCCCACAACGCCGCCGCAAAGCCCGGCGACACCCTGTGGACCATTGAGGACGGCGCCGACGGCTACACCGTCACCGAGGACGGCACCCTGCCGGAGCCGGAACCCCCTGCCCCCACCCCGGCGGACCGGCTGGCAAAGCTGGAAGCTGCCCAGACCGACACCGACAGCCTGCAGCTGGACCACGAATACCGCCTGACCCTGCTGGAGCTGGGAGTGACGGAATGACCTCTCTACCAAGAGGATGATAACCATTTGAGATGGGGCACTGCCCCGGAAAGGACAAAACTATGGAACTGTACAACACCTGTGAACGCATGATCGCCCGGGGCAAGATCACCGGTATGCAGAAGAAACTGGACATCTTCTACGCCGCCGACCGCCTCACCGAGGACGAATACAAAAAGCTCACCGAACTGCTGGCAGCAAAGCAGGAGGAGGTATAAATGGCACTGGAAGCCTACTCCCTTGCCAAGGACGGCGGCAGGCGGCTCAGTGCCAATTTTACGGTGCGGGAGTTTGCCTGCCGGGACGGCTCTGACCCGGTGTTTATCGACACCCGGCTTGTGCAGGTGCTGCAAAGCATCCGGGACCACTTTGGCAAGCCGGTGGTCATCACCTCCGCCTATCGTACCGCCGCCCACAACAAGGCGGTGGGCGGCGCGGCATACAGCCAGCACTGCTACGGCAGGGCGGCAGACATCCGGGTGGTAGGGGTGACCATGGAGCAGCTTGCCGCCTACGCCGAGAAGCTGCTGCCGGACACCGGCGGCATCGGGCGGTACCCGGTCCGGTCCGGACGCCCCACCGGCTGGGTCCACGTGGACACCCGCCCCGCCAAGAGCCGGTGGAAGGGGTGACACCATGGAAAGCATAGCGTCCGCCGTCATTGCCGGAGCAGTGACCCTGCTGGGGGTGCTCATCGCCAACAGCCGCAGTCAGGCAGTGACCGACACCAAACTGGAGGAGCTGACCCGGGAGGTGCGGGAGCACAACAACTTCGCCCGCCGGGTCCCCGTCCTGGAAGAACAGATGCGGGTGGCAAACCACCGCATCGCCGATTTAGAAGACCATGAGAAAGTGAGGAACTGACATGAACGCACATATCTATACCAACGACCGCAGCATCTCCGCCGGTACCATCGCCCGCACGGCGGTGCTGGCACTGGCACTGACCAACCAGCTGCTCAGCGCCTGCGGCAAGCCCCTGCTGCCCATCCAGTCCGACCAGCTGGAGCAGCTGGTCACGGCGGGGATCACGACCGTGACCTCCCTGATCGCATGGTGGAAGAATAACTCTTTCACCGCCGCCGCACTGGAAGCAGACAAGACCTTTGACCGCCTGAAGAAGTCGGTGCACTGACCCCCATACATGACAAGAGCCGCAGTTCCCGTTGCACGGAGCTGCGGCTCTTATTTTTATGTAGAGAAAAAAGTGGGTTTGATAGTGGGTTACAGCAAAAGAAAAACACCTAAAAACTTACGTTTCTAGGTGTTTTATCTTGGTGGGCGCGGGTGGATTCGAACCACCGAAGCTGAAAGCAGCAGATTTACAGTCTGTCCCCATTGGCCACTCGGGAACACGCCCATATTCTTTTTGTAAGTCATGCAGACCGCCCGTATATGATAACACCGAATTCGCTGCTTGTCAACAACTAATTTCGTTTTTTGGCTCTGGTGGCAGCTCGCTGCACAACGGATACAGGCGGAGCACACAGAACAAAGGCGCACACAGTTGCTCAAAACGGGCTTTTCCTGAATTTGTCGCACTTTTCGGGCATTTTGCAGCGCATACAAAAGCAAAAATCCCACGATACACGCCGTTATTTTAACGGTATATCGCAGGATTTTTCTTGGAGCTGGTGACAGGAGTTGAACCTGCAACCCACTGATTACAAATCAGTTGCGCTGCCATTGCGCCACACCAGCTTATTTTTAGCGTTATTTAGTTGTTTTTCAAAACCGACCAACTGATTTTTATCGTCTTGACCTATTGATTGCTCTAGTAGATGTTTCAGTAATCTTTCCATCAGCTGGAAACGAATTTCTGTACAATAGAATATCAGAAAACACGCTGATTGTCAATATTCTAGCGTCATAAAGACTGTATCATCTTATCTAATGCGTTCTGTGCAACATGTTCCAGCTTCTTATCGGCTCCCTTAAATGATTCTTCAATCGCATCTTTAATACACTGTTCTAACTGTTCAATGCTAAAAATAAACTTACCTTCAAAGAACTGCTGCATCATCTGGCTTTCTGCGGTGCTTTCTCCTAGTCTATAATAATCTCTAATCGCATCTGCGGAGTGATTTGAGTCTACCTCCACTGTCTGGATTGCTTTCTAAAGTCTGTAAATGTTCACTGCATCGGTATTTGTTCTCATTTAGGTGTTTCCTTTCCGTCATATATAATATAACTCTGTATTAGTATAGTATTTCTGTATCAAAACCTTTTACAGCTTTTCTTAAAATCTAATACACTCTTTTCAATTTTTGCTACACGCATTCAATCAAAAGCAAAAAGCTTGCTTCTCTGATACGCTGCCCGCCGGGTTTTTAATCATAATCACTTCATCATTCTGCGGCATCTCATAAAAGATGTAAACATTGCTTCCTTCTTCTTTCCGTACTAGATAGCTGCGCTCTATCAGTTCTTTCACCGCTGTTTCATAGGTGTTCTTTGATACGCCTGCCCATCTGCAAAAATCTTTACAGGACAGCGCAAAAGAATACTTGTCCTGATTTTTCACCAGATACATCCATAGCTTAAAGGCGGTTTTGGGCAGCGTTGCCGCTTCATCAATCCCTTTCAAACTGATTACAGCATACAGATTGTTCTTTCCTACTTTTTCCTTTTGAATCTAAACAACTTTCTGATTTGGTACTGTTTCCATCGTTCTTAATCCTTTTATTCTAAAATATCATCTAGCCAGCTTTCAAAGGCTGTTGCTTTGTCTGACCTTAAATTGTATTGCTCATTCATCCAGTTATACAAAGATGTGATTGATATTCCTAAAAATTCCGCTTGTACGCTATAAGGGAAGTCTTTCGGATTCTTTGCTTTTGCTACCCTTGCCTTTTCCCTTACTATATTCTAATCGCTCATTCTTTCATCCTTTCTTCCCGGCGG